>NZ_CAKZKO010000037.1 GCF_937123705.1 uncultured Paraglaciecola sp. | reverse complement strand
ACACTCATGATGAACAACGAAGATAGGGGCAAAAATAGCGCTACTTACAGGCGTTTCTTATCCCGAGTTCGGGTTAATTAATGTCGCATAAAAAAACCGCTTTGTTGCGGTTTTTTTATGCGACATTGAAAATTATTGAAAAAATAGAATTAGAGAATGGTACTAGCATTCGCACATGACTTTTTAAGCTTTGAATAAACGCCATAATATAAGATTTAATTAAATTTTACTTTTGCAGTATACTATAGCTAAGTCTAGCTAAGTCGTGAAGGTGTGTTATGCAAACAAATATGCATGAAGCAAAAAGCAAATTATCCCAACTCGTAGAGTTAGCATTATTGGGAGAAGAAGTAATTATCGCCAAATCAGGGAAACCGACTGTAAAATTGGTGCCTTACACACTTCAAAAAACAAGAACTTTCGGGCAGTTTAAAGGGCAATTCGTAGTATCTAAAGACTTTGATTCAAAAGAAGTTAACGATGAAATAACAGATTTATTTGGATCCTAATGAAAAGAATTTTATTGGATACTCATGCACTAATTTGGTGGTTAAATGGAGATAATCAATTAGGCGCGAATGCCATTGAGCATATCGCTAATCCAGAGAACGACATCTATGTTAGCGCTGCTACTGTTTGGGAAATGTCCATTAAACAGCAAATGGGTAAATTGGTAGTACCAGAAGATATAGAATCAAAAGTAGAGCAAGCTGGGTTTAGCGAACTACCGATAACATTGTTTCATGGACAGCAAGCGGGACGACTGCATTTACACCATAGAGATCCTTTTGACCGCATGTTAATTGCACAGGCGCAAGCGGAAGGCTTACAGATATTAACTAAAGATGAACAGTTTCCTGCGTATGGTATTAGATTAATTAACGCAAGCCACTAGATTTGAGTTGACCGTCCCACGGATATAATACAAATCTCTCTGTTAGCCGTTTCAACGTTGATCTTTAGTAATCTAAAATCTCGCGAATATGTGGGATTTTTTATGAATGCCTATTTGTGCAAAGTTATTTATCTGCTTCTCTTATTTTTTGGAATAATGGTATTACACCTTTTTCGACACCTTGTTATGCATTTTTGCCCAACTATCTGGGAACTTGCCTTGTAATACATAAGAGAAGGAAATGAGTTCGGCAATGACATGGTATAGCTGTTCGGGTATTTCTTGTCCTAAGTCAAGAGTGGCAAGAAAGTCGCTAAGATAAGGATCTTCATGAATCAATACGCCGTTTTGCCTCGCTAGCGTGATGATTTCTTCTGCTAGGTCACCAAAGCCTTTGGCTATTATTGTGGGCGCTTCACTAGATGCAGTATTATCGGCAGAGTTTTGTTGATATTTTAGGCCTACCGCACTTTTTTGTTTGGACTGTTTTGAGGTTTTATCTGACATCACTTTATGGCCTGTTACGCTTTAGCTTGGAATACATGATAAGGCCGCTTTTGCAGCGAATCGGGAATTTTGCCTAGTTGGCATTGGCTGTTACTCACTTCTATACCTAGGGAGGCAAACTTTCTACGCAGCAAGGGCAGGTAGTTCATGACTTGAATTTTTACGGTTTCATTAGAGGCGTAAAAATTGATGTCTAAGGTGTCACCACTTAATTTGGCCTTTGTTAGTAATTCTCCTAATTCGCCTACACCTAGCTTCATCGTTAGTTGCCAAGTTTTAGGGGCTTGTTTATCGCTGGATGCTGGATCTTTACTGTCGTCTTCTCGTTTGATTAATAATTCAATATCTCTAACAACGCCGCCCAAGGCAGATGGCAAGTTGTAGTAAAAGCTATCTTGGCCTTGAAGCATTTGCTCGGCGTTACTTAACTTGCTGGTTTGATGCCCGGCAAATAAACGTCCAATTTCTTTCATTAATTGATGTTTTTGCTCTAATTGCGACATCTCAGTCATCGCTTTAGGTGTTACTTTGGCAGTACTGGAATGGCTCAATACCGAATTTAATGTTGTGGTTATGTGTTCTGCACGACTACTTTGATGACGACTGAGCCTAGCACTAAGTGACATTTGTAAGAGGGTGACTAAACCACTCATAAACCCTTGACTGGATGTGGGGTTAACCATTTGCAGTGCCGATAAATTGAGCGCTGGGGTTGTTAGTAATTGCTTAATTTGATTGGCATCTTGCTCCCTGCCCTGAGGTAAAGACAGCTTTATTTGTTGCATTATTTCAGCAAGCACTTGCTTACTCGGCTGCTCGGGGGCGCTTTTAAAAAAGTCGCCATCGTTAAAGGCTTTTTCAAGGGATTGTAAGCCGAGGGTTGGTGCCTCTGCTTTGGGTTGCACAATGCGTAATAAAGTTTGCACTAAGTTGCTTTGTTCTGCTTTGTTGCTGAGTAAACTCGGGCTTATCACACTTTGATGTATAGGACTATTCTGAACCACAGTCAGCAAATCGGCCCTCGCTTGTTTTAAGCTAATTCCGGCGTCTTGATGTTGACTGCCATCAACCTTAGGTAGCGGCGATTTACTATGGGTTTCAATGGTTAAGTTTTTGGAAATATCCGATGCTAAAAGTGCGCGGCTTACTTGTGAAGACAGCTGCGCCTCTTTTTTGGCATCATTTAGCAAATCAAAAGATTTGATAATGGCCTGTTGATTCGGTAATTTTAGCACCGCCAAGGCCTGTGCTATTTCCTTAGTAATGGGGATATTGGCAACAGGCTTAGTGCTTTGTAGCTGCAATTCAATATCGCCACTTGGCTTAACTTGCAATGTTAGCTTTTCAATGGGTAACGCCTGAAGCTGTTTCAGCAAATGTTGTGATGTATCTACTTTGCTCAATTGCTGCAACGCCTGCTTGATGGGCAGCTCAAGCTCTATCGGTGCGCTTAGTTTTGGCTCAAGCATGCTAGCCTTAATTAAAGCCGTGGCCGCAGCGGGTGACAGTATACTCTGTTGACTCTTAGAGGTTGTATCTGCTACCACAGGGTTCATTCGTGCATCGGGTAGGTTTTGATGTTGCGCTATGCTGACTTGCCAGTTTTGACCTTTTGGCGTCAAGGTTAGGGTGACTTTTTCGCCCACATCAAACGAAGTCAACGACTTAACAGGAAGAGATATCTCAAAGGGAGGACGCTGACCACTAAGACCTAGTTGCAGCGTATTTTGTCGTTTAACTGCAGCAGTGTCGGTTGCAGCTATAGGGTGACTGGCAACTTGCGATTTGATTTCTTGGGTATTGAGCTGCTCTTTAGAAGGGAGCGCTAAAACCGTGGCTCTGAGTACAGGTAGTTTTATGGCGCTGCTTAATTGGCCTTGTAAATTTTTAGAGAATAACTGATTTGCCGGTAATTTAAGTAAAGCCTGCAACTGTTGCTCGTTAAGGGGCACAGTGCTGATTGCCTGGGTGCTTGCCTTTGAAAAAAATGCCAATGAAGGGCTAGGCTCACTGTTTAACTTTACCTGATGAATTTCTGCTTCTGCTAGTTTCCCTGTTATTTGCGGCGCAGCGAGTAAGGCGGTTTTATGCAATAAACTGTTGCCTTTGGTTAAGCTTAATACGTTGCCCGCTAGATGTTTAACCAATACATCAACTCCTTGACGTGCCGCTTCTGAGGTGGGCGCGAGTTGACTCAATTGGGTGAGCGCCTGAGATATGGCAGCGAGAGAAGATTGGGAAATGTCAGACATATACAGGTTATCGGCCAATTTCAAGAAGCATGAGTTTATACCAATTCCAATAAATAAGTGAGCACTCAGAAAACACCAGCCATTTCTGAACTAGGCGTCACTCAAATTATTTTGTAAGCAATTTCCATTTTAAGTTGTTTTTAACTGATTGGTCGCCATCCCTATGATATTATTGGCGGCTAATTTTCAGTCTCTTTCATTAAAAAACGAGGAAATCTTTGGCGGTCCTTTCTGTAACGAATTTATCTGTGACGAAAAGAGATAGGTTATTGTTTGATAACTTAAACTTTGCTGTTGAACAAGGGACTTTACTGTACGTTAAAGGGCAAAATGGCGCGGGTAAAACCAGTATGCTTAGGGTGTTGGCGGGTTTGGTTGCTGGTGATTGTGGCGAAGTATTTTTTCTGCAACAAAATATTCAAAACTGCCGTGAAAGTTATCATCAGAATTTAGTGTATTTTGGACATAAATTAGGGATCAGTCTTACCTTAAGCGCCGTTGAAAACATCTTGTTTTGGTGTAAGCAGCACCAAGTAGATACGTCTCTCGACAAAATTTTCGATACCTTAGGGCAACTTAATTTGGTGGGTCTGGAAGAGATCCCTGTGGCAAATTTGTCGGCGGGGCAACAAAGACGCGTTGCTTTAGCAAGATTTTGGTTTAAACAAGATGCAAAATTGTGGATTTTGGATGAACCTTTTACCGCGCTGGATACCCAAGGCATAGCTTTATTAAGCGCGCAGATCATTCAGTTTTTAAGCACGGGCGGCGCAGTGGTGATGACATCTCATCAAGCCTTGCAATTAGATTATCCAACTAACGAATTGACCTTGGAGTATCGAACTTAGTGGCCCCATTGATGGCAATTTTGAAGCGCGACTTGGCCTTAGCTTACAGGCAACGAGCAGAGCTTATGCAGCCGGTGTTATTTTTTGTTCTGGTGATCAGCTTATTTCCTTTAGGAGTAGGCCCCGAACCTAACACCTTGCAGCTAATTGGTCCTGGAGTGATTTGGGTGGCGGCCATTTTATCTTCATTATTAGGATTAGAGCGCTTATTTCGGGATGATTTTCAAGACGGATCACTCGAACAGCTCATGTTGTCTAGTACTTCACTACCCGCAGCGGCGTTAGTTAAAGTGTTGGCCCATTGGATAACTAGCATAGTCCCTTTGATAATATTATCGCCCTTGCTTGCGTTGTTTTTACACTTAAATGAAGCCATGTATTGGGCGTTATTACAAACCTTATTATTAGGCACGCCTTTGTTGAGCCTAATAGGGGCAATAGCCGTAGGATTAACCGTTGGTTTAAATCGTGGCGGGGTGCTATTAGCCTTGTTGTTGCTACCCGTGTTTATTCCTTTGCTTATTTTTGCTACCTCTGCGGTAGAGTCCGCTGCCATGCAATTGCAATATCATGGGCAACTGGCGATTATTGGCGCCATGTTTTTATTCTCTTTAGCCTTGGCTCCTTTTGCCATCGCTTATGCACTTAGAGTGAGTCAAACCTAATGTGGAAATGGTTACATCCCTACGCAAAAACCGAGCGTAGCTATCAACTTTGCCAAAAATTTTTACCTTGGTTTAGTGTTTTTGGATTATTAACAATATTAGTGGGCACAGTTTGGGGCTTAGCTTTTGCCCCTGCCGATTATCAGCAGGGAGAGGCTTTTCGGATTTTTTATGTGCATGTACCTAGTGCGATTTTATCCAAAAGCCTTTATATGGCCATGGCTAGCGCGGCTTTTGTGGGGCTAGTGTGGCAAGTCAAAACCTCTTTTATGGCTATGGTGGCTTTGGCTCCGGTTGGCGCTATGGTGACTTTTGTTTCTCTTATTACAGGTGCCGCTTGGGGCAAACCTATGTGGGGCACATGGTGGGAGTGGGATGCAAGAATGACCTCTCAGTTGGTTTTATTATTTTTGTTTCTTGGGATTATTTCTTTGTATAAATCCTTCGAAGACAAACAACAAGCCAGTAAAGCGGCGGGAGTGATGGCCATAGTGGGCATTATAAACCTGCCAATCATTCATTATTCAGTGGAGTGGTGGAATACCTTGCATCAAGGTGCCACCGTAATGAAAATGGATAAACCCTCAATGGCGACTGAAATGTTATGGCCCTTTTTAGTGTCTTTATTAGGCTGGATGCTAGTGTGTGCGGCCATTGCTTTAATACGTTTACAAAATGAGATTTTACGTCGTGAAATCAGGCGTCCTTGGGTAGTAGCTTTGGCGGCTAAACAAAAAGAAAAAACGCAATCAAGCGCTCAAGCATGAGTCAAACATAGGAAATAGTATGCACTTTGAAGATATGAATGCCTTTTGGCACATGGGCGGTTATGGCACCTATGTTTGGTTATCTTTTGGTATGGGCGCACTGAGTGTGGCTGTATTATGGCTAGATGGGATTTTTGCAAAACGTAAATTATTTAGGCAAATCTTAAGCGAACAAGCAAGGCAAATACGTATTAGTAGCGCTGCGGCTAAACAAAATACTGCGGCCAGTCAAAAAGCTGCAGAGCAAAAAACACAAGTGGTGAACAAATAATATGAATCCAAGACGTCAAAAACGCCTAATGGCAGTGTCAGCAGTGGTAATAGTGATGGCAGCAGCTATTGCCTTAATGTTGTATGCGCTGAATCAAAATATTGATTTATTTTATACCCCTTCTGAGATCATCGAAGGTAAAGACGGGAAAGTGCCACAACTTGGGCAAAGGCTACGCATAGGTGGCATGGTGGTACCAGGTACAGTTAAGCGCGATCAACAAAGCTTAGCGGTGAGTTTTGATTTGATGGATACCGGCCCTGTAGTGACCGTTAGTTATCAGGGCATATTGCCTGATTTATTTCGTGAGGGACAAGGCATAGTCGCAACTGGGATATTGACTCAAGCTAATCATATTGAGGCCCATGAAGTGTTGGCTAAACATGACGAAGAATATATGCCACCAGAACTAGCAGAAAAAATGAAAGGCATTAAACATGTTAAGCCTAGCCAGGCTAACTATAAAAACGCTGGGGCAGGTGAATAACATGCTTGCAGAATTAGGTCATCTTTCTTTAGTGCTTGCCCTGATGATGGGCATATTGTTGGCCATTTACCCCATGTGGGGCGCTTATAAAAACCACGCAAAATTAATGGCGATGGCGAAACCTTTAGCCATAGGCATGTTTATTTTTACTGCTTTTGCTTATGGGTGCTTAACCCACGGGTTTATCACCGATGACTTTAGTTTGACCTATGTAGCCAACACATCGAATAGCACCTTACCTATTTATTACAAAATTACCGCCGTATGGGGTGGCCATGAAGGTTCGTTCTTACTTTGGGTCTTGATATTTTCTATCTGGACAGTGGCGGTGGCGCTATTTAGCCGAGCTATTCCTCCTCAAATGGTGGCTAGAGTCTTGTCTATTCTAGGTATGGTGGGCATAGGGTTTTACCTGTTTATGTTGCTTACTTCTAATCCATTTGAGCGATTGTTGCCGTTTTTCCCTATTGATGGCAAAGATCTCAATCCACTGCTACAAGACTTTGGGATGATTATTCATCCACCTATGTTGTATATGGGCTATGTGGGCTTTTCGGTAGCCTTTGCATTTGCGCTTGCGGCGTTGATTTCCGGGCAACTTGATTCAACTTGGGCAAGATGGTCAAGACCTTGGACCCTAGCCGCCTGGTCTTTTTTAACCGTAGGTGTGGCCTTAGGTAGTTGGTGGGCTTATTACGAACTTGGATGGGGCGGCTGGTGGTTTTGGGATCCCGTTGAGAATGCGTCTTTTATGCCTTGGTTAGTGGGCACCGCGTTGATCCATAGTTTAGCGGTAACGGAAAAACGCAAAGTATTCAAATCTTGGACAGTGTTATTGGCCATATCTGCGTTTTCGCTGAGTTTGTTGGGCACTTTTTTAGTGCGCTCAGGGGTATTGGTTTCGGTGCATTCCTTTGCCAGCGATCCTAGCCGTGGCTTATTTATACTCGGATTATTAGTAGTGATCATTGGTGGTTCATTAGGCTTATATGCCTACCGTGCACCGCAACTTAAAGCCAGTGGTAGATATCAACTTTTTTCTCGAGAAGTGTTGTTGATAGGCAATAATGTGTTTTTAAGCGCGGCTACTTTGGTGGTGTTACTCGGCACATTACTGCCTTTAGTCCATAAAGAGCTGGGTATGGGCTCGATTTCAATCGGCGCGCCGTTTTTTAATCAAATGTTTACCTATTTGATTGTGCCTTTTGTGTTGATTTTGGGCGTAGGGCCTTTGTCTCGCTGGAAGAGCCAGTCGGCACAAGCTTTGTATAAACAGCTATTGTTTGCGTTGGCTTTAAGCGTCTCAGCTGGGGTGTTGATCAATGCCAGTTTCGAACAATCAAGTTATATGGCCGCTCTTGGCTTGGTCTTGAGTTTTTGGATTGTCATCACAACTATCATGGAGGTTAGGCAGCGGATCCAACCACAAATTGCCTTAGGAAAAATGACAGTGTTGCAGAATTTAACAAAGCTGACTCCTAGTCATTGGGGGATGGTGGCGGGTCACTTAGGCTTTGCTGTTACCCTTATAGGTATTGCGTTAGTGAGTGCTTACAATGTAGAGCGCAACGTAAGAATGGCGGTAGGAGATGCCGTAAGCCTGCAAGGTTATGAGTTTGTATTCAAAGATGTTTCCCAATCAAAGGGCCCCAATTATACCGCAGATATTGGTCATGTAGATGTATACCAAGATGGGCAAAAAGTAGCGTCGTTAGCTGCCGAAAAACGTTTTTATCCGGTGCAGCGCAATGTGATGACCGAAGCGGGTATCGACTCTGGTTTCAGCCGTGATTTATTTGTTGCTTTAGGCGAGCAATTAAAAAATGGTGATTGGTCAATTCGTATCTATGTTAAACCTTTTATTAATTGGATTTGGCTAGGAGCATTTATTATGGCCTTTGGCGGGGTGTTGTCTATTAGTGATAAGCGTTATCGAAGCGCTAAAAGGGTAAAAAAAATGGGAGCCCAACAGACTTCCCACTCAGCATTATCGGAGCAAACATCTTGAAAAAAATAGCCATCTTTTTAGTCCCTTTGGTGTTGTTTTTGGGATTAGTTATCTTTTTGTTTCAAGGTTTGTTTTCTAACCCAAGAGAACATCAGTCCACCTTGCTCGAACAGCCAATGCCTGATTTTGTGTTGCCAGACTTGATGAATGTCGAGCAGTTCTACACCCAAGAAGTCTTTATTGGCAAGGTCACTCTGCTAAATGTATGGGGGGTGTGGTGCGTAACTTGCGCCGTTGAATTACCTTATCTAAAACAGCTGCAAGGCGAGGGGAAACATATAGTGGGTTTATATTTTGACCAAGATATTGACCCCGATTTTGGCGTAAAAACCGTGCAGCGAGTACAACAAGAAGTGACCGAGAAGCTTAGTCAATTAGGTGACCCTTATGCCTTTAATATCTTCGATATCAAACGGGATTTATCTTTAGATCTTGGAGTAACGGGTGCCCCAGAAACCTATCTTATTGATCAGCAAGGCAAAATACGCTTGCATCATATAGGCGATATCAACCCTAGGGTGTGGAACAAAAAGTTTGCCTCTTTATATAACGAGTTAACAGGACTGTGACGAAAACTATGACAAGCACTATGACCGGAATAATCTACCGATTTGTTTTAGTTATTTTAACCTGCATTTGCACACTAGCCTTAGCAACAGAAGACAAATTTCACTTTGATGAGCCCGCAAAAAACGCTTTGTTTATTGAACTCACCAAAGAGTTGCGCTGCCCTAAATGCCAAAATCAAAATATCGCCGATTCGGATGCCATGATAGCGGTAGATTTAAAACGTAAAGTCTATGACTTACTTAAAAAAGATTATGATAAACAACAGGTGATTGATTTTATGAAACAAAGATATGGTGACTTTGTGTATTATCAACCACCGGTAAACTCAATGACGATTTGGTTGTGGTTATTACCTGCGTTGTTTATTTTTGTTGCTTTAGTGTTACTAGTGATGTCGCGTAAACGCCAAGTAACTGAGATAGACAAAGCGCAACTTGCTAAAGCGCAGCAAATGTTGGAGCGTGATGAATGACTATGTTTTATCTATGTTCGGCGCTGTTTGCAGTGATCTTTGTTCTTTTTGTGGTTTTTCCATGGTTAAAAAAGAGCACAGACCAGTCGGTTAACCTTAACACCTTAACCAATAAGAGCTTAATTAAACAACGCCTAGATGAACTACAAGACGAGCAGCAGCAAGCCTTATTGAGTGATGCAGATAGACAGCAATCTGAAAATGAATTAAAAATTGCATTGCTAGATGAAGTAAAAAGCCCCAATAGGCTTACAACCCAAGATCCCAAGGCGAGTATCGCCATTTTCATTGGCGCTATATTAAGTGTGTTAGTGGGTGGTGCGGTATATTTCCAAGCCAATCAAATTCAAGCTATTGAGCAATGGCAACAGGCACAGCAGCAAACCAGTAGTCTGGGGCAGCGTATGCTCAAAGGGGATGAAAGCCTTAACCTGCAAGACTTACAACATTTCGCCTTAGGTCTACGAACCAAACTACGAGACACACCACAAGATGCCACGGGTTGGATGTTATTAGGCCGCGTGTCGGGGGCTATCAATAGGGTGGATAGTGCTATTCAAGCCTTTGAAAAATCACTGCAATACGATCCTAATAATATTGGCACCTTATCTAGCTATGCCCAAGCTTTGTTGATGACAGGGCAAGAACAACAAGTGTTGCAGGCAAAACGTGTGTTGTTACATATTCTTAGCTTAGAGCCCGACAATACCAATGCTATGGGTGTATTGGCAATAGTGGCTACAGAACTAGGCGATAAACAATTAGCCCTTGAAAACTGGCAAAGACTGCTAGCCTTTATTCCCCAAACTGATCCCAACTATGGGGCGGTCAATCAAAGGATTTTGCAATTGCAACTAGAGCTAGGGCAAGTAGCAGCACAATCACCTCAAGTGCCAAGCGCCACAAGTGTAACGGTAACCGTAAATATCAAGCAGGATCTACAAACACAATTGCCTAAAGGTGCCTTTTTGTTTGTATTTGCCCAAGAAACCACAGGAAAAGTAAGAATGCCCGCGGCTGTGGTAAAAATGCCATTGGCCACCTTTCCTATTGTGGTTGAGCTATCGAACAACAATGCCATGATGCCCAATTATACATTATCGCAATTGCAGCAAGCTAAGTTAGTGGCTAGAGTCTCGGTGGATGGCGATGTTGCTCAGTCACCGGGTGAATTTCAAGGAGAAACTGTGGTGAATCTAAAGCCAAATGAAACAACACAAACAACCATTATGATAGATAGAGAAGTGCAATGAAGAGAATACACCTTCTAGTCCTAGCAGTAAGTTTATTACTACTAGGCGGCTGCGCGTCTCAACAAGCAACAACCGAGCAAGCGCAGCAATATGAAGATTCAAAAGATCCACTGGAATCCCTAAATAGAACACTATGGGATTTCAACTATGAGGTTCTAGACAAATACATACTCAGACCCACAGCCGTAGTCTATGTGGATTATATGCCGCAAGTCGCCCGTACTGGGTTGCTCAATATGGCTGAGAATTTAGAAGAACCCTCCAACAGCCTAAATAATCTATTACAAGGCAAATTAGAGGGCACTTTTATCAGCTTAGGGCGTTTTATGCTTAACTCCACTGTAGGTTTGTTGGGGGTGTTTGATGTGGCCACTGAAATTGGCTTAGAACTTGAAAAAGAAAGTTTTGGAGAAGTACTAGGCAAGTGGGGCGTGGGCACCGGCCCCTACCTAATGATACCTGCAATGGGGCCTAGCGATATCCGCAGCTCTGCTGGTGATTTTGTCGATTCATCCTACTCTCCAATTGATGGCCTCAATTTCTATTTAGGTGCTTTACGCATGGGTATAAATGCATTAGAAGGCCGAGCAGCGTTAATTCAACAAGAACAAACCTTAAATTCCTCAGCGGACCCTTATGCCTTTGTAAAAAGTGCCTACTTCCAAAACCTCAAATTTAAAGTACAAGACGGAGTCATTAAACAATCCGCAGAAGAAGAAGCCCTTGAAGACGATATAGACGCATTTTTAGAAGACTTATAACCCTCTTATTTGAGATCGACAAACCCTTGGGGGTCAGGTCTTGTGTTTTGCTTATTTTTGCTAGTTGACTAAGTTTATATAAAATACATTAGTCGGAGAGCAATATGAGTCGCCCGTTACGCTTGGAGTTTGCTGGCGCGCTTTATCACGTTACATCTCGAGGTAACGATAAAAAGAAAATTTACTTTCAAGACACTGATTTCAAGTTGTTTTTGAAGATATTAAATGATGCGTGTGAACAATTTAATTGGATTATTCATGCATATTGTTTGATGACTAATCACTACCACTTATTAGTTGAAACGCCAGATGCCAATTTATGTAAAGGCATGCGGCAACTCAATGGTGTGTTTACCCAATCGATGAATCGAAAACACCAGCGAGTAGGTCACTTGTTTCAAGGGCGTTACAAGGCGATATTGGTTGATAAAAACGCTTTCCTACTTGAGTTGTGTCGATATATTGTACTTAATCCTGTTCGCGCAAACTTGGTTAATTTTCCACATGAGTGGCAATGGAGTAGCTGGCATTGCACTATTGGAAGTCAAGCGTCGCCTCCTTGGTTAGCGACAGATTTTTTATTGAAATTATTTTCTGAAGACAGAAAACAAGCAATTAATCAATACACTCATTTTGTTGCAAAAGGTGGCAAGGCAACTATTTGGAATAAACTGCAGCATCAAGTATTTTTAGGTGATGATGCTTTTATCGAGAAGTATCAACCACTACAAAGTGCGCGAATAGGTGATTTAAAAGAAATACCCTTGAAACAGCGCCGGAGTACTCCGTTAACTTTGCAGCAATATCAAGCTCAATTTGACGTATCCCGTGATGAAGCAATAATGATGGCATACAAATCGGGTGGTTATACTTTGAAAGAAATAGGCACGCATTTTGGACTGCATTACTCAAGAGTGAGCCGTATTGTGGCAAAAGGCAAGACCTGACCCCATCCATGCTTTAGCTCGCAAATTTTGGATTGAAGCTAATACCCTTCTGGGTTGTTGGATTGCCAGTTCCAGGCGTCTCTGCACATTTCGGGTAGGCCTCTGGTGGCTGTCCAATCTAGTTCTTGGCTGGCAGTTTTGGGGTCGGCATAACAAGCTGCCACATCGCCACCTCTGCGAGGAACAAATTGGTAGGGTATGGCTTTGCCGCTTTGCTTTTCAAATTCTTTAACCATATCTAGCACGCTGTATCCCTGGCCTGTGCCTAGGTTGTAGGTAACTATTCCTGGGGAAGTAAAGAGTTTATCTAGGGCTTTTAAGTGGCCTGCGGCTAAATCTTCAACGTGAATGTAATCTCTTACGCCTGTACCATCTGCAGTATCATAATCATTGCCAAAAATCGATAATTGCTCGCGTTTGCCAGTAGCTACTTGGGTAATAAAGGGCATTAGGTTATTAGGAATGCCGTTAGGATCTTCACCTATACGACCCGACGGATGTGCGCCCGCAGGGTTAAAATATCTGAGCAGCGCAATGTTCCAGTCATTGTCTGATTGGTATAAGTCACTAAGTACCAACTCCACCATCAATTTTGACATACCATAAGGGTTGGTGGGTTGGCCGGTTGGCATATCCTCACGCAAAGGCAGTTCAACAGGATCGCCATAAACGGTGGCCGATGAGCTAAACACCAAATTTTTCACACCAAATTTTTTCATCGCTTCGCATAAGGTTAAGGTACCGTATACGTTGTTATTGTAATAGTTAAGGGGTTTTTCTACCGACTCGCCTACCGCTTTTAATCCGGCAAAGTGAATAACGGCATTTATTTTATGCTTCGAAAAAAGTAACTCTAAAATGGTATGGTCGCGAATATCACCTTGTACAAAAATAGTCTTTTTGCCGGTGAGTTCTTCAACCCTATCTAAAGATTCCTGAGAAGAATTACACAAGTTATCTAGCACTATGACCTGATTACCCGCTTCTAAAAGTTGTAAAACCGTATGGCTACCTATGTATCCAGCCCCGCCTGTGACTAAAATGGTTTGCATAATTATTCTCCTTCAGGATGAGGATTGGGTTGAGGTATATATTTAGCACATAACCCGTATTGTACTGGTTTGATTAGCACAGGATAAAGCAAAGTAATTAATAACGCCCAAACTATTGCCATCCAATTTGTTGCTACTTGAATAATAAGAATAAATACGGGGATCACCAGCAACATTTTTAGTACATTCAATAATAATTTTTCTGGGCCAATTAATTTGCCTTGAGCAATATGTATAGCGGCGAGTCTTTCGGTTAAGGATAAATGCTGTAGTTGTGGGATCTGTTTGGTCGAAAAGTACAACTTCATATCAAGATGATCTGCCTATAATGATAAAAGCCCAACTCAGTCAAAAACTCAGTTGGGCACTTTCTTTAAGGTTTACTAAAACTAGCTGCTTGGTTGCTCTGCTAGTTTCTCCCACTTCTTAGTTTTAAAGGTTAATAGGAAAATAACTATACCAATTGCAATAGTAAATAAGCTGATTTGCAAATAAAGATTAGGCATATCTTCAACTTTATTAGGATCAAAGTTACCTGCCAATAATCCCGCCACCACGTTACCAATTGAGTAAGTGAGTACAAACACACCCATCATTTGCCCCGCAAAACGTTTTGGCGATAATTTACTAACCGCAGACAAGGCCACAGGGCTTAAGCACAGCTCACCTACTGTATGTAAAAAGTAAGTGGCAATAAGCCAATAAGGGGCGACTTTTAATCCAGATGCCGCCACTTGAGCAGCAAAGAACATGACTAAAAAGCCCAATGCCATGATGATTAGACCAATGGCACATTTTAACCCATAAGAAGGGGTAATCATTTTTTTAGCTAAGTTAATCCACATAGCAGCGAAGAAAGGCGACAAAATAATGATAAAAGTAGAGTTAGCTGATTGCAGCCATTCAGGCGGGATTTCAAACGTACCTATGATCCTGTCTGTATAATTCTGCCCAAATAAATTTAAAGACGAACCGGCCTGTTCAAATCCTGTCCAGAAAAATATTGACGCAATACAGACTAAAAATAATGCACCTAGCTGGCGTTTTTCATCGGGTGAATTATTTCCCATAAAAAATACTGCCGCAAAATAAGCTAAGAAAATAACAGTGGCAATAATCGCAAATTTCTCGGCAACAACAACGGCGTTAAATGCCATCATATTGTTCATTAACATATAGGCTACAGTCACTATCGCTAATAAAAATAATCCAATCACCGACCAACTGATTTTTGCGGCTTTAGGCGACAATCTAACGGTCGGCTCTGCGCCAGCACCTTCTAATTTACCTAAAGTCATTTTGTAGGTAATTAAACCAATACCCATGCCAACTGCAGCCGCGCCAAATGCCCAGTGCCATCCAACGTTTAAGCGTAAATATCCACAAACTGTATAACCAATTAAAGATCCTAAGTTGATACCTAGATAATACAAGGTGTAACCACTATCTCGTCTTTTGTCTTCACGAGAATATAACTGGCCAACCATAGCGCCAATATTTGGTTTAAGTAGACCTGTGCCTAACACCACCAAAATTAACCCGATAAAAAAGGTGGTGTCATCTGGAATGGCTAGCACTATGTGCCCACACATAATGATGATACCGCCGTACCATACCGCTTTTTGTCCGCCAATTAATCGGTCAGCCATCCAGCCACCAGGCAAGCCCATTAAATAAACCGAGCCCGTATATAAACCATAAATAGCCGTGGCCGAAGCCACTGTTATCGCTAATCCGCCTTCTTGAATGGATGCAGTCATAAAGAGCACCAACATAGCGCGCATGCCGTAGTAGCTCATGCGCTCCCACATCTCAGTGGTAAATAGTGTTAAAAGCCCTCCTGGATGGCCTAAAAAGTCTTTTGTTGTTGTTTGAATAGGTTCAGTTGTCATGTATCTGCCTTTTATTTTTATAATATACGGCTAGTTATTTAAAGCGCAAAGTACACTCTTTTAAGGGCATATTTCATGTGCGATTATGAATTTTCAGCACTGTCTAAGAATGATATTTAAAACGGTGTTGAAGAAATAACTAACTACATCTGTCATTTGGACGCATTGTTTATACTAGAGTCGCAGCAACAACTCAAGAAAACTGCGCATCAGTAGCAGATAATCCATTTACTTTGTTTGCAGTGAGTTTTTATTTTTATGGACAATAACCTAAGTTATAGGTGTCAGGCTATTGTTGCGTTTAGATTTTGTTTTTACTCTCATTTCCTATATCTTGTAACAAATTAAGGTATTAGAGATTAAAAGATAGGTTAAGGAATGTTGTTTAAATGAAAGTAACGGTATTTGGGATTGGCTATGTGGGGTTAGTACAAGCTGCTGTAATGGCAGAGGTTGGCCATGATGTGTTATGTATCGATATAGACCAGAGTAAAATTGACGGCCTTAAAAACGGCCAAATTCCTATTTTTGAGCCGGGTTTAACTCCTTTGGTTACCTCTAATTACGAAGCGGCCAGAGTAGACTTTAGCACCGATGCTGCCCGTGGCGTTGAGCACGGTGATGTCATTTTTATTGCTGTTGGAACACCACCTGATGAAGATGGTTCTGCCGATCTTAAATATGTGTTGGCTGTAGCCGAGACCATAGCTACGCATATGGTGTCTCCCAAAATTGTGGTTAATAAATCTACTGTACCTGTGGGTACCGCTGATAAAGTCAAAGCTAAGATAGCTGATACTTTGGAAGAATATGGAAAAACAATAAGTTACGACGTGGTTTCTAACCCGGAATTTTTAAAAGAAGGGGCGGCAGTAAACGATTGTATGCGCCCAGATAGGATTATTTTAGGGACTGCGAGCGCAACAGCAGAGAAGAAACTTCGCGAGTTATATTCACCTTTTAACCGTAATCACGACAAAATCATAGTGATGGACATTCGTAGTGCCGAGCTCACTAAATATGCGGCTAATTGTATGTTAGCCACCAAAATTAGCTTTATGAATGAAATGTCTAACCTTGCTGAGGTTTTTGGGGCGGATATTGAAAATGTGCGCCGTGGTATAGGTTCAGACCCTCGAATTGGCTATCAATTTATCTATCCTGGCTGTGGTTATGGTGGTTCGTGTTTCCCTAAAGATGTGCAAGCGCTCGCTCGCAGTGCGTCGGCAGCAGGGTATACCGCTCGCGTTTTGAACGCAGTGGAAGAGGTGAATTACGATCAGAAAGAAAAATTATTTGAGTATATTTCACAGCATTTTTCAGGAAATCTTCAAGGCAAAACGGTGGCATTGTGGGGGCTGTCCTTTAAACCCAACACCGATGATATGCGTGAAGCATCAAGTCGAGTATTAATGGAGAGGCTTTGGGCGGCAGGGGCTAAGGTAAAGGCCTATGATCCACAGGCTATGGATGAGACCCAGTGTATTTATGGTAGTCGTGAAGATTTGTTTTTGGTAGGCACTAAAGAGTCGGCCTTAGACGGGGCTGATTTTTTAGTTATATGTACTGAGTGGCAAGCCTTTAGAGCCCCAGATTTTGAATTGATTAAAAGTAAACTCTCTTCACCTTTAATTTTTGATGGCCGCAATTTATTTGAGCCGCAATTGATGTTGGAATACGGCTTGTTTTACTACGCCATTGGGCGCGGATTATCGGTTAGGGAACACTAAGTATGAGTCAAGTGAAAAAAGCCGTGATACCTGTAGCGGGATTAGGAACCAGAATGCTGCCCGCCACTAAGGCAATTCCTAAAGAGATGTTACCTGTGGTGGACAAACCGCTGATTCAATATGTAGTGGCTGAATGTGTAGCCGCAGGTATAAAAGAAATTATTTTGGTGACTCATGCCAGTAAAAATAGTATCGAAAACCATTTCGATACTAGCTTTGAGCTTGAAGCTACCTTAGAAAAACGCGTAAAACGACAGCTACTGGAAGCGGTCCAAAGCATTTGTCCAAAAGACGTCACAATTATGCATGTACGCCAAGGCGTAGCCAAGGGCTTGGGTCATGCGGTGCTTTGTGCTCGTCCTATGGTAGGCGATGCGCCATTTGCTGTGGTGTTGCCTGATGTCATTATTGACGAATATACCAGCAACCTTAAAAAAGACAATTTAGCGGATATGGTCGCTAAGTTTAACACTAGTCGCGTTAGCCAGATTATGGTTGAGCAAGTTCCACAACAAGAAGTGAGCAAATACGGTGTGGTTGATCTCGAAGGGGCAAGGTTGCAGCAGGGCGAATCAGGTAAAATTCATGGAGTGGTAGAAAAACCTGATGTAGAAGATGCTCCTTCTGATTTAGCGGTAGTGGGGCGTTATGTGCTGTCTGGAAAAATTTGGGATTTACTTGAGTTTACACCACCAGGTGCCGGGGACGAAGTGCAATTAACAGATGCGATTTCGACTTTGATGAAAACCGAACAAGTGGATGCTTACTACATGAAGGGCCTAAGCCATGATTGTGGGAGTAAGTTGGGGTATATGACTGCAAGTGTAGAGTATGCACTGCGCCACCCTGAATTAGGCGATGAATTTAGGTCTTTTTTGGCTAACTTAAAACTTTAAAAAACAGGCCGCTTATGATCTGCATAAGCGGCCTAAGTATATAATTAATATCTATTTTACTACTAATTGACTCTTGAACTTAGCAAGCATTTTTTTACCGACACCTTTTACTTTTAGTAAATCGTCAACGGACTTAAACTTCCCGTTTTTTTCGCGATAGCTAACGATCGCAGCCGCTTTTTTCTTACCTATTCCAGGTAATGTTACTAATTGATCTACTGAAGCATTGTT
Source organism: uncultured Paraglaciecola sp. (assembly GCF_937123705.1). Classification (GTDB taxonomy): domain Bacteria; phylum Pseudomonadota; class Gammaproteobacteria; order Enterobacterales; family Alteromonadaceae; genus Paraglaciecola. The sequence goes on along the minus strand of NZ_CAKZKO010000037.1, from coordinate 230,456 downwards.
TAAGTTTATCTTAGACATGTGCTTTTGGCTGATCTTAGATTTTACGGTTTCGGAAGCAGCAATACTGGCGGAGGTTGTGAAAAATGCACTGGTAAGTAATAAAACAAAGATAAGTTTTTTCATAGGTAAATCCCTTCTTGTTAATTCCATGTAGATGTAAATACATCAAAATAAACATAGTAGAGGCCCAGTAATTCGTAAAGAAAATCAATCTATAATTTGAAACTATTAAGGAGCATGATTATTTGATTGCCATAGGTGGCTACCACTTGTCACATCTATTTATAAACTTAGTGTTAACCCAAGCAAGCCGTCCTCGCGCATGCGGGGACCCAGCGACTTTGTTGTCTGGGGGGATTTACTTATAAAAGTCGCTGGGTTTCCGATAAAAGCACTTGTGGGGTCAGGTCTTGTGTTTTGCTTTTTTGTTTACACTTATGGGGTCAGGTCTTGTGTTTTGCTTTTTTGTTTATAAAAGCCTAATGAGGCCTACATGGTCGTCCTCGCGCATGCGGGGACCTAACGACTTTTTTGATTTCTGGGGGTATTTACTTATAAAAGTCGCTGGGTTTCTGATAAAAGCATTCGGAAACGACAGGGGGGTAGCATTCGGAAACGACAGGGGTGTAGCACTCGGGAACAAAGATGTGTGGTATTCGGGAACGATGTGGTGTGGTATTCGAAACGGACGTTAGTGGGTTATAGGCAAAACAGATTGTTGCTTGTGACTATATTTATCATCATCCTTTTCACCTCGTCTTGCTTTAGATCTAATTCCTTGAGTGCGGCGTCAAAGTAAGCCGTTGTTGTGTTACAAAATGGGGGGGCAGAAAAGTAGTACTCTTGGGCAAGGATTAAACTGAGTCCTATCAGATTGCAAAACTGGCGAGTTGATTTTTTTTCAAGTTGTTTTGGAACGATTTGATCGTATTGTTGCAATACCTCAATTACGAGTGGACTCTGGAGCCAAGCCTTGGCTAGCAATACAGCGTCGCTTTTGAGGTTTTTGTTTTGTTGTGTTTTAACAATACCGGCGACATGGAATGCTGGCAATGTTGATGCTTCCCAATGACTTAACATGCGTATGCTAGGTAAAGTAAAAAGCCTTGATACCACAAAGTAGGCGGTTGTGCTGGCTAATTCTGGGCTGACCTCTTTGGTTTTAGAGGCTAGTTCACTCACTATCAAAGTAAAAAACTGACTAAATTGTAAGAGCTTATGTTGCAGCGGAAAATAGCTTTGATTTAGTTGTGACAACAACGAATATTGCAATAGAAGACTATTGGTTCGCTCAAACCCAAGCATAGCTAACCCATGCTGAATGCTTTGTATGGGCTGCTTTTTTCTGTTCATTATTGTCGCTGACACTTGTAATTGCTGAGCATAGGCAGGCTCTTTTTCTATGGCTTTAACAATGACAGTAACTTCGGCAGCAGGTTGATTTAGTTGGTCTTGAATAACCAATAATGATGCAGGAGCAGATTGTATGGGTTTGATAGGTTCAAAAGCACTAATTTGTAACTGTTCAGAATGGTTAGTGAACCAATTTACCAAATTATTGGCCCACCATTGATTCAGTCGAGAAAAGCTATGTAATGGCTGGCCTGGATAACTCTTTTTTACTTGCTCAAATGCGGTAAATTGAATGTTTATACTCGTCGCCATCGACGTACCAGATTGTTTGTTTGGTAATAGGGTAGACACTAGTCCTGTCGAGCTTACTGATAGCACCATATGTACAGTGTCATCGCGTAATCGGATATAACTTCCGGGGGGAGATAAAGTTGGATATTTTAGCAGCGGGGTAAGTAAGTAGTACCACTTAGCACTGCATTGTAAGCTTAGATATTTTATCGCCTGTGCAAAGCTCATCGTTGGCTGACGTTTGTTTGTAATGGTTAACAATGCTAATTTGTTTGCCACATAAGACAATGCAGTAACTGGGGACGTTAAACGAGATGGTGCGTATTGCGCTATATGTAACTGAGGGCAAAGTCGATAATTGGCTAGCCAAATGGTTTGTTGAGCGGACCTTAGTAATTGCTTGAATTTAGCATTGCTTTGCCCAACCATCGCAGATGTTAATTCACCATCCTTGGCTGTGGTTTGATAGTACTTTTCTAGAGTTTCTTGCTCTAATGCGTAGATACTTAAAGAGCCACACATTAATTGAAGGGTTACCGCGGGATCAAACTTGTTTCTAACTGCTAATGAACAGGTGAACACAGTTGCATTGAATGCCAGGTTAGTAGCCCAAGACAACTGCGGTTTGTGTAACTGCGGTTGAGCAAAAATTAAGTCGGGGTGGGTTTTCGCTGCTTGGTATAAGCTTTTGCAAAAGTTATGGGTGAGCCTTAATAGGCTTTTATCTATAGGCCTAATGCGATAAGTTTTGAGTAACTTTGCCAGAGCAAGATAGTGTTGCTTAACTATTTCGTCAGACATAAAGCCCTTGTTTATTTAAGTTGGTTTGACTTAGTTACTTAACCATCAATAAATGATTGATAGGCTGTATCCCCCCAAGCAATGAGCTCGTTATTTTTAAAAAGTAACGCTGTACATTCATCTTCTGTAGTGATGCCATCGGCTTGTTTGTGTTGGGTGCGATAAAACATCACTTGTAATTCAATATCATTGTTGCGCTTAGCTTCAGAAATATCAGGGCTACCCAATAATTCTAAAATTTGCTTTTTATGTAGACCCAACTCCAGCGTAGATATTTTCACTTTGTTATAGGCTTCTCGGTCTTCCCAGCCCATATCTTGAGCTGAGTCTGGATAAAACATAATAACTGCAGCAACAAAAACAGCGTATAAAGCTGCACCTATTCCAATTCTTTTAACTACTTGTTTATTCATGTGTCTCTTTCTAGTGTTTATCCAGTTAAATCATATAAAAAATGATGAACTATTGGCATCATTTTGAACGCAAATTTTCGGTGTTCGAACTTATCACTTTAATCTTGAGTTATCCGATAACATGGAACGTACCTGCTACCGGGTAGTTTCATTCTTTGTTGTTCAACAAAAGACTCCAGTAACGCGTCCATCATTTTCATTAACTTGGGCTCTCCTTTCAATTGGAAAGGTCCTTGCTCTTTAATTAAAGCAACTCCCTCCGACTTTACATTTCCCGCTACTATCCCCGAGAATGCTTGTCTTAATGCAGCGGCAAGTTCAGTTTTGGGTTGCTCAAGATGCAGTTTAAGTGCTGCCATGTTTTGGTGGTTTGGGATAAAGGTTCTTTGAAATTCTGGTGCAATTTTTAATGACCAATTAAAGTCAAAAGCATCGCCAGTTTGTTTACGATACTCTCTTACAACGCTTTGCTTTTGCTTAATTATTTTTGCAACTTTTGCCGCATCACCTACGACTATTTCGTATAACGACTGGGCTTCAGAGCCTAAGGTTTCACCAATAAATTGGTCGATTGACTCAAAATAAGCTTTACTGTGCTCAGGTCCGGTAAGCACTATTGGCAATACTTGTTCTTTGTTTTGTTCATCTAACATAATGCCAATTAAGTACAGCAGTTCTTCTGCGGTCCCTGCGCCACCTGGGAAGATAACTATAGCGTGAGACAAGCGAATGAAAGCTTCTAAGCGTTTTTCAATGTCGGGCATTATCACCAATTCATTCACTATGGCATTGGGTGGTTCGGCGGCAATGATCCCAGGTTCGGTTAAACCTAAATAGCGACCATTGTTGTATCGCTGTTTGGCATGACCAATAGTGGCACCCTTCATTGGGCCTTTCATCGCGCCAGGGCCACATCCTGTGCATATATTGAGTTCTCGTAGGCCTAACTGATAACCCACTTCTTTAGTATATTGATATTCTATTTCCCCGATTGAATGTCCACCCCAACACACCACCATATTGAGTTCAGCGGTATTTTTGAAGGTTTGGGCATGCCGCAACATATCAAATACGCTATGGGTAATGTAATCAGCATCGGGCGCAACGCGCAGTGACTGAGCCGAATACTTAGCGCCCATATGCAATAAGTCACGAAGTACTGCAAAAATGTGTTCATGCACACCTTTTATAAGCTGTCCGTCAACAAAAGCATGTGCAGGAGGGTTCACCAACTCAACTTTTACACCTCTTTCTCGGCCTATCAAATTGATAGCAAAATCATGGTGCGGGGCAAATATGTTTTCACTGTCGTCAATTTCAGCACCACTGTATAAAACGGCTAAACAGCAGTTTCTGAATAATTGATATAAATCACTGTCGGTAGACTCACTTAGCAAATTAACTTCTAGTTGCGATAGCTGGCTCATGGCGCCAACAGGATTAAGTTGAATTTTGTGCATACTCACCTGGAATTATTGATTGGGGTTAAATTATTGCCTAGCCAGTCTACTCTCTGGATATATTTTTTCAAAGTTACTTCTAAAAGGGTTGATGTCAAGGCCACCGCGCCTAGTGTATCGAGCATAAACACTTAACTTATTTGGATGGCAGTTAGCCATGATGTCACAAAATATGCGTTCAACACATTGTTCATGAAACTCATTGTGTTGCCTAAAAGAGACTAAATAACGTAGCAAGCCCTCGTGGTCTATCTGTTGGCCTTGATAACGAATAATCACACTGCCCCAGTCGGGTTGATTGGTAATTAAGCAGTTTGATTTTAGTAAGTTACTGCTAAGGGTTTCTGTAACTTGGTTGCCCTTAGTAGTGAGGTAGCTGCTATCTAATTGATAATTACTCACTTCAATATCTAAATCGTCGATAGACATGCCCTCTAAGCTAGATATCTGCATCCTAGAAAATTCGCTGGGACTGAATAGCCTAACGTCGACTTGTGCGCCCGCGCATCGAGATAAATCTTTGGTTAAGGCGTCAGAGATTGCGGCTTGAGAATCAAAATGACTTTGGTTAAAGCTGTTTAAATACAACTTAAAAGATTTTGATTCTACTAGATTGGGTGAAGATGCCGGCACTTCACAGCGCATCATGGCTACTTGCGGTTTACCTTTAGGCGTTAACCAAGATAACTCGTAGCCATTCCATCGGTCTATACCTGTAAAAGGTAACTCGGTGGTTAAATTCAGTTCTACTCTATTCATGCTTCTAGGCACTGCTTGTAGCAAGTTTGGCGAGTATGTTTCTAGGTACTGAGTTGTTTTGCCTAAACTCAGTTTGGCAAGGGTTGCTTGTTTATCAATTTTTTGGTTCACACTGACTCTTTATTGAATTGATGTGTTTATGCAAAGTATTCTACGCTATGACTTCATTAGTCAAAACCTTGGGATATCATTTTTTCACAATGATGTTAGATTAGCCGGCAAACCCCTTGGTTAAAAGAATATTATAATGAGTGAAGCAGTAACTTTGGCATTAAAAGAATTTGTACATAAGTATGTAACTACCGCACAGCAGCATCCTGCGATGTTAACCCTTGAGTATGACGACGAATGGCCCTCAGATTGTTATACAAGCACAGGGAAACTAGGAGATAAGGTTAGCTGGCAGCCAGTTAAGCGTCATCAGACTGCTAACTTCAATGATCTAGAAAATGCCCTTGAGATGACTATTCATAAGGATGTTGTCAGTTATTTTTCAAGCTATTGGAGTGATAATTTAAACGCTGAAACAAGTAATGGTAATTTACAATTGTTGCAGCCTTGGAATCAACAGGATTTTGAACGACTGCAACAAAATTTGGTTGGACACATCTTGATGAAAAGAAGGTTAAAACAACCTGACACGCTATTTTTCGCATTAACAGATGAAGATGACTTTATTTTAACGGTAGATAATATCAGTGGCGAAGTGATGCTTGAGCAAGTAGGCCTTGTGCCCAAAGAAGTAGTGGCACCGAATTTGGCTGTTTTTATTCAGTCATTACAACCTTCAACAGTACAGTTTTAACTGCTTTTTTTATCTGTTCGCTGTGCCAACTGTTGCATGATGGTGGCGACTTGGTTCTCCAATTGAACCACCCGTTGCTGTAAGGAAACGTCTGACTCTATCTCAAACCTCTGTTGCTCATTTTGAATTTTTGGGCGGCTTGAGGGGTTGGACTTCCAATGTTGCAAACCTTTAATGACATCAGGGATGGTTAAGGGTTGTTGAGCGATATTTCTGATTAATGCAACGGTAGGGGTTTTACCTTGCTCTGAAATATCAAAGCATAAATTGATCACGTAGTCGATATTACTCATTAGCTTGGTCAAAAATCCTAAATAGTTATCTGAATCACAACCTTCATTTTATCTCCTAATGCTCGAAATCACCATATATTTATATAAAACAAAAGGTTAGCGTTTTGGCCTTAATATTGAATGTCGAGTGCCAAACTGATTGTTTTTAGTCTTTGAAAGCTAATGCCAATCAGTATCTGTAAATGAACAAAAATTATAATAATTTAGGAGCGTTATATGAAAAAGGTAATGGTGGCGGCAGTTTGTGGGTTATCACTTGGGTTAAGTGGCTGTGTTGTTTCTGTTGGAGGTTCTGATGAATATGGTACTCAGTCTGACTGGCAAGACAGAGAACAAAAAAACCGTAGACATATTTCGCGGTTACAGCAAAACAATACCCATGATGAAACATTAAGGCGTATGGGTGTTGCTGACTTTAATGAACTTTATGTAAAAGGAGAGGATACCTTTCAGGTTTTATATTACCGAACCCAACGTATTGAAGGAGATGGTGTGACATCAAAAGACGAATGCACCCCCTTAGTGTTTAAAAATAGTCTACTAGTAGGTTGGGGGGAAAGTGCCTATAAACTTATCGGCCAATAAGGAGCGCATCACGCTTCAGTTTTTCTAACAATATCCTTTCTTTGCTGCAACAAAGTGTTAACAAGGGGCCGTCCTTAGGGTAAAGTGTTTGAAAAATACCAGACGATTAGGACAATGCAATTGCAACAACAAATGGCAGACACAGATAATATAAAGGCGGTTTATTTAGCTGCAGATGATCTTAAAATAGCTGCATCTATTTTGTACCTTGCTTATCATGATGACCCTTTGTTTGTTGATATTTTTCAATACGATAAAGAGGGGTACGAATCTCGGTTGCGCTCGGCAATTAGAGAAGAACTCAATGCATTTTGGACTGCTAGGCAACCAATGATTGGTTTGTTCGATGATGAACGATTGGTTGCTGTAGCTTGTTTAATGAGCCCCGACCCAGAATTAGGGCCGAGTCGGTTTTGGCATTGGCGCTTAAAAATGCTGCTTACCGCGGGATATTTCGGTACTAAACAAATGGTTGAGAAAGAAACCATTGTTCGTGAGCGTGTGCCTGCCGAGCATTTTCATATGCTATCGTTAATAGGTGTTCACCCCGATTTGCAACATCACGGCTTAGGCCATGTTTTGATGAGTGCGATCGAGGGAATTATGCTCGAAGATCCTATTAGTCAAGGTGTTGGCATGTATGTCACTTTACCCAAATGTTTGTCTTTTTTTGAAGATGGGCGCTATAACCTAGTGGAAGAGTTAGAGGTTGGAAACATTAAAGGACATCTAATGTTTAGACCTCGTGAAACCTGATAAATTGAGACGTAATCTTTTCGCTATATCCGTGTAAGAAATTTCGTACAAAGGTGTAAGTGAAGTCGTCAATTTTCAGTGCTTTTTTCCCTTCGATATTTCAACCCTCTGTTTTATAAGACATAAATATTTACACCCCATTATTATTAAAAAATAATGGGGTGTTTTGCTATTTTTTATGCTCGCAATCTTTTTTAGATCCCCTATCTTTATACCCGTCACAAGGAAACACGACGAGTCAGGATGACCTCACGGATGAACTTGGACAGCTTCTGGATTGAAGTTAATGCAACAGGGCTGCTGCAGCAAATGGATTGGAACCTAGGATGGGTGCTTTACATGGATGGTAAAGCCAATGGATTAGGAACACCAGAGACGGTGACTCGTATAGGATACGAGAAAAGGACAGGAACTTAGGAAGAGTGGTTAAATAGGATGTTAACTCAAGGATTAGGAACACACTGGTACGGTGCCCCATTTGAACAAATGGGATGAGTGGCTCATCGGGATAAATGAGAACAGAGGGAAAGGGCTAATACGGATGTTGCTGAATACATGTTGCAACGGATAGCAGAGAGGGACCCTCAAAATTCTTTAAGGGCGTGGCTTGAAAATTTTCAAGTCACGCCTTTTTCATATTTGCTTGTTGGCATTATACCATAATTGGTATTACTCAACGCGATACGCAGGTGTGTCGATACTGTGAACTTTTAGGCCAATCATCTTCACTTGACCCTGGCTACTATCTTCTCCGTTGCCAGAAAACTCAAAAACAAAGTCACTATGAAAGTCAAGTTTACCTCGATAACTGGCAATACGTGTTTTCACCCGTGCCACACTAATAAACTGTAACTGTTGTTTTTCACAATAGCTATCTAGTTGAGTTCTGACCGACTCAGAAATCGCTCGAAACCGCCAAAACATCGCTGCCAGTAGAAATATACTGAGCAGTAGTATCAAATCGTAAATATTCATTTTGCATTTTGTCCGAATAATTGACCTATCGCTTGTGTGAGTTTTGGGCTTTTTTCAGGCCAACGTAAAACCTTTAACATATCTTCTCTTAATGCAGGTATCTGTACTAAATCGGGGTATAAACCGCTAAATAAATCATGGTCACTGTTGGCTAGTAACTCCATATAAAGTGATAGGATGGAGGGGTGTTGTAAATGTTGCCAATGCCTTGCAGCAATAAGCATTAATGTTGCACTTGAGTTGCCATGAGCGTGATTAAGTACTGATGAAACCAGGTGTTCGACAGCCCCTTGTATTTGGCTTTGAGTTAAGCCCCTAAGCACACTGTGTAGTCTTTTTTCATCTTGTGGATCTTGTTGATACCAATCTATGAGTAACTGACTGACCTGTTCATCTATTTGGTGGTTCTCAAACGACGTGCACAATGCATATTGCATGTCAGGTGCCAAAGTTGAAAATTGCTTCAAAAAAAGTTGTTTTAACCTGTTTTGATCTAGTGACGCGGTAAAGTCAGCAATACCTTGCAAAGGTATAGTGCGCCAATCATGTTGCTCTGGTTTAGTTATGTATTGTACCGTAGTCGCTAAGTGCTCAGATAAGGGGATAGCTAATTTAACTCTACCGATACTATTAAAATCAGCTAATTGTTGTTGATTTGGCACAAAAGTGAAGGGATTCTCGGGTAATTGATTGTTTGGGTTATTGTCTTTCTCTAAAGATTGGCCTAGTGCTTCAATCACTATCTGTAAAAATTGTTGTCTGGCTGCACCAATGACTAAACCTTGCTCATCCAATGGTAATTTCACAAACCAAATATAGTGTTCTTGACTCAGTTGTTTATTAAAAAATAAAATGCCAAACCAAGCATGTTGCTGCCTAGGGTAGGGGGCTGGCTTAATGGCGCTTTCAATGTCTAGAAAAAATTGTGATTCAATTGGCCTAATGCCGCGAGCCATGTCAAAAATGCGATAGTCAGTGCCAGCCTGTAATAAAAATTCGCTGATAGTATTGATTGTACTCATGTTATTCTGGACACTTCTGTAATGTTAGTCGGTAAGAAAATAAATCTGATTGTTATTTTCAAAGGTTGTTGCTGTAGATCATGCCATGTAGTCATAAAGAAGTCGAAATTCTGCTAAAAAAACTGCAACAAAGTTTACAAGAAGCCAAGTTGTGGTCGAATGTTGTTCCACCTTCAAAGGCGCTGCAAAGTTTGTTACCTTTTGCGGTTGACACTCTTTCATTTGAACAATGGCTACAGTTTATTTTTATTCCTAAGATGCGTGAGCTTATTAATACTGAACCCCATTTGCCTAAAAATCTTAAGCTGCTTCCTATGGCTGAGCAAAGCTTTCAATCCAAAGAGGAACAGCTTGGCGTTATGGAAGTGATCAGGCAAATTGATTTAGCTTTTGCTGTTTTATAACATGCTGCTTTCTATTATTTATCAAGATGAATACCTTGTGGCCATTAATAAGCCGTCTGGGTTATTAGTGCATCGTAGCTTGTTAGATAAACATGAGACCCAGTTCGCCTTACAGCTACTGCGAGACCAAATAGGCCAACATGTATTTCCTGTGCATAGATTAGACAGACCAACGTCGGGAGTGTTGGTGTTTGCTTTATCAGCTGATATTGCCAAAAGATTAGGAGAGCAGTTTGCCCTGCAGACTATTGAGAAAACCTATCTAGCTGTGGTGCGAGGACACATAAAAGAGGTAGGGGAAATAGACTACGCCCTCAAGGAAAAACTCGACAAAATTGCCGACAAAATGGCGAAGCAAGATAAACCCGCACAACCCGCGCTTACTCATTTTCAAAGGCTCGAAAAATTTGAACTGCCCTTTGCTGTGAGTCGCTATCCTTCGGCGCGTTATTCTCTGGTGCAATTATCACCTAAAACGGGGCGAAAACATCAACTCAGACGTCACTTAGCCCACATTAATCACCCTATTGTCGGTGATACCACACACGGCGATGGCAAGCATAATACCTTTATACGTCAACAGTTTAGCTTCAGTCAATTGGCATTGACCTGTAAGTCCATGGTGCTAAGCCACCCAGTGTCAGGGGCCTCGTTAACTTTGCGTTCTGATTTGGATAAAAATATGACTGAGTTACTAGAAAAATGGCAAGTCAGTCACCATCAATATAACAAATTAAATGAATTGTAGTTGTGTAGGGTACGCCCGCACCAAATTGGGATAGTAAATATGAGCAAAATCGGGATTTTTGTTGGGTCGGTATACGGTAACGCACAGCATGTAGCAGAGGAAGTAGGCGCTATGCTAAGTGAGCACGGTCGAGAATCTGAGGTGTTCACTGATCCTACTTTGAATGATGTTAGTCAAGTTTCTTCATTGCTATTTATTAGCTCGACAACTGGGCAGGGTGATATTCCACCTAATTTAGAGTTTTTTATCGATGACTTAAAGGATGAGTCACCCAATATGGGGCAGCGACCTTTTGCGGTAGTCGGTTTAGGGGATAGCAGTTATGGTGAAACATATTGTGGTGCAGGGCGGCAAATCTTTGAGCTATTGACACAATTGCAAGGTAAGCCAATTACTACACTTTTGCAAATAGATGCTTGTGAGACCCTTGAGCCAGAAGACGAAGTGGTAAAATGGGCTGAAAAACTACTTCCTGACTTGCAATAGGCTATTTCAGGTATAAAAAAAGCGCCATCGGCGCTTTTTTAAAATATTTACAAATCTAGCCTAAGGCTTTGATTTGTGCAGCAAGGCGGCTCTTATGACGAGCAGCTTTGTTTTTATGGATCAAACCTTTAGTTGCCATACGGTCAAGTAAAGGTGTTGCTGCAGTGTATGCAGCTTGAGCAGCTTCTTTATCACCAGAGGCGATAGCAGAAAGTACTTTTTTCAAAGATGTACGTGTCATAGAGCGACGGCTAGCGTTATGTTGACGACGCTTCTCCGCTTGTATAGCACGTTTCTTAGCAGACTTGATGTTAGCCAAGTTGGAACTCCCAAAAAATTCTAGTCAAAATTCAAGGGTGCGGATTATGCGGATCAAGTAGGATTATGTCAATCAGTTTTGTGGATTTTATAGGCAAATAATGGATTCTTTTTGCATTAATGGATCAAAGCGGTTGTGTAGCCCAAAATAACTCCCCTAAACCCTATTGGTTCTCTATAGACTCACCCTCTGTTGTTCGCGCATAATAACGCTTTTGCTGCTTAGGAAGAAGTGGGTGTCAGCTAAGTTATTTAAATCAGGCTTGATTGTCAGTGCCATGACATTTATATCCCGTATTCTAGGTTTAGCCAGAGATGCAGTTATTGCAAACTTAATGGGAGCGGGCGCGAATGCGGATGTATTTTTATTTGCTAACAAAATTCCTAACTTTTTAAGACGTCTTTTCGCAGAAGGAGCCTTTGCACAAGCATTTATTCCTGTGTTAGCAGATGTTCAGCACGAAACTGATGAGCAACACCTGAAACAATTTGTCGCTAAAATCAGTGGTACATTGGGGGTGATAGTGACATTAGTGACTATTGTGGGTGTTATTGCTTCGCCAATCCTTGCGGCTCTTTTTGGTATGGGCTGGTTTATTGAGTATGTGAACGATACCCCTGAGGGAGCAAAATTTGAGCTTGCATCTTTAATGTTAAAAATAACCTTTCCCTATTTACTCTTTGTGTCTTTAGCTGGTTTAGCCGGTGCCATTCTTAATACTCTGAATAAATTTGCTGTGGCCGCCTTTACGCCAGTATTACTTAATGTGGCAATTATCAGCTGCGCACTATTTTTAGCACCTCAATTTGATGAGCCTGCTTTTGCTTTGGCTTGGGGAGTATTTATAGGTGGGCTATTGCAGTTACTTTTTTTATTACCTTTTATATTCAAAGCGGGATTGTTAGTTAAACCTAAATGGGGGTGGTCTGATCCTGATATTGTTAAAGTGCGTACTTTGATTATTCCTGCTCTTTTTGGTGTCTCTGTAGGGCAACTAAACTTACTGTTAGATACGGTTATTGCGAGCTTTTTAGAAACAGGCTCTATTTCTTGGTTATATTATTCCGATCGATTATTGGAATTTCCATTAGGATTATTTGGGATCGCCATAGCAACCGTTATCTTACCCACTTTGTCCCGTAACCATGTGACTAAAGACGACAAAGCTTTTAGCGCAAATATTGATTGGGCCATAAAAATGGTTTGTGTGCTGGGTATTCCCGCTGCAACGGGTTTATTTATGCTGGCAGAGCCCATGTTACTGACTATTTTTCAACGTGGTGAATTTAGTCCTCTAGATGCGACTTACGCCTCCCATAGTTTGATGGCCTATGCCTTTGGTTTGCTAAGTTTTATGTTGGTCAAAGTGTTAGCCCCAGGTTTTTATTCAAAGCAAGATACCAAAACGCCAGTGAAGTTTGGAATTTGGTGTATGGCAGCCAACATGTTATTTAATCTCGTTTTAGTTTGGCCTTTTGCCTATGTTGGTTTGGCAATGGCAACCTCCCTATCTGCATTGATGAATGCCTTGTTACTTTATACAGAGCTACACAAACGAGGAGTCTATACAGTGTCATCCCAAACCTTACTGTTGCTTCTTAAAATAACCATCGCCTGTAGTTTAATGGGGCTTAGTATTTTTGTGGTTAATCCTATGGTGTCTGTGTGGGTTGAATTAACCTTATTAAACAAAGTCATAGAGTTAGCCAAGTTAGTCATCCTTGGGGCTGTGGTATTTACCGCAAGCTTGTTGGTTTTGGGGGTGAGGAAAAGCACATTTTCTCCTGCTAACACATAAACTAAGTCGTTCATTATCAAGTAATTGCGGTTAGGGGCTGTGTAAAAAATCACTTTCCTTGAGGTTACTGCTTTCAATCAAGCTGTAGTCGGTTATAATCCGCGCCTTTGATTGATTTTTAGCTGGTCTTTTTAGACTGTTAATGCAAACCTTTGAGTGTATAAAGAGAGTGCAGTGGAACTGATTCGTGGCCTACATAATATTCGTGAACAACATCGCGGTTGTGTATTAACAATAGGCAAGTTTGACGGGGTGCATTTAGGCCATCAAGCAGTGCTCAGCCAAGTGGTTGAAAAAGCTAAAAAAATGGGTCTGCCTTCAACGGTCATGGTATTCGAACCACAACCAGAAGAATTGTTTACGCCAGAACAAGCGCCTGCCCGATTGAGTTTACTTCGTGATAAATATACCCAATTAAAAGCTTTAGGAATTGATCGTTTATTGTGCGTGAAATTTGACCAGCATTTTGCCGCTTTTAGTGCCACCGATTTTGTCGAAAATTTATTAGTTGCCCAGTTAGGCATTCAATATTTAGTTGTAGGGGATGATTTCCGCTTTGGGAAAGGCCGAGTAGGTGATTTTGCCATGCTAGAGGCAGAAGGCAAGAAGTGTCAATTTGATGTGGTCAGCACTCAAAGCTTTCGACTCGAAAATTGTCGAATTAGCTCAACCGCAGTGCGAGATGCATTGCACCAAGACGACTTTAATCTGGCCCAACAGATGTTAGGAAGACCTTTTACTATTGCTGGCAAAGTGTTACACGGTGATAAAAGAGGGCGAACTATAGGTTTTCCTACGGCAAACCTGTTACTGAAACGCTGTAAAGCGCCGGTAAATGGTGTGTTCGCAGTGATGATAACTGTGAAAGATAAACAATGTTCTGGCGTGGCAAACATAGGTCATCGCCCAACGGTGAACGGTCAGCGTTCCCAATTAGAAGTGCATATTTTTGATTTTAGTGGCGATTTATATGGGCAATTTATTTCGGTTGCCCTCGTTAGCAAGATCAGACAAGAAATGAAGTTCGACTCGTTTGAATTACTTCATCAACAAATACAAAAAGATGCGTTAGCGGCAAAAGCTTTGCTAGCGAATTGTTAATTTTTTTACTGTAACCATTGACCAATTTGGATAAAACCTGCAATGAGTGATTATAAACACACCCTGAATCTGCCGGAAACTGAGTTTCCTATGCGTGGCAATCTTGCGCAGCGCGAGCCAAAAATGCTTGCAAAGTGGACCGAGGAAAAACTCTATCAGCAAATACGTGAAGCTAAAAAAGGCAAAGCCCCCTTTATCTTGCATGATGGTCCTCCCTATGCAAATGGCGATATTCATATTGGTCATGCGGTTAATAAAATTCTAAAAGACATTATTGTTAAGTCAAAAACCTTATCAGATTTTGATGCGCCTTACGTGCCTGGTTGGGATTGCCACGGATTGCCCATTGAACTGATGGTTGAGAAAAAAGTCGGTAAACCCGGTAAAAAAGTCTCAGTGGCAGAATTTAGACAAAAATGTCGCGACTACGCCGAGAAACAAATTAATGGTCAGAAGACCGATTTTATTCGCTTGGGTATTTTAGGTGAGTGGGACAACCCCTACAAAACTATGGACTTCAAGTCAGAAGCTAATATTATCCGCGAATTTGGATTAGTGGTGCGTTCTGGTCATCTTGAAAAAGGCTTTAAACCAGTGCATTGGTGTACAGATTGTGGCTCGGCATTGGCCGAAGCTGAGGTGGAATATCAAGATAAAAACTCACCGTCAATCGATGTACGTTTTAAAGTTGCTGATGCAGACAAACTAGCAGCTTGTTTTTCTGCCAAAGCAGATGGTGATATTTCAGTTGCTATCTGGACGACTACCCCTTGGACCTTACCCGCAAACCGAGCGGTGAGTATTCACCCAACCCTTGAATACAGCTTGGTTCAGATTAAAGGCGAACAAGGGACTGAATGTTTAGTCATTGCCTCTGATTTAGTAGCGGATTGTATGCAACGTTTTGGTTTTGAGGATTTTCAGACTCTAGGTGTTTGTAAGGGGCAGGACCTCGAAAATCACGCCCTGCATCATGCGTTTTATGACTACCAAGTACCGCTGATTTTAGGTGACCATGTGACCACCGAATCAGGCACAGGATGTGTACATACGGCACCTGGCCACGGTGTAGACGATTTTAATGTAGGTAAAAATTACGGCTTAGAAGTTGCCAACCCGGTTGGTGCTAATGGTGTGTACTTAGAAGGTACTGAATTGTTTGCCGGTGAACATGTTTTTAAGGCTAATGACCATGTGATTGAAGTATTAAAAGAGCATGGGGCATTGTTGCACTATCATGTGTACAACCATAGTTATCCCCATTGCTGGCGCCATAAAACGCCGATTATTTTCCGAGCCACGCCCCAGTGGTTTATCAGCATGGACAAAAATGGTTTACGGCAAGAGTCCATTAAAGAAATTCATAAAACGCAATGGATCCCAGAGTGGGGCGAAAGTCGCATTGAAACTATGGTATCTGGTAGACCTGATTGGTGTATTTCAAGGCAGCGCACTTGGGGTGTACCAATAGCCTTATTTGTACATAAAGACACCGGCGAATTGCATCCCCGCACTGATGAGTTGTTAGAACAAGTGGCTGTGCTGGTGGAGCAAAAGGGCATTCAAGCCTGGTGGGATGTTGAGCCTGAAGCATTGTTAGGCGCAGACGCTGAAACCTTCGTCAAAGTACCAGATACCTTAGATGTGTGGTTTGACTCGGGGGTGACGCACTATTTTGTCGTGGATCAACGGGATGATATTCCAGCATCGGCAGACTTGTATTTAGAAGGCTCTGACCAACATCGTGGTTGGTTTATGTCTTCGCTTATGACATCGGTTGCGACTAAAGGCCATGCGCCTTATAAACAAGTGTTAACTCATGGTTTTACTGTGGATGGTGATGGCAAGAAAATGTCAAAGTCCATTGGTAATACCATAGCGCCGCAGCAAGTAACAGGTAAATTAGGTGCCGATATTTTGCGTCTTTGGGTGGCTTCTACCGATTATCGTAGCGAAATTGCAGTATCAGATGAAATTCTAAATCGTTCAGCCGATGCTTATCGCCGAATTCGTAACACTGCGCGCTTTTTGTTAGCCAATCTAAACGGTTTTGATCCAAGTAAAGACTTGGTTGCCATCGAAGATATGGTGGAATTAGATAAATGGGTGATGGGCCGTGCTTTTACTATGCAGCAGGACATTATCGAAGCATACGAAAAATACGACTTGCTGGTGGTCACTCAAAAGTTAATGCAGTTCTGCTCTATCGAGCTGGGCAGTTTTTACTTGGATATTATTAAAGACCGACAATACACAGCTAAAGGCGACAGCCATGCGCGTCGCTCGTGCCAAAGTGCCTTGTATCATATCATCGAAGCATTAGTGCGCTGGATGGCACCAATCACCAGTTTTACCGCCCAAGAATTATGGCAATCAATGCCTTGGCAACAAGACAAATTTGTTTTTACCGGTCAATGGTACGCAGGGTTAACTGAAGTGAGCTTAACTAGCGACTTTAGTAATGATTTTTGGCAGCAAGTTTTAGCGGTTAAAAATGAAGTGAACCGCTGTATTGAAATGACCCGTAAAGATGGAAGAATTAAAGGCTCGCTGCAGGCCGAAGTGACACTGTATGTAAACAGTGATTTGGCAGCAGTACTTAAAAAGCTTGAAGATGAGTTGCGCTTTGTGTTGATAACGTCTGCCGCGACTGTAGTTGAAACCGGCGATATTCCCGCGGGTGCGGTAGCAACCGAAGTGACAGGTTTGGCAGTTGCCGTTTCTGTATCATCTTCTGAAAAATGCAGCCGTTGTTGGCATCATCGTGAAGATGTGGGTAGTCATGCCGCTCACCCTGAGCTTTGTAATCGTTGCGTTGACAACGTAGATGGTGAGGGTGAAAAACGCGCTTATGCTTAAACTTTTCACCCAAACGGGATGGCGCTTTTTGTGGTTAACTTTATTGGTGTTTATTGCTGATCAATATACCAAAACCTTAGTGCTTGAAAATATTGAGCACTATCAAGCTATTCAGATATTGCCCTTTTTCAATTTGACCCATGTCTATAATTATGGCGCGGCTTTTAGTTTTTTGAGCGATGCGGGCGGGTGGCAAAGATGGTTTTTTACTATCATCGCTTTTGGTGTCAGTGCCATGGTGTTGTGGTGGTTAAAACAAACTAGTAAAGAACAAATTCTTATGCCAATGGCCTTTAGTTTGATTATAGGCGGAGCTATAGGTAATGCCGTTGATAGATTAATTCATGGTTACGTGATTGATTTTTTAGTGCTGTATTATCAAGATTGGTATTGGCCTGCGTTTAATGTGGCCGACAGCGCGATTTGTATTGGAGCAGCACTGTTGATAATTGATATGATCAAGAATAAAGAGGAAAACCATGACTGAGTCGGCCGAAAGTATAATTAAGCAAGGGAGTGAAGTGGTGTTGCACTTCGACCTGAAATTGGCCGATGGCTCAGCAGCCGATAGTACCCGTGTTAATAACAAACCTGCTAAGTTAGTTATAGGTGATGGCAGTCTAACTCTTAATTTTGAAGATTGTTTGTTGGGTCTTCAAGTGGGCGATAAAAAATCATTCACTTTGGAAGCAGATGATGCCTTTGGTATGCCGAACCCAGATAATTTACATCACCTCGAACGGAGTAAGTTTGGGGCAGATACACCAGCTGAAGAGGGCATGATCATTGCCTTTACACAGCCAGATGGAACCGAGCTTCCGGGTATAGTGCGTGAAGTGACAGGGGACTCAGTAACCGTTGACTTTAATCACCCTTTGGCTGGGCAAGTCATCACGTTTGACGTTGAAATACTGTCAGTAAACTAATTAGGTTGTAAGGAAAAACTATGCAGATCCATCTTGCTAATCCACGAGGTTTTTGTGCTGGTGTTGACCGTGCTATCACTATTGTTGAACGTGCTTTAGAAATGTTTCCGGCCCCCATATTTGTGCGCCATGAAGTAGTACACAATAAATTCGTGGTAGATGGCCTTAAAGATCGTGGCGCTGTGTTTGTGGATGAGTTATCTGAAGTACCCGATGACAGTATTGTTATTTTCTCTGCTCATGGCGTGTCTCAAGCTGTACGTACTGAGGCGGATAGTCGAGGCTTAAAAGTTTTTGATGCCACATGCCCGTTAGTGACGAAAGTGCATATGGAAGTGATGCGCGCCAGCAAAAAAGGCATAGAATGCATTTTAATTGGCCACCACGGACACCCAGAAGTAGAAGGCACTATGGGTCAATACGATAACCCTAATGGCGGGATTTATTTAGTGGAGTCAGCTGAAGATGTCGCAAGTTTAACGGTTAACGACCCTTCACAGCTTTACTATTGCAGTCAAACCACTTTATCTGTGGATGATACAGCCGATGTAATCGACGCCTTAAGGTTACAGTTTCCTGCCATCGAAGGACCCCGAAAAGACGATATTTGTTATGCTACCCAGAATCGTCAAGATTCAGTAAGAGAGTTATCTGCTGACTGTGAATTATTGCTAGTTGTGGGTGCACAAAACAGCTCCAATTCAAATCGCCTCAGGGAGTTAGCCGAGAAAATTGGTGCGAAAGCCTATTTAGTTGCAGACGCTGAAAGTATTCAAAAGCAATGGCTAGAAAACGTAGCTCATATTGGAGTAACTGCTGGGGCTTCAGCTCCTGAGGTGTTAGTGCAAGGTGTTGTTGAACGCTTGAAGCAGTGGGGTGCAACCAAGGCCATCGAAAGAAAAGGCCGTGAAGAGAATATTGAGTTTGCAGTACCTAAAGAATTGCGAATTAAAAATATTTCTTAATTTCTCGTTACCTAGAAAAGAAATTGTGGGTCAAAAGGTTCTTTAACTATCCAAGGTTCAGGTTAACAAGCGTGAACTTTAGACTATAAAAAACACGTGCTTGGCGTTTTATTCAAAGATTGATCAATCTGCAGATGTACACAACCTATATCTGATGTTTGACTAGCTATCGCCTGGGCGTGGATGGTGTAGGTGGTAGCAGAAACATTCGAAACACTAAAGGTATAATATTCGCTAGTCGGTAGGCCTAATTGTGCTGTTGTCGCGAAACTATCATTCTCTAATCTAAAAGCTTCTTGCTGTATCTTTAGCCGCAGTAGTTGCGTGATCCCGTCCCCTCGTCTTGATGCCAAGATTTGTTGCTTAAAAGTAGGGAAAATAACACTCGCGAGCACACCAATTATTATTACAACTACCATCAGCTCTATTAGTGTCACGCCGTCTTCAGTGCCAATGGTTGAACACCTTTGAGGGTTGCGATCCTTGAAGTGTATTGGCATAGCGATTCCTTTTGTATGCGTTTTTGAATAAATTGAACTACATTCTAGTTAAGGGATTTAATTATAGGCTAATTCTACATTGGCGCTAAGTAAGGATACCAATATGCATCATATTTCTGGGTTAACACTTCTTGAATTACTCATTACTATCTCAATTATGGTACTTGTTGTTTCTCTTGGCTCACCTGCAATTAATGGGATACAAAAAAACTTACAGTTGCGCGGCGCGGCCGAGTCTAGCTATTTTGCGTTTCAACAAGCTCGGGTGGCAGCAATCACTAAAAGTGCTGATATAACCATAGCATTAAAACCTGGTGAAAATTGGTGCGCTGCATTGAGTGACACGGGCCTGTGTGATTGTGCCATAGCCAATGCATGCACATTAGATGGCGTAGAGCAAAAAGTTACTTATGCAGATTATAACTTTGTCAGTATCGACACAGTTACATTTGGGCCTAACAATGTGGCCGTTTTTGATGGAAATCGAGGGTTGGCGATTGGTCATGCGGGGTCTGTTGTTTTTGGTGACGGAGAAAAGCAACTCAAGTTGATTCTGAGTAACATGGGGCGAGTTAGAGTGTGTGCAGTGGATACTTATATTGGGGGATATGAGCCATGTTAACTCTATCTATTCAGCAGCGAGGAAATAGTTTAGTTGAATTGATGATTGCTATGACTCTGGGGCTAGCATCAATAACAGCTATGGCCTCGCTAGTTGGCCATGGTATCGCGTTGAACGCCAATTTACTGGCAGCCTCTAGGTTGGAAGAGGAACTAAATGCAGTTATTGCCGTTATAAGCCATGATTTAAAACGAGCTGGGTATTACGCCCATACGAAAGAAATCGTGATAAGTCCAATTGGACACTTTAACCCTTTTGACGGTAGCGTAATCATTGCAGCATATGGTGCAGAGCAAGCTAATAGTTGTATTAATTTTGCCTATGATCGTAATAAAAATGGCGTGTTAGATAGCGCCCCTAATAATGAAAATTATGGTTTTCGTTTAAAAGACCGTGCCATTGAAATCCGTTTAGATGGTAGTGCATGCGATTTATCAGGATGGCATGATTTAACGGATCCTAAAGTTGTTCAAGTAACGGACTTTAGTTTTAGTCTTGAACAAATAACCCAACAGCAAATGACTCAAGCTCGGGTCAAAATTGATTTACAGGCGCGCCTGAAAAAACACCCTAATATATCAAGGCGGATTAGCACCAGTGTGCTGATAGAAAACTATGAATAAACAAGGGTATAAAAATAACATTAGCGTTAAAAATCAGAAAGGCGCGGCGATATTGTTAACAGTAGTGTTGTTATTGGTTATGGTGACTCTTGTTACCCTATATACGGGAAAAATACAGTCATTTGAACATCAAATCCTGTTAAATACTCAAAATCAGAAATGGGCACAAGCATCAGCCAATGCAGGACTCAACCAAGGATTGGCGGTGCTCAATAGCCATAAGTTATGGCCTGATAGTGAGATTACGGGCAGCTTAGGTGATAACAGTACTTTTGTTATTACTGGAGTCAGTGAAGATTTACTGGATAAGCGTCAGTTGGTGACTATACAAGCAATAGGCACATCAGCGGATGGCTTAGCCAAGGCCACAGTCGCTCAACAATATTTGGTGTACCCAATACTCTTTAACCTGCCTAGCGCTCCTTTGATAGTCAAGCAGGGGTTTAGCACTGATGGTCAATTTGAAATAGCAGCCAATCCTGATGGTTTAGGTGCTGCTGCACCCTTGTCATTGTGGACAGATGAAATGATTACTTTAACCGGTACCCTTCATCATAGTTGTGCTGTCAATGCGTTTAATGCCGGAAATTGCAGCTCAAACACTTATTCAGATCATAATCTAAAGCATACCGATATAAGTGATGGGTCAATGACATTTCCTATAGATCTGTTTAGTTATCTGTTTAATGTGCCAGCTGGTGAATGGAAGCAGCTACAAGAACAAGCCGATTTTGTTTTCACAGATTGCGATAGTTTAGATGTCGGCAGTTGGGGCCTGATATGGATAAATGGAGATTGCGAGGTAGCAGCCAGTACCTTTGTCGCCCATGAAACTGCGCCAGTTATATTGATAGTGTTCGATGGAAATGTTGAGTTTCAAAGCGATGTTGTATTTTACGGCCTTTTGTTTGCATTTAAACCACATAACTCGATTAAGGTGTTAGATATAAATATGCATACCGATAGTGCTGTGTTGGGGGCTGTGGTCAGTAATTATCAATTGGGAACTAAAAACGGGCTAACGCGCGTTGTGTTTGACGAAGATGTGATGGCTAATTTACAAAGCCATAAGAGTCTAAAAAGAATCGCTTCTGTACCAGGTAGTTGGCATGATTTTTAAGAGGAGGGGAATCTAATGGAAAACCAAAAGGGCTTCTCTCTGGTTGAAGTATCTATAGCGTCGTTAATTATTATGTTAGGTGTTACTGGTTATGTCACTCTTCAAAGTGAGTACGTTATCGCAGACGCAAAAATAAATCTAAGGGGACTAGCGTTGCAGTTAGCTCAAAATAAACTAGCAGATCTATCTTATTTTCAGCAACTTAGTCATGTTGAAGGGGGTAAATCCTACCAGAGCATCGAGACTAATTTAGGGGGCAGTACGCCAGCCGGAGAACAACAAGTGATTCTGTCGTCTGCTACCAATATGCAAACATATGATACTCAATGGCAAGTTGAAAATTTGTATTTTGTCGATACCAATTTTGATGATGTTGCGGATACTTGGGTAAAGTTTGGTGCCCCGTTTTTTCCAACTAAAAAGGGCCGATTCGCCGATTTAAAAAGTGTGAAGGTTATGGTTACTTGGATGGATACCAGTGGCGATAGTAAGCAATTGGATATGTTTGGGTATATCGCCCCTGTTGCACAAGCATCAAGCTTTCATGCTAAGTATCGATTGCCAAGTACACTCGCCATACCTTAAGGCTAAAAATAATTCATTCAGTTAAGAGCAGCAACCTGAAAATCCACTATGCTTTATGTCAAGTAACTAGGTGATAATCTATTGTTTTAAAAGTGTTTATTGTGATATTTCATACTTAACCATTCAAAATATATACCTTTATTCCCCTACTAATAACCTACTGCTTGATAATTTTAGCTACTATCTAGTCATAGCTTTATCTAGGCAATTATTTGAAAATTTATGTTTTGCAACCAGAGTGAGAATAAACGTGAAGAGCACACCAAGACAACAGTATCCATATAATCAACAAGGTGTAGGCATGATTGAAGTGCTGGTAACTTTGTTTATTTTATCAGTGGGCTTGCTTGGTGTCGCCTATTTGCAGTTTGTTGGCTCCTTTACTAACTCTGAAGCACTAAGTCGCTCCCAATCTGTGTTGGTTGCTCAACAGTTAACTGAACGTTTAAGATCTAGTGCGGTATTCTCACCCTTAGGTAAAGGATTAGTAGTGCATAACGATTATTTTGACGAAGACTTATATAATTTTGCAAATATGTCTTGTGCCAGTGGGTTGCCACATGCTTGTTACTGTATTGAGCGTCCCGTCGCAATCCCTGATTGCAATACACTCACTTGTACCGCAGCGCAACTCGCTGTATTTGATGCGTACGAGGTGTCCTGCTCAGCGGTTGCGGCCAATCCAGAATTAAAAATTAACCTAAGCTGTGAAGAAGATAAGAATGTAGCCGATACTGATTCTTGTAGCGTAGGCTCAAAGCATATTGTTATCTTAAGTTGGCCAGTAGAAAGCTGGCAAGGTATTGAACGAACCTTAAATGCTGATTGTAATGTTGATGAAACCCTACCCCATGACTGCGTTTCAGTGGATGTAACATTATGAGAAATTATGACAAACAAAGAGGTTTCACCTTAGTTGAGCTAATGATTTCACTGACATTAGGTCTGATTATTTCTGCTGCTGTCGTTCAGGTGATGATTAGTAATAATTCAACCGAGCGTTTAAATCGATCAATCGCATCTGTTCAAGAGAATGGCCGCTTTATTATCGCAAGATTACGAAACGATTTAATTATGACTGGACGTTACGATATGTTGCGCCCTGAGCTAAATAATGATGTTGATATAGTGGTTGAAGCCGCGTTTGCTCAAAACAACCCCATCCCAGTGTTGGGAGACTTTTCTAATGGCCTTGATAAAGGGGCTATAGAAGGGGCGGGGGTGACTAGTGATACCTTGATGGTCACACTGCAGGCAAGTCAGGACTGTAGAGGCGCGACTCATGGTTATGCACTCAATGAGGAATTTTTGGTAGTCAACGAATATTTCTTAGAAGGAACTTCGTTAAAATGTAAAGGATATAATGGCAGAGTGTTAAGGGGGCAAGAAGTGTCAGTTGAGGATGATGATGCTTATACATTGTTAGATGACGTCATCAGTTTTCAGGTTCAATATGGCATTACAGATAATATTGCTTCAAAAGACAACTCTGCAAGGCCGGTGAAATTTATCGACGCAGACACCTTAGGCGCTGAAAAGGCTGCAGGCGCCTTAGTGGTGGCTATTCGCATTGCATTATTGCTCAAAGCGGATTCTGAAGTATCAATCAGCCCTGTTCCTAGATTCAAACTATTAAATGAAGACCCGATACAACCATCTGAAGAGCGGTTGTACAAACAGTTTGAAACCACAATCACTTTGCGTAACAGCAAAAATTTCGCTCGAAGTAGAAATATATGAACTATCTATCTAAACACAAAAATTCTGGCATGGTCATGGTATTTTCTTTACTAATACTCATGAGTCTCACCATCTTGGGGGTGTCTTCTGTCTCAAGTAGCTTGATGCAAACTAAGATGGCCACATCCATGGAAAAACGCTCACTTTCATTTGATGCAGCAGAATCAGCTATCGCTGCTGTTATGTTTGAATCTGAAGATGAAGCGCTTCTTAGTGACACAGCAAGAGACGACCCATTGTCAGCCGCAAGATCGGGAACCCTTTTAGACCTAGGGGCGCAAGATTTGAGTTGTTTTAATGACGAAACTTGGACCAACAGGATCCTGACTAAAAATGGTTTAACAAAAAATACCCAACATATCATTCCAGGAAATTACACCGATAAACCTGTGGTGCAAAGTTGGTCTCGTGCGGCCTTTGTCCGTGAGCAACCATGTGTTGGCTCAAGCAACGTAATAGGTGGAAGTAATATCAGTTGTCATATCTTTATTGTAAGAGGGTGTGGGCAAATGGACGATAGTAATTACGCAGTGGCAAATTCTGTCAATGCATCAGTGTTTGCGCCAGCAACTCAATAAGTGGTGTTTATCATGAAAAATATTAACAGAATTTTAGCAATAGGTTTAGCGACGAGCTTGACCATCTTTAGCCAGCTAGTAAGTGCCGATGACACCGAAATATACCTTGGCAATGCAGGTAATGAGGTCACTTTTAATCCAAATGTACTCTTTATCATGGATACGTCGGGTAGTATGGGAGGGAAAGATGGTGGCACTCAGTCCAGAATGTTGCGTGTGCAAAATGCCCTAAAAGAAACCCTTAATTCCGTCACTAATATCAATGCTGGATTAATGCGTTTTTCAGATTTTGGTGGCCCCGTTTTATATCCCGTTAGACCCATAGATGATCCTGTTTCTCCTGAAATTATTACTTCTATTTCACAAGACACTGATGATGCCTATGAAATATCGTCATCGGTTAATACCTCCAGTAATAGACTAAAGTTATCAGACGGTACCAATACAGTGACCTTAGGTCTTCGTTATCAAGATCTAAATATACCTCGAGGAGCAGTAGTAACCCGTGCCTATATTCGATTTAGCTCACATGAGCCAAATCTCGGCGCAACAGACTTAACGTTTAGTGGTGAGCTGGTTGGTGATTCAACGACTTTTAGCAACACCAATAATGATATATCGGATCGAATTAAAACCACGAATTCAGTGCTGTGGGATACAGATAATAACTGGCCTGAATCCGGTGACACCTTAGTATCCCCTGATTTAAGCAGTGTTATCCAAGAAATTGTTGATCAAGCAAGTTGGTGTGGTGGTAACGCCCTAAATATTTTAGTTGAAGGCCAAGGGCTAGGGGCCAGTAGTGCTCGTGTGTCACCTGCATATGAAGACGGTGAAGGTCTCACTCCACAACTAGTAGTGGTATACGATGATACAACGGCAACGGGTTGTGTGAAGGGTAAGTTAAGTTATCAAGTCGATTCACAGAAAAACAATGCCGAAGAGCGTAATGATGGTTATGAATCTACAGGTACAGAGTTGTCATTTAAAAGTACTTCGAACAAGTATATCGGGGTTAGATTTAGGAAAATCGGGTTGCCTCAAGGTGCGACTGTTAGCAATGCGTACTTGGAGTTTACAGCGAATACCAATAGTTCCACTTCTACTGCTAGTTTTAATATCTCTGGCGTGAATCAAAATGATCCTAGTAGTTTTAAATCCTACCCTAGATATTTGTTACGAGATAAACCAAAAACGGCATCTGTTGCCTGGACTGGCATCCCCCAATGGCTTAAAAATGATACCTATCAGAGCCCTCCTGTAACTAGCATTGTTCAACAAATTGTTAACCGCGGTGGTTGGAATATTGGTAATGATATGATGTTTGTTTTCTCCAATTTTGTCGGGTCTCGCGGCGCCTACACTTATAACGGAAAGCCATCATCTACCGTTAGATTGGTCATAGAATATGAAGGAAGTGCTACACCTGGTAGTACCTCAACCGTACGGGAGCATCTTGTCAGTCAGGTTGATTCTTTAAGCGCCAGTGGACAAACTCCTATAGTGGATACCTTGTACGAAGCTGCCAGTTATTATGGTGGTCTACCTGTTTATTATGGAAAAAAACGCGGTGAATCCACTGTTTCAAATACAGTTCGTCAAAACACCCGTGTAAGTCATAGACTGTCTTATGTTGGGGATGATTCGGTTTTACCTTCAGGTTGTACAGTTGAAAATTTAAGCAGTAGTGATTGTAAAAATCAATATATTCCATCAGGTGCTGACTATATCAGTCCAATAACTGATCAAGTTTGTCAAACTAACAATCACATCGTTTTGTTATCTGATGGGGTCGCAAATAACAATCATAGTGTGACTGAAATCTCAGCCTTGCTAGGGAAGTCCTGTAGCGGTTCTGGTGGTGAAAAATGCGGTGTGGACCTTGTTAAAAATATTAGCGATGGTGATGATTCTAAAATAGATGCGCGAGTGTTCACCCACACAATTGGCTTTGCGGCAGGCGCAACGGCCAACTCCTTTTTAAATAACTTAGCGATTAACGGTAATGGTGACTTCTACACAGCTGAAAACTCTGAGGACTTAGTGGGTGTTTTCCAGTCGATATTAAAAACCGTGAAAGATGTAAATGCCACTTTTGTGTCACCAGGTGTGGCGGTAAACCAGCTTAACCGATTGACCCATAATGATGAGTTATATTTTGCATTATTTAAGCCAGCAGAAGGGGCGATTTGGCCAGGAAATGTTAAACGATATCGATTAGATGGCTCGGATATTATGGATAAGAATGGCTTAAATGCGGTGGACAGCGTAACTGGGTTCTTCAATGATAGCGCTCACAGCTTTTGGTCTCTTTTAGCAGACGGGAATGATGTTCGAGAGGGGGGAACTGCGGGTAAAATGGGGTTACCTCGTAGTGCCTATGCTTTTGATGGCGTGGGTACCATTATTAAAACTGCAAATCTATTACATGAAAACAACACTAGCTTAACTGTGGCAGACTTAGCTGTAGGTGCAACGGCTAATCCTAACGCCACCCGCGAAACCGTATTGAAATGGGCGCGAGGTGTTGATGTTAAAGACGATAACGCTAATGGCAGCACAACTGACGCAAGGAAAACTATGGGTGACCCTATTCATTCACAACCTGTCATCGTTAACTATTCCCTGACCGACAGTGCGGTGTTTGTGGCCACTAACCATGGTTTCTTGCATTCCTTTGATCCCTCAACAGGGGAAGAAAACTTTGCCGTTATACCAAAAGATTTACTAAATAATTTGCATGATCTCTATCTCGATAATTCGACTTTCTCTCATATTTATGGATTAGATGGAGATATGGTTTTAAGAACAGTGGGTAGCAACATATATTTGTATGTTGGTATGCGCCGTGGCGGTAACAACTACTATGCTTTTGATATTACGAGCAAAACTAATCCAAGGCTGATGTTCAAAATAGCGGGCGGAACCGGTGATTTTGCAAACTTAGGGCAAACTTGGTCGAAACCTACAGTGACCAAGATTAAAGTAGGTGGCATTAGTAAAGATGTATTGATATTTGGTGGTGGGTATGACGAAGATCAAGACAATAAATTACTTAGAAGTCCTGATTCGGTTGGTAACTCTGTGTTTATTGTTGATGCAGATACCGGTCAGTTGTTATGGTCAGCAAGTGACGAAAACGCAGATTTAAACTTACCTGAAATGGGCTACAGTATTCCTGCAAGGATTTCTGTTATTGACCGCGAAAATGATGGGCTTGCCGATCATATGTATGTCGCAGATATGGGAGGTCAATTGTTTAGGTTAGATATTCACAATGGTGAATCAGTAAGCAATTTAGTGACAGGTGGGCTCCTTGCTAATTTTGGTGGCGATCTCCAAGAAGATAACAGACGCTTTTTCTATGGCCCAGATGTATCTGAGATCAGTCTAGGTAGTGATCACTATTATGCGGTCGTGCAGGGTACTGGTTACCGAGCTCATCCATTAAATACTGTAATCAGTGATCAATTTTACATGATAAAAGATGAAGGTGTATTTACACTGGATATCAATGGAAACTTTGCCCTACCTGCTACGCCATTAGGATTGGGTGATCTGTATGATGCTACCGATCATCTTCTCACATCCTCAGATAGCGATGTGCAAGAATTAGCTCACGATGAATTTTCCGAAGCTCAGGGTTGGTACATTAGACTAGGTACGGGAGGGGAGAAGGTTCTCGCCTCGCCACTGATTTTGGATTATCAAGTGATTTTTACCACTTACTTGCCAGCTACGGCTAGTGAAAGTGAATGCGCTCCGCCTACTGGTAACAGTCGTGCATACTTGGTTGAACTTATCAATGGCAACTCAGTTGTCGATCTAAATCAAGATGGTACTCAGTTACACGATGATCGCTTTGCACAGTTAAAGCAAACCGGAATAGCTCCCGATACCAAAATACTAATTGAAGATATTATTAAACCTATTATCTGCTTAGGAACTGAATGTGCGTCCACCGTTATCGATGTTGATGAGGATGGAAACAAAGTAGAATGTGGCTCAGACTTCGAGTGTTTAGCTGAGAATATTCACAGCTATTTTGAACGAGTACAAAAAAGCAGTTGGCAAACAGAAACGGAAAGACCATGAAAACAGTTCTAAATGTTACAAATAAAGCTCAAAAAGGATTTACATTAATCGAGCTAATGATAGTGGTCGCCATTATTGGCATTATCACGACTATTGCTTACCCTAGCTATCAAGGGTTTATGGTGGACACAAATCGTGGTGCGGCTCAAGCTGATTTAGTCAGCCTTGCCGCTGCGATGGAGCGACATAAAGCCGCTAGTTTTAGTTACCAAGGCGCGGCAGAATCAGCTGCTGATACGGGTAAGCCTGATATTTTTCATCAGCACTCGCCATCAGCAGAGCCCTATGCCAATCGCAAATATGATTTATACATCAGTGAAGCTTCAGGTAGTGCCTACCTGCTTGAAGCTAAGCCTGTATCGGGAACCCCCCAAGCCGGCGACGGTAATGTTGGTTTTTATAGCGACGGGCGCAGAGCATGGGATGCCAATAACAACGGTACCTATAATGCTTCAGAATTCTGTTGGAATTGTTAATAATCGCATTTAATTAGTGGATAAGTTTCACTCTACCAACTTGTCCACTTTCTAATCTGACTTTAATCCCATGGGGATGATTGGGTGAATTGGTGAGGATTTTCTGCACCACCCCTTCGGTCAAACTGCCGGTATTTTGATCTTGTTTTAAAACAATTGAAACCTGTGCGCCAATTTTTATATTCGCTCTTTTTGTGCCTGCCATTTTTAGTCCCTCGTTTTTAGTTTTACATCATTGTTTGTTGCATTGACTACTTGTTCATTCAGCGACTTCCCATGGGATATTACGCTCTTCTGTCATGCGCTTAAATTAGAATTGTATTTTGTAATAGACAAAAAACTAGTCCACATGAATGCCCAAATGATGTTTGTTCAACCGAAAACCAAATCAATCGTGAAGACGTTACTTATTTAATACATATTGATTGAGTTACAAGTCATTAAGGTTTGCGGTCTATTTAGCGCTTACGCTAAAAGTTTGGTAAATATCACTGTCATTTGTTTCTGACGACTTTTGACTAATTAACACAATGTCTCCTTTGATTGAAAAATGCCCTATTTGGCTATTTAGGGAGGTGAAGGGTTTATCTGAACCATTTTTGTAGATCTGAAGTTGCTCCTGATGCCTATCGAAAACCGCAATGTATTCTCCACTTTTCTTAACGTTAAACTGCCTGCCATAAAAAACGGATAAGTTTTGCTTTGCTAGTTTTAAAGGTGTTGGGTTTTCTCCTTGAAACCATTTGTTATTTTGGTCAACCCACAACCAATTCTCTGGCAATGTATCGTATTGAATGCTTTTCCACTGGGGATCAAGACGCACCATAGAATTGTCATTCAAATTAAATTCAACCACTTGCCAGACCGAGCCCAACTTCATACTAAAGGCAACGTGATGAGGTGATTTAAATGACATTCCTCGAAATTCCTTCTCGGGTAAGGTCAATACATCGGCCTCACCTGTGTTCAGATCAATGATGTGAATACCATTCAAGGTCAGTGCCGCTACTTTCATTTCATCCGGCGACCAAGCCAAATCTAAATAGTGTCGGCCATCTGCAAATTGCGTGACTTTTTTCTTGTTACTTGTATCTCGATCATACAACCACAGTTCTTCATTTCCCGACGTTAAACTAATATAGGCGACTCGATTCGCAGCAGGCGACAGCACAGCTAATCTTTCGTCGAAAGTGTCATTTAGTATCGGCTGCGTTTGGTGTGCACTTATAACGTATTCATTTACGTTCAAGTCGTAATTAGCTACCGAAAACGCATAGTCGATGCCATTGCTATGTCGTTCAGGTCGATGTAGTTGTTGAGGGCCGGCAAATATGACTGTTTCATTGCTACCATCAAGATCATATTGAATGATTTCACGGGCTGGATGTTCGCCCATTAGCACAACGTGTTCACCATCATGTGACCAAATGCCACAACAAATATAGGCGTTAAGCTTAAACAGAGAACGTAATCGCTGGGTATCTAAATCCAACTGATAAAACCCTTCCCACTGTTGTTCATCTGGAGAGGATATCAGTAATTTATTTTGAGTTGGATGTACGTCAAATTGATTATTCCCGCCTATGTGAATATCTGGCTGTGGAAGCCACTGAGTTTTATTTGATTCAAGATCTAATGAATAAAGAGAATACGGTTTTCCTACCTCTGGAGATTCAGAGAAGATAAGCAAATTATCAATGTGAGTGAATTTAATGGCACCATAACTTCCGGGGTTACAGGTATATATTAATGTCGGCTCAGACATGACTAAGCCATTGAAATCGCGAATAAAGTACTGACAACTTTCTTTAGTTGCCACTAAATATACGAGTTTGGTGCCAGTATCGTTCCAATTACCCGGGCCAACTCCTTCGCCGACACCATGAGTTACTTCAACTTGTTCGCCAGAAAAAATGTTTTTTACGTACAGTTTGAACCTTTCACCGTCATGATTCATGTAGGAGAGTCGTTCGCCGTCAGCAGCAAAACTAGGAAAATACTCACTACCTTTATCTGATGTGACCGCTTTTGCAGAAACAATAACTTTAGGACTGGCATGATTTGAAAGCGCAAACCACACAAGGGTAACAATAGTGAGTAACGCCAAGGCGAGTAAACAGACTTTATAATATAAAGGTGGCACAGTTGATGTGCCACTCTTTGTATGGGGATTTGACTGTTCTTGAATAGGCTTAGCGTCTGCTACGAATTGATATCCCCTTTTGGGGACAGTAACAATAAATTCAGGATTTCGAGCATTATCCTGCAATACTTTTCTGAGCTTAGTAATGAGCTTACTGACTGTATTATCGCTTACGTAACGACCATGCCAAACAGCCTCAAGCAATTGCTCTTTACTGATAATTTGATTTTGATGCTGGCAAAAATATGCTAAAAGTTCGCACATCATGGGTTCTATTTTCAGCGTGTTTTGCTCGTTTGTTAACGTCTGTTGCTGTTCATGGAACACAAATTCTTTAATTTTCCAGCTCATATATACCTATTGATTCTGCCGCGCAGCCCTTTTAAATTAAGGCGGTCATAAAAAGTCATAACTTTTCATTTCATTGTCAGGACTTTAAGTCGTCAACATCATACGGTGTGACCAATATTTATTGCGAACTATAGAAATGGAAAAACAAATGAAACAATCGAGTCTAACAACAGTGGCGATCTATTTGGTCATTATCTTACTAAACTTATTACAAAATACCTATGCTACAAACAATCCAGAATATCCAGTGCCCAGCATTATTGCTGAAACCGAATTAACAACTGTTGAAGATGTCGATCGTATTTTATCTTCAGAGGCGTTTAAAAGTGACCTAAAGTCATTTGCCAACAACCTTACAAGGGATGAAATTGCACAGCAAAGTATGTTCAATAAAATTGCCTTGTTGTCGCTACGTGGTGAGTTTGGGTTAATTTCAAGCAATATCATGCAGCAGGGCAACACATTGGAATTTTCCCATTACGAAATGTTTCATCAAACGCGCATCGCCCTACGTAATGAAAAGGTATCGAAAAAACGTTTTGCGCTAAAGGCGAAAGAGTTAATCCAGCGAAAATTTGAAAAGCTTAATGACGAGGTGTTTGTACAAATGTCTTTGGCTCTGGGTTGGTCGGTTTCAGGAGCCAAAGACTATGCGTTTAATGTATACAAACAGCTGCAAAATGAAGCGGAATTATCTCAAGAAGCCATGATTAATATTGCCGTCAATACCCATTTATATCACGTGCTACAAGTCATCATCCCGGTTTCTAATAAAATATTAAAATTAGAGCAACAACGTCGCTTTGTTATCCAATCGGATGTGTTGGTGAAGTTAAAAAATGGTACTGAGCTATCAACCACAATTGTACGAAGTCGAGGTCAAAATAAGCCCAATAGCACAGCGTTACAGTTTACCATTTACGCCGATGAGGGCGCCCATATTAAAACCGCCATGCATGCCGCAGCGCACGGATATATCGGTATTGTAGCCAATTCTCGTGGTAAGCGTTCAAGTCGTAATGAGATGGTACCTTGGGAGCACGAAGGAAAAGATGCGTCTCAACTAATTAATTGGATCACAGAGCAAATATGGAGTAATGGTTCAGTGGTTATGTACGGAGGGAGTTACAATGGCTTTACTCAGTGGGCAACGGCTAAATATATGCCTAAAGGTTTAAAAGCGATAGCACCTTATGTTGCGGCAAATCTTATTACAGGCTTACCCTACGAAAACAACATTGCTTTAACCGGCAACTTTGAATGGCCATTGTTTGTTACGAACAACAAAACGGTCGACAACAGTGTTTATAATGATTGGCAGCGCACCGACAGCATAGTAAATGAGCTTTATACTAGTGGTCGTGCAATAGTTGATATCGATAAAATCGCCCAAAAGCCAAACCCTTGGTTACAAAAATGGCTGGCACATCCAGAAGATGACGCGTTTTATCAAAACATGGTTCCGCATCAAAAAGATTACCAACGAATTAATATTCCAGTGCTCAGCATTACTGGTTATTTTGAAGGAGGTCAAATATCAGCACTTAACTATCTGCACGAGCACTATAAATATAACCCCAATGCGAACCATGCGCTTTTA
The DNA here is from genome assembly GCF_937123705.1 of uncultured Paraglaciecola sp. GTDB lineage: Bacteria > Pseudomonadota > Gammaproteobacteria > Enterobacterales > Alteromonadaceae > Paraglaciecola. The sequence continues at coordinate 196,904 of NZ_CAKZKO010000037.1, read as the reverse complement.
ATTGGCCCTTATAATCATAGGTCTGCACAAAACAAGCCCGGTTCACATCACAGTAATTACGAGTTAGACCCTGTGGCGCTTGAAAAAGATACAGATGAAGTAGTCTTTGAGTGGTTTGATCACGTCTTATATAACAAATCCAAGCCAAAGCTCGTGCAAAATAAAGTGAATTACCAAGTTATGGGCACAAATGAGTGGCGGTTTGCTGACTCACTACAAGCACTCAATCAACAAGCATTGAGTTTTTATATTCAAGACAAAAAAATGAATCACGAACAAAATTATCAGCTGGCACAAAAACAGTCCTCAAAACCTAATGAGTACATCGAACAGACTATTGATATGGCTGATAGAACAGAGCAAAGAAATCGCGCACCCTGGCCTGTTATTCAAAACAGTATTAACAAACAAGGGGGGATTCAAATTGAAACAGCTGTACTAAAGCAAGACATGGAACTTAGTGGCGCGATTACGGGTTTTTTTGATATTGCAATCAATAAAAGAGATGTAGATATTGGCTTTAACTACTATGAAGTAACCACTAATGGTGACGTATTTCATTTAAACAATTACCGAAGTCGCGCCAGTTACGCAGATGATATGAGTAATAGACGCTTACTGATCCCTAATGAAAAGCGCCGAGTTCCTATTGTTAATGCACGATTTACATCTAAGTTGATTAAAAAAGGTAGCAAGATTGTTCTGGTCCTAAATGTGAATAAGAACGTCGATGCGCAGGTAAATTTAGGTACAGGGAAGGGAGTAAACCATGAGCATGTTTCTCAAGCGGGCAAAAAGTTGAAGTTAAAATGGTATTTGTCTTCCCAAATTAACCTACCGCTGAAGCTTAATCACCTATCTCAAAACAACGATAGCTTGTAGCTGCAAGCATACGAATATTGCTCATTACAAAAGCCAGCCGTTACGTAGTGTTGCAGTTGGCTTACTCTGCCTTGTGTCAATTTACATAAGTCATTAATCGTACCTGTATTTTTGCGTATTTACGGGCAATACACGCATCTTACCTATGGCAAACTTTGCGTAGTTAGATAAACAGTCAATTGAATTAGCTACAATTCGGTTACTTAGTGAGGGTAACTGCTATAGTCTTTGGCAACTTTATTTCTTCAAGCCGATAAAAATGAATCACCCCAATAATGAAGATGATAAAATTAAAGTGAGTTCAAAAATTCAAGGTGTGAGCCAGTTAACCATAGATGCGGTAACGGCGATTACCGATATCGTTGAATCATTGCATAGCCGTATAGATCCTATGAGTGGGAGCTCGCAAGGCAAAAAGGAGCAAGTTTCAGGCATAGGAGGGCTGGTTTATCATAACGTTCGCCAGATAACTAAGATGGTTGGCAAAAACATCGATAAACCGTTAGCTATATTAAGTAGCGTCATAAATTCTCAACCCGACTCTCAACAAAATCACAACTTATTGTCAGCAGTCAATGGTGTGTTAGGAGATTACTTAGAGAGTAGCGACAATTCTCTTGCGATAAAAATGCAGTTTCGTGTAAACGGGCAAACTTTGGATAGATCGCAACTTTCAGCTATCGTTGAACGAAGTCGTGGACAGTTACTTATTATGGTTCACGGTTTGTGTATGAATGATCTGCAATGGAATTACAAAGGTCAGGATCATGGTGCACAGCTCGCTAAATCATTAGGCATGGACGTGCTGTACTTGCATTACAATACTGGGCGTCACATCTCAGATAACGGCAAGGACTTCGCTGAATTACTTGAGTCGTTAACAACTTTTTCGGATAAGCCTCTGCAACTTAATATAGTTGCCCATAGCATGGGCGGGTTAGTTTCTCGTAGTGCTTATCAGGTGGCACAGAGTACAGGCTATAACTGGCCTGATTCGCTCAAAAAGATAATGTTTTTAGGGACACCTCACCATGGCGCCGCGCTGGAAAAAACAGGCAATTATTTAGATCTTATATTGGGCTCTCATTTTTATACCGCACCTTTATCGAGTTTGATAAAAATTCGCAGTGCGGGCATTACCGACCTGCGTTATGGCTATATACAAGAGTCAGACTGGTTAGATAAAGACCGTTTTGAGTTCACCGCAGACCAACGCAGTCCTGTGCCTTTACCTGAAGGTGTGCAATGTTATGCCATCGCTACCAGTACTGGGAAAACAACCCAACACCTATTAGGAGACGGCTTAGTATCAATTGATAGTGCCTTAGGTAAACACAAAAATGCAGAGTTAGACTTGGGATTTCCTGAATCTAGGCAATGGACGAGTGCCAATATAAACCACTTGCAGATGCTGGGAGATCAACAGGTTTACCAGAAGCTACTGACTTGGCTTAGTAATCAATAAGCTTGCTGATTGATGCTGTAAATTAGAGCCCCCTAAAAACATGTTATTCAATGTTATCTTTAAACTCATATCAGTAGTCATCTCATTTTGACTTTAGATGAAGTAATATTGAACAGTCTGCTATTTTATGATTGGCACATGAAGACGCCAAAGCGAATAACGATGTTTCTAACAAAGCAAGTTCTCTTTGGGTTTGCTGAATTCGCTCTAGTTGTTTGGCAATAATTTCATCCACTAATGAACACGAAGCTTGAGGATTTTGCTGTACATCAATCAGCTGTCTTATGTGATCAATAGCTATATTTAATTCTCGGCAGCGACGAATAAACACCAGTGTTTCTATATCCTTTGGCTGGTACAGACGATAGCCATTATCATTTCTAATTGCAGGAGCAATTAGGCCAATCTGTTCGTAGTAGCGGATCGTTTTTGTTGGCACCTTTGACGCACCAGAGAGTTCACTTATTTTCATCTTGACCTTCCAGTCACTATAACCTTTATACTTCAGTATATCAGTTGCCCATAAATTTATTCGATAGAACCTGACTATGTATTCAATATCTCGATCCACCTTGTTGTGTGTGCTTCTTGGCACAACTACTGTTAGTTATGCTGTTCAAGACATCACTTCCGATTCAAACATTCGAAATACCCCCGCACTCGAACTTTCCCAGCAGCAACATGATGACGAACATGACGAACATGACGAACATGACGAACATGACCATTCTGAAGCAATCGAGAAAATTATTATTCAAGCCACTCGTTCCGGTCGAATTGCTGATGAACAGCCCATGCGTGTAGAGCTTATCAACCGAGAAGAAATACTAGAAAAAGCTACCATGCGCCCGGGAAACATTTCAATGTTAGTCGCAGAGACTGGCGGCGTGCGGGTGCAAACTACTTCTCCAGCATTGGGTAGCGCTAATATTCGACTGCAAGGAATGTATGGACGTTATACCCAATTATTGGCTGATGGTTTGCCACTTTATGGAAATCAGGCCGCATCAATAGGATTGCTGCAAATACCACCAACTGATTTGGGCCGAGTTGAAATTATTAAAGGTTCGGCATCATCTTTGTATGGCGGATCTGCGTTAGGGGGAGTCATTAATTTGGTGTCAAGACGACCTAGTGAGAAATTTAATGCTGAGACCTTGCTTAACCTAACGACTCGTGATGGACAGGACATCACCACCTACGCAGAATCCCCCTTAAGCGATTCATTAAAGGGGTCCTTAACAGCTGGGGCCAATCATCAAAAAAGTGAGGATATTGATAACGACGGCTGGATTGATTTGGCAGGTTACGAAAGATATACCCTTAGACCCAGACTTTTTTGGGAAGGGGAAAATGGGGAAAGCCTCTACGTGACCACTGGGTATATGACTGAAAATCGTGAAGGGGGAACCCTAGAGGGTAGTATCGTTGCTGACGGAGAGCCATTTCAACAATCTCAACACTCCCGCCGAAACGATGGTGGACTGGTATACACCTTGCCAATATTAAAAGCGTTTACCTTTAGTACTAAGGTGTCTGCTATGGTGCAGCGCCATGAACACCTTTATGGTGATGTTAAGGACGTTGATAAACACCAAAGTTATCTATTTGAAAGTAGCCTGTCTGGATACAGTGACAACAATGACTGGGTCATAGGCATGGCCTATCAGTCTGATATTTTCCAATCAAATAGCTACCCTGAGTTTGAGTACTCTTATGAGGTTCCCGGAATATTCGCACAATTAGACTACGAAGTGTCACATCAACTAACAACGTCTTACAGCGTGCGAGTTGATCAACACAGTGAGTATGGCACTCAAATTAGTCCCAGAATTTCCTTACTCTACCGCCCGGGTGATTTAACCATACGAAGCTCCTACGGTCGGGGATTTTACGCACCAACAGCATTTGTAGAAGAGATAGAAGCAGCAGGACTTTCTAGACTTGAGCCAATGCAGGATTTACATGAAGAGCTTGCCGAAACAGCCTCGTTGGACTTCACTTATAAGTTTGAAAATATTGAAACCAGTCTGACATTGTTTGGCTCGAACGTTGACAATGCGACAGAGCTCGACGCTTTTTCATCTGCCAGTAACGGAGTATTGGATAGGGTCAGGTTGATTAACGCCAAAGGGGAAAGTCAAATTCGCGGCTCTGAAGTTTTGCTACGCTACTATTGGAAGGATATCAAACTAACGGCGAGTTATTTGTACTTAGATGCGACTGAACAAGGGAATGATAATGAGGACAGGAAAAAAATGGCTCTGACGCCGCAACATTCTGCTGGCTTTGTTGCCATGTGGGAACAGCATGGCAACTTTCGTGCAGGTTTTGAAGCCTATTATACCGGCTCACAAAGTTTGCAGAATAATCCTTATCTTGATGATTCAAAACCATACTGGCACTTAGGCCTTATGGGAGAAATCACCCTTGGACCTGTCAGTTGGTTTATCAACTTTGAAAATTTACTGGATGTGAAACAAAGCGATGAACATCCACTGCTTTTACCTATTAGAGCATCAAGCGGCCAATGGACGACAGACATCTGGTCGAGAAACGATGGGTTTATTGCTAACGCTGGCGTCAGAGTTAAGTTCGGAGGTTAACACTAAACCCATAGATACCAAAAGAGGCTCCAAGCCCACCTTTAACCCTTTGTAGCATATTGGATTTTATTTAAAAAATGACCGAGTCTGGTTCTATGCAGACTCGCGTTATTCAGTTTTATCCTTAAACTCACACAAGTCTTCAATAATACAAGAGCCACAGCGGGGTTTACGGGCGATGCAAGTGTAGCGACCATGCAGAATTAGTCAGCGATGCACGTCTACTTTAAACTCCGCCGGACCCACCTTTAAAAGCTTTTGTTCTACTAAGTCTACGTTTTTACCCATGGCAAATTTAGTGCGGTTGGATACGCCGTCGATGTGGGTGTCTACGGCTATAGTTGGCCAGCCAAAAGATAATTAAAGTAGATGTTCATATTAACGAGTAAACATTAATGTGTGTTATGTGGTTGGTTACGTCAAAATAGACACTCTCTTAAAATGTTACTTACCAATTAGAAAAACTTATTATGTCTGACTTGATATGTTATGCTTCGAAGTGTAGTAAAGTATATCAAAATGTAGCAAAGTGTAGTGGGTGGGTCCTTTGGGTATAGTAAAAATTTCAGATGAACTTCATGAAGAAGTTAGGAAAAACAGCTCGGTAATGGAACGTTCAATAAACTCTCAAGCAGAGTTTTGGATGAAAATTGGTAGAATTGCAGAACAAAATCCAACGATGACATACGAACAAATTATTGAACGAGAGAAAAAAAATCAAAACATTTCAACTATGAAACTTATCAATGAATAATATCAAAACTCGCGAAGAAATTTCACTTATGCGTAAATCGGGTCGATTACTAGCTGAGGTTTTCAATGAGTTAGATAGATTTGTTGAGGTTGGCAAATCAACGTTAGAAATTAATGACTTTGTAGAAGATTTTATTGTTAATAAGTTGAAAGCTAGGCCAGCTAGTAAAGGGCAATATGGATACCAATACGTTTTAAATTCATCAATAAATGAGGTTGTCTGTCACGGAGTACCTTCGGAGGCGAAAAAGTTAAAGAACGGCGATATAGTTAATATTGATGTCACCTTAGAAAAGAATGGGTTTATTTCTGACAGTAGTAAAATGTATTGTCTTGGCAAGGTTACACCACTTGCTAAAAGACTGGTCGATGTTACTTATGAAGCTATGTGGAAAGGCATACAGACTGTAAAGCCTAACTCGACAACAGGTGATATAGGGAATGCTATACAGAACCACGTTGAAAAGTATGGTTACAGTGTGGTTAGGGACTACTGTGGGCACGGCATTGGTAGGGAAATGCACGAAGAGCCTCAAATTTTACATTTTGGTAAACCTGATTCTGGCATCACCTTAAAAGAAGGTATGACTTTTACTATTGAGCCTATGGTCAATCAGGGATCTTATAAAACCAAGACCAAAAAAGATGGATGGACAGTGGTCACTCGAGACAAAAAATTATCTGCTCAATGGGAACATACTATTTTAGTTACATCTGACGGCTTTGAAGTGCTTACCCTCAGAGATAAAGAGCACTTTTAAGGCAATAATTAAAGTCTTAACTTCTAGTGTGGTAATTGCCCTAGTTATCTCCAGATTCAATTGTTACTAAATGGTAGCGTTTGACTATTCAGTCTTATCCTTAAACTCACACAAGTCTTCAATAATACAAGAACCACAGCGTGGTTTGCGGGCAATACAGGTGTAACGCCCATGTAGGATAAGCCAGTGGTGCACGTCTACTTTAAACTCTGCGGGGGCTACTTTAAGCAGTTTTTCTTCAACCTTGTCGACGTTTTTTCCCATAGCTAATTTGGTGCGATTCGATACTCTGAAAATATGGGTATCGACCGCTATAGTAGGCCAGCCAAAAGCGGCAGTATCGTTGTTGATAAAACCAATCATATAATTGTGAAAGAGTAGGTTATTGCAAAAAGTATTTGTTGGCAATTCATGCTACTAACACTTTTTAAGATGCTCCTATAATCCATGGTGCAGCGTTATTCCACCACTCAGATCGGGCTATCCAAGCAGCAGATATTTGTAAAGGCAAAAGTATGGCAATACATGTAATGGTCGCTTTATGAAGGCGCCCCAGAGTACGAAAGTCATAGAGTGCCAGAGCAATTAAAAACGGGGAAAACACTAAATATACAACAATGTCCAAAGTAAACGGGTCAAAGTTAGGGAGCTTTAATGTCCAACGTGTTGCTGCGGGAATCACTAGACAAAGCGCGGCGGTAAAGGTTAGGCGTCTATGCCATTCTTTGTGTTTTGTGACTAGTAATATAGACGCTAACATCAGTAACGAAAACAGACTTATATCGACTATGTTGTACCAAGTGAACTCATAAGGAGCGTCAAAACCGCTAGCAATCCTTAACTCAGCAGCTCTTTGAGCCATCCAATAGCCCAGCAGAATGACAGCACCTGTCAACGTAAACCCCAGCATGCCGAGTTCACGGTGACGTGCCATTTTGCCTCGTATGGCAAGTTGAGTCTGCAATACATAGAATCCAATCCAAGCAAAAAACGCAACACCATGCACATGGTGTATCAGCTGAAACTGTTTTGATGCGGTAACAAGCGGTATATAATAGGTAAGCGGAAAGCTTAGTACCACAATAATCGCCATGACAATGGCTGACCATGCAAAAAAGACATTAGGTTTGGATGAAGTCGACAACGCTCTTTTTCTAGTTTCCATATTGAGTCCATGTTTCCGTTAAGTTAACTGCCTTATTCCGCCTGTTCAGAGCTACCTAGTCGAAAGGCTATAATTTGCGACATACGGACAGTTAGGACTTTAGAATCTAAGATATCAAAGTGGTGTTGAGATAACTACTTTGAATTCATGTTATTCGGTTTTATCCTTAAACTCACACAAGTCTTCGATAATACAAGAACCACATCTAGGCTTTCTGGCAATGCATGTATACCTGCCATGTAGTATCAACCAATGGTGCAGGTCATACATAAATTCAGTTTTGTTAGGGGTGTTCTTAATGATGTTTTGTTCGGTTTCTTCAACCGTCTTTCCTTTGGCATAACCCGTGCGATTAGCGACTCTTTGAATGTGCGTGTCGACCGCTATGAAGTATCTACCTTCATTATCTTTTAGCCAGCCAAAAGCGGTATTGAGTACCACGTTAGCGGTTTTGCGGCCTACTCCTGGCAGGGATTCTAAGGCCTCCCTGTCTTCGGGTACTTGGCCGCCATGTAAGTCCACTAACATTTGGCAGGTTTTTAGAGTGTTGACGGCTTTAGTATTAAATAAACCAATGGTTTTAATGTATGACTTTAAGCCATTCAACCCCAAATCTAATATTGCTTGTGGCGTGTTGGCGACTGGGTATAACTTAGCAGTCGCTTTATTTACGCCTACATCGGTAGCCTGAGCGGAGAGTAAAACTGCGATCAATAATTCAAAGGGTGAACTGAAATTAAGTTCAGTAGTAGGATGTGGATTGTCGTCTCGTAACCGAGTTAATATTTCTAAACGTTTGGTTTTATTCATTTTATTATCGTTTAATTCTCTAAAGGAGCTAGAAGCTCTTAGGTCTCGGTGGTAACCCGTGCCCGCTGTACCACTTTTTCTTCAGTTTTAGCGGCAAATAAACGTTCCATATGACTATCTAATACATTTTTAAGGGCTATCAACAGGCCCATACATAAAAATGCACCGGGTGGTAAAATCGCTAATAAAAATGGGCTTTCGGTTTCAAATACGGTGATTTTTAAGCTAGTTGCCCAGTCACCTAACAATAGGTTAGCGCCGTCAAATAAGGTGCCGTAGCCTAATAACTCTCGCATTGCGCCTAATAATACCAGCACTACAGAAAAACCTAATCCCATCATCAAACCATCAAATGCGGATTTACCAATAGTATTTTTAGAAGCATAAGCTTCGGCCCGTCCGATAATGGCGCAATTAGTCACTATTAGTGGGATAAAAATGCCTAATGCTTGATATAGGGTAAAAGTATAAGCATTCATCAACAGCTGCACTATGGTCACAAAGGCGGCGATGATCATCACAAAAATGGGGATACGGATCTCACTTGGCACCCAATTACGTATGATTGAAACAGTCGTATTGGAGCCTATCAGCACCAGCGTAGTAGCCAGCCCTAGGCCTAAGCCATTGGTGATAGTGGCGGTTACCGCAAGTAAGGGACACAGACCTAATAATTGTACTAAGGCGGGGTTGTTCTTCCATAGCCCTTGCCAACTTAATTCTTTAAATTCATTCACTAGCTTCTACCTCTTGAACAACAGAAGCATTGATAACCGCACTGTTAGAGCATGCGTTGTCTGCTTCAAATATAGCGGCCTGGTTGGCGAGATAATACTCTGCACTATGCTTGACTGCTTTGACTACTGCTCTTGGCGTAATGGTGGCGCCAGTAAATTGGTCAAACTGTCCGCCGTCTTTTTTAACCGCCCAAATGGATTCATTGTCTTGATGATAAACTTGTTGGTTGAAGTCCAGTACCCAGTCGTTGATCCTCAAATCTATTTTGTCACCTAAGCCCGGTGTTTCTTTGTGCTCCAGCACCCTGACACCTGAAATGACGACTGTGTTCTCTGGTGTTTTAGTTAGCCCAACAACCAAGTGAATTTTACCGTTGTAGCCATCAGTTGCAGTGGTTTCTATGGCAGCGGCGACGCTTTTTCCTGCTTTGCTGGCACGGTATATGTGCTGTGGCGTATCTGAGCCTAATAGCTGATTTGATGTGAATAAGGCGCAATCTAGGTGAATAGCATTGTCATAACTGTTTTTATCAATAACGGCATTTAGAATGGATAACAATTTTTGTTGTTGCTGGCGAGCTATTTGATCTTTGGTACCAAAGTAGGTCAACGCAATTAGTCCAGTTGTGACTATGGCAAACAAGGCTAAAATGAGTCCATTTCTAATCATAGTTTGCTGGATGTTTGTTGTCATGGCTGGACCTTGTTTGCTGATTTTGCCTTGTTGCTGGCATGGCCATAGGTACGTGGGCGGGTATAATAGTCAATCAAAGGTACCGCCATATTCATGATCAATACTGCGAAGGCTACGGCATCAGGGTAACCGCCCCAGGTTCTTATCAAGTACACCCATATACCAATAGCTGCGCCAAAAATTATTCTACCTTTATTGGTTGTCGATGCCGATACCGGGTCGGTGGCAATAAAGAACGCACCAATAATAATGCTACCGTTGAATAAGTGAAAAAGACTCGAAGGATGTAAGTCGGCATCAACCAAAGACATCAATAGCGCGCAAATACATAATCCGGCAATCATGCTGAGGGGAATATGCCAGTTAATGACTTTTTGTTTCAGTAAAAAAAGCCCGCCAAGTAAATAACCTGCTGCAATCCAACTGGATGCCACTCCAAGCCCTATTATGACACTATCAAATATGGGAAACTCAATTGTTTCTGAATATGTGAATCCTTGAGCCAATCCGGTTTTAACGGTATCGAGCCCAGTCGCCATAGTTACGCCATCAAACCCGGTATTTAGCTGCGTCAGGCTAAAGCCTTCGACACTGAATTCTGTAAATATAGCATTTACGTCATCCATAAAATTATGGCTGTACTGCGCCAAGTCCATAGGGGGTAACCATTGAGTCATTTGCACTGGAAATGAGACCAAGAGCATCACATAAGCCGCCATGGCAGGGTTAAATACATTAAAACCCAGACCGCCATACAATTGTTTGACTATGGCGATCGCGAAAAAAGTCCCTATCACCACTATCCACCAAGGTGCGAAAGGAGGAATGCTAATGGCCAGTAATATGGCCGTTAAGATGGCACTATTATCTTTTATAGCGCGCTCGAAATCACGTTTTCGTATTTCTAAAATGGCCGCTTCTGTAACCACAGCTGTCATAACGGCTAAAACTATCTGAATGATAGTGCCCCATCCAAAGAACCAAGTTTGCAATAAAATGCCAGGTATCAACGCAAACATAACTAATCGCATCACTTGGCCGGTACTGCGGCGAATATGTTGATGAGGAGAGCTGGCTAATCGAAATGTCATCAGGATTTATCTGCCTTATTCATTGCGGCTTTTTCAGCCGCTTTTTTGGCTTTGGCTTTCGCTACTGCCGCGGCTATTTTGCGTTTTTTTGCTTCTATTTGTTGTGCTTGTGTTGGCTCTTCAGATATATCAGGCTGCGAGTCTTGCCCTTTTGAAATGGGCTTGGGAGTCGAGGTGTCTTTCGAGTTGGCCGCTTTTTGTGCTTCTCGTTTTGCTTTCGCTTTTGCTACAGCCGCCGCTATCTTAGCTTGTTTGTTGTCAGTTGCTTCTGGTTGTTTGCTGGTTTTCGCCAACACTTTTTTAGTGGTGCTTTTTGGGATAGATGCGGGTTGCGTGCTTTTTTCTTGGGTTGCCTTATCTTCAAGCTGAACTTTACCTTTGCTTGCGACAGGGCTAGTTGTGTCGTTTGAACCTTGAGAGGCTAAGTCTGAATCAATTTTACTGGTTTCTGCCGCTGCCTTTTTGGCTTTTGCGCGGGCAATGGCTGCTTGCACCCGCTGATTTGAACTCGCCGCCTTTGAAGGTGTATCTGTACTTTGTTTATGCTCTGATGAAGTGTTTGTGACGACCTCAGATGGCGCTACTGACTGCTCGTTCGGCGAGTCGGTTGATTGTTTCTTAGCTTTTGCTCTGGCTAAAGCCGCTGCAATTTTGTCTTTGGCGTTGCTGCCATTAGTTGCCATGGCTTGTTTTCTAGCCTCTGCTGCTAAACGGTGCTTTTCGTCTCTGGCTTGCTGTTCGGCGATCAACCGAGCTTCACGTTTTTCAAATCGCACTCTTGCTTTATCAGATTTTTGTTTTTCGTCCTGCTCTAATTTAATGTCAGACTTGGCAATGCGATAATAGTGAACCAGAGGAATTTCGCTAGGACAAACGTAAGCGCAGGCACCACATTCAATACAATCAAATAGATTGTATTCTTGGGCCTTATCTAATTCTTTTGCTTTGGCATGCCAAAATAACTGTTGTGGCAACAAGCTGGCAGGGCAGGCATCGGCACAAGCTCCACAGCGAATACAGGGTTGTTCGTTGTTATGAGAGATTTCGTTGTCGTTTGGCGCCAAAATACAGTTTGTGGTTTTTACCACAGGTACTAAGTCACTGGTGAGGCTAAAGCCCATCATAGGGCCGCCCATAATAATATTGGCTTGTTTCTGGCGCTCTGGTTTGAATTCAGTATGGTTTAAAAGGTGTGCAATAGGGCTACCAATCATGGCCCAAAAATTACCGGGCTTTGTTATGGCTTCTCCTGTGACAGTAACCACTCGTTCAACTAATGGTTTGCCTGCAAACACTGCGTCTGCAATAGCAAAGCAAGTCCCCACATTGTGCATGATTACGCCCACATCTATAGGCAAACCGTTAGCTGGTACTTCTCTGCCCGTTAGCACCTGAATAAGTTGTTTTTCTCCACCAGTAGGGTATTTAGTTGGCAGATCACACACTCTATAGTTGGGGTTTTCGCGACAGGCGACTTGCATCGCTTCTATGGCTTCGGGTTTGTTAGCTTCAATACCAATTATGACGTGCTTGGGCTCCAGTAGATGGCACAAAACGTCTATTCCCTGTCGAACTTGCCAAGCATGTTCGCGCATTAAACGATCATCAGAGGTAATGTAGGGCTCGCACTCAATGCCATTGATAATTAAAAATTCGACGTTTTTCTTGGGTGATGACTTTATATGAGTTGGGAAACCCGCGCCGCCCATGCCACTAATGCCGGCTTCACATATAGCCGTGAGTAATTGCATTTTAGGCTGATTTTGATAATCAATGAGTGGGCTCAATTCGGTCCAGGTATCCTGTTGATCACTGGTTATTTGCACTGTTAGCTCGGGCAAACCTGACGGATGTGCGGAGACATGGTTATGAATAGCAGTGACTTCACCAGACGTAGGGGCATGTACGGGCACCGCAAATGGATTCATACTTTTGGTCAAGGCTTGGCCTTTAAGTACCTTTTGCCCTAACTCAACTATTACATGACCTTCAACGCCAATATGCTGTTTAACTGTGACATATAGCTGCTCAGGAATGGGGAGCTTTGCAATGGGTATTTGATTCGACAGGGTTTTACGCTCTGCAGGAAACACGCCACCAGGAAAATCCCATAGCTCATGATTGTTTAGTTTTTCAATAATGTTGTCGTAGCTATTATGCATGGTATTAATCTAACCTATCTGCTTGATAGGAATGTGCTTGAGATCCCAACGCCAAGAAGTTGAATGAGTGGGTACAGGTACCATGTCGATGCAATCAACGGGGCAGGGATCGACACATAAATCACAACCGGTGCACTCATCAACTATAATAGTGTGCATTTGTTTGGCCGCGCCTAATATGGCGTCAACTGGGCAAGCTTGAATGCATTTTGTGCAGCCAATACACTCGTCTTCACGTATAAAAGCGACTTTCTTAATATCTTCTTCACCATGTGCGGCATCTAAAGATATAGGCTCAACGCCCATTAAATCGGCTAGTTTTTTTATGGTTACATCACCACCGGGCGGGCATTTGTTGATTTCATCGCCGTCGGCTATGGCTTGGGCATAAGGTTTACAACCGGGATAGCCACATTGGCCACATTGAGTTTGTGGTAATACTTGGTCGATTTGATCGACCAAAGGATCACTCTCTACTTTAAATTTTATAGAGGCAAAACCTAGCACTCCTCCGAAAACAAGAGCCAACAGGCCTATGGCTAATAAAGCCGTTAAAATAGCAAAACCAAGAGACATTAAAACTTAACCAAACCAGTGAAGCCCATAAAGGCAAGAGACATGAGTCCAGCAGTAATCATACCTATAGAAGCACCTTTAAAAGGCTTAGGTACATCGGCTACAGCTAGACGTTCACGCATGGCAGAAAATAATATCAATACTAAAGAAAAGCCCACAGCGGCACCAAATCCATAGATAACCGACTCAACAAAATTATGTTGTTGGTTGATATTGAGCAATGCGACTCCTAACACCGCACAATTAGTCGTAATAAGGGGTAAAAATATCCCGAGCAATCGATATAAGGTGGGGCTGGTTTTATGAACCACCATCTCAGTAAATTGCACCACTACGGCGATAACAAGAATAAAGCTTAAGGTACGTAGATAGCCAATGCCAAGAGGTAACAATATATAATGTTCAACCAAATAACTAGAAAGCGACGCTAGGGTTAGCACAAAAGTCGTCGCCATAGACATGCCTATAGCTGTTTCTAGTTTTCCTGATACCCCCATAAAAGGGCATAGACCTAGAAATTGAACCAACACGAAATTGTTCACCAGTACTGTGCCAATTAATAAGAGTAAAAATTCGGTCATGAAAATGGTTCGTTGCCAGGAGTTAAAAATACCTTGCTATTATCTTTCTTTAAGAGGTCATTAACAACTTGATATTTAAAAGTTTAATGAGAAAAGGTGTTTATTATCGAAATAAAAGTCGATAACTATCAATAATAACAGAGGAGTTTACTTGGAATATAGAGATCTGAATTGGCTCCCCCTCCCCGACTCGAACAGGGGACCTGCGGATTAACAGTCCGTCGCTCTAACCAGCTGAGCTAAGGGGGAACACTATACTTATAGTTAAAAATATAACTTAGTAGTAAACATTTTGTCTAAACCAAGCTGCTTTTCAACGGGGGCGAATCTTAATGAGCATACCGCTCTCTGTCAACACTCAAAGTAAGGTTTTTCGCTAAAAATTTCTAAACGGTTATAGAATCGACAAGTATTGGCCATTTATTAAGTTTGGTACTGTGTAACTGCCCTCAAATCTAACTATTTGGAATTGTTAATGGCATCTTAAACCAAAGACCATTTTTTGATTTCTTTATAGCTAATTGTTATTAATGATTTATTGAATGCTGTATAAAATGCCAGTGTTTAATAAAAGTGTCACCTTGCTTGGCGATGCAAAAGGTTAGTGACTACCAACTAAAAAAAAAGATTAGATGTTGCGATAGTACGCCATCTAAAGGATAAAGGCAGTTATCCACGAAACTTGTGGATAAGTTTGTGGATTAAACTGTTGGTAGAAAAAGAACAAGCATTGATTCAATGTCAAGACGTGATACGAAAAATATTTTAATTGTTTAAAAAAACATTTAAAAACAAGATGATACGAAATTTTTAGTGGTTATAAGAAAAGTGAAAAAAAATAATAAAAAGTGTGGAATTATGCTTGTGTGTTGTTTTTAAAGAGAAAAGCAAAAATATGTTAAAAGCAGCCAAATTAATTCGAAGTTTAAAATTGATTATTTTCAAATCACTCTAGATTACTTTTCTATAAATAGCTTCACTAAGCCCTAAGGCGTCAATAAATAGACAGATAAGTGTATTTAAAAAGGTACAGGTTAGGATGTTACATGTATTAACAATTCTGCAACATAAATTTCAGAAAATATAATAATACTGAGCTGAAAATCGCGTATTATAGACCAAGCTAAATCCTAGTGATGATGTCAGTAGGGTGAGTCAAAATTTTAAGATAAAAAACGTCATTATGTGATTTTGAGCTTGTAAAGTAGCTTACCCACCAATACCTTCATTTAAGAGAGAGCACAAGGTTGACCTCAAGCACTAAAAAAGCGCCTCCTGCAGATTTGCTGAATAATGATATAGCAAGCACATTGCGAAAAATGACCTTGCCTATGATAGTGGGTATGGTCGTATTGATGACCTTTGGGCTAGTTGATACGTTTTTTATTGGTATGTTGGGTACACAAGAGCTGGCAGCTATTAGTTTTACCTTCCCCGTTACTTTCACCGTAATAAGTTTAAATATTGGCTTAGGAATAGGTACTTCTGCCATTATTGCCAAATTACTAGGACAGAAGAAGTACCAGCAGGCTAAAGAAACCGCAACGGGCGCATTGATGTTAACTATGGTGTTGGCGATTGTTTTGGCCATTATAGGCGTCTACACGATTGAGCCTATTTTTCGTTTGATGGGCGCTGAAGAACCTTTGTTGGTTTTAATCAAGGAATACATGTTGGTGTGGTATGCAGCTGGTGTGTTTTTAGCTATGCCTATGGTAGGAAATAGTGTGCTGCGCGCATCTGGCGATACTAAAACACCTAGCTTAGTGATGGCGTTAGGTGGCCTTATTAATGTTGTACTGGACCCGTTATTGATATTTGGCTGGGGGCCAGTACCCGCTTTCGGTATCCAAGGTGCGGCAATATCGACTCTTGTCGCTTGGGCAGTGGGGTTATTTTATATTTTGTATATATTGGCTGTCGAGCGCAATATGATCGAAACCAAATTGCTTAATTGGCACCAGTTTAAACGTAGTACAGGCGGTATTTTGAAGATTGGACTGCCTGCTTCTGCTGCTAATATGCTCACCCCCATTGCTGCAGGTGTTGTCACTGCTATAGTCGCAGGATATGGACCTGAGGCGGTAGCTGCATGGGGCGTAGGGGGCCGATTAGAGTCTATTGCCAGCATAGTGGTGCTGTCTTTGTCTATGTCATTGCCGCCTTTTATCAGTCAAAATTTTGGAGCTAACCAACTAGCTCGTGCAGGGCAAGCCTATAGTTTATGTGTCAAGTTTGTGATTGTATGGCAACTGATTGTTTTCGTGGTGATTGCACTGTTATCAGGAGTGCTCGCTAACATATTTACCAACGAGCCAGAGGTGGCTTCAACCATAGTTCTATTTCTAATCATTGTACCTCTGGGATATGGGTTTCAAGGAGTCACCATTTTGACCAACTCATCCTTTAACGCCATGCACATGCCTATGTCTGCAGTCTCTTTAAGTGTTGTGCGCTTATTTTTGTTTTTTGTGCCTTTTTCTTTGATTGGCAGCTATTGGTTTGATTTGCTTGGGCTATTTTGGGCCGGTGTTGTGGCCAACTTGGTGGTTGGGTGTATTGCTTATGTATGGTGTAAGCGCATCATTACTTCTCGATTTGAACAGGGTGTATTGAGTAAATATGAGTAGAGCCTTTGAAATATCTTCAAATTATTCACCGGCAGGTGATCAACCTAAAGCAATTGATGCCTTAGTTGAAGGCTTAGACGATGGTCTTGCGCGACAAATACTATTAGGTGTCACTGGTTCGGGTAAGACTTTTACTATGGCCAATGTCATTGAAAAAGTGCAACGGCCAACGCTGATATTGGCGCATAATAAAACCCTAGCCGCCCAGCTTTATGGTGAGATGAAAGAGTTTTTCCCCAATAATGCAGTGGAATATTTTGTTTCTTATTATGATTATTACCAGCCCGAAGCCTATGTCCCTTCCAGCGATACCTTTATAGAGAAGGATGCCTCGATCAACGAGCATATCGAGCAAATGCGATTATCCGCCACTAAATCACTGATGGAAAGGCGCGACGTAATTATAGTGTCCAGTGTGTCGGCTATCTATGGATTGGGCGATCCTGAGTCTTATATGAAAATGTTGGTGCATTTTCGCCAAGGCGACATTATGAATCAACGGGATATCTTAAGGCGTTTAGCAGAGATCCAATATACTCGAAATGATGTGGCTTTCGAGCGGGGTACTTTTAGGGTGCGCGGCGATGTAATAGATGTATTTCCCGCCGATTCAGAACGTCACGGCATTAGAGTCGAATTGTTCGATGAAGAAGTGGAGCGTATTAGTATTTTCGACCCACTTACCGGAGCCGTTGAAAAAACAGTAACCCGTGCAACGGTTTTTCCGAAAACCCATTATGTCACACCCAGAGAAAAAATCTTGGGAGCGATTGAGCATATCAAGGTTGAACTAAAAGAAAGGCGCGAACAACTTAAATCTGTTAATAAATTAGTCGAAGAGCAACGTGTGTCTCAGCGTTGCCAATTTGATATAGAAATGATGCAAGAGTTGGGCTATTGCTCAGGCATTGAAAACTACTCCCGCTATTTGTCGGGTCGTAATCCTGGGGATCCACCTCCTACTCTAATCGATTATTTTCCAGCCGACGGCCTGATGTTTATCGATGAGTCTCACGTTACCGTATCGCAAATTGGCGCTATGTATAAAGGTGATCGCTCTCGCAAAGAAACCTTAGTTGAATATGGGTTTAGATTGCCATCGGCACTAGACAACCGACCTTTAAAGTTTGAAGAATTTGAACAAATCACCCCGCAAACGATTTATGTATCGGCAACACCGGGTAAATTTGAACTAGAAGCAGCGCCCGACGACATAGTTGAGCAACTGGTGCGCCCCACAGGTTTGCTCGATCCAGAAATTGAAATTCGCCCAGTGGCCACTCAAGTGGATGATTTATTGTCTGAAATCAATAAATGTATTGGCCTAAATGAACGGGTGCTAGTGACCACATTAACTAAACGTATGTCCGAAGACTTAAGTGATTACCTAGACGAGCACGGCATAAAAGCGCGGTATTTACATTCCGATATCGACACAGTTGAGCGCATTGAAATTATCCGCGATTTACGGATTGGGAAATTTGATGTGCTGGTGGGGATCAATCTACTCAGAGAAGGGCTAGACATGCCAGAGGTATCGCTGGTAGCTATTCTCGATGCCGACAAGGAAGGCTTTTTACGCTCAGATAAATCCTTAATTCAAACCATGGGCCGAGCCGCTAGACACATTAATGGCCGTGCTATTATGTATGGCGATAGAATAACTGGCTCGATGCAACGTGCTATGGATGAGATTGACAGAAGACGAGATATTCAACGAGCCTATAATCTGGAACATGGCATAACCCCAACGCAATTAATCAAGCCTATTACCGATATTATGGATGTAGGCGATGGCAGCTCTGACAGCAAAGTGAAACTAAGACTGGTGGCCGAGAACAGTAAAAAATATCAGTCATTAAGCACTCCGCAAATTTTGCAAAAAATCACCGAGTTAGAAAAAGTCATGTTTAAAGCGGCAAAAGATTTAGAGTTTGAAAAAGCCGCAAGCCTACGGGATGAAATAGAAGCATATCGCGCACAAATAGTGAAAAACTCTTAGGAATATCTTTTGCCTTAAATCTTGGGTGAAAAATGCCTGAAAATATTATATTAATCTAGAAGCCAGAGTTTATGGAGATTGGTATTAGCAATTTGTTTAAAGTTTCTGTTGAATTATCTCAGCTAATACTAATTTATTTGACATTATATCTTCTTACACGATTCTCATAGAGTTAATTGAGCGAGCACAGCTAACAAAAAACATAATTTGGCTTGCAAGCTCGCTGGAACCATTACTCATTGGCTGGCGCTTCGCGCTGCTTAGCCAACAAGCTTTTTCATTATCAGGAACCTGTAACCAATGATCAGATTTTTTAGAAAAATTAGACAAAATTTGCTTTTGGAAAGCAAAACTGGAAAGTATCTCAAATATGCGTTTGGAGAAATTGTTCTTGTTGTTTTCGGAATTTTGATTGCTCTGCAAATCAATAATTGGAATGAGCAAGTCAAGCAGGATAAATCGATAGATGATCATCTTGAAATACTGAATCAGAATTTAACTGAAGACCAAATACAGCTAAAAGATTTAAAGAAGAAAATCATTGAAAGCAAATTAGCAGCAGATTCTGCGATGTCTCAAATGATGACAATAAAGCCAATGATAGATATCCAGCTAAAGAAATATTTGTCTATGTTGCAACTAGAATTCAAATTTAGCCCAAATACTAACGCAATTGAAATAATTAATCAGTCAAATGAAATACCTGCTTTAAACAACAAATTGAGAACCGCTATTCTTGACTATTATTCGTTGATTGAAAAAACCAAAGAAAGAGAACATATTTCTAACACTCAAATACAATCGAAATACGAGCCGTATATAAATAAAAATTATCCATCGATGTTTCAAAAAAATAATGAATGGGAGTTCATTGCTACATTCTATAAAAATGATCCAAGACCTACTTCAATAATAAATAATGAGCAGTTTCTTAACGACAAAATGTTAGAAGCTCTATTAGTCTCTCGATATTACCAAACTGTTGCTTTAGAAAATTTTTACAACAATTTGATTACTTCATCCGATAAAATACTGTCATTGATTGAAAAAAAGAAGCATAAATAACGAAAGTACCTACAACACCTTTTTAGATGCAATGGCATTAATTTAGGGCAATTTTATTTTTCGGTAAAATTTACATTGTAATCCCCTTTGGTGTTTTCTACTATGTACATTAGTATAAAGAACTATACCTATAAGTGGTGCTGAAATGTTAAATCGCCTACAAGAATCCGATATAAAGTTATTACGCGTTTTTTATGCGGTGGCTTCATGCAATGGCTTCACCGCCGCTGAGCCAGTCCTTAGAATGCAACGTCCCAACATTAGCGCCGCCATTAAAAAGCTCGAAGAACGACTAGACTTAGTGCTATGTCATCGTGGTCGAGGTGGCTTTCAGATGACCAAAGAAGGTGAGGTGGTTTTTCAAGAGACCAAACGGATCTTTAATTCTTTCGATAATTTTGTTTTTAATCTAAAAAGTTTACATGACGATTATTCTGGCCATATTACGCTTGTGATGATGGCGGGATTGCCACTTTCTTACCATTTATCTGTGAGTAAGGCCGTTAAAAGCACCATGAAAAAGTTCAATGATATTCATGTGAATATTCAAACTCGTTTGTATAACGAAGTGGAGCATGTGGCCTTATCTGGTGAGTGTCATTTAGTGCTATCCACTTACGATATGATGAAGCCAGAGTCAGTCACTTTTCACCCTGTGGATGTAACGTGCAAAGGGCGTTTATATTGTGCTCCGTCTCATGTGCTTGCTAAGTATCGTGATGGCCTTCCAAATAATATTAAAATTGAAGACTATCCTGCCATCGGCATTTCTGGTCTTTCCTCTGCCAATTACATATCTGACGACACACGTATGGCCATTCAAACCTTTTCTGATTCATATGATGGTTGTCTGTCTGCCATTATGACGGGAGAGTATGTTGGCTTATTGCCCGACTATGTACTAACCAATCAAGCGGCGGGCCTTGGCCTGGTTCCTGTAGGTAAAGGCTTGTTCGAATTTAACCACGACTTATTTGTAATGAACGGTAAAAATACCCGCTTAAATCCTGTGTTACGGCATTTAATTAAGGAAATTAGCTACTTTATTCAGCAAGTAGATAAATAAAACCAATTTCACTAAATATAAAGTTTTGCAATATAGCCGCCTTGTCGCGGCTTTTTAATATTCTTTGGTTTGCTTTTATTGCAATGAAAGTTAAATTTATTTGCTTCGGTCTCATCCTATACAACAAATAGCAGGTGCATAAAGTTGAAGAACAAAATATCTATTATGGGCTGTTTAACCGTTTTGCTTCTGTCTTGTGGTGGCTCTGGAGATTCAAATGAAGGCAGTACTATTTCAAGTAATGATAATTCGAGCAGTCGTTGGACCATAGATACGGATTTCATTCAAGATGGGGGCCCAGGAAAAGATGGCATTCCCTCTTTAGACCAACCTAGTTTTCAAAGTATCGAAGAAACCAATTTCATGTTTGCCTCTGATCTAATTGTGGCCCTTAAAATAGGTGACCAAGTAAAGGGGTATCCACATAAAATTCTTAATTGGCACGAAGTGGTCAATGACAGTATTGCTGATGAGCACTTTGTTTTAAGTTATTGTCCATTAACAGGATCGGCTATGGCTTGGAATATTGATAACCAAACAGGCAATACAGAGTTTGGCGTTTCGGGACTTTTATATAACTCAAATTTGATCTTATACGACCGAGCAACCGATAGTCATTGGCCTCAAATGTTAATGAAGAGCGCAAATGGCGCCTTGTCAGGTAATTCTGCTACGCCAAAACCTATTGTCGAAACGACTTGGGAAAAATTTAAAATGATGTTTCCCCAAGCTGAAGTCCTAAGTGAAGATACCGGGTTTAGTCGAAATTATGACGAATACCCCTATGGAAATTATCTAACAAATCCAAGATTACTCTTTGTTGTAAAAAATGTTGAAGATGAGAGATTACATAAAAAAGCGCGTATTTTAGGAATTAGAGTGGGTAGTGCCACAAAAGCCTATAATATTTCGGAATTTTCCATTGATCTCGAAGTGATTAACGATTCAGTTTCCAGTAAAAAGGTTGTTATTGTAGGCAGTCAGGATGATAAATATGCGGTAGCGTTTGAGAGGCAACTTAGTGATGGTACTGTTCTAGAGTTTAGCCCTGAATATAACCAATTGCCTATTGTTATGGCGGATAACGAAGGCAACCTATGGGATATTTATGGCAAGGCCGTTACTGGGCCTCGTGAAGGTGAGCAACTTGTGGTTCCTTTTAGTTATATTTCTTTTTGGTTTGCATG
The DNA here is from genome assembly GCF_937123705.1 of uncultured Paraglaciecola sp. Classification (GTDB taxonomy): domain Bacteria; phylum Pseudomonadota; class Gammaproteobacteria; order Enterobacterales; family Alteromonadaceae; genus Paraglaciecola. The sequence goes on along the minus strand of NZ_CAKZKO010000037.1, from coordinate 174,671 downwards.
GGCCGCTTTTTTTACCGATGCCCCAATTTACCAGTGAAGTAGTAAAGAGATTATGAAAATAACTCAATTGTTTTCTGCTATTGGCTTGGCTACCTATAGTGTCAATACTTTTGGCGCAACTTGTAGTTGTGCTGGTGTTCCATTGTTAAATAGTATGAGTTCTTCATCGGTGGAACAACGGCAGTGGTTCGTTAATGTTTCCTATGAACAACATGAAATGAACCGACTTTATTCAGGTAGTGATGAAGTTAAGGATGAAACTAATCGCAATAGAAGTACCGATTCAATGATTGTGCAAACCGACTACGGTATAAACGAATTTTGGTCGGTTTCAACTATGGTTAGTTATGTCGATCATCAACGTGAGATTGGCAGTAGCACTAATAGCTTTTCTTCTGCCTCTGGTTTAGGTGATGGATTACTTTTATTCAAATATACCCCAAAGAAAATCGATCTATTTTCAAAATGGCAATATTCTCTAGGCGCGGGGGTGAAGATCCCTTTGGGTGAAGATGATGCCAAAGAAAATGGTGTCACGGTTTCCGAAGATCTACAACCTAGCAGTGGCAGCTACAGTGCGTTAACTTGGGCATATCTGGGTTATGCGTTTGAGCAATCTGGGCAAACCCAAATTTTCATTTCTAGTCATTACAGCTTCAATCAAGAAAACCGCAGAAACTATACTAACGGCAATGAATTTAACCTTGTGTTAGGCGCCAGTTATTCCATGATGGAAAAATGGGGTTTTGCTGCTCAGTTGAGATACCGCACCACACAAGCAGATGAACGAAATGGAGATGATATAGCCAATACAGGCGGCTCCTGGGTGGACTTTATTCCAAGTGTGCAATATCGCATAAATGATAAGTCAGCGGTTAATTTTGGAGTACGAATTCCTGTCCACCGAAATTTGCAAGGCGCCTTACAATTTACTACCTCTAGCGCCGCAACATTAGGTTTTAGCTATGGGTTTTAAGCGATTACCTATTATTTTTTTGTTCTATTGCTTGGTTGGGCACACCGCAGAAATATCCCTTCAAAATTTTTCTTTACCTGATATTAGAAACAACCAACAAGTTACTTTAAGCGACTATCAAGGTAAAGTTGTCTACCTCGATTTTTGGGCATCTTGGTGCAGCAGTTGTGCCAAAGCCTTGCCGTTATATAAAAACTGGGCCCGTACTTTCGGCGATGACTTTGCTGTTGTTTCTGTGAATGTTGATGAAGTAAAGGCCGAAGGAATATTAATGGCACAGCAGCTACAGCTTGATTTTCCTATTGCCTACGACAAAGACTTAAGCGTTGCAAAAATGTATCAAGCCTCGGTATTGCCTGTTTCATTTATTATTAATAGGCGAGGGCAGATAGTCTATCGACACTTAGGTTTTAAAGACACTGATGCCGAAAAATTAGAGCGTCTAGTTCGCCAATTGTTGGCAAACTAGCTCAAGAGGTAGGTAGTCGTTACGTAAAACAACAACGACTAACAACTAACCTTATCTGCGCTATTCATACTCCAAAGGATCATTCACGCCATTTTTGGCAAAGGCTTCTAGGCGTTCTTGACAGGCGCCACATTTACCGCAGGCTTTATCGCGGCCGTTATAGCAGGTCCAAGTTTGGTTGTAATCTAACCCCATCTCTAATCCTGCGGTTAAAATGGCTATCTTGCTTTCCTCAAGATAAGGGGTAACTATTTCAACGGCTTCATAGTTAGCTATGGCACATACGTCATTCATCTTGTGAACAAATTCAGGACGACAATCGGGATATATAGCGTGGTCGCCAGAATGGGCACCGTAGTAGACTTTATTGGCATCTATCGACACTGCATAACCCACCGCCATCGATAATAAGATCATATTCCGATTAGGCACCACTGTGCTTTTCATACTTTCTTCTTCGTAATGCCCTTCTGCCACCTCAATATCTGAGGTGAGAGACGAGCCACCAATGAGTTGATTGATGGCTGATATATCCACAATTTTATGCTGCACACCTAACAATTGGCAGGCCCGTGCGGCATAATCCAGTTCCTTTTTGTGCCTTTGTCCATAATCAAAAGATAAGGCAAACACCTCTAAACCTTGTTTGACTGCTAGGTTTAAGACTGTAAACGAGTCCATTCCTCCGGAAAAAATTACCACTACCTTTTGTGACATGGGCTTTGCTTCTTTATAATCAATTAATTAGCAGTGATTTTAAGTGATTTGACGGTAAATTCCCACCACAGGGTGCGTTGACTCGAAAGGAAAAGTGATTGAGTATCTATAAAATAAATGAAGTGTTTGAGTCGTTGCAAGGTGAGGGCAGTTATACAGGATTGCCATCCATTTTTGTGCGCTTGCAAGGCTGCCCTGTAGGTTGTCCATGGTGTGATACAAAACATACTTGGGTGGTGTCGCCTGAATTAAAAAACAGTAGTGATAAGGTGATGGCCGAAACCGCCGAGTCCGACAGTTGGTTTGAACACACCACAGAGCAACTATTAAGCCTTTTTAATCACCATGGATATGTGGCTAAACATATCGTCCTAACGGGTGGTGAGCCGTGTTTGTATGATTTAACAGAGATCACCAGCAGCTTGATTGCAAAAGGTTATTCAGTGCAGGTTGAAACCAGCGGTACTTATGAAATCATTGCCCACCCGAGTACTTGGATCACAGTGTCGCCCAAAGTGAATATGCCAGGTGGCAGGCCAGTACTCAGTAGCGCCATGCGCCGCGCAAATGAAATCAAACATCCAATAGCTATGCAAAAGCATATTGAAGAGCTAGACGAGGTGTTGACCTTGTTGGGTGAACAAGCGCCACCGAATATTTATTTACAGCCTATTAGCCAACAAAAACGTGCCACTGAACTTGCAATTAAAACCTGTATAGCGCGTAATTGGCGTTTGTCGCTGCAAACTCATAAATTTATCGGGATCGAATAACTGTCTCGCATATATCTAGGCATCATTAAGCAGCTAAGAAAACTGGGGTAGTCATTGATGAGAAAAATGGCATTGCTTATTTGCATGAGGAGCAATTATGAATAAATTACTGATGGGACTGGCTCTGTTGTTTAGTGTGAATGCTCAATGTGCATCATGGCAGATTACTTACCCACGCCCTGTTGAAGCAACGTCAACAATTGAAGAGTACCCCCTACAATTATTGGCGCTAGCACTCGATCAAACTGGGGTGAATTATCAGTTAAATCCATCTGAAAATCTTCTTCCTAAAGGTAAGGCATTAAGCCGATTACAGGATAATAGGGAGATTAATATTGTTTGGGGTATGACTAATCCTCAGCGCGAAAAAGACCTACTAGCTATTCGTATCCCCATATTTAAAGGGTTGATTGGCTGGCGTTTGTTGCTTATTCGCAAAGATATGGCGGAACGATTTACCTACATTCAGCAACTGGAACATTTACTTAAACTTTCACCCTTGCAAGGACGAGATTGGGCAGATACCAAGATTTTGCAATCTAATGGCTTTGATGTACTGACCGAGCGTACCCATAGTGCCATGATGAAGATGCTGGGCAATGCACAGGGGGACTTCTTCCCTCGTTCTATCATAGAGATATGGGATGAATTGGCCAATAATGAACTGGAGAATCAGATCCAGATCCAACCTACTATTGGCATTCGTTATCCCGCTGCCATTTACTTTTTTGTCAATAAAAAAAGTGTGCCATTAGCTAACATCATCGCCAGCGGCCTAGAAAAAGCCATTAAAAATGGTAAGTTTGAAGCCTTATTTAAGGAGCATTATCAAGGCTATATTGACAAAGCGCAGCTTGGTGGCAGAACCTTTTATCAGTTAGATAACGCATTTTTACCCGAAGAAACCCCTTTAGAAAGAAAGGAATTATGGTTTGACGGAAAAGTTAAGGATGAATAACCCCCCCGAGTTTGGGTGCATTTATTAACATATAAAGGGTGTCGAATAAATTTACACTTTTGGGGTGGTTAATTTTAGTATTTAAAATATATTTTGTTAAAACAGTGTGTTATATGTTGGCACAATAACTGCTTTATTTGGTGTGAGTCGTATTTAACCTATGTGTTTTTATTATCCATAGCAACGGTCCATTAAGGACCGTTTTTTTTTGCTCAATTTCCTAATACTCTACACTTTTCCGTGAATACTCTTCATTGAACGACCCGACGGATCGGCGTTGTTTTTAAAACTTTCATCCCACTTGAAGCTGTGTCAACCATTGAATAGTACCCTATACAATTATTGTCATTGGCTTTAGATCAAACTGGGGTGAATTATCAGCTTAAGCCCTCAGAAAATGTTCTGACCAAGAGGAAGGCTTTAGGTCGACTGCAGGATAATAGAGAGGTAAATATTGTTTGGGGTATGACTAGCCCACAGCGTGAAAAAGATCTCTTGCCTATACGCATTCTTATTTTTAAAGGCCTGATTGGATGGCGTTTATTGTTAATTCGCAAAGATATGGCTGAGCGTTTTACATACATTCAGCAACTCGACCATTTAATTAAGCTCTCGCCATTACAAGGGCGAGATTGGCCAGATACTAAAATATTGCAGTCCAACGGTTTCAACGTGAACACTGAGCGAACTCAAACTGCCCTGATGAAAATGCTTGGCAATGCCCAAGGGGATTTTTCCCCACGCTCTATCATAGAAGTATGGGGTGAGTTGGATAAAAGCCCTGTGGTAAATCAAATTCAGATCCAACCTTCTCTTGGCATACGTTATCCCGCCGCTATTTACTATTTTGTGAATAAAAAAAGTGTGCCTGTAGCAAATATCATTGAAAGTGGGCTAGAAAAAGCCATTAAAAATGCCAAGTTTGACGCACTATTTAAAGAGAATTATCAGGCTTATATCGACAAAGCGCAGCTTGAAAATAGGACATTTTATCAGCTGGAAAATAATTTCTTACCAGAAAAAACACCGTTAGATAGAAAGGAGTTATGGTTTGATGGGGAGATTAAAACGGCTAAAAAAACAGAATAATCAATTCAGATTGTGTCGCTTTTTTCATTCAAGTTTGTCGGATAAATTTACATTTCTAACTTCACCAAATCAAATAATCTAAAAAATTATTTTAATAACAACAAGTTAAGAGTTGGCATGTTAAGTGCATTAGTTTGTGAGAGTTGTTTTAATTAATGTGTTTTCTAATAGTTTGAAATAAGGAATTTTATAAAATGTTATCTAAATTATGTGCCGCCGCTTTATTACTTTGTGCCTCTATGGCATCTCACTCTACTGTGATTTTTGGAGAAGATTTAGATCCTTCTTCAAGTAACGCAAACAGTATTGCTGCAAACGCCAGTTTTTTGTCTCAGCTTGTAGGTGTGGGAACAGAAGATTTTGAGTCTTTTTCAAACAATCAAAGTGGCCCACTAGTTGCTGATTTTGGTGTGGCTGGAACGGCTACTCTTAGTGGTTCTGGAGAGATTGTTGGAGACGATGGATTTGGCCGATTTGCTACGTCAGGCACTCAATTCTGGGAAACCAATGAAAACTTCATGATCACTTTTTCAAATGCCATCTCCGCTTTTGGTTTTTTTGGCACGGACATCGGTGATTTTGGTGGTCAAATTACATTAGGTTTTGAAGATGGAAACGCTACTTCCTTGATGGTTAACAATACTACTTCAGCACCTGATGGCGCCTTACTTTTTTGGGGCATCATCGATACTGCTAACCCTTTTACTAGTGTGACATTTGGTAATACCGATAGTTCTGACTACTTTGGCTTTGATGATTTAGTTATTGGTGTTGCTGAGCAAGTTATAGTTGGAGAAGTGCCAGAGCCTTCTGCTTTCTTAATCTTTGGTCTAGGGATTGCTGGTTTAGCTTTATCAAGAAAGCAAACAAAAAAGTAAACTTATAAGATTTCTTATTACTTTATTCGAACAATAAAAACGGTCCTTAAGGACCGTTTTTTTATTCTTGAATGTTAACCAAATATTTACACTTTTCCGTGAATGCTCTTCATCGAGCGACCCGAGGGATCGGCATTATTTTTAAAGCTTTCATCCCACTCTAATGCTTCCACTGTACTACAAGCGATTGACTTGCCTCCTGGTACACATTTGGCCGCAGTTTCTTGGGGGAAATATCCCTCAAAGATAGTGCGATACACATAGCCTTCTTTAGTATCTGGAGTGTTAGTAGGGAATCTAAACTCGGCAGAAGCGAGTTGCTCGTCATTTACCTGTGTTTCTACATAGTCTTTAATAGAATCAATCCACGAATACCCAACGCCGTCACCAAATTGTTCTTTTTGACGCCATAATACTTCTGCTGGTAGATATTCATTATTGTCGAAGGCTTTACGTAAAATCCATTTTTCCATTTTGCCGTCAAGACACATTTTATCTTGAGGATTAAGACGCATCGCCACATCTAAGAACTCTTTATCTAAGAATGGTACGCGGGCTTCGACGCCCCAAGCAGAGGTGGATTTATTAGCACGAGCACAATCAAACATATGCAAACGCTCTAATTTACGTACGGTTTCCTCATGAAACTCTTGTGCGTTTGGCGCTTTGTGGAAATACAAATAACCACCAAATATTTCATCGGCGCCTTCCCCCGACAACACCATTTTTATGCCCATGGCTTTGATTTTTCGAGTCATCAAATACATAGGCGTAGCGGCGCGTATGGTGGTAGTGTCGTAAGTTTCAAGGTGATAAATTACATCACGAATAGCATCTAAGCCTTCTTGAATGGTGAAGTGAATTTCATGATGCACTGTGCCTATCATATCGGCCACTTTTTGCGCGGCGATGAGATCAGGTGCCCCTTCAAGGCCCACGGCAAATGAATGCAGGCGCGGCCACCAAGCATCAGACTGGTCGTTATCTTCAATTCGCTTAGCCACGTATTTTGCGGCAATGGCAGAGACTAAAGATGAGTCTAACCCGCCTGACAACAATACTGCATAAGGCACATCAGACATAAGATGGGATTTAACGGCTTTTTCAAATGCAGCTTTTAAATCGTCTAAATTGGTTGAGTTATCCTTAACATTATCGAAGTCCATCCAGTCGCGCTGATAGTATTTGGTCAGCTCCCCAGTTTGGCTCCACATATAATGTCCAGGAGGGAATTCTTGCACGGTTTTACAAACCGGTACTAAGGCTTTCATTTCTGAGGCCACGTACAAGTTGCCGTGTTCGTCGTAACCCGTGTACAGCGGGATAATACCCATATGGTCGCGGGCAATAAGGTAGGCATCTTTTACTTCATCATATAAAACAAAGGCAAACATGCCTTGTAGTTCATCAATAAAACTTAGCCCTTTTTGCTGATACAAAGGCAGAATCACTTCGCAGTCAGACTTGGTTCTAAAATCGTATGGTGTAGCAAGGCTCTCTTCTAAAGCCTTGTGGTTATAAATTTCGCCATTGACGGCTAACACTTGATTATTATCGCGGCTTATTAGCGGTTGAGCGCCTGTGTCTACGTCGACTATAGCCAAACGTTCGTGACATAAAATAGCATTATCATTATTCCAAATACCTGACCAGTCAGGACCGCGATGGCGGAGTAATTTGGAAAGCTCTAAGGCTTGCGTTCTAAGTTCTGCTGCATCACTTTTGATGCCCAGAATACCGAAAATACCACACATAAAAATGTTTCTCTTAATTGCTGGTTATGGGGAGTTGGTGATCTTGTATCACCAAACCTGTTCTCGCGAAGTGTATTAATATTACAAAGGGCTGAATCGCGACCTTGAATTTGCCAGTATGAGCGAAAAAAGCAAGAGGAAAGTGTTATTTTCTTACACTTGTTGGCTATTAGTAAGATCAAAGGGTGTTTTATGGGGTTTACTCCAAGCAGTCACCCTGCTTGGAGTACTAAAGAAAGCTATTTTACTCTTTGCGTTGAAACTCACTGCTTGGTGCCCATTTAGGCCATGCATTAGAAGTTACAAGGTCATGGCCCACTTCAAATAGCAATTGGGTATCTTGCACTATGCCGGATAAATCCCAGTTTTCACGGTATTTATCACAAACTTGATGATAACAACCTGTGATTATTACATTAGTGCGCTTTCGATATTGAGCTGTGGCTTCGTCAATCGGTATATCGCCGCCTTCAGCATAGAGAGCGGGCACTCCTTGTTTTGCAAAACTGAAATGATCAGAACGGTAATAATACCCTGCTTCAGGACGACCTTCTTGCACCAAGTAACGACCTTGACGCTTGGCTGCTTTTTCAAGATAAGTTTCTAGTTCTGATTTACCCATACCAACCACAGCTACATCTTTGGTTTTTCCTAGTACATTCATGGCATCCATATTGAGATTAGCGACTGTTTTACCTAGTGGAATAATGGGATGTTCAGAGTAATATTTTGAGCCTAGTAAGCCTTGCTCTTCGGCCGTGACGATTAAAAAAGTAGTCGAACGTTTAGGGCGGTTACTTAATTGTGAATACGCCTTAGCCATCACTATCGCCGCCGCTGTGCCTGTGGCGTTATCATGGGCACCGTTATAGATTTGGTCGCCATCTTTGGTTTCATCTTTACCTAAATGATCCCAGTGGGCGGTATAGATAATATGCTCGTCAGGTGTTGCAGCGCCTGGCAAAGTAGCAATCACATTATAACTAGTGGACTTTTTGAAACTGTTGTTAACGGTTACCGAGGCGCGTAACCCTAAACCCTTGTTGTAAGGGGATGCTATGGCTTTGGCTTTTTCATTTGCAAACTTGAGACCTGCATCGGCAAACACTTTTTGTGCGGCTTCGCGGGTTAACCAGCCTTCCACTGCCACACGATCGGCATTGCCATTTTTACTGACCAGCCCATATTGCGGGCCACTCCAGCTATTGGCCACAACCGACCAGCCATAAGAGGCGGGCTTGGTCTCATGCACGATTAACGCGGCTTTGGCTCCTTGGCGGCTGGCTTCTTCGTATTTGTAAGTCCAGCGCCCGTAATAGGTCATCGTTTTACCTTGAAACTTACCTCCTTGAGGATTTTCAAATCCAGGATCGTTCACTAAGATCACCACGGTTTTGCCTTTTACATCTAAGCCTTGGTAATCGTTCCAATTGTACTCGGGTGCGTTGATACCATAACCCACAAACACGAGCTCTGAGTCTTTAAGTGTAACTTTTGTTTGTTCTCTTTTAGTAGAGGCCATCATGCCTTTTTTGTAGGCAAAATGATTATCGCCTATGGTCATGGTCATATCCGCATCGGCGGTCATTTCTATTAGTTCAACTGGCTGTAGGAAACTATCGCCATTGCCGGGTTGGTAGCCGAGTTGTTTGAACTCATTAACTAAGTAATCCAAGGTTTTTTGTTCGCCAATTGTGGTGGGTAGGCGACCTTCAAATTCATCTGATGCTAGGGTTTTGATGTGTCTCTTTAGATCAGCAGCGTTAATACCTTGATAAACCTCTTCAAAATTATCAGCAACTGGTTGTGTTGTCTTGACTGTTTGGTTCTGACAGGCAGAAAGGGCTAAGGTAAGAGGCAGGCAAAGCATCATTAGCTTGTAGCAAGTTTTCATAGTGTTGCTCTTGTAGTGAAATATTATAAAATCCTATTTTTACATTAGATCAATCATAAGGGCAATTGTGACCGCTTGGAATCACGACTTTATTCAGCAACTTTCTAGCTTGCCAATGGGGCAACTCGATCTTCATTTCGGGTTAAGCACTATGCCTACTTGGCCTAATGCTATGGGGCTAAATGCGTTGAAAAATAGCTTACCCATCGCAAATTCATCCATTCCCGAGTTTGTCTGCCAATCTGATATTGCTGAATCGGCGTTGTACTACGAACAAGTCATTCAGCAACATAATATTATTCCCACCCGTCCTAACAGCTGGCATGATTTGTTTAATGGTCTAATTTGGCTACAGTTTCCACAAACTAAGCGCTTGTTAAATCAACAGCATGTGGAAGACATCCAGCAGTTTGGGTTATCACCTAGAACGCATAGACGAAATAACTTGACCCATTTTGATGAATGCGGGGTGATAATTACCTATCGAAGCGAGGATACGTTTGCCAAGCTCATAGCCGGATTACAGCAACATCAGTGGCATAAGGTATTGGTTGAAAATAGACAGTATTGGGGCAATGAGCTTAATTGTTTTATGTTCGGCCATGCCAATTTAGAAATGTTACTGCAGCCCTTTATTGGATTAACCGGAAAGTTCTTGGCTTTAGAGGTCGACAGCCACTTTGCTACTATGCCTTATGCTGAACAGCTGACTTTGCTTGATAAAATTTTGTTTGATTCCATTCAGAGTAGAGATTTATTTTCTATTAATAAGCCCTTGAGTCCTTTGCCGTTATTGGGGATCCCTAATGTGTGCAGCGCCAATCAAGATCCCGCGTTTTATGCCAATACCGACTATTTTAGGCCTAAGCCGTTAAGCAAGCTCTTACTAAAGTAAGATAAACAATGCCCACACCAGCCAAATTAAAATGTAAGGTGCAACAGCAATTATATAGGTTTTTCTAGCAGGTAATTGGGTCCATTGACTTAATCCAACCGCCACTAAGTACATCACCCAAAAGGATTCCAAACGAATACTCTGGGCAAATGACGACCAAGTTGATGCCATATCTACATCAAAAATAAACGCCATTGAAGTAGGCGATAAACTAACAGGTGACAATTGGTTATCTGTTGCCAATAACACCACAGTCATGGCAACAAGACTGCCAATAATAGCTGGTACACTGACCCACCAACTAAAGCCGTACCAGTCGGTATAGCCTTGGACACATTCTTCATCTGCCTTAGTGACCACATTTAGATAGAGAGCTAATACAGCGTTACTTATTATCACCACAAATACTGAACTAACCAAAGTCATCCATAAACTTTGCTCTTGATTGGAGAGACTAGTGCGCACGATATTTTGTTCGGCTGGACTTAGATCCCCTGCCACCGATTGCACCATTAGCTCGCTATACCAGGCAAAATCAACAAAATCAAAATACATATAAACAGGAAGCGCCCCCAATACCCCAATACAAATAAACGGGATCCAAGACCAATTGTGGGTATCTTTAATAGTGGCAAACACTCGGTTAGGCCGAATAAAAATCTGTTTCATAGCTTGAAAAGGATGACTGACTTGTGACACGTAACTCTCCCAAATAATTTTACAAAGTGTTGTGCAGCTAACCTAGCGCAGCGCATAACGAATTGAATATTATGACATATTTTATTTCTTAAGCGCATCCAATAGATTTTTAATTAGAAGCTCTATAGACTCCTAGCCGTTATAAATTAGGAATACTCAATGATAGAAATAAAGCAACTGGCGAAAAAATTTGCAGTGGAAAACCCTAAAAAACTCAGTGAACAAGAAAAGAAAGATCCTCGACTTAAAGGCCGCTTTTTTCATTCGGTGCAAGATGTCTCTTTCACTTGCCAAAAAGGCGAGGTACTTGGCTTGCTTGGGCCCAATGGAGCCGGTAAAACTACTACTTTACGTATGTTATCAACGGCTCTAAAACCCGACCACGGCAGCGTAGAAATTAGTGGTGACAATGTGTTGGCCAACCCTGTTATTGCACGCAACAAGATAGGTTTTCTATCAGGCTCAACTGGCTTATACGGACGATTAAGTGGACGTGAAAATATTCATTATTTTGGTCAGTTGCATGGCATGAGTGAAGCTTCGATTGCCGCGCGTATCACCCAGTTGGCTGATTTATTGGATATGCACAACTTTTTAGACAGACGTTCAGAAAATTTCTCTACAGGTATGAAGCAAAAAACAGCGATTGCACGTGCGGTAGTGCATTCTCCCGAATTGGTTATTTTGGACGAACCTACTACAGGCCTAGATATTATGGCCACCCAAACGGTTTTAGAATTTATTCGTGGTTTAAAACAGCAAGGAACACCGGTCATTTTTTCTACCCATCATTTGGATGAAGTACAAGAGTTATGTGACAAAGTGACCGTTATCGATCAAGGCCGAACTATGTTTGATGGTGATATCGCCACCTTTAAAGCCCTTGCCGAAGGTTCCTTGCATCAGTCGTTTATGGCTGCCATTCAATCAACGACTAGCGAATAAGGAGACTAAACCATGTGGTTAGTATTTAAAAAAGAGATAAAAGAATTACTTCGCGACCGTAAAACATTGTTTTTTATGATTGCTTTGCCATTACTCATTTTTCCGCTGATTTTTGGCATTGTGGGTTTTGTGGGTAAACAAGCAATTGATAAAGCTGAAACTCAAGTGCTCAATTATGCTTTGGTAGGCGGTCAATATGCGCCTGATATTATTAAAGAGTTGCAACAACCCGACAAGTTTAATCTTGTCGAAATAGACAAAAACGCCGATTACACCTTGATAATTCGTGACGATACGGTCGATTTTGTTTTAGAAATCCCTCAAAACTATTCCAGTGATGTACTAAAAAATGGTCAAGCTAAGATTAAGTTACATTTTAACGATGCGGGTTTGAACCTCGTTTACAGGCGGGTAAATGAAATTGTTAATAGTCAATCTGAGTTGTTTCAACAAAGTGCATTTACTCGTTTGGGATTGAATGAAGCGGAACAAAACGCTTTGATTGAGCCTATAGTGTTGGAAAAAGTGAATACCGCAGATGATCGCGAAAACTGGGGCGAAAAAATAGGGGGCATGTTGCCTTATCTGTTGTTTATCATTTGTTTAACGGGCGCTATGGCGCCTGCTACCGATATTGGTGCGGGCGAAAAAGAGCGTGGCACACTGGAAACTTTATTGATTTCGCCCATTGAACGAAACAAAATTGTCATGGGAAAATTTTTAACTATTGCGTTCGCCGGTACCATGACCGCATTAATTACTGTTGCTAGTATGGGTATTTGGGGCTTAGTACTCAGCCAAGGTTTAGCCATAAAATTTGTGGCTGATTTTATGGCGCAAATTGCGCTGCTTGATTTTTTACTGATCTTTCTAATGTTGGTGCCTGTGGTGGCTATTTTTGCTGCGGTATTATTGAGTGTTTCCATCTATGCGAAAAGCTTTAAAGAGGCACAAAGTTACATGGGACCCATGACCATTTTGGCGATTGTACCTATTATGTTGGCGCTTTTACCCGGCGTAGAATTAAAAGGTGGTTGGGCTTGGGTGCCTATTACGAATGTGTCATTAGCAATGAAAGAATTGGTAAAAGGGACTATGGACTACTATCAATTATTTGCCATCTTTGGCTCAACGGCGATCATCGCTGGCGCCTTGTTTGCTTTTTGTGTGTATTGGTTTAATCAAGAGAAAGTATTATTTAGATAAAATTGTCGTTTATGTAAATCTAAAGCCGTGCTGAGTAGCATGGCTTTATGGTTTATACGGCAATATTTTGCCGTTAATAGGCCGCTGCCGGTTTTTGCCTAAGCGGCTCTAATACAGTTTTTTCCCGCTTCTTTGGCTGCGTATAGGGCTTGATCCGCTCGCGAAAAAATACCTATTTGTGAGTCTTGTTTTTGAAAGGTAGCGCTACCTATACTGCAAGATATATTGTGGCTTTGCAGCAGCAAATTTGATTGTATTGCGCCGCGGATGCGCTCTGCAATTAAGTTGCTGGTTTGTTCATCTGCTTCAGGTAACAGACAACAGAATTCATCACCCCCCAACCTGAAAGAAAAGTCCGATTCCCGCAAGCTTTGTATGATAGTTTGCCCACAAGCCACTAATACTTCATCGCCTTCAAGATGACCGTGTGTATCGTTCACCTGTTTAAAGTTATCCATGTCTAGCACCAATAAACCAAAAGGCTGATAATGTCTTTGTGATTGGCTTTCCAAACGACCCATGGTTTCATTGTAGCTGGCTCTGTTTCCTAAAGACGTTAACACGTCTTTCATGGCGCATTGTTTAATTTTGTGATGCTCTAGCGCATTCTTTAAGGGGTAGCAAAAATTAACATGCATTTGTTGCAAAATTTGCCAATCTGTTAAAGATAAAGGGTGGGTAAATGCATAATCAACAACAGCTACTGAGCTATCAAAGTGTTCACAGTTTAGGGATTTCATGTGAGCATTTTCTACCCCTTTGCCTTCTGTAATACAGTTATCTTCAAACTGGATTTTTAGTTCAGACAACGGTAGGCTGCTTTGTAATTGTTGAAAATACAGTTTAGCCAGTTTTGGCAGGTCTATGGTTGTAAGCAATTTTAAAATGAATTTATGCAGTTCGCTGTGTGTCATAATTTGCTTATGCCCAAGTTTGATCCCATGTCCAATATCTTGGCTGGTCTCTTCAATACTAAAGAAAGACTCAGCGACGTTTGCGTCGTATAACTGGTTAAGTTGTTCCAACGGGCTCTCCTGCCAAAAAATTGGCTAATTGCGATACAAAAACGATTCATTGTTAGTTCAAAGCAAATATTGTGCCTAACAGATATTAAACATAGGAAAGTAGCAGCTTATGCATGGCAATTTAGGCAATATAGTAATATTAATGGCCGTAGCTGTGATGACGGTATGGCTATTTAAACGCATAAATTTACCGCCTATTTTGGCCTACCTATTCTGTGGTATTTTGGCCGGCCCAGATTTACTCGCACTGTTTGAACATCCGGAAGATATGCAAAATTTTGCCGAGCTCGGCATAGTCTTTTTGCTGTTTTCTTTGGGATTAGAGTTTTCCCTTCCCAAAATGTTAGCCATGCGCCACTTAGTATTTGGTGTGGGATTGGCACAAATGCTTCTTACTACATTAGTTTTTATGGGCCTTGCCTTATTACTGGGGTTTGATGGCAAAGCGGCCTTTGTGATAGGTGGCCTTATTGCGCTGTCTTCCACCGCCATCGTGATTAAACAAACCAGTGATTTGGGAATTTTAAATACTCCTCGAGCACAAATTGCCGTAAGTATTTTATTACTACAAGATCTTGCCGTGGTGCCTTTGCTAATTTTGGTGCCCTTGCTTGCTGCTGATTCTGAGCAAAGTTTAGGCATTGCTATTTTATTGGCTTTTGTTAAAGGGGTGTTTGTGGTGGGCATTTTGTTATCCATTGGAAAATGGGTATTGCCTAAAGTGTTTAGTGAAGTTGCTCGTACCCGCACCGATGAACTCTTTGTGTTGACCACCATAATGGTGACTCTAATGGCTGCTGGTTTAGCGTTTTCTTTTGGTTTATCTATGGCCTTGGGCGCTTTTTTAGCGGGTATGATGTTAGGTGAGAGTCAATATAAACATCAACTCGAGGCCGATATTAGACCCTTTAGAGATATCTTGATGGGTCTGTTTTTTATCACCATAGGAATGCGCCTTGAACTGCATAATTTACCTAGCCAAATTCATTGGGCATTCTTAGGTTTAGTTGTCATAGTGGTACTTAAGGTTGTGCTTATTCGAGTTTCTGCGGAAATATTCAAGTTAGGTAAGCAAGATGCTTGGGCTGCAGGCCTTAAGCTGTGTCAAATGGGAGAGTTCAGCTTTGTGCTGGCAGCATTGGCGGTAGATCAGGCGCTATTAAGTTCAGAGCAAGGCTCTTTGATACTTACTATAGGTGTGTTGAGTATGGCTATTACACCTTGGTTGGTGGATCATAGTCCAGTCATTGCAAAGTCTATCAGTCCTGATACCCCGCCCGACGTTATTGGCCTTGAACAACTTTCCAAAAAAGATCAACAACTTAGCGATCACGTATTAATTTTTGGTTTTGGACGAGTGGGGCAGTCAGTTAGCCGACTATTAAAAATTGAGGCTATCCCTTATTTGGTGATAGACGCCGATCCAGTGAGAGTGCAAGAAAGTCAAAGTGCCGGCGAACCCGTGTATTTTGGTGACGTGAAACAAAAAGATATCTGGCGCTCGGTAGGAATTGAGCGAGCTAAAATGGTGTTGATTACTTTTGATCAACACGAAAACGCAATGAGAGTCATCCATTTAATTAAGAGCCTATATCCCAACCTGCCAGTAGTAGTTCGAACCAGAAAAGATCATCGTACGCAAGAATTGCTAACCGCAGGTGCCTCGCAAGTTGTGCCAGAAATTCTCGAAGGAAGTTTGATGTTAGTGACACAAGTGTTACAGATGTCGGGTGTGCCTATGTCGCGCATACTTAAACGAGTGCGAATGGAGCGCAAAGGGGATTATGCTAATATGCACGGCTTTTTCCCGGGTGAAACCACAGAGCTCGATTATGCCAAACAAGACAAATTAGAGTTTATGCATGCGGTTGTATTGACTCAAGATGCCTTCGCAGTAGGTAAATCATTGCAACAACTTAATTTACAGCAATGGAAAATTAAAATTAAAGGGCTAAGAAGAAACAACCATGAGCTAGAGGAGCCAGATCAGAATATGTTGTTAGAAGTAGGTGATGTCATAGTGATTGCCGCAAAACCTCGCAAAGTGGAGCGAGCCGAACGTTTTTTATTAGAAGGAGATTAAAATATGGCTGCAACTCACACTTATAGTGCGCCAAGTATTGGTACTGTTGTGGCTGTTTTAGTTAGCCCCAATCAACAGGTGACTAAGCAGCAACCCTTAGTCATCATCGAAGCCATGAAAATGCAAAGCACTTTATGTGCGGAGCAATCGGGTCAAGTTGAGCAAGTTTTTGTGTCTGTGGGTGACGAATGTGTTGCGGGTAAGGCTTTAGTCGAGATTGCGAGTGATGGTGAAAATACCGCTACAGCCGCAGTCCAACCCACTGCGTGGCATGCCAATCAAACATTATTAAATGAACTGCGTAATAGAACGGCCCTTACTCTTGACGAAAAAAGAATGGAGCAGCAACAAAAACGTCATCAAAAAGGCTATTTAACGGCTCGAGAAAACTTACACAATCTATGCCCAGCACAGCAGTTTATGGAGTATGGACAGATGGCGGTGGCCGCGCAGCGGTTGCGCCGTAAATATGAGGATTTGAAAACGGCCACCGCTGCCGATGGCGTTATTACAGGCGTGGGGCAAGTGAATCAAGGTGTTGTGGCACAGGCCAATACACAGACCGCTATAGTGATAAATGATTACAGCGTGTTAGCGGGTACTCAGGGATATTTTCATCACTTAAAATTAGATCGTATCTTAGAAATAGCTGCCGCTAAAAAACTCCCTGTGATCATGTATACCGAAGGCGGCGGGGGGCGCCCAGGTGATACCGATATCACAACAGTCAATTCGGGGCTGCAATGTTTATCTTTTGCCACTTGGGCAAGTTTACAAGGGAAAGTTCCCCGCATATCGGTGGCGAACGGATATTGTTTTGCTGGTAACGCCGCGCTATTTGGGGCTGCCGATATTACTATTGCCACCCAGTCTTCTTGGATAGGTATGGCCGGACCTGCCATGATTGAAGGGGGCGGTTTAGGAGTAGTGAAACCCACAGACATTGGCCCCAGTACCAAACAATTCAAAAATGGTGTGATCGATATCTTAGTGGAAAACGAGCAGCAAGCCGCGGATGTGGCGAAAAAATGTTTGTCGTATTTTCAAGGACCTTTGTTGCAAACAAATCCAATCAAATGCGCAGAACAGCAGATGATCAATGATATTTTGCCTCAAGACCGACGATTTGTTTACGACGTGAAAGCTATTATTCAGGTGCTAGCCGATACTGATTCATTCACCGAGATTAAATCTGAGTTTGGCGCCGCACTTATCACCGGATTTATGCATTTGCATGGGCATCCAGTTGGGATAATTGCCAGCAACTGCAAAGTATTAGGCGGTGCTATTGATGTGGATGCAGGGCAAAAAGCCAGTGAATTTATGCAGCTTTGTCAGCAATTTTCTATTCCTATTGTGGTGCTGTGTGACACCCCAGGGTTTATGGTAGGGCCAGAACATGAAGATCAAGGAGCGGTGCGCAGACTTTCCCAGTTGTTTGTGGCAGGCAGTCAACTAACCGTGCCCTTAGTGGCTGTGGTACTTCGAAAATGCTATGGCTTAGGTGCACAGGCATTATTGGGTGGCAACACTAGTCAACCTAGTTACACCATAGCTTGGCCTACAGGGGAGTTTGGTGCCATGGGACTAGAAGGCGCAGTTAAGCTAGGATTTAAGAAAGAACTAGCAGCAGTACAAGATGAAAAAGCGCGAGAAGCCTTGTATCAGCGGTTACTAGCAGAACAATATCAAAAGGGGCAAGCTCAGGAAGTGGCAAGTGTTTTAGAAATTGACGCGGTGATTGACCCTGCTGATACTCGACAAACCTTGTTATTAGCCTTAAACATAATGTAAATCAGAGATAACTTAAAAATTATAGTTGCACAATTAACAAACAATAATATACTGTATGTATAACCAGTTGTTTGTTGGAGGCAACATGAATTGTAATTCGAGTGTAGATTATGATCTAAGCAGCGGTAACCATAACACTGGCCTAGCTGCTGAACATTATACGACTATGGACTTATGCAGTCAGGCGCAAATGTTTGAAGATTCAGACAACATTCTTAGTCGAATGAATAAGCTGAGGATTTTTGCTAAGGAACAACAAGCTAAAGCTGTACAGCCACAAAAACGGCAACGTAGTTTTTGTTTTATGTAATACCCGTAATTTAATCACACTGGGCGCGTTGCTTTACATGAACAGCCCAGAATTTCCGCATACTAAAGGATCAAAAATTGCCAGTTAAACATTCTATTGCACCCGTTATTGTAATTGATTTTCCAGAGACCAGAGTTGCTGCATTAGAGCATAGAGGTGCACCTAGTAAGGTTATGGAAACTGTGGGGCAATTTGTCCAATGGCGTAAAGAAAACGGCCCATCACCTAAAATCAGCGACACTTTTAATATTTTATATGACGATCCCACAGCCGTTGCCCCTGAAGATTACCGATTTGACGTATGCGCGACCATTCAAGCGCCCGTTAAAGCTAATCATTATTCGGTGGTTGAAAAAAATATTCCAGCGGGGCGCTGCGCGGTACTTAGACATAGTGGCGCTGAAGGGTTACTGGGTAAGAGTATTCAATATTTGTATTCACAGTGGTTACCACAATATCAAGAAAGCCTCAGGGATTTTCCATGTTTTATAAAAAGGGTAACGGTTTATCAAGAAGTACCCGAGCATGAAGTGATCATTGATATTTATCTGCCAATAAAATAACGCATTCATCTTAAAAAGCTTTAAACTAGTGGTATTTTTTAAGGTTAGATACGCTAACCTCGTTTCTAGGAATATTATGATTAATAACGATATTATGCGCCGCGTGCGCTATATTTTTGATTTTAACGATGCAAAAATGATTGAAATTTTTGCACAAGCCGACTACCCCGCAACGGTTGAGCAGTTACATAGCTGGTTACGTAAAGATGATGATCCCGCTTTTGTGGCGATTACCGACTTGCAGTTTTCATTGTTTTTAAACGGTTTAATTAACTTAAACCGCGGCAAGCGTGAAGGCGTAGAAGCCCCAGTTGAGCGCCGCCTTACTAACAACATAATTTTTATGAAGCTAAAAATAGCCTTGAATATGCAAGCTGAAGCGGTATTAGAAGCCATGGATCTCAGTGGTTTTAAAATCAGTAAACACGAATTGAGCGCATTTTTTAGGAAACCTGAAAATCGCCAGTATCGTGCCTGTAACGACCAAGTTATGCGTAATTTTTTGAAGGGGTTACAGATTAAGCTTCGCCCCGAGTCATAACAGGGCCGTAATTAAGCGGTTATTAAGTCGCTACTGCCGCGGCTTATATTGTTATTTGAAGAATTTCAAGTATGCCCTTTTGGGCATATCATCCTTGTCATACACTTTTGATGCCTATCACAATACAGTGATTCGAAATATATCCTTACTGCTCTGTCTTATTTGACAAAGTTTGAGCATTCCCTTAACTTATGTCTTATATAAGACATTAATGTTAATAAATACTATTTTAAGTGGAAATAAGAGATGCCTAATAATCATAAAGAAATGCCAAAAGTCGGCTTTGGTCTGTGGAAAATACCTCAGGATATCTGTGCCGATGCAGTGTATAACGCTATTAAGGCAGGGTATCGTCACTTAGACAGCGCTTGTGATTACGGTAACGAAGTGCAAGTAGGCGAAGGCATTAAGCGAGCTATCGCAGATGGCCTGTGTAGCCGTGAAGATTTATGGATAACCTCTAAGTTGTGGAATACCTATCATGCTAAAGAGCACGTAGGGTTGGCATTAGAAAAAACCTTGGCCGATTTGCAACTAGATTATCTTGATTTGTATTTGATTCATTTTCCTATCGCCCAACCTTTTGTGGATTTTGACGATCGTTACCCGCCCGAGTGGATCACCGATCCCGCTGTCGGTAAAATGGAATTAGCGCCTGTACCTTTATATGAAACGTGGCAGGCAATGGAAGTTCAATACGATAAAGGTCTGGCAAAACAAATTGGCGTTTGTAATTACAACACGGGTTTATTGCATGATTTAATGGCTTACGCTCGGGTAAAACCCTCTGTTTTGCAAGTGGAGTCTCACCCTTATTTAACCCAAGAACGTTTAATGCGTGTAGCCAAACAGTACAATTTACAGGTTACTGCTTTCTCACCTCTTGGGGCTTTATCCTACTTGGAACTGGATATGGCTGGCGCCGCAGAGTCTGTGTTACAACAAGCTGTGGTTAAGCAAGCCGCGTTAAGACTAGGTAAAACTGCCGCACAAGTTGTATTACGTTGGGGAGTACAGCGGGGCAATGCAATTATCCCTAAAACCTCTCGCCCTGAGCGTTTAGTGGAGAATTTAAGTATTTTCGATTTTGAACTCACAGAAGAAGAAATGCAGAGCATTGCTGCGCTAAATAGCAATAGGCGTTTTAATGATCCTGGTCATTTCTGCGAAGCGGCCTTTAATACTTTCTATCCCATTTACGATTAACGGAAATGAGTCAATGTCAGCAATTAACTATGTAGATGTGCCCCATCAGTTGGACTGTGGAGGATCAGTTTTTCCTACTGTTGTGGTAAACGACGGTTTGCTTGTAACGCTGCAACAAAGTAAAGCATGGATCAAAGCCAACTTGAGTGAACTAGAAGTGAAGTTGGCCGAGTCTGGGGCGATTTTATTTAGAGGTTTTCCTGTGGATTCGGCCGAAACCTTTGATGCCTTTTCAAATGCATTCGACTATCCCAACTTTACTTACAAAGAGTCTTTGTCTAACGCGGTGAGGATCAATTTCACCGAAAGGGTGTTTACCGCTAACGAAGCGCCTAAAGAGGTGGAAATATTTCTGCATCATGAGATGGCACAAACTCCGATTTCGCCAAGCAAGTTGTTTTTCTTTTGCAAACGAGCCGCCGATCAAGGCGGGGCCACACCATTATGTCGTTCTGATTGGTTATTTGAGGATTTAGCCAAAGAAATGCCGGCACTTGCCGCAGATTTTGTGACTAAAGGGCTTAAATATACCACTCAGATGCCTGCCGAAGATAACCCTGATTCAGGTCAAGGGCGCAGCTGGAAAAGTACCCTCAGCGTCGAAGACGGAACTCAAGCAGAACAAAAACTGGCTGACCTTGGCTACGGCTGGGAATGGCTGTCTGATGGTAGTCTACGAGCCACTACGCCAGTACTGCCGGCAGTGATTGACTTAGGAAATGATAAAAAAGTCTTTTATAACCAACTCATTGCTGCATTTATGGGATGGAAAGGGGTACGGGAAAACCCTTCTAGTGCCATTACCTTTGGCGATGGTTGTGCTATTCCAATTGACGGCTTAGAGCTAATCGTTAGATTGTCAGAAAAGTACACCTTTGATTTACCTTGGCAAGACGGCGATGTAGCCTTAGTAGACAATTATATGGCTATGCATGGCAGGCGCCCTTATTCAGGTGAGCGTAAACGGCAAGTCTTGGTTGCATTAGCTATAGACTAAGCCTAGGGTAACCTCTTTTATGGCAAACAATAGATCACGCGAGCACAAACTTTGCAAATAAAAACTAAGCTCCCAGGTATTTCAGTGTCAGTTATTGTGGGCTTAGCGGCCCTGTTTTTAAGCGAACATTATGGCGCACCTGCCATGTTATTTGCCTTATTGTTAGGCATCGCCCTATCATTTTTATATGAAGGAACAACTTGCCAAGAAGGCATTGAGTTTACCGCCAAGCATATATTACGCATAGGTGTGGGGTTGTTAGGTTTACGTATTGCGTTTGGTGACTTAGCCGCGCTAGGTTGGCAAACTGCGCTGTTGTTGGTGGTGGCGATTGCCAGCACAATCGGCCTAGGTATAGTGTTAGCTAAAGCCTTTGGTCTACAAAAACGCTTTGGCATATTAACAGGTGGTGCGGTAGGTATTTGCGGGGCATCTGCTGCTATGGCCATTGCCGCAGTATTACCCGAGAGTAAAGAAAAGGACCGAGACACATTACTGACAATAGTGGGTGTTACTGGGTTATCTACTGTGGCTATGGTGCTTTACCCAATAGCAGCAGAACTCCTCAATCTTAGTCCCACTCACACCAGTATTTTCTTGGGCGGCACTATCCACGATGTAGCCCAAGTAGTTGGCGCTGGGTATTCGGTATCAGAACAAACCGGCGATTTAGCCACAGTCACAAAATTAGTCAGAGTCGCCTTTTTAATGCCAGTAGTAGTGTGTATCTTATTAGTACTGAGGATGAACTTTGACAAAAACTCTGATGCGAAACCGCCTGGCATTCCGGCATTTTTAATTGCCTTTGTAGTGTTAATGACCATTAACAGCTTAGTAGATTTGCCCGACGTATTAACTCAAGGTGCCACCGATATATCCCGTTTTGCTTTAGTGATTTCTATCGCTGCTATTGGTATGAAATCGAACTTAGGTAAACTGCTAGAAGTGGGGCTAAAACCCGTTTTATTACTAGTATTAGAAACACTGTGGATAGCGGGCTTAATATTGCTGAGTTTGCCGTACATTTAATTATCAAGGCTTAGCCACTGTTTGCTGTGTTTATTTTTAAATGCTTTCACTCACAGCAAGCCTAATAGCCTTAGGGCTGATCAGAATCAATGCAATACTTGGCTACGGCGTTATGCTTAATCTCTAGTCTATGGAGATCAACATGCATGATATTGCCGTTTTGGCCTTGATTTGGACCACTGTCTTTCTTGCCTCCTACTTGGCACACAAAACCCGTTTAACACCGGTTCTTTGGTATCTATTTTGTGGCACTTTGTTTGTTAACCTAGGTTTTTTACCAGAGGTTTTGCCGATATTTATCATTGATTTCGCAGAGCTTGGGATTATTGTCATCATGTTTGCTCTTGGATTCGAAGAAGATACTTCGAATTTTTTGCAAGGGATCAAGCGTAGTTGGGGGATAGCTTTATTTGGTGCTATTACACCCTTTGTAATTGGTTACAGCATGGCGAGCATTTTTTGGGACGATCCTAATACCTCGCTATTTTGTGCTTTGGCCATGACTGCCACAGCGGTGTCGCTCACTATGGTTTCTCTTAAAAGCGAAGGACTAAGCAATACGCCGGCTGCAACGGGTATCATGACCTCAGCCGTATTGGATGATATTGCGTCTTTGGCTTTGGTGGCTATTTTAGTGCCTATTGCAACAGGTGAAGCACAGCTTTCTATGGATGGCATTTTACTCATTTTAGGAAAAGCAGTGGCATTTTTTGCCATTGTGACACTTATGGGGGGCTGGCTGTTTCCGGCAAGCCAAGGCATGGCTCAAAAAATCCCTGTGCTAGGCAAACTCAATTTACGGTAAGTATTAGCCATGGGCAAAGGCGAATATACCGTTCTAGCCTTGTTATTGATTGCTGTACTAGTTGGACTCTTGGCCCATGAATTTGGTTTTCATCCAGCTGTTGGGGCCTACATGGCGGGGTTGATTATTCACCGAGAGTATTTTGATTTCCATAAAGAGCAGGACAAGGACTATTATCAGCAAGCCCGAGAAATTATCGATAATGTAGCATTTTCATGGGTGGGGCCGGTCTTCTTTGTGGCGTTAGGCAGTAAACTTTTGTTTGATTTAGATACCTTTTTGTCGGTGTTACCCGAGGCCTTGATGTTATTTGTTGGATTGTTTATAGGCCAAGTGCTTTCTGCTGCTATTGCGGCCCGTTACACTGGACATTTCGACTGGGCATCCAGTTGGATGATTGGTTTTGGTATGTTGGGTAGGGCAGAGCTGGCCTTTGTGGTTTTGGACATTGCTTATGTGCAGCATCACATCATGTCTGTTGAAGCATTTTATACTTTGATGTTGGTGGCCTTTATGTTGAATTTATCGGTACCTATCACAATTAGTTGGCATAAACGGCATTTTAAAAGCGTTTAACTCATAGTTAAGTTTTACCAAGTGGGTACTTCGTTTATGTTGTTTGGTATAACCAGAGCAGAGGGGCGATATTTAGGTAAAAAAAAGCCCCCAACTTGATCAAAAGTTGAGGGCTACTTTTTACGTTAAGTCTTAAAACTTAGCCCGTAATTGCACACCAAAGTAGCGGCTTGCGTCTCTAGGGATTTGATAACGGAAATTATCACCGCTGTAAGTGGTCACAAACTTCTCATCGGTTAAATTTTTACCAATAAGTGACACACGGTAATCGTCATCGCTGAATGAGAAGGCAAGGCTTGCGTTAAATATGCCATATTCTGGCAATAGTGCTTCTGGGTTGGTGGCTTCGGTTGCGCCTGGTGCCCCAGCAAATATTTCAGCTGTGTACACATAGGCGCCGTTTAGATAAATTTGCATATCATCTACATCCCACACATATTCACCTGTTACTGAGTATTTTAAGTCAGGTGAAAAGGGTAGGTCGTCTCCCGAGCTGCCGTCACAGGTATCTAAACCTACTGGGCAAAGAAACTGATCAACTTCCGCTGTGACTGTAGATAAACCGCCTGTCAGCGTGAAATCTTCTGTGGCTTGCCACATAAAGTCAAGCTCTGCGCCTTGGGTGATAATTGAACCAGCGTTGGTTAATCGAGTAATAAATACGCCGTCTAACAATTCAGGGTTGTTGGCTTGAAAACCATCAATTTCGGTGCGAAATACTGCAGCGTTAAATATCAAATCACGGCTGGCATACTTATAACCCAGCTCATAGGCATCAGAGGTTTCGGCACCAATGGGCAAAGTATCGTTATCTGCCATATTGTAAAATACGTTGAATGCTGGGCCTTTGTAGCCTTGTGAGTAAGTCGCGTACACCATACTGTCGTCGTTGATATCAAACTGCGCGCCAAACTTAGCCGAGGTATTGGACTCATCTGTTGAGCCACTGTAATCAGTGTTAAATCCTCGAACTCCCACCCCAGTACGGCTGTATTGATCGTTGTTGATGCGATTGTGAGAATAACTCACTTCATCGTTGGTGTAACGCAGGCCAAACAATAGTCTAAAGTCGTCACTAATATGGTATTTACCATCGGCAAATAATGCCCAGTTATCAAATTCGGTTTCCATGTACGCTGTGGCGCTGACAATATCATTTGAATTACATCTTATGCCTTCGTCGCTAATATATTGTTGTATGTCAGCATCGGATGGATCGGCTACACCCAGTACGTCTGTCATATAGTTGCCAATGGCTGCATTGAGTTGCTCGCCGTTATTTTGGCAACTGGCATCACGAGTGAAGTTACGCTCTGAGCTTTGATTCCACCAGAAAAAACCGGCTTGGTAGTCAAAGGCTTCACCAGTTGGAGAAGCGATCCTAAGTTCTTGAGATATTTGATCCCACTCCTGATTACCTATGTCATGCAACTGAAATGGCACACCAAAAACCGGCATAGGTAAATCACCGGCTGTGGAAGTAAAGTCTCCTTCACGGAACTCAGTGTTTTTCCAACTGCGGTAGGCGGTAATGGATGTTAATTGATGATCCCCTAGCTCTTTATCTACTTGTATCGAAAACGCTGTGGTTTCATCTAAGGTGCGGGTTTCAAAGTCATGATCAATTTGTCTTTGGCTAAGATCTAAATCACCTATGCCGCTGCTATTGGGTGATGATTCGGAATCATGGCGACCACTCGGTGTTAATTCTAAATCAGCACAACAACTGTCATTTGAGTCCATGTTCTCGAAAATAAACAAGATATCGGTATCGTCTGACGCTTCGATATCCAGCATAGCGCGAACGCCTTCTTTATCGTAGCCACTAACGGTTTCATTGTTATAAACATTATTGATGTAACCATCAAATTGAGATTTCAATACGGTTAAGCCACCACTGACGTTATCGTTTAGCGGGCCAGAAACACTGGTTTTTAAGCGGTATTCGTTGTCTTGAAATAAGGTAGCTTCAAAGCTTCCTTCAAACTCATCAGAAGGGCGTTTAGTGGTGATATTCACCACACCAGCCGAGGCATTTTTACCAAAAAGTGTCCCTTGTGGGCCACGCAACACTTCAACCCGCTCTAGGTCGTATAAGTCTACGAAAGCTTGACCAGAACGGCCTAACACCACGCCATCAACAACAGTTGATACACTAGGTTCAGCAGCAACACTGAATGAAATAGTCCCTACACCACGAATGGTGATGGCTGAGTTACGGTTTGTATTACCTTTTCTAAAACTAACAGAAGGCACTAATGCTTGCAGGCCTTCTATATTGGCTGAAAAAGCCGAGTTGATTTGATCTTCTCGCAATACCGATACGGCAACAGGTACTTCATTTAGGTTTTCAACACGCTTTTGCGCGGTGACCGTGATTTTTTCCATCAAACCTTGTTGCTCGTCACTTTGGGCTTCTTGTCCATGAGCCGTTGCGCCCATTGTTAAACAAGCCGACAAGGCCAGTGCCTGAGCAATGCTAGTGTGTAAGTGACTGGGTTTTAGTTGCATGGTGTTCTCCCAAGATGTGTTCTTGATCTGGTTATTTTTAGCCCGTGAAAGAATGTATAAACTGACTAGGGCCATGGCTTGTGTGTTATTGGATGTTGACACCCATCATTATTCTAATTTTATTATAAGATTGACTTTCCCTGTCTTATATAAGACAGAAGACGGTGAAAATTTACCCTCTCATTCAGTAATATGCAATCATTTTGTTGCTAAATTGTTAACGGTTAGGGCTTATACCATTCTAGAATGGTATAAGCGGCATTTATGATGGGAGATGGGTATTACATTGTTCAACCGACGACTCCAATAAATCTAGCCAATCTTCGCCAAAATTATTGATAAACCACTGGCGCATATTAACCGATGCATCTTTAAAGGCTTGTTTTTCTGCCATAGAAGGGCGATAAATGGTGCCGCCAGCTTGTTCAAATAGTGTGTAGGAATGACTTTCTTGGGTGGCCACTAAATGACTGGCGGCGGCTTTTTGTTTTTCAAAGCCTTTAAGTACAATTTGTTGAATATCTGCCGGTAAGGTTTTCCATACTGGCTCAGAAAACCACCAGAGGGTGGCCATATAAGAGTGACCATCGAGAATAATGTATTTTAAGTGCTCTTGAAGTTTGGCGCCAATGATATCTTGAATGCCGTTTTTGCTGCCCTCAACCACACCTGTTGCTAATGCTGTGTAGAGTTCTGCCCAAGAAATAGGCGTGGCGTTGGCACCGAGTTGTTTGACTAATTCTTGTTGAATTTCGGCAGGGGTGGTGCGAATTTTTTGACCTATTAAGTCTTCAGGGCTGTGGATTGCTTTTTGGGTGGTGGCAAAGTTACGCCAACCACCTGTGTTGGATACGCCAATTAAACGTATATTTAAGCCATTGCCCAGCACAGTGTCGCGCATTTTTGTTAAAATTGGCCCATCTAATACACACTCGGCTTGGGCGTCACTGGTAAATACGTAAGGTAAATCCAACACTTGAGCAGGAGCGAAAAAGTTACCGGTGCCGCCTGCGGTGCTGGGAAACATTTCTAACACCCCTGACTGTAAACTGCCGATACACTCGGGTACGCTGCCGCAAAATTGCCCCGACGCATACAACTGCACTTGTACCCGGCCGTTGCTGTGTTTTTCGACATATTCTTTAAAAGCCAATAATCCTACGTAATCTTCGTCTTGAGTCGAGGCTTGAATTGCAGCCTTAATAGTAAATTCTGCTTGGGTCACGCTGGCGCGAAAAATGCCCACTAAGCAGCCCACGGCAATCAGTCCATAAATAATCAGTAAAATGAGGCGTTTTATGGTCATATTAAGCGAACCCAAAATATCTAGGCAAAGTCATGGTTAGGGCAGGGAAGTAGGTGATCAAAAATATCACCAAGGCTTCTACTGCTAAAAAAGGCAACATTTCAAAGGCGATATTTTCGGTTTTTTCACCTGATACCGCAGCCGCAACAAATAACACTAACCCCATAGGTGGCGTGGCAAGCCCAACGGTTAAGTTAACACACATGATCACGGCAAAATGTAAGGGGTCGATACCGAGTGCGATAAAAATCGGCGCAAGCACTGGGCCCAAAATTAAGATAGCGGGTCCCGCATCTAAAAACATGCCGATAGCAAATAAAAACAAGTTGATGATCAGCAGTAGCAACAACACATTATCGGTGATCCCGGTGATTTCTGAGGCGAGGGTATCGGCCATGCCCGAGACTGTGATGATCCAAGCGAAGGTGACCGCCGAGCCAACTAATAATAAAATAGTGCCCGATTGCACCGCTGCATTCACTAATATGTTAGGCAATTTATTCAATGTAAGGGTGTGAGTAACAAACAGGGTAATAATCAGCGCATAACCTGCCGCAACGGCAGCTGCTTCGGTGGGCGTAAATACCCCTAACACTATACCACCTAATAATATGACGGGCGTAAGCAGCGGTAAAAATGAACTTTTCAGAGCGCTGCCGCGTTCATGCCAGGAGGCTTTAGCATTGGCTACAGGATAATTGCGTTTTTTAGCGATGCGGCTGGTCATTAACATCAAACCTGCACAAATCAATATGCCCGGCACAATGCCCGCTAAAAACATGCCCGCCACAGACACGTTCATAATAAAGGCATATAAAATCATAATGCCAGAAGGAGGGATTATCGGGCCTATTACTGAGGATGCAGCCGTGACCGCAGCAGCAAAGCGTCTGCTGTAACCGTTTTGCTCCATTGCCGGAATAAGCATTTTACCCAGCGCTGAAGTATCGGCCACAGCCGAGCCAGACAAACCGGCAAATAACACCGAAGATAATATATTTACTTGGGCTAATCCGCCGCGGTAATGGCCTATTAAACTTTGACTAAATCGCACGATAGATTGGGTAATTCCCCCTTGATTCATCAACTCACCCGCCAAAATAAAAAACGGCACGGCCATCAGCGGAAAAGAGTTCATGCCCGAGTACAATCTATTTAACAGCGCCGAAAAAAACACTTCTTTGCCGTCTAAAATCAAACTAACCCCTGGGCCAATTAACAGGGCGAAAATTACCGGTGCACCGGCGGTTAATAATAAGATAAAGACCCAGAAATAACTTAACGACATATTAACGGGCGTCCTGAGGTGGAATAACACAATGGGCTAAGGGCAAACAGAGTTGTTCGATTAGCCGTTCAAAGCCCACCAAACATAGCGACCCAAAAGCGAAAGGGGCGCAACTATAAAAGTACGCCAGTTTGATAGGCACAGAAGACGCGTTAATGCTCCATCCCGATTGCCAAAATGCCAGACTTTGCATAAAAAATATGCCGCAAATAAGTATCACCAAGAGCGTAATGACAATTTCGGTGGCTCTGCGTAACAGTGCTGGTAAGGCATCGGCAAACATTTGTATCGACACATTTAGGTGCGCGCGGTATGCCCAAGGGGCCACTAAACACGCTATCCAAACCATAGCAAATTTTGCAAGTTCTTCGGTCCAAGCCAAAGAGTCGTTGAGTACATAGCGAAAAAATACTTGGGCCAGAATCATCATTAACATCACCGCGAGTAAGCCTCCGGCGAAGTTTTTAGCGGTATTGGCAACGGCAAAGTTAAGTTTGCCAAGGGGCTTGTTAAGGGCAAATAGCGTTTGTTGCAACTTAGTCATCAAACAACCACATCTTGTGCGGGCCAATAATGCTTGATTTGTTTGCCGCTGGCCGGGGGTGTTAATTGCTCGGTATGTAACACATCTGGGCCTATAGGTATGTTTTGCCCAGCAGGCACAAATACCGCCATTTCCTCTAAAGCTAAGGTGAGGGTATGCACTTTGCCACCGCTAAATATTTGCTGATCTGGAAATCTTAACCACTGGCCATCAGGCAAATAAAATTCCACCTCACCGCCTGGTTGGGTACAAGGCACTACCAATAAATTGTCACCAAACATAAATTGCATCTCAAAGCCTCGCGCCAGCCTGTCATTAGGAAAGGCCAAGGCCATTGCCCGCATTAATGGCATGCCTGTCTCGCTTGCTTGCTCCATAGCCGTTTGAATATAAGGAATAAGCTGGTAGCGCAGTTTTAATGCTTGGTTGACCGCTTGTTCGGCATCATGGCTATAGCTCCACGGCTCGCGCTGACCTATGCCATGCAAACGTATATGGGCTGAGAAAACTGCCATTTGCGACCAACGCACAAATAATTCTGAATCACGGGTGTCTTTGTAAAACCCGCCTACGTCAGTTGCAAAATAGGGAGCGCCAGACATGCCCCAAGACAAAGCACCGCGAATGCTGCCAATTAACCCTCCCCAATCGGCTTGAGGATCGCCGCCCCACTGACTGGGGTAGCGCTGCGAGCCACTCCATGCACTGCGGCTAAATAAAAATGGGCCATTTTGACTGTATTTTTCGGCGGCCTGATACACGCAGCGGTTGTATAAAAGGCTATACACATTGTGCAACCTATGGCCAGAGTCACCATTGTGGGCCAGCATATTGTCATCTTCTACTTGCTCGCCAAAGTCGGCCTTGATCATATCTACCCCTAAATCAAACAGTGGTTTGTGTGATTCGAGCCAAAAATTAAAGGCATCGGGGTGGGTAAAGTCTACTATGCCAGACTCAGGTAAAGGAGTCAGCACTTCGGCAAAGGCACTCATATCCCATTGATAACGGTAAGCTTCGCCGCTACGTTTATCTTTTAGCAACCAGCCTTTTTTAGCCATCTGGGCAAACAGCGGATTTTGCACCGACACTAAAGGGTATTCCCAAATACACACCTTAAAGTTCATGGCTTTTAAATCGGCAATGACTTGGTTGGGCGGAAAATGCGCAAAACGCTTAGGATCCCACTCAAAGGCAAAACGGGTATCGGTATCTTGCCATGCGCGGCCATCTAAGGTGATCACATCACAGGGCATAGCATGTTCGCGCACCGCTTTGGCGGTAGCCATTAATTCGGGCACATCTTGATAGTAGGCTTTAGATAAAATGACCCCTAAGCTCCACACTGGTGGCACCGGTGCCTTGCCCGTAAGTTGGGTATATTGATTGATGATTTCGCCGCCATTTTTACCATGCAATATAAATATATCTAAGGCATCGTCTTCAACCAATAAGCCATAAGCACGCTGTGACCAAGGAGCATACCCTACGCCGTGACTGACGGGGGCGGGCGTATGCACAAAAACACCCCAACCCGATGGGCTCCATGCAAAAGGCGTATTTTTATAGGAAATCTCGGCATTGACCCCAAGGGCATCATGATTATAAGAGCGAATAAATTGGCCGCGTTTATTTAAACTCGACCATTTTTCTCCTAGTCCATATACCGGCTCTTCGGCGCCTAAATGTAAACTAAATAACCAACCTTGCGCCGTTTTAGTCAGCGGGGGCATACGGTATTGGCGAACAAAGTGCCCATCGTTAGGGGTTTGCTGTATGGTTTTGCCTGCACAATTTAGGCTAAATGAAAAAGGTTGATGTTGGATGATTAACGCATAGTCACCACACACAATAGTGCTGCTTTGCTCTGAAGAGGTTAACTGGCAAGGCAGCGACTCAGGCTGATGGGTGAGTATGTCATAATCGCTGCAAGCATCAGCGGCTATTTGCATACGCAGTCCACTTTTATGAAAACTGAGTTGTAACAAACCCGCCGATGTTGGCAATATGACCGATGTTTTCCCTGCGCTATAGCCCTCACCCGTCACAGTAACTTGAGGTACTGTATTCCAATCGGGCGCTGATAAATTAACAGTGGAAGCAAACGAAGGGGATTGCACTGACAAAGGTGACCTCGGGTTGTTGAGTAGCGCCTATATTTTATTCATCCTATTGATTTTGATGAATTTTTATACCATCAATAAAGACAAATAAAACATAGCGCAATAAATTCTTATATAAGACCTAAGTTATAGCAGAGTGAATTTATTGTCAATCCATGAAAATTGCCAAGAGGTTATATACATTAACCTCTTGTATAAGAGCAAGGGTTGATATTACTCTAGAGGTCAATTGACTTATTGTTAACATTTATGAATAAAAGCCGTTTTGATAATAAACTGAGCCGCCCAGGGCTTGCGCTACAACCGCTATATAAACAAGTTGAAGAGCATGTTACGCAACTAATAGTAGAGCAGCGTTGGAAGCCAGGTGAAATGTTGCCAAGTGAATTTCAATTAGCTAGCGAACTGGATGTGAGTCAAGGCACGGTGCGTAAAGCCTTAAATAGCTTAACCGATGCCAATATTCTAAATCGAAAGCAAGGAATAGGCACCTTTGTCTCTGAGCATACAGGTCACCACAGCTTGTATCGTTTTTTCCCTTTGATCGCCGATGGCAAAACCCCCGAATTACCCAAAGCCGAATTGATGTCGGTAAACACTCAAGTGGCAAGCAAACAAGTGGCAAAGGCTTTAGAGTTAACACCTAAATCAAAGGTAATAGTGCTCAGTAGAAGGCGCATTTTGAACAATGAGTTTTGTATGGCAGAAACCATCTTTTTACCTTACAAATACTTTGCAAAATTAGAAGAGCAACCTGAAGTACCGCACACCCTGTACCACTTTTATCAAACTCAATTTAACCTAACAGTGCGAGATACCCGCGACAGTATTAAAGCTGTGCTGGCAACAAAAGATGATGCGCAATTGTTGGCCATTCAAGCAGGACAACCACTACTAGAGGTGACCCGCGTCACACACTCATTGGATAATAAAGCGATCGAATATAGGGTGAGCCGTTGCCGCAGCGATCATTATCATTATTTGGTGGAGTTGGGGTAGTGGGTTTAGGTTAACACCTAAATTCAAAATAAATAAAATGTGAGATAAGTGACTCTGGCAAACGTCTTGTTCAACGTCACTATGTTGATAGTAACCCGATATGCTGTGTCACATTTTTCATAGCATTGCCATGCCATTCACGTTTTCGAAGTTCTAACATTGATGAGTCTTACTATTTAGTAACGACTCTCTTTGTTAGTTGTGGTGAGGTTTAACATTCCACACTAAGGTTGCAAGAAGCATCGAAAACAACGATGCACCAATCCAAAAATAGCCAACTGTTTCAAAGTTATACACAACTTCGCCTTTAATCATGGTTACGCTGTCATCAATGAGGATACCGCTAACTATGTCTTGGATCCCTGCTCCAACATAACTGGCTACACCTACAATACCAAGCGCGGTTCCTGATGTTTCTTTTGATGCAACATCTACCGCCATTAATCCTCCTAAATAAATGATGAGCACACCAAGAGAAAGGCCAAACATAACCATACTAAAAGTGTCTATCACTGAGTTAGCAGGTCCTAAAACAAAAAGGCTAATAGAAAGGAAATAGATAAAACCAAAAATCAGCGCCGGAAAATTACGTCGCCCTTTAAAGTACTTATCAGAAAGGATCCCAGAAAAAAACGTACCCAAAATACCGGCAATGGCATTCACAGAAATTATCGACCCAGCCTCCAACGTGCTATAGCCTTTTTCTGCTTCTAAAAAGAACAACCCCCAACTATTAACTGCATAACGTGTTACATAGAAAAAGGAACTGGAAAACGCTAAAATCCAAATGGCTGGAGATTTGAATACTTGCCATTGTTTTGCTCCCATGGATATATTTTGCTTAGGGGAAGCGCTTTCTTCAGGTTTAGGTAAGCCATAAACTTCTGGTCTTTCATATAAACATTTCCACATAAAAAAGCATATAATTAGGCAAGAAATGCCCGCAGTTCTAAAGCCCCACATCCAACCAAAACTTCCAACAACAAAAGCCGTTAAAATAAATGTAATCGCTTCACCTATGTTGTGACTTGTCCCCCACATTCCCCATATAGATCCTCTTTCCTTACCCCCAAACCATTGCACAATAGATACCACACTAGAAGGTGCCCCAAATGATTGAAACCAACCATTTATCCCCCACAATATTGCAAAGAACCAAAATTCAGTAGTGGAACCTAAAATTATGTTTACAACAGCAGATACTAACAATCCAGTGGTCATAAATTTACGCACATTGACCCTATCAGCGAGTAAGCCATTGGCAAGCTTCCCAAATGCATAAGCAAAAAACAGTGCCGATCCAATCAGACCAATTTCTGTTACCGTAAATATTCCTTCATCAGCCAGGGATTTTTTAGCCACGTTGAAACTAAGACGACAAACGTAATAAAAACCATAACCCACTGTGATGGCGAGAAATATCGATAGTTTTTTTCTTTTTAATTCGTTGTCTTGATGAACATTAGTAGAAGAATGTGCACTTGGTGAACTTCTTTTATAAAAATTTGAAATTGTTGTAAACATATCTGAGTTCGCTGTGCAAACCTTAAATAAAGCGCATTCATTGATTCTTTAACCCATATCAAGTGGGTGTGTTCAATGAGCATTGCCGTGTTTAAGGTCGATTGATTAATTTGCTAACTGCTAGTTTGGCTGGCGTTTTATGGTTCTTTTGCAATAACTAACCCGCATGGTTGAGTTCTGTTAAGACCAGCATAATTAGGGCGTAAACTCTTGTTTGATAGAATCGCTAAAAGCTCTTCTGGTCTATCTGTTTGGATAACATCCACTCTAGCGTCAATAAAATGATCGCTGGCAGTGAGACTCCCATCTTTCAAAAATGAATCTATTTTTCCAAGTGCATTTACCCAGCCAGCACTATTGTTATCATCTAGAAATATTGAAAGGCCACTGCTTATATAATTCTCCTTAAGGTGAACGATTTCAATGTCAAACTTTGAAGCGATAAACCGTGCTTCTTTATCGTTTGAGGCCAATGGCATAATAACCGTGTCAGGTCGAATCGTTCTTAGCTTTGATAGAAGCGCAAGGTCATCATTAAAAAACATGGTGTAGCTAAAAGCTTGCGCTTCTTCCACCACTTTTGAAATGGCTAATATGTCTTCTGCTTTTATGTCAATATTGACAATTATTCTATCCTTCGCTTGAACCAGTACTTCAGCTAGGGTGGGGACGTGATGTGCTGTGGGTTTTCCGTCAAACAATAGTCTTAACTTCCTAATTTCTGCAAGGGACTTATTGGAAATAAGGCCTGTGCCATTGGTTGTTCTATTCACACTTTTATCATGCATTAGCACCGGTATGCCGTCAGCGCTGAGTCTTACATCAAGCTCAATTATGTCTACCCCTAAATCTATTGCCTTATCAATTGAGGGTAATGAATTTTCTGGTTGTGTGTTGTGTGCTCCCCTATGAGCGGCCACGAGAATACGATTTGTCCCTTTACTTTTAATCGAATTCATTACTAAATCACTGCGGCAAACTATGTGTTGCGACGATTTGTTTTTTGTTTTTAAACGCTCTGTTGACGCGATAGCCATCGACTTACAAATACTCAACGAGAGGACTATCAAGGTTACTAGTAAACGTATTTTCATTTTTAATTACCATAAATATTGGAGTTACTTCTAATCCCTGGACCTATAATTGACTAATTTTTGATGGAGAAACCAATAAAGATAGCGCGGCCAAAATCTGATTCCCAACGTGTGAATTCTTGGTCTCTACCTAACAATTCATACTGTTCTTTATCAAATAGATTGGTGATATTGGCATATAAACCAACACTATCATTTACGTCATAACGAAATTGCACATCGACTTGTGTACGTGCATCGTCGTACTGATCTCGGTAGGCGTCTATGATTTTGCTGGTGTATAGATTATTCAACTTTAACCCCGTTCGATTCGCCGCCACACGAGCCTCAAAGGGGCCCCTTTGATAATAAATCACTGCATTGGCGGTGAAGTTGGCTTGTTGAATAAATGTTTCGGGTTCTCTATATTCTCTATCTTCAAGTTCAACTTCATAATCACTACCTAAAAACGTGGCATTTAGATTAAAACCAAGACCTGGGAGGATTTTGTCTAGCTCTTTGGTATAACCAAGTTCAAGGCCATATAGATCGGCATCTTCACCGTTAACATATTCACGTATGCTGGTCGGGGTAAGTTCTAAGTTTCCATCCCCATCTTGGTCATATAAGGTCTCATCGTCTCGCGTGGTACGATAGATTTGGTTATCAATATTTTTGTAAAAAAGAGCACTAGAGAGTAAGCCCCCTTCTTCAAAATACCACTCTAAACCTATATCAAAATTGTTTGCTTCTCTTGGTTTTAGGTTTGGATTACCCCGTGTAAGCGTGAGTTCGGTGCCGTTAAAATCCTGTCTCTCTCCTCTTGCTGCTTGATATGAAATTCTAGGGCGAGATATTGACTGAGAGAAGGCTGTTCTAAATACGAGTTCGTCACTGATGTCGTATTTGAGATTAGCGGACGCCAGTAAGTTGTCATAAGTGTTTTCATTGCTGCTTACGATAAATTCACCTAGGTCTTTGTCTTCCCGTTTTCCGGTAGATGAGAAGTCTGTATCTTCATATCGTAGGCCAGCGGTAAAAAAATGTTTTTCTCCGGTATGAACAACTAAACCATATAAGGACGTCACTTTTTCCGAAGCATCATAGTCTCGGTTATTATCGTCATCTTCATTTTCACGAAGATCTGTTTCATCGGAAGAGAGGTACTCAGAAACTAAGTCATGGATTGAGTTGCTATCCATGGTAATAAATAAATCATTATTACAACTTGGCATTTCATCGGGGCAACTTCTAGACCAGTTTATGCTGTTTAAGTTTAAGTCATCTGCAAACCGATATTCAGTGCGCTCATAATCATAAACTTTATCTTTTTGTCTGTACTTGAACCCGACTTTATAGCCCCATCCGATATCATAAGATTGGTTATTCCAGCCTAAATCTGCCGAAACAGAAATGATATCTTCATCTAATCCATCGATGTTTATTTCTCTTTTTTGATAATCGAATAAATCACCGTTAAATGCGTCTTCAGATGTGGGTGTCCATTGAGTGATCCTTGAACGGGTGTCAAATTTGAAGTCAGCTGATTTTTGAACAAACCTATCCCAAACTTGTGGTTGTTCGTAACTTGAACCTGAATAATTTATTGCTGGCTCAAAAGTATACTTTTCTTTAAGGGAATATTTACCATAGGCTTTTAAACCGTAGGTTTGGCGCTTAAAGTCAAACTCACCAAGCTGAGTGGACCATTCAGTATTTTCAAGGGTGCCAGAGCTTGCATCTGCATAGGTAATACGTGCATTTTTTTCACGGTTCCACATTTTTGTTTCCATCCGGGCTTCTTGATCGTTCGCTTGATTGAAGAAACCACGGATCCAGGTCTTGGCATCATCGGACGGACGATGTTCAAATCTAAAGCTGCCCCCATATCTTTTTCGACTATTGTAATAGTCTAAAGCTTTCCATTCTTCTGGGATATATATGTCACTTTCATAAGGATCAACACGGTCGCTTCGAGCGCTTAATTCAGTTCCTGTTTCGCCATGAAATAATATCTCGTCACCTTGTTCAATCCTGCCTAAATAAGATTGACGGAGATAATAATTTGCAGATACAACTAGACCAAACTGTTCATTATCACCCAATATATTTGACCAAACTAAATCGCCATTGCCACTTGGGCCGCTGCCCTTATAACCGTTGTCATTTTGATATTTACCAACAGAGCCTGAAAAAGACATAAAACCATCTTCATAATCAAAAGGACTGCGAGAAACAAAATTAATCGTACCACCCACAGCATTGGCGTCCATGTCTGGGGTTAGTGATTTAATAACCTGTATAGTGCCAGCCATTGAAGCAGGAACAACATCCATCTCAATTTTCCGCCCATCAATATCGGTGGAAGAAAGAGAAGCACCATCAACAGTGGTATTATTAAAGTTTGCATTCAACCCACGAATAGTGACAAATCGCCCTTCAGCCTGATCATTTGCAACGGTAATACCTGGAATTCGCCCTAAAGCTTCCGCTGCATTAAAGTCTGGCAGGCTGCCTAAATCATCTTCTGTTACTAAATCTGCAATTCGTTGCAGCTCACGCTTTTCGTCTATAGCACTTCGCAATTGGCTCCTGGTACCAGTGACGACTATGATTTCCACGTCAGATTCAGCTGTCACTGTTTTTGGGGCGCTTTCTGTAGCAGAAATCACTACAGTATTAGTTTGTTGCGCAAAACTAGTGGTCGTCACAGCAATCGTTAATGCAATAACGATGGCTATTTTAGTTTTAGGGTACATGTGTTGTCCTCGTGTGAAACAAATTATTTAATTATACTCACCATGAGTAAGTATAATTGCATTGTTATTAGTAACTTGCAATACGGCTTCTCTATTTAATTTTTGATACAGCTTGGAAACGCTAGTTTAAATAGGTTTTTATGTGTTAAGTTATTGTTATTAAATTGTTTTTTTTGTGCTATTTGATTTTAAAGAAACAAAACTAGTCAAGTTGTTCTTTGTGCGCTGTTAATAATGGAGACACATTTAAGTGAATTTTTAAGGAAGGAGATCTTTAAATCTCACGCATTGTAAGTGAATTTATATTGAATGTTTCATAGAATTTGGTAGCGTAATGGAAAATAGGTCATCACGGAGGTTCATGTGTCGTCGTTTTTTCGAGATAGTCTCATCACGGCTAAGTACTGGGATCTAAAAGATAAAGCGCTTGTGAGTGCTGGAGAGGCCGGAATATTAGGGATTTTGCTAAGAGATAAGTCCGCAACACAAGCCGACTTAACCAATGCTCTGACTTTTTCTCAGCAGTCCGTGTCCAGAATGCTTTCTGCCTTAGATAATAAAGGAATGATTAAAAAATCGTCTCTTAAAAACACAGGGGCCAGAGGTCAACCCAGTGCTACCTTTTCACTAAATTCACACTATGCCTATTCTGTAGGTATCTCATTAAAAGCTGATGGGTTATGCCTAGTTTTGTCTGATTTTTCCGGCGAAACCTTAGATACGTTGGTTCCAATAGTGTCGGATATGGGACGAAACAAAATAGTAACGTCGGTGAAAGAATCGATTGATATTCTTCTTGCTAATAATGGTGTCGACAAAACTAATCTATTCGGTGTGGGCTTAAGTACTTCTGGATTTCACACTGGCATTAATGAGGCTAGTTATAATACGCCTGAATCTTTACAAGATTTTGCATTAATTAATCTTGAAGAATTATTTGGTAAAGAACTCGGATTACCTGTTTGGTCAGAAAATGATGGTAATGCCGCTACAATAGCCGAAAACTATTGTGGAGTAGGTAACCAAGTGCAAAGCTTTGCATATTTTTATTTTGCAACAGGTCTTGGAGGGGGGGTAGTAGCAAATGGCAAATTATTTAGAGGGGTAAACGGTAATGCAGGAGAATTTAGGGCAATTCTGCCTATCGATGACATGCCCCCCCCAACTATGGAAAATCTCAGGTTACATTTAAATAGCTTGGGAAGTCACTTCAATAGTGTTGAAGCGTTAGTCGATAACTACGATGATCATTTAGAAGGTGTTGGCAGCTGGATTAAGGAAGTACTGCCTTCCCTCTCTCTTATGGTATCGGCTACAGCCGCTGTACTTGATACGGAATTGCTGGTGTTTGGTGGTGTCGTGCCTGGCAAGCTAAAAACAAGAATGATTACGCAATTACAATTTTTTGATATTAATCGTCGAGGTATTCGAAGGAAAACAGCTGAAGTGGTCGCTTCCGAAGTTAAAGGAGATGCTGCTGCTATTGGTGCATCCTTTTTGCCATTTATTAACAAGTTTTATTATTCGTAAACCGATAAGATTAATTTATTTTGAGTCATTAAATATCGAAAGTGTTTCGATATAGGAGTTGTTTTGCGGTTTCAGCATGGGCAGTATGCACTGGGAAATATGGGCAAATCCTCAATTGCCACATTATTTGACTATTTTGCATTATTCTATTTAACAGATGTGTTAGGAATACCTGCACTAATTGCAGGCAATTTGATACTTATATCCTTGGTCTGGGATGGTGTAACTGATCCATGGATAGCCATACTAATTGACAAACTAAGAAAGCATTTTTCAACCGTTAAATTGTATTTTTTAGTCGGCTCTCCCTGTACTGCCATCGCTGTTTTTAGCTTTTTTAATGCTCATCATATACCTGAAGAGTTCATGTTGTTGTATACAACTTTAGTACTTCTCTTTTATCGAACCGCATACACCATAGTTGATGTTCCTCACAATAGTTTGCTTTCTTTTATTGCTACTGATGCCCGTCAAAGAACGAATATTGTTGCCATGAGAATATTCTTTAGTTCTCTTGGGCGATTGTTGGTGACTGCTTTTTCAGTAGATTTCTTAGTTAATGATAATGTGCAATCGATTCAGGGAAACTTCTCACACGCTTCCTTATTGTTCTCCATTTTTTTCTTGTTGATTATGGCAATTTGTCTTAACGCAGTTAAGCGAGTATCTATTATTCACCTAAAAGAATCCCTGACTGAGTTTAAGTTTTTCGAATTACTAAAATTACTTTGGTTCAACAAGGCAGTGCTTATCGTATTTTCCGTTACCGCTGTGACTTCAATTACAACTCATGCCTTAGGAAGTGGAATTATATATTTTGCAAAATATGGACTGTTTGATGAATCAAAAGGAGGTGTTGCACTAACCGTTTTGTCTTTTTCTCAAGCTGTATTTCTTTTCATGTGGATGTATTGTGCGAACAATTTGTTAGATGTTTGGAAGACATCAATCTTAGCAAACGTTTTTCTAATATTTTCACTTCTGATTGCTGTAGTTGGTATATCAAATCATCTGCAATTGTATGCCTTTTGTTTTTTGGCAGGAGCGGCATTAGGGGGAATATATATGTTCAATTGGGTTTTATTGCCAATGTCAATCGATCATTCTCCTAGAGAAAACCTACGAAGGTACGATTTGAGTATTTTTGGATTCTACACCTTAACGAATAAAATTTGTCATGGGTTGTCATTAGCTTTTGTTGGGTGGGTGTTACAATTTAATGACTATGTGGCGGACTCAAAATTAGTTGAGTCAACAATCAATGATGTGTTTCTCACGATATTATTGTTTTCTTTGGTGGGAAGTATTACTTGCATTGGTTTGTTGCGAAAATTAGGTAAAATTAATTCAAATCAGGTTAATGATTTGAATAGTAACAACGACAAAATCTATCAAGATAGTGCAACTTAATATCAGTAAAAATAAATGTTTCTTTGAAGATATTGAGAGCAAAGGGAAAATTTTGTACACCTGCTTACTTTAAGGATTAATCCGCCTCTTAACATAGAGAGTCACAACTCTGGATAGACTTTTTATTTCTTAATTGCCTCGCGTTTTAATTTAACAAATTGCCCAGCTCGTTTACCTGTGTATTTCCCATGTGTAATAACCTGCTGGCCGTTAACCAGCAAATGTTGCACACCTTTTGATAAGCGGTTCCATGTTTTAAAATCTGCTGCTGCGGTAAATTGTTTGGGAGCAAACACCACAATATCGGCTTGTTTGCCTGTTTTGAGTATGCCTCTATCACTGATACCCAATATGCCAGCGGTTTGACCGGTGCTGCTGTAGATAAATCGTTGTAGGGATAGGGTGTTAGATTTGACTACAAACTCTTGGTATTTCTGCGGGAAGCTGGCGTATTTTCTGGGGTGACCGTTGGTGCCATCGGAAGAGGTGACCACCCAAGGTTGCTGCATAAAGGCAATAATATCGTCTTTATTCATATTGAAAGATGCGACCCGAGTTCGACCGTTTCTAACTAAGTAGATAACGGTGTCTACCGCGGATTTTTGCAGTTTTTGAGCGAGTTGTTCAAGGGTGAGCCCTAAAAGCTCGGTGTTTTTTGATGCGGTGATGAGCAAGGCATCAGGCCCGCCTCGGCGTCGAATGTTTTCTTTAATTTCGGTTTTGATTTGCTGGCCTAATGTAGGATCGTCAAGGCGCTTTAGAAAGGCTGTTTCAGAGTCGGCCATGGCCCACTTGGGCACCACGGCACTTCTAACATTGGTACCTGAAGCTTGCCATGGGTATTGGTCGGCAGAAATACTGACGCCAGCTCGCCTAGCTTGGTTGATTTTTTCGATAGCCGCTTTGCTCTGCCCCCAAACATCGACACCAAGCGCTTTAATATGGGCAACATGTAAATGAATATTAGCCTGCTTAGCAATGTCGATGGCTTCGTCTAGTGCCGCCAAAAAGCCAATGTTGAAGGTGCTTTCGTCTCTTAAGTGGGTGTCGTAAATGCCATGGTATTTAGCTGCGACTTTAGCGAGTTCTACCACTTCTTCTTTAGATGCAAAACTTCCCGGTACGTAATACAAACCAGAAGACAAACCTAATGCGCCTTGTTGCATGGCGGTGTCTAGTAAGGCTTTCATTTTTTCTATTTCAGCGACTGTGGCATGGCGCTTGGCTTTGCCCATCACTTGTTTGCGTAAACTGCCGTGACCCACGTAAAACGCGGTGTTTGTGCCTATACCATTAGGATTTAATTTCTGAAGGCTTGCAGAGATATCTACCGGTCCATCGCCATCATTGCCGTTGATAACTGTAGTGACACCTTGAAACAAATAATTCAGATTTTGGTGTTTATCTGTGCTTTTTAATTCTTGATAAGAATGAGTGTGCGGATCGATAAACCCCGGACTGACGATTAGTCCTGTAGCATCTATTTGCTGGCTGGCCTGATAGTGCTGTTCACCGGATGCGCTTAATCCACAAATTATTTCGCCGCAGATGGCAATGTCTATTTGTTTGGCGGGGCTGTCTGTGCCGTCGAATACTGTGCCTGAATGGATCAACAGATCAACTTGTTGGCTTTGGGTATTAGCTTGATTTGAACAAGCGACTAATAATGCTAAGCATAAACAAACAACGGCAAGGTTTTTCATTATTGAGATGTCTTATCTTTAAAGTAAAAAGCGCTGGATGGGGTGGCCAACATGGTTTCCATCAAAGTATTTGCGGCTTGTTTTGCCACATGTGTAATCATTTTACGATTGGTGTTATCGCCCATTTCATAGGTGATAGCGTGCACTTTGTAGGTATCGGTAAAATATTGTTTAAATACGCCTCGACCAGGACTCACACCGGGTTTGTTACGCACCACAAAAGAAGACGCGGTGTTTTTCTTCACTTTAGCCAACCAATCTTCTACTAAATTACTAGGGGCAACAGTGT
Organism: uncultured Paraglaciecola sp.; assembly: GCF_937123705.1. Taxonomy (GTDB): domain Bacteria; phylum Pseudomonadota; class Gammaproteobacteria; order Enterobacterales; family Alteromonadaceae; genus Paraglaciecola. The sequence goes on along the minus strand of NZ_CAKZKO010000037.1, from coordinate 131,430 downwards.
AGTCAGTGGGAATGGTATAAAACACATCTTGCTGGGTAGAGTGAAAGTCCACACCCATCACCATTTTGCCGCCACTGGCGACAATTTCATTGAGCTTGTCCCGCACGATTCTGGTTTCAATTTGATTAAAATTTTTCCAGTCGCGGTTTAAGTCGATGCCATTAACATTATGACGCCAATGGCCATTGGTTACGCCATCAGGATTAAGATTAGGCACCATAAAAATATTAAAACGCGCCCTAAATTTTTGCGCTAATGGGCTGTCTGACAACACCATTTCGGTAAAAGGTAACATCGCCAAAGCACCGGTGACTTCAGGTGGGTGTTGACGGCCAAGTAAAATCAGCCATTCTTTGTTATCAGCTTGGGTGCTTAACAGTGCGCCAATCGGTCTCCCTTGGGTTGATTTTCCAAGTTGAAAGCGTTGATAAGCTTTATTTTGACCTAACTCGTCTAACCAATCGCTATATTTTTGATTGCCAAACAACTCTTGTCCCGCTATCCATAGTGGCGTTGTGGTGGCTTTGACATAAAATGTCATCACACCGTCATGTAGGTCAAAATCTATATTGCTCCAGTCGCGGCCATTGTGGCTTATTTTTGGCAGATATCTAGGGCGCTCGCCATCAAAGCGCAGATTAATTTCAAGGTCTTTTGGCTTTTTAGCCAACACTTTAAAGGCGTACCAAGGACTATGATTGATGGGGCGGTTTTCGGGCGTGGTTTCTAACATAAATGCGCCATCAGACAATTGGCTACAGGTATCCAATTTGGCCATTTCAAAGTCTGATTTAAAGCTAACATCGGAAAACTCGCAAGCCTGTGCTAGGCCATTGCCTAACAATAACAACCCAATTAAAAGTAACGCTCTCATGGCTTTAACTCCAAGTATTTTTAAACGAAGATGACCCATCTAAGATGGGTCAAGTAAGTGATCTCTGCCACCATAGTAACAGGCCAAAACAAAGAGGTTTTAGAAATCTTTGCTGAAATTCATATACAGGTAACGGCCTCTATTTGAATGCAAAGAACCAAAATAACCATGTGCTAACTCGTCGGCCAAAGGTGGCTCTTTATCGGCGATGTTGCGTATTCCAAAGCGTACTTTACTGTCTTCTAAGTAACCCTCTTCTTGGAAGCGGTAATCTAGATACACATTAACCCGAGCAAAACTATCAATGGGTAAGGTGGTGACCACGCCATTAATGGTCGCTGTGGTACTGGTGTCTATGATCTCGCTCACATAATTGCCATTAATACCCGCGCCCCATTGCTTGTGACGCCAAGTTAATGAGGCTCTGGCACGCCATTCAGGGCGGCCGTTTTCTTTTATCAAGTCGCCCGCACCGGCCACGGTTCTATCGGCTGGAACTGAAGGGTCTCCCGCTTCTTGTGCGGCAATCAGTTGTGCAGATATGGCATCGGCATTTTGTTCAAACTTCTGTAAGTTGGCAGCATTAAAGGCAAAAGACCATTTTCCTATATCTGTCGCCCAATCATAATTGACACTAAAATCGATGCCTTCAATGGTTCTGACTCCAAGGTTAAGGTAGTCGTTGTTGATGTGTACCACTTCGTTTGTAACGGCGTCTCTGATCACTGCGCTGTTATTTGAACCTTGGCTTCTTAGTAATGAGTCGTACAGCAAATGCGATGCACCAGGTAAAATACCCACTAATTCGTCTTGTTCTATTTTCCAAGAATCAACAGTCACAGTTAATCCATCTAAGGGCTCTAACACTATGCCAAATGAGGTGTTCTCATCATTTTCTGGTTTGAGATCTGTGGTACCACTACGAATATCAACAATGCCGTAGCTGGTGTCTAGTACAGGATCATACAAGCTATTTGAGCGAGGCACACCTTCGGCAGATACTTGAGGAAGACCCGGTGCACGAAAACCACCGGCATACGATGCCCTAAGACTTAACCAATCTGCAGGCTCCCAAAACGCGGCTATTTTAGGCTTTAATGCATCTCCTACATCAGAGAAGTTTTCATAACGGGCAGCAAGTTGCACTTCGGCGTATTGTGAGCCAGTGTCTAGAATCGGTACAATAAATTCTACAAATGCGGAGCTAATGTTGCGGCTGGCTTTTGAGTCGGGTGTGGGGCTACTGCCTAACACATCACTGTTAGTTAAGGTTACGCCGGTATTTTGATCAACAAAAGGAACACTACCGTCTAATAAGTCATCTCTATCGTCTTCGTATGTCTCGCGGCGAAACTCCAGACCCATAGCCACTCCGACATCTCCCGCCGGTGCGCTCCATATTCCGCTATTGCTGACTTTAAAATCCACCGAGGCTAGGCTGGTTTCTGCATCCCTAGATACGTTAACCATAAATTGATCGATGACACTTTGAGGGTTAAGTGTACTGTCACCAGCGTTCGGGTTATTGATATCGCCGCCTGTGAATATATTGTATGCCAGTGCTGGGTCGGTGTTATTAACGGCGGCCTGAAATGCGCTGGCTTGGATCCTATTGGCCACGTCTTCTGTTTTTGCTTTGGTATAAAATGCGGCGCTTTCCCAATCCCAGTCGCCAAAGTCACCTTTTATTCCTGCTAAAATTCTAAAGCTAGTATCATCTACTTCAACATTTCGCGGGCCGGTATCGACTGCTCTGTAACTTCTCAGGGTGACATCTTCACCAAAGGGGTTAAACGCGGCGTTCTCAGAAATCGAAAAACGCTGCGCCGTTAAATTGTGAGTTTGTTCTCTGGTTCTTTTGGCGGTGGCGCTGTAATAAGTGACTTCTGAGAACAGATCCATATTATTATCGAGTTCATGCACTAAATAGGTGTAAAGGTTGAGGCGGTCGACGTCAGAAACAAGAGAACGAGTCGTGCCTCGGTCAAATCTTAAATCTCTTGGAAAACTGCCACTATCGGCACAAATGCCATTGCCTAAATCGGTTACACACCCTGAGTTTGTGTCGGGCTGTAAATGAAAACGACCTAGGCTATCAGAGGTGAAATCACCCCAAGGTGTTGCAGTGGTGCGATTATCTAACTGGGTATCACCGATAAAGTCTTCTGGAAGAGTAGGGTAGTCGCGCAAATCATGACTGGCAGAATAAGAGCGTTCTGAGGCCATCATGCCGGATCTATCATAATAACTAAGCGACGCGGTTAAATGTGACTTACCGTCATTAAAATCGAATCCGGTTAAATAATTAAAGGTCAGTTCATTTAAATCTGTACCTTCTGATCCCCCATACGACAAGCTCACTTTATTGCCAGTGTAATCGTCATTTAATTGATAGTTAATCACACCCGCCACGGCGTCAGAGCCATAAATAGCGGCAGCACCATCACGTAAAATTTGTAGCGAACGTAATCCAGAAACGGGTAAGGCGTTGGCATTAACAGTAGATACCGGCACAAAGTTTTCAGATTGTGTGCCTGGGTGGGTCACTAGCCGTCTGCCATTTAGCAGCGTTAAGGTATTGCCTGTGCCCACACCTCGTAAATTAATCGATGACACGTCACCACGGGCATCGTTTACTCCGCCATTTCCGGTCGAAGCGCCAAAACTGACTTCGCCCATTTGCGGTATTGAGCGGATTAACTCGTCACCCGACATAGCCGCGGTGTCTTCAATATCGGCTGCAGTCATAATGGTAACGGGCAGCGCACCTATGTCTCTATTGGCTTTTATATTTGATCCCAATACTTGAATTTTTTCTACTGATTGTTCTTGTTCATTTGTTGTTTGGGCGTTGGCTGTGACACTTAAGCCCGACAAGGCAGCGAATATACTTAAGGTGAGTAGCGAACGGGTGGTTTTAAATTGTTTCGTTATTTTCATTGCTGATCCCGACTATTTATTATGTGTTGTTATTGCGCGTGTGTTTGAGTGATTTTCGATGTTAACCATGTGTAAATAGTGTTTAAAAATCAATTAACGGTTTATGATGGGGTCATAACCTTGGGTTATGCCTTGCGGCTGTAATGTCACACCACAATAGGTGATTGTCGTGATAGCTTAAGGTGACCATTTCACATGATAAATAACTAAAATAAATCATTTTTTTGACTGGAGTGAGACGTTTGACTGCTAATAAAGCTGGACTAATACTGTTTATTATCGCGCTTTTTTCTGCGATTTACGTGGATCAATTTACCCATCCTACCTGGAAAGAACAAAGCTATCTGTACGATACTTATACCAATCAATCGGGCCAAACCGCCTATAAATTTAAAGACACCGAAGTGATTATTCCCCACATAATCGACTATCAGCAATCACCCCTTCGTCAGGCGGCACTAAACCAGTTAACCGACAAACCTGCCATCTCACAACAATGGGTGTTTGACGAAAATCAGCAACCGGTATTGTTAAAGCCGGGCTTTCATTATGGGTTATGGTCGATTTTACCGGCTATTGTGGCCATTGGGTTATGCCTGCTCACCAAGGAGCCCATTACTGCTTTGTTAGGAGGCACTGTCATAGGTGCGGTGATGTTGGGGCGTTACGATATTACCGACAAAGTGCTACAACCCAGCATGGCCAGTGATAGCGCCGCACTTATTTTGCTGCTGTACTTATGGCTATTAGGCGGTTTGATGGGGGTGTGGTCAAAAACGGGCGCGGCCCAAGCCTTTGCCGACTTTATGACGAAACATTTTGTTAGCGGCCCGCGCTCGGCAAAGTTAGTGACGTGGGGATTAGGGGTGATTTTTTTCCAAGGGGGTACCGTCAGCACCGTTTTAGTGGGCACTACGGTTAAACCTTTGGCCGATAAAGCCAATATTAGTCATGAAGAAATGAGTTATATCGTGGACTCAACGGCTTCGCCCATTGCATCAGTATTGGCTTTTAATGCGTGGCCTGCTTATATTCAAGCGTTAATTTTTGTGCCGGGCGTGGCGTTTCTGGCTACCGAAGCCGACCGCATCAAGTTTTTCTTTTCGAGTATTCCCTTTAGCTTTTACGGCATATTCGCAGTAGTGGGCACGTTATTGTTAAGCCTTAATATCACCACGTTTTCTGGTGCGAGGATCCGCAATGCCAAAAAACGTGCCGAGCAAACCGGTGAGTTGGACGCCCCAGATGCCCACCCCATGAGTGCCAAAGAATTATCTGTTCCCCAAGTACCTGAAAAGTACCAACCCCATGTTTTGGAATTTATTCTTCCACTTGCATTATTAATGACACTCGCAATAGGCACTTTTGTTGCCTTCGGTACCCCTAAAGTTAACTGGGCTTTTGGCAGTGCGTTATTATTATCGAGTGCTATTGCTTTGTATAAAGGCATGAGCTTACACGACCTTTTAGACGGTATGGGCAATGGTTTTAAAGGGGTAGTGGTGGCCTCTGTGGTACTTATTTTAGCCATAACCATAGGTGGGATCAGTAAAGAAATTGGTGGCGGCTTGTATTTAATCGATCTGCTAGGTAATCAAATCCCCTTTTGGTTATTGCCGGTATTGCTGCAAGTGTTAACCATGATTATTGCCTTTTCTACAGGCACCAGTTGGGGTACCTATGCCATAGCCTTTCCTTTGGCAATGCCTCTTGCTTGGGGGATTGCCGATTCGCAGATGTTGGCTAATCCAGAAATTTATATGGCGATTTGTTTTGCCACAGTGCTAAATGGCAGTGTATATGGCGATCAATGTTCACCTATATCTGATACCACTATTTTAAGTGCCATGACCACAGGCTGTGACTTGATGGATCACGTTAAATCGCAAATTGTCCCCGCATCTATTGCCGCTTTCATTGCCGCAATATTGTGGACACTTTGTACGCTTATTTGGGCTTAGTGAGATAAATTATGCGCCTTAGGCATATTGAAATATTCCATGCGATTTATACCACGGGCTCAATCACTAATGCTGCCAAGTTGTTGTATGTGTCGCAGCCATCGGTAAGCAAGGTATTGGCCCATGCAGAGCAACAATTGGGCTTTCAATTATTTAAAAGAGCCAAAGGCAAACTTATCCCCACGGCCGAAGCCAACATGCTGTTTTCTGATGTGGATAAAATCTATAAACAAATTCATTCTATTCGAAAAATGTCAGAAAACATTCAGCACAGTGCCGACGGATTAGTCAATATTGCACTGTCGCCGGCATTGGGATTTGACCTTTTGCCTAAGGCCATTGCTAAATTTCGGCAACGCCATCCTAAGGTGCGTTTTAAGTTGCAAACCCTTCACAACGAAGAAGCCCTGCAAGCACTGATAGAGCACAAATGTGATCTGGCCCTGTTGTATTCGTCGCCATCTATGCCCGGTGTTAAAGAACTTGATTTAGGCGAAAGTGAGATGGTTGTCTTATATCCAGATGAGGTTTTCCCCCATAAGCCTGAAAAATTAGCTATTGAGGATTTGGCTGATACTGAATTAATTGGCATTTGGGGCAGCGGCCCACTCGGTGATTTAGTATGGAACCACTTAGCCAGAAGTAATATTCAGATAAAAAGTTCACTGCAAGTGGATACCTATTTTATTGCCGCTAAGTTGGTATCACAGGGGCTAGGTTGCTGCACCATAGACAAATACACCGCCCTAGGTAATTTATCTGATAACACCAGTATGGCTTCCTTTGAGCCTTCATTACCGATTCAACTTAAAGGGTTATATCTTGACAGTCAGCCTTTACCCAGAGTGTGTGAAGAATTTACCGAATTTGTTAAAACTGAAGTGCAACAAGTACAGGCTTTAACCGCCATAACCCAGGGTTATGAATAGTGAAACGGATGGTACTTTTTATTACAATCAATCCGCCTATCATAGCAATTAATTTATTCCAATAAATGAGCCTAACCATGAATATTAAGTCTCCTTACCTTCTTTTTATCGGCGATGCTGTTGACCCATTAAGTATTAAAATGGCGCGAAGTGCTGCCGATTGGTGTCCTGAACACTGCGTCGGGGAATTTACTCTGCCTGGCTGCTCGGTGACCACGGGTTTACCTGATATGAGCATTGCACACGCGGCGCAATTAGGGGCTAAAAGTTTTGTCTTAGGCTTTGCCAATAGCGGTGGCACCTTAGACTCGGCTTGGGTACCGGCTATTCTTGAAGCGCTCGATGCTGGGCTGGATATTGTCAGTGGTTTGCATGATAAGTTGTCTGATATCGAAGTTATCAAAACCAAAGCCCAGTTACTAAACAGACAATTGATTGACCTTCGCCATCCCAAGGATAAATTCCGCACAGGTACAGGTACCAAAAGAACAGGTAAGCGCATCTTAACGGTAGGCACAGATTGCTCTGTGGGTAAAATGTATACCTCTCTTAGCCTGAAAAAGGCCATGGATAATCGTGGCGTAGCCAGTACGTTTCGAGCAACAGGCCAATGCGGCATTTTAATCAGTGGCGGCGGGGTGGCAATTGATTGTGTGGTGTCAGACTTTATCTCTGGCGCGGTGGAGTCCTTGTCGCCCGACAACCAGCCAGAGCACTGGGATATTATAGAAGGGCAGGGCTCGTTATCGCACCCCGCCTTTGCCGGAGTAAGCTTAGGTTTGTTACATGGCGCTCAAGCTGATGCGCTAGTGATATGCCATGCCTTTGGACGGGCCCATATGCGAGGACTACCTCAATACGCTGTGCCAACAATTGAACACACCATAGCACTAAATGAGTCGGCGGCAAGGTTAACCAACCCTGAAGCTAAGGTAGTAGGTGTGTCGGTGAATTCCTCTGCATTAAATGAACAACAGGCCTTGCAACAATGTGATGAATTGTCACAGCGCCTAGGTTTACCGGTAGCCGACCCTTTTAGGCATGAGATGAAAACTATTTTGGACAATTTCCTATGAGCTTAAATATTCAGGTTTTTCACCAATCCTTGCCTTTAGCCCAAGTTTTTAGAATATCCCGCGGGGCTAAAACCAGCGCCGAAGTGGTAGTAGTAGTCATCAGCGACGGGACTTTTATTGGTTGGGGAGAGGCGGTGCCTTATGGCCGTTACGGCGAGTCTATTGATAGTGTTGTGCAACAAATCAAGGCGCTGCGGCTTTCGAGTGTCGAAGATCATGCAAGGCTTAATTCTATGCTTGCCCCAGGCTCTGCCAGAAATGCTGTGGATTGTGCGCTTTGGGATTTAACCGCAAAAATACGTGCAACGCCTGTCGGTACGCTATTAAACCTTCCGGCAATTAATTCTTGTATCACAGCGCAAACCATCAGTGTGGATAGTGCAGAAAAAATGCACGAGGAAGCCAAAAAACTCAGTAACGCACCTCTTATTAAAGTCAAATTAGATGCGGACTCTGTGGTAACCAAGATGCAGGCAATCCATCAAGTCTGTCCACAGAGCCGTTTTATTCTGGATGCCAACGAAGCTTGGGACATAAAATTGCTTGCACAAATAGTTGAACCTTTAAAAGCCTGCAATGTGGCTTTGATTGAGCAACCCCTACCGGCAGACTTCGATGACGACCTGCTAGGTTTTCAATCTCCTATTGCGATTTGCGCCGATGAGTCTTGTCATGGGGCTGATGGTTTGCCTAATTTAGTGGGTAAGTATAATGCGATTAATATTAAGCTGGATAAAACCGGCGGCTTAACCGAAGCGGCTAATTTGTTAACAAAAGCCAAGTCATTAGATTTTGAAATTATGGTGGGCTGTATGGTAGGTAGCTCCCTTGCTATGGCCCCCGCTTATACATTGTGCGGTCTAGCGGACTATGTGGATCTTGATGGGCCTTTGCTGGTGGCCAAAGATCGCGCCAGTCACTTTAGTTTCGATAATGGAGTCATGTCGGACATTCCGTCTGCTTTGTGGGGAAGTGGAGAGGCAGCCTTTGTGGATCCAGAGTTGGCTAGCCTAAGTAGTACCAAACCACATAAATAACCCCGATATTTTTCTTTGATAGATATCAATACATAATGATGCTTGGAAGTTGCGTGAATTTTTGGGTCTAATAGTCATCTCGAAATTTATATTTGAAACTCTATGCACGTCACTTTTATAGATACTGGAATACCCGAATTAGGCAAGCTACAACAAGTGGCCGAAGGAATATTTTGGCTTCGTATGCCATTGCCCTTCGATCTTGACCACATCAACCTGTATTTACTTGAAGATAATCACAATGGACAACAAGGCTATGCGGTTATTGATACGGGTATAGGAACCAGCCGTTCAGAAGCATTGTGGGATACTTTACTGGATACCTTAGATAAACCCATCACTAAGGTCATAGTCACTCACTTGCACCCAGACCATATTGGTATGGCAGGGTATTTAGTGGAGCGATTTCGAGTGCCCTTGTTTATGAGCCAGGCCGAGTATTTTACCGCCCGGGCCTTATCTGCTGGCGCTCGCGGTGCTTCTGATTGGCAAGATGACGAGTATTTAGTGCGCTGTGGCATGTCAAAAGACTATGTGGAAAACGCCAGTAAAAATCGTAAAAACAGCAAAGGAGTAGGGCAGGTTATTCGGCCTATTCCGTTACAATTTTATCGCTTGCAGCAAGGCGATAAACTGACCATAGGTAAGCATGATTGGCAGGTGTATATTGGCCGAGGTCATTCCCCTGAGCATGTGTGTTTGTTTAATGCCGACACCAACATATTGATATCGGGAGATCATGTATTACCGGGTATTTCACCGAATATTGGGGTCTACAGTACCGAGCCCGATGCTAACTCATTGCAACTGTACTTAGATACTTTACCGCAATTTACTCAGTTACCAGCAGATTGCTTAGTGTTGCCTTCCCATAAAAGGCCTTTTCACGGTTTACATACTAGGGTACAAGAACTTATCAGTCATCATCACCAGCATTTAGATAATCTAAGGGCGTTTTGCGTGCAAGGTAAAACTATTGAGCAATGTTTACCTGTGTTGTTTAAACGCAAGCTAAGTGATCAGAATATGTTTTTTGCTATTGCTGAGGCGTTCTCCCACCTTAATTACTTGTATTTCTCAGGTGGCGCGAGCCGAGAAATTAATAGCGATGGCCATTTCGTTTTTAAAACCAGTGAGTAGTTTTGTTAGCATTTGAATACAATAATTTTAATGGTGTGATAATCGACAGCAAGCAGTTGCCTGAAGATATCCAAGTGTTTGCGCTACAACTTCGGGCTTTATTGAATCACGCAAAGGTAAATAATAAGGCGGTTATTTGGTTAACTTTGCCTATAGAATTAGCCCATTTAATTGACGCAGCCACTAAGCTCGGTTTTACTTTTCATAACTGTTTGAGCGCAGAAGTGACTTTAATTTATAAGTCTCAAGTGGATGATCTTGCCCCTTTCGCCCCCACCCATTCCATAGGGGCGGGTGGTTTTGTTCAAAATGCTCAAGGTGAGATATTAGTGATCCGCGAGCGGGATGCCACAACGTATAAATTACCGGGAGGACACCTCGAATTAGGCGAGAAAATTGAAGATGCGGTGATCCGTGAAGTGTTAGAAGAAACGGGAGTTTACACGACTTTTAGCGCCATTTTAGCCATGGCCAGCACTCACCCTTATCGCTTTGGAAAGTCCAATATATACCTAGTATGTAAGCTGAATCCTATGTCGACCCAAATCGATATTCAAGATACTCACGAAATTGCAGATGCTAAATGGATACAGCCACAAGACTACCTAGATGATAACAATAATAGCGTATTCAACAGATATTTGATTAAATCACTATTAAACACAACAGGATTAGGCAAATCTACCTTAGATATCAGTCAGTTCTCGGCTCTTAAACATGAAGTTTTTTTAGCCAATAATGAGCCGAAATAAAGATTTATTACCTGATATAATTTGATCCAAAGTAAGGAATTGCCATAAGTTCTCATTTAGGATAATTAAGCTTTTGATGAATAGTCACCTAGTTATTAGTTTTCAAGAAAAATTTTTGCATAGTGTTTATTTGACTATAGCGATCTGTACGTTGTTGTTAGCACCTAGTGTGTTTGCAGCCGAATACCAGTTGAAACTGATTGTCGATTTAAGTGAGATTAAAGATGTCAGTACTGAGGCTTTATGGTTAGAACCGCTCACTAGCCCAAATAGGGATAATTCGTTTTTTGTGGCGCAAGATAGCGGGATTCTTTATTGGGTTGATGGCGACGCTTTAAATAATCAAAAGAAAATTTTGGACTTGGCAAGTAGCCTTGAAAATCAGAAGTTTGTGTCTCTCAACGCTTTCGCGCTTCACCCAAGTTTTACTAAACCAGACAAGCCTGGTTATGCCACTTTTTTTACAGCGCACACAGGTACATTCAATTCAGAAACAAGACGTAATTTGCTACAACCAAAGGCCAAAAATTTTGCCTTTGAATTTACCTTTGAAACAGTGATTACAGCTTGGCAATATGATTTTGAGAAACAAGAAATTGATCCTCAAAGCCAAAGAGAAATTATACGTATACCAATAAAAAATAAGGATGGTGCCATCCAAAAACTGGCATTTGACCCGTTTCAAAAAGAATGGAACCCGGATTATGGACAGCTTTATTTTTCCCTCAATTATTTAGATGAGTTGCAGCAGCACCCTTTATATTCAGGGGCAATTCTACGTATTCACCCTTTGATGTTTGGGGCGCGTAATTATACTGTGTCTGGTGCCAATCCTTTTGTTAAAAAGCCTAAGATTAATAATGAAATAGTGCTATTAAATGGTCAAAACATTGATGATTTTTACTGGACTAAGAACGAACACGCATCCATATTTATTCAGCATAATAACGCTGAGCAACATTGGTTGAGTAAAACTAAATTGGGTGATGATTTGCTTAATCAAGCCCCAACCAACTCACTTTGGCAACAAGCAAAGCCCATGTCTTCAATGTTGCTCTATCAGGGGCGCAGTATACTTAGCCTCAGAAATAGTGTTGTATATTTTACATTGATTGATGGCCAATGGCATTTAACATCTCGCTCTCTTGAACTCATCGGTGGTGAATCTTCGGTGTTTGATGGACTGATCGAAACACAGGATTTATCTACTGATGCGGGATTGAGTATTCACCAAGATCAGCAAGGTGAAATCATACTTTTTGATCACCAAAACAGCAGAATGTACTCCCTACTATTAGTTTATTCTGGACAAGAGGAGACAGAAGCCCCGACCACAGTCATAGCTACGCCTGGACCGACTCATAATTGGTTGTACATAGTTATCTTGGTTGCAGTATTAGTCCTATTGATTTTGCTGTACCGCAAAAATGCTGAAAAGCGACCCCATGGCCATTTATTAAGCCGTGAATATGTTCGATATAGGTTTGAGCCTACGACTCAAAATATATTGCTCTATAAAAGTATAAAGAAAGATGAGCACTATAGCCTCCCCCTGAAAGATATTACTGGTTGTGACATTTTGTTGAACGATAATGTGATTTGCACTATCGATGATAAACAGGGTAATGCCCTTAGCAATCAAATTGAAAAAGATATCCGCGCCATTTTTATAGAAGAATACAGTGATACCTTGCATGATGAGATAACCCGCCACATTGAAATTGTTTTGTATAATAAGGAAGAGCATTTTCCCGTATCTGTCTATCTTAGAAAAGGTAATAATAGGGTGATTGGCTCAAAGTACTTTGAGATTGTGGACATACTTTTTGACCTCTGTTGGAATATCTCGAAGCACCTTAATCCTAAGGAAACTGAAAGTCGTGTGGCGCCTAGAACTGCTGTTCCTGGGCAGAGTTTTGCAGCGCGAACTAAAAAACTCGCGAGGGCCAAGGCCAATAACGAAGCAAGTGAGCGCCACAGTGTCACAAATAACGACGGCAAAGACAGTAAAGTAGCTGAAAACGCCGAAGTAATGACGGACGGGCAAGCAATTGTACAAACCGGTGTGGTGGACTCGTTGGACAAATTAGTCAATTTGCACCAACAGGGGTATTTGAATGATGAAGAATTTAAAGCGGCGAAAACCAAGTTATTGCAAAGCCTCATAGGAAGTTAAGGCTTAGGCAATAACAGGTTTTGTGAATAATGAAGATCAGTCTAAGGTTTCAAATGTTAAACCGGCATGACTCTCTAGGCGCTCAATTAGTTTATTACCAAAAATACTGGCTGGCGTCCAAAAACCGCCTTGTACTTGTTCTTTACTGATGTCTTGCACTAAACACGCAGCGGCTTGGGCTAACATTTTTCCCGTCGAGCCATAGCCTGGATCTTGGTCGCCCGTTACCTTGCAGCGAATTTCTTGGCCAGTTTCGGTTTTTCCATAAAAGCGTAAATCATAAAAGCCTTTTTCTTGGGCCTCAGGACTTGGGCCTTCACCGGGTTTAGGCAAAATAAACTTCTCCATGGCCCAGCGGGTTGGGGGAATAGCGGCGGCTATGGCAAAGCCACCTAAGCCTATACCTACACCCGCGGCCATGCCACCGCCCATTATGCCTTTACCTGTTAACATGGCTTCGTTGTACTCAAAATTTTGGCTATAACCCCCATCAATTAAACTATTACTTCGATGTACAATGCGGGTGTTGATCACTGCCATCACAAAAGGCGCCACCCAGCTGTTAAAGTCGTCGTCATATTGCGGGCGGTTCATACTGTCTTGATAGGTTTTATTACCATGTTCCTTAGGACAGATGGCGTAGGGATTGGCAAGTGTTTTACGCAGCGAAGGATCGCTGGCCACTTCTTTAAATATATTGGTCATACTCGCCACTGTACCGCCAGATGCCGCCCCTTTCATGGCTTTAACTCGCATTTTTACGCTACTACAGGTTTCACCAAACTTTTGTTTGGCTTGTTGTTGTAAAAAGTACACCCCTAAGTCAGACGGAATAGAATCAAAACCACAGCTATGCACTATACGGGCACCGCTTTTTTTAGCTTGCTCTTCGTAACTTTCTAACATCTTAGCAATCCACTGCACTTCGCCAGTTAAGTCGCAATAATCTGTGCCTAAAGTGACACAAGCTTTAACTAGAGGTTCGCCATATAAGGCATAAGGCCCTACAGTTGAAATTACCACGCGGGTAGCAGCGCACATCGCGTCTAAGCTATCTTCATCTGCTGCATCGGCCACTAAAATATCAAGATCTTGTGCTGCATTGCCTAAAGATGATTTAAGTTCTTCTAACTTGCTTTGGGAGCGTCCGGCAATGGCCCATTTAAGTTCACCTTCGAGGGGAAATTGCGCAACCATATAACGGGTTAATATTTGCCCAACAAAGCTGCTGGCACCAAAGATTACGATGTCGAATTTTGCGGTGTTCTGTGGCATGGTTCTGTGGCCTTCTAGCTAATCATCTTGATTTATTTCATAGCATTCAAATTTGTGATGCTATAACGTGGGTTTAAAATCTTATACTGAGTCTGTCGATATAATCTACCAGAATACATTCACTTAGGGCGAAATATAATGAGCAATAAATACAATATTACTGAAGTTTGGATAGAAAAGGCCAAGCTAGAGAACACTAAGGTTATTGAAAAAGAATTCACAAGCGCTCAACTCAAGAGCGACGAAGTGTTGCTTGAAAGTGACGCCTTTGGTTTTTCAGCCAACAATATCACCTATGCTGTATTTGGTGACAAAATGGGCTATTGGGGATTTTTCCCGGCGGATGACACTTGGGGGATAGTCCCTATGTGGGGCTTTGCTACGGTGCGCGAGTCAAAACATCCCGAGGTAAAAGTGGGCGAAAAAGTCTACGGATATTTACCTATGGCATCACACTTAGTGATCACTGCGGGCAAAACCTCGCCAACACACTTTTTTGATATCAGTGAAAAACGTAATAGTATTTCACCTGTTTACGACAATTATGTACGTTGCGCCAGCGATCCTGGTTATCAATTTGATAGGGAAGTGTGGCAGCTAAATTACCGTCCATTGTTTATGACTTCTTTTGTGCTAGATGATTTAGTCGGTGAAGGCTTGATGGCGGCAAAACCACCCGTTACCCAAGTGTTAATCACCAGTGCCTCGAGTAAAACCGCTTATGGAGCGGCGCATTTGTTGATGAAACACAAAAAGGATCGTGGCCTAGATTATCAAGTGATAGGCTTAACATCTGCCAACAATAAGGCCTTTACCCAGGACTTAGGTTGTTACGATAAAGTGCTGAGTTATGACGACATTGCCCAGTTAGGGAAAGAGCAAGTTAGCTGGGTATTAGACTTCGCTGGCAACAAAGGGCTGTTACTAAATTTACAGACACAATTTGCCGACAAGCTCGACAAATTAGTGCTGATCGGATCAACCGATGTCGATGCGCAGCAAGATAAACCTGATGGCCACTTAGACAGTGAGTTTTTCTTTGCCCCAAGTCAAATCAAAAAGCGTACCGGGGAATGGGGCCATGCTGGCTTTGCAGAGCGTTACGCCAGTGCTTGGCAAAGTTTTGCCCTACATATGAATGATAAAGTGGCAGTGGCAGAATACTCAGGGGTTAAAGCCATTGAAGCGCTATTTCATACCGGCCTAGAGAATAAGTTAAATAACGCTGAAATTAATGTGCTGAAATTTTAAATTTGAAAAACACTCAGTGGGCGTTTTCTTCGTGGATAACGCCCATTTGTTTGTGTTCTATATCGGATGAAAAGTAGAATTTTGCCTTAACTAGCTGCGAGGAATTTTCACACTATCCGCCACAATCTCATACACTACACCTGCTTTAAGCAGATTTGTTTCGCTTTTTAAGTCGGCTTTAAAATGGGTTGCTTGTTCTAGGCTAAGATTTTTTTTGATTAGCTCGCCAGCAAGAGTAACGGTTTTGCCGCTACTGTCGGTGGGAATAAAAAAGCCATAATCCCGAAACGATACCCGTAAAATATGTTCATCTTGTTGGGCAATAAAAAAACAACCTTTCTTTTGGCACACTTTGGCTATTCTGGCTTCAACTTGAAATGGTTTGGCTAAGTGAGTAGCCGATTCAGTTGCAAGGTTAGCCATACTCAATTTAGGCAAGGAGCTATTAAGTTTAACGCCAAAGGTTTCGCTTTGAGCGTCTTGCGCCACAGGTGTCGATAATCTTATGGTATCGGCAAACACACTGAAACTAAGGGTAAAGCCGAGTAAAGGGGTAAGCAAGAATTTCATATGTTTTTCCATTGATGGTTTGAATGGTTGGCCGAATGTATCGCTCAGGTTACTGAATGCTCGGCTACAAAGCAAACAGTTGGCAAAGGGTTGCCGCTTCTGCCATTAAAAACCTCAGATAACAGCAAAACGCAGGTTTATATTTTATATCTTGTTGAATTTTATGATATTTTGTTTTTATGAAAGCTGGCTTGTAAATTGCTGTAGCCAATGCAAATTCATCAAAAGTGTCTTCAAACTCTATGATAGAAATCAACAACAAAGCATTATCACTATTTAACTATATCGGCTCAAACAGTCAGTCAGATGAAGTATTGCAAGGACTAGCTCAGAATGTTGATAGAGATATTAGCGGTAGCATTGATGTGTTGGAGAGTGGCTTACACACAGGAAAATTTGACGAAACGTTAGCACTTTTGGAAAAAGGTGAAATTGATATCGACCTGAACACGGTTGACAATTATTTTCAGTTTAATCGTCAAAAGCTAAACAGAGAAATTGCAGAGCTGGCGAAAAACTTTGATCTTTCCTCTGAGGTAGCGATATCAATTGAAGATGATAAGTTGCTGGTAGCTGGGGATACAAAATCGACTCAGGCTCTGCAACAATACTTCGACAAAGATACCCGCTTAAATACTTTGGTACAGCAAACCGCTAAGTTGTCGCAATTCGTTGAATGGGGACAGGCTAAACAGCAAGCCGCTGTTTACAAGTCAGAAGATATGCCCGAAGAGCAGCTAGTCGATTTTCTAAAAGATGCCCGCTTAGTGGTGACACAACAGAATCAGTTTCTTTTATCTGACAAAGGTTCAGCGTTCTATTCCCAAGGTCATTCTCAATTTTTAATGGACAAAATACAGCGAAGTAAGTGATTGTTTTGGTGAACGCTGCTTTACCCCTGAGCATTGCTGAGGTAGCTTAGTGCCCATTGTATTTCTGTTAAAGCCTTAATTTGCCTGCCACCAAACAATTTTCGATAACTAAGGTTATCCAGTCTACTAACAGTGACGCCCAGTCTAACCCGTTTGAGCGTGACGATTGCGTTGTAACCGAAGAGCCTTTGGAAATATGGCTTTCTGCTTATCCTAGTGCATCTTTGACATTATTATTTACTACTATGCGCACACCTGGTGATGATCTGAACTTAGTAAGAGGCTGGTTGTTATCAAGTGGAGCCATTCAAAACGGCTCAAACATTCTTTCTATCAAGCATACAGGCACTGGACGATTAAAGGAGCAGCCAACTAATAGAGTGCAAGTTCATTTGGCTGTAGATGCAAATGTTGATTTGACGGCATACCAAAGAGTTGAAGTCATGAATTCAGCGTGCGGCGTTTGTGGCCAGCAAAGTATCGAAAATATTTTAGATAAAAGATCGCAACCTGTTATCACCTACTCTCAAACATCTTTGCTGCCCATTACCGCCATCCATTCATTAACTCAGCAATTGCGATATAAACAAATCATATTCAATCAAACAGGCGGCACTCATGGGGCGGGATTATTTGATCAGTCTTGGCAATTATTAGATGTGCGTGAAGATATCGGTAGGCATAACGCCTTAGATAAACTAATAGGGGCTAATGAACACTTGTTAGCGGTTGAAAATTGTCCGGATAATTTAGTTTTAGGTGTGGTGTTAAGTTCAAGAGCCAGTTTTGAGCTAGTACAAAAGGCTGCAATGGCGAACCTAGGGTTTATTATTGCTTTGGGCGCTCCTTCTAGCTTAGCCATAGAGTTAGCTAAAGATTGCGACATATGTCTAATTGGTTTTGTTAAATCTTCAGATGATATAACTGAGTTTAATGTGTATTCAAGCACCCATAGGGTGGCTTGAATTCAACTAAAGACTGCGATTAACCCATAGCCTACTGGTGAGGATAAACGCTAAAATAACAGTATAAATAGCAAAGATAACCATCATCCATTGGGGCATGCTCATGTCCATAAAAGACCAATCGATATTTCCGCAATCGCCTGTTGCCCCAAAAATATTCGGCAGCCATTGATGTAAAGGTGCCCAAGATGGGAAGTTAGGCACAAATTCACAAGTGGCAAAAAACGGATTCACGGCAGTTTGAATGTCCACATGCTCGTAAGCAATAATAAACCCCCAAATCGCCGAAATCGCCCACCCAACATAGCCAATGAGCCGCGTGATAAGGTTGTTGATTATCATCGCAGGCAGTGCCGCAAACATAATACCAAATACGGCGGTACGCTGGTAAATGCACATAATGCAAGGGCGTAGATCTGCTACATGTTGAAAGTACAAAGCTGCAATTTCTAAACATAAGGCAGAGCCAAACAACAGCCCCCAAGCACGTTTACTTGTAGGCATAGATGATAAATAACTTAACAAAGACTTAAATCCTCTTAGTGGGGTGCTGCTGCACCATTAGGTATTACACCTGTATGGTGCTCAATCAGGTGCATTTGGTACAACCAGTCTGTTAAATCATATAAGCCAAAGTAAGTGGCGGCCAAACCTACCAGTGTTAATACCACAGTGTAAGGCAACGCCATATACACCATAGTGCCGTATGACAATCTAAGCAGCGGCGCAATAGCCGACGTTAGTAAGAATAAGAAGGCTGCTTGACCATTAGGCGTAGCCACACTAGGTAAATTAGTGCCGGTATTAATAGCCACTGCTAACATATCAAATTGATCACGAGTGATTGCACCGCTATTTAGTGCAGCTGTTACTTCTGTAATATACACCGAGCCAACAAACACATTATCACTGACCATAGATAATAAACCGTTGGCCAAATAGAACATCACCAGTTGTGTTTTACCTTCAAAGGTTAATACCCAATTAATGACAGGGCTAAATAACCCTTGGTCGATAATCACCGCCACTACGCCAAAAAATACACATAACAAAGCGGTAAAAGGAAGTGCCTCTTCGAATGCTTTACCAATAGAGTGTTCGTCAATAACGCCGCTCATTGAAGTCGACAAAACAATAATAGACAGGCCTATTAGTCCTACCGCAGCTAAATGTCCAGCCAAGCCTATTACTAACCACACAGCTATTAAGCCCTGTACCGCTAATCTGGCTTTGTCTTGAGTCGTTAAGTTGGACTCAACATCTTTGTCGTAGTCGGTCAATATTTGGCGAACGACTGGGGGTAATTGCGCACCGTAACTAAACAGCTTAAATTTTTCTACAACAAAGGTGGTGGCTAAACCCGCAAAGAATACTGGGATTGTGATAGGCGACATACGAATAAAGAACTCCACAAAGTCCCAACCGGCTTTATCGGCGATAATCAGATTTTGTGGCTCACCTACCATAGTCATAACACCACCAAGGGCAGTACCTACGCCTGCGTGCATCATTAGGTTACGTAAAAAAGCCCTGAAGTCTTCTAAATCATTTCGGTTGGGGTTAGAGACTTCGTCATCATGGGAGTGATCATGCTCAGAATGAAAGTCTTTTCCTGATGCTACTTTGTGGTAGATAGAATAAAACCCTAAGCCTACGGTAATAATAACGGCCACTACCGTTAGCGCATCTAAAAAGGCGGATAAAACCGCCGACGACGCGGCGAAAGCAATAGATAAGGCAATCTTGTTTTCTAGTTTTATCAATAATTTAGTGAAAAGATAAAGCAATAACCCTTTCATAAAGTAAATGCCAGCCACCATAAAGACTAGCAATAAAATAACCTCAATATTCACCACCATTTCATGTTTCATATGTTCTGGGGTGGTCATGCCAATAAACATTGCTTGCATCAACAATAATCCACCAGGTTGCAGTGGATAACATTTTAATGCCATAGCTAACGTAAAGATAAATTCTAGTACTAGTGCCCAACCAGCCATATAAGGATTTAAAATAAATAAAATGGGGTTGAGGATAAGAAAGGCGATTATCGCCTGCTTGTACCAAGTTGGCGCTTTACCCAAAAAGTTGGCTGCTACCGCTTGAGGTATTGACATCTGCATAAGAAAAATTCCTTGCTGAATATTATGATTATTGCCTAAGTGTACCCAAAAATAATCGTAAAATCCCATAGTTAGCAAACATTTAGGTAAATTTTGTCTACTTTTTGTGAATACTTTGTTAGCAACTCAAAGTTTACTTGTTACCCACAAAAATCATCTGGTACAATCAGTCGACAATAATGACAAAAATAATAACAAACGAAGTGAGTGGTTGATGATATACAAGGCACAAAGCCCGGCAGGATTCGCTGAAGAATATATAGTTGAATCAATCTGGAGTGGCCGTTTCCCCCCCGGCACTATTCTTCCAGCCGAACGTGAATTATCCGAACTGATAGGTGTCACCCGTACAACGTTACGAGAAGTATTGCAGCGTTTGGCTCGGGATGGTTGGTTGACTATAAAGCATGGAAAGCCCACTAAAGTGAACAATTTCTGGGAAACGTCTGGACTTAATATTTTAGAAACCTTAGCTCGGCTCGATGAAGACGGTATTCCTGAGCTTGTCGATCACTTGTTGGCAGCCAGAACGAATTTAAGTGCGGTGTTTATCCGCGGCGCAATTCGTAATCAACAACAAAAAGCCATAGACATATTAAAACAATATGCCGACGTGCCGGATGAGGGTAAGACCTTTGCACAACGAGATTATCAACTTAACCATGATTTAGCTACCTCGTCTGGTAATCCAGTTTATGTGTTAATGATGAATGGTTTTAGAGGGTTATATTCACGTATAGGTGGTTATTATTTCTCGAATCAAAAATCTAGAGACTTAACCCGTGACTATTACAAGCAGCTATTAGCACTTGCAGAAGAAGGTGACTTTGAACGGGTTCCAGTAGTGATCAGAAACTATGGCATAGAAAGCGGTAAGATTTGGCAAGAATTAAGGGCAGATATGCCAAAAGGTTTAGTGGATTAGTCGACAACATCTTCTATTTTTCCATTGTAGAATTCAAATTTGGCTAACGCAGTCGTTAGTCAGTTTATTTTTTATTTCGACAGCCTAAAGTTAAAACCTCTTATTTATCAATTGTTTAAAATTTCAACAAAACAAACCTCAAAAAAAAACGCTCAATTAGTATGCGGATTCTAATTCATTTCTTTAATCTAGCCTCAATTCAAGTAGTACCACTAAATTAATTGAGGAAACACCCATGACTAAATTAGATTCAATCAAAGGCAAAGTAACTGAAGCAGAAGAATTTGCACGCAACATCTGGCTTGCTGGTTTAGGTGCTTACGGTAAAAGTTTTGACGAAGCTCAAGGCCGTTACGAAAAAATGAGTGCCGAAGCAACTAAGTTGTTTGAAGAATTAGTGGTTAAAGGTTCTAAAATTGAATCTGAAGCCAAAGACAAATTCCAAGTAAAAGACAAAGTGGAAACCCGCGTAGCAGAAGTACGTCAGAAACTGGGTTTAGACAAAGTTAGCGCCGATCAGAAAGTAGAAGAGTTATCTGCAAAAATTGATGCACTTACCGATGCAGTGGCAAAATTAGCTGCAAAGTAATTGTCTGAAAACTTAACGCAGGCCTAAATTTACTCGCCTGCGTTAGGGGTTTTTAATCTTGTATTGGCTGAGGCCGGATATCTGGAGAATTAACATGAGTACGGCTAAAAAAACGCTATCTTTCGCCCATAAAACTTTGTTAGCAGGGGTAGGTGTCTACGACAGCGGACGTGACAAAGCAGCGAATAAATTCGATCAAATATTTGTTGATGGTTCAGCATTCGTCAATGGTTTACTGGAAAAAGGTGAGTCACTTGAAACGCAAATACAAGCAAAATTGGAGGCAAGAATAATGTTACAAAACAAAATTTCAGCGCTTCGCGCAAAGTTGGGATTCGGCAATGACAGCCGTGATCAACAAATTGATGCATTAACACAACGAGTTGACAGCTTAATTGAAGTAGTGGCTAAACTTGCGCAGCAACAGTTAGCTGAGAGCAATGCAAGCACCCCAAAGAAAGCACCAGTTAAGGCAGTTAAAAAAACAACGGCAAAAGCTTCGGCAACCAAATCGGCAGAACCTAAAGTTAAAGCGACAGCCGCTAAAACAGCTAGCAAAAAGCCTGCTAAGTCAGCAGCTAAACCCGCTGCTAAACGTGTAGCCTCTAAAGCACCTGCAAAGGCGGCAACAAAAGCAGCGAAAGCAAACGATTAGAATTAACGAGTAAAATTTTAAACCCCTTTCAATTTTACTATTGTTAATAAGGCCACTAGATTTAGTGGCCTTTTTTTATGCATCTGATTTGACAACTTGTATTAGCTATCAGCTATTAACTACACGTAAACCATTATGGTCACTCAGTAATCTTGCTTCTCGTTGTTTTAACTTGCGTAAGTAATCTCTGATTGTTTTACTGATCATGGTGTTACGTTTGATTAAATCTAACTGCGGCCAGGTAGCACGCTCACCATGGTGGATGAGCTCTTGAATACTTTTTAAACTTGGATTTGAGCCAATATGTTTAAGGTTAGCCAAGCTGGCACTAGGTAAGATATTGATGTCGCCTACATATTGTTGATCAATCACCGAGCGTACTTTGTGAATGCCTAGTCTGGCGGCGCGATGACTAATAATATTTTCGAGCATGTCAAAGGCATAGATACTGTTTACTTTGGCTATTTTTGCCGCGTAGCGCCACGTTAACCCTATAATACCAGTGGTATCTCTTTTATCTCTAGCTAGAAAAGGTACAGCAATCAAATTGGTTTGACTGACAATACTATGATTCACGCCATAAATGCGGGCTAAACGATCAAAGGGCAAATCCGCCATAATCGAGCCATCGGCAAAGCGGCGGTTAGGTATATAAGGTACAACCTCATTGGCTCTATTTTTAGCCTTAAGTTGCACCGGCTTAAATAGTATTGGGATGGCGGTTGAGGCGCGCACTGCCTGAGTAATAATAGCATTGGGTGAAGTTTTAGCGTTTAACAAACGGGAATGTTGGTGCAACTCTGCCCCAGACACAGTAATAGTGATATGTCGTCCGGTCTTCTCGAAGGCTTCTTCAAAGGTGGTTAAGTCGAATAATTCAATCAGCGCATTTTCAAGGTTGCTGCTATCGAGCAAACTGTCTTTGCCAAAGCCTTGCCAGAGCCGCCACTGCTTGAATTTTTGTTGGATGATTTCTGGTTGGATCACCTCTAGAAGTTCATCATCGGTACGAGTGCCGACTAATGCAGCTATGATGGAGCCTGCGCTGGCACCTGATATCACTTCAGGCAGTAAATCATGTTCGACTAAGGACTTAATGACGCCACAATGAAAAAAGCCAAGGCCGGCACCACCGCTTAACATTAAGCAACTGCTGCCAAATGCCTGAGCGGTTTCTTCAAAAAATGACAATTTTTCATAAAAGTCGATGACATTTTCATCAGCTTGATAGATGAAATCTAAAGCGCTACAGACCTCTTGAATAAATTCTTCGATAAGATGCTTAGTGCCCAGTTTGCTATGCTGGTTTAATGCAGAAGATGCAATATTACCCAAATTACCGTGTAATCCTTCATGTAAAATATACATAAGGCCATCAGCGTCACCACTGAGCCTAGCCTGCTTAATACGCTGTACACGTTTACGTATAAGGCGATAGTCATAATCTTTACTGGTATCTTTGGCCTTCCATATTTGCGCGCCAGACAATTCGTCATAAGCTTGAGCGGCTTCTTGATATTCTTCGTAAGAATCGGCGTGTTTCATGATGTTTTGCAATTCTGAAAGGGAGGGGTTCGCCATGTATGTCTCTTAATTTACTAATCTGATGTGATATAACCGTAAATAATTAGAAATTGCTACCCAATGTTTAGCTCGCAATCATTGTTATCAGGTAATTTATAAGGGTTTTATAGGTATAATGTGCATCCTAAGGCATTTTTAGATTGACCATTCTAATTCCAATAGTTAGCCTCTTAATTAGTCTGTTTAGACCTAATAACAATAATAACTAGGCGCACCTGCTTTTTATGCAAATATTTGATCAACTTATTACCCATCTTCCTTTGCTATCTATTCCTTTTATTAGCGCGATAGTGGGTTGGTCTACTAATTTTCTTGCAGTCAAAATGATGTTTTATCCTATTGAGTTTATAGGCATCAAACCCTTATTAGGGTGGCAAGGTTTAATTCCTGCCAAACGCCAAGAAATGGCGGAGATTGAAGTTGAATTGGTATTAGGTAAATTACTTAGTGTGCAAGAGTTAGCCGAGCGTATCGATCCCGTTGAATTGACTAAGGCGATACAAAGACGGCTTAAACAAACTATTCGCACTATCATCAATGATGTAATGAAACAATCTGCTCCGCAGCTTTGGGCGTCTCTGCCGGTCCATGGTAAGAATTTGGTGTATGCCCGGGTAGAAGCTGATATGCCCAATGTTGTCACTAAAATGGTGGATGACTTTAAGTACAACATAGAAGAAATTGTTGATATCAAAGAATTGGTGGTGGAGCAATTGGTAAATGCTCCTGAGCTTATCAATGAGATTTTCCTTAAGTCGGGCGAGAAAGAGTTTCCTTTTATCGAAAAGTCCGGGTTTTATTTTGGCTTTTTGTTTGGTGTGCCCACTATGTTGGTGTGGGCGTTTTATCCTACTTGGTGGGTATTACCTGTAGGGGGCTTGATTGTAGGTTATGCCACCAATTGGATTGCGTTGAAGATCATTTTTGAGCCTAAACATCCCATTAAATTTATGGGCTTTACTATTCAGGGCATGTTTTTAAAACGTCAGAAAGAAGTATCTCGGGTGTATTCAGATATTATTGAGTCTAAATTAATGACCTCTAAAAATATTATGGAAATCGCCGTACATGGTTCGGGATCAGGCCAGTTGTTGGAATTGATTGAATTGCACGTTAACGACGCCATCGAAAGATATGTGGCCATCGCCCAGCCTTATTTTGCTTTAGGTATTGGCTCGGATTCCTATTACAAAATGAAAGAACTCACTACCCAGCGTATTTTTACCGACTCAGAAAAATATTTAGCTTATGCCTACGAATACACCAATAAAGCCCTACGCATAGGCGACGATTTATGCGAGCGAATGCAGGCCTTATCGCCAGAAGAGTTTGAGGGGGTGTTGCGCCCAGCCTACGAAGCCGACGAATGGAAGCTCATAGTTACAGGCGCGGTTTTAGGCATGGGCGCGGGTTTTATGCAGTTATACTTAGTCTTTATGTAATAACTCAAAAATTCCCAGCAACGATTGGGTTAATT
Organism: uncultured Paraglaciecola sp.; assembly: GCF_937123705.1. Classification (GTDB taxonomy): domain Bacteria; phylum Pseudomonadota; class Gammaproteobacteria; order Enterobacterales; family Alteromonadaceae; genus Paraglaciecola. The sequence goes on along the minus strand of NZ_CAKZKO010000037.1, from coordinate 106,259 downwards.
TATGTTTAGGGGCCATTACAATAAGGGGTTTCTTGGCTTGATGAGACTCGCGCATTTTAACTGACTGCCCGATATATGCTGATAACACAGGAAACCCTTCAGCAATCAACTCATTAACGATTTGTTTGGGTAAGTTGGCGTTGCTCATATATTGATTGGCAATGATCCCTTCTATTTCTAAATCTTCGTTGTGATCTTCTTTAATTTCAGCAATTTTTTGCTGCAAACTATATAAGCCTTGCCGTGCAAAATCGTCGCAATCAATAGGAATGAGGCAGCGCTGCGCGGCTATAAGGGCCGACATACTGTAAAAGTTAAGCGCCGGCGCGGTATCGATAAAAATATTATCATAGCTGTCGGTTAACGAGGCTAAGGCTTCTCGTAGTTTATAAATTTTATGCCTGCTGTCTAACTCGCTTTCTAGCTCAGATAAACGCGCTGATCCGGCAATAATATCCAGATTTTCAACCTGGGTGCCATGACAAAACTCACTGGCAGGGCGGCGATGCAAATGAAAAGTAATGGTTTGCTCAAATAAATCGGCGATGCTGCTGTCTTTAGGCAAATCTGTCACATTTAGATAAGCGGTGCTGTTGCACTGGGTATCCAAATCTATGAGTAAGGTTTTGTATCCTTGGGTCGCGGAAATAGCTGCCAAGTTTACCGCTAGACTTGACTTACCTACGCCCCCTTTTTTATTAAACAATACTCTTATCATTAGTTGTCCTATTCGGTTGGTATAATGTTTAAAAACAAAAGCCTTATTTTCAAACACTTGCACATCATGCTTGCAGTGTGGAATGATACAACATGCTCCATCACATATGGGTGATAATAAAATGAAAACGGCTGAACGTATACTGGTAACTGCCCTTGATATCTTTAATCAACAAGGCGAAAGCAATGTCAGTAGTGTAGAAATTGCCATGGAATTAGATATCAGCCCAGGCAACTTGTATTATCATTTTAAGGGTAAAGAAGTCATAGTGGCGGCGCTATTTGAACTCTATCAAGAGCAAATGCGGGCTATCATTGATGCTCCAAGTAAAGATGCAGATACTGCCCTAAGCATTGAAGATTTTTTTTATTATCTTTATCTGATCATTGAGAAAAATCATTTATTTCGGTTTTTATACCGCAACCCCACAGATTTAACCGATAAATATCCAAGTGTGCATAAAGGTTTTATTAAATTAATGGCCGCACAACAGCGTTGTGTGACAGAATTATTGGCGGCATTTGAAGAGCAAGGCACTATTTCGGCTTCGCCAGGGCAGTGTCAGCAAATGGTTGAAATTATTGGTTTGGTATTTAGTCAGGCTGGAAATTATTACTCATTAAAGGGCCATGACATTAATGATGATGAATATCTGTACAAGAGTTTGTCAGCCATTTTGTTTGCTTTATTGCCTTATATTAAAGTTGAACAAGGTGAACTACAGCGTTTGCAAGAAGCCATAGTAAACCGCGCGTTTTCTGAGTAACAATAAATCAATAAGAACTGGGTAAAGGGATAGCGAATTGAGCAAAAAATTAACCTTTCTAGATAAAACATTTTGGATCACTGAGTCTGAAGATAACCCAAAACATGTGGCCACCATTCAGTTGTTAAAAATGCCAGCCAATGCCGACAATGATTATGTTGATAAGTTACTGGCACAGATGCGCAGCTTCGAGCAAGCTACCGCCCCTTTTAATTGCCGGGTTAAAAGGGTACTAGGCTACCCTGTTAAATTTGTACCTGTTGAGCAGTTAGATATGCAGTACCACGTGCAACTGCATACTATTGATGATTTGAGTGATAGGCCGAGCTTAGATAACTTTGTTGCCAGCTTACACGAACCTTGGTTAGACCGAGATAAGCCCTTGTGGCAATACCATTTAATTAAAGACCATAATACCGAACAATTTGCCATTTATATCAAAATTCATCATATGTGCGGAGATGGCAGTACCCTGATACGGTGGTTTCAAGCGGGGTATAGCCAAAGCCCTGAGCCTAATGAATTCACACCCGTTTGGGCAATGGACCGGAGTCAAAAGACGCGCCCTAAACCGCCCTTTTTTAAAGCTGTTTTTGGTGGATTATGGGATATGCTTATTGCCACTAAAGATCTTGTCTGGATTTTGTGTCGGCTACTTTTTAAATTGCTTAGAATCAACCAAAACTACATGCCTTTGCCTTTTAGTGGCACTAAAACTGTGCTGACTGGGCAAGTTAAAAAAGGCCGCGCTGTGGCCACCCTGAATATGGATTTTGGGCGCATTCAAAAACTGAGTAAACGCCTACGAGCCTCGGCCAATGAGGTAATGTTATCTGTGTTCGATATAGCGGTGCACCAACAACTCAGCGATTATGGCCAGACCTTTGAAAAAGCCTTGTATACCAATATGCCGATTAATCTGCGTAAAGCCGGTGAAGTCAGTTACGGCAATCAAATTGCTATAGTGCCGGTAGAGCTGGCTCATGGGCAAACCGATCCTTACTTAAGACTCAGAGAAATTATTGCTAATCATCGTATAGTAACCAAGGCGGCAAAAGCCTCACACCCTGCTTCTTTTAGTTATTACACCTTATTGATTCAAAGTTATGCCACTTTATTTGAAATGCTGGGTTTGTCTAATTGGGTTAAACCTATTGCTAACCTGTTGGTATCGAATATGCCAGGTCCTAGGGAGACCATGTATTTTAAAGATAGCCAGTTATTGGCCAGTTACCCTATTTCTACTATCACCCCAGGTGGAGGTGTCAACATTACTATGGTGAGCTACCAAGGGCAGGCCAACATAGGTTTTGTGTGTTGTAATCAAAATATTAATAGCTTAGAGCCATTGGCCCAATATTGCATCGAGGCGTTTGATATGTTGGAGCAATGTATCGACGATCCTAGTTTGAATATCGAAGACATTGGCGAAAGGGTAAATGAAGAGCATGTTTCAATTGTTGAAGATGGGTCATTTCATCATTAATTTTAAATGCTAAAAAGGTGTTGGGACGAGCGTGTAATGTTCAACTTAAAATTTAAAACGAACATTGCCTTGTTCAACCACTACCTTTTTGCCGTATTGCATAAATAGGCCCTCTTCGAAGTCGTGCTTGTCTAAGCTGTACTGCATATCTTCAGCAGCGGCTAAATCAACAATAATTTTTTCGATTTGAGGTTTATGGTAATCCAATACCTTTTGTTTGCTGCCACTTAAATAGACCTCTAAGTAATGTGTTGCTTCAGAGGTTGTGGTACCTGTCATTAGGTTAAAGGCGGTTTTCATGGTGCCAGATACTATTGACGCCACCGGGCTTGGAACCAATAAATTAAGCAAATTAGAGGTATCTTTAAGGATCGAGTATTCATCGTTTAACATATGAATATCTGTCACCTTAATGTCAACCAAACGTACGCTTTTGCTTTGATTATCATATTCGGGCTTGGCTTGTACCACTAACACCACATGAGCGCGATAAATGGGGTTAGCGAGATAGCTAATGTGGATATTACCCAAGACTTCAGCTTGAATATAATCGGCATCAAATGGCATGGATATATTGATTTTTGTAAGGCTAACTTGACCATCACCTCTTGGCACCGAAATAGGCAAAGTAACAGGCAAGTGGGGCGCAATAAGTTCGCTAATTTCCGCTACGGTATAGTCCACATAAGTGAGACGCCTAAAACGAATCAGGCACTTGGCAGTAAACAAACGTAAGGATGTTTTAATAGATTGGGCGCCCAAGTTAATGCTTCTCCATCAATATTTATGATAATGCGTTTTGCTAGTCACATTTTATAACTAATTGAATTTTATTGTTTAAATTTATGCAGCTGATTAAAGTTAAAGTTTACAGGAAAGTAACATTAAGATAGCTTTTTTGATACACTAACTGGTATGACATCCGAGCAGTGCTGTGGTTAATATCACTCTAGACAATGCTAGTGCAACAGCGTTTTTAAGCACAACACACGCTATTATTTTTAGTTCAATTAAGTATTAAACTTCATGCAAAAATTATCTCAAACACAATTCGATTTTATTATTATTGGCGCCGGATCTGCTGGTGCCACTTTAGCGGCGCGACTCACTGAAAACAGTCAGTTTAGTGTGTGTTTAATTGAAGCCGGTGGTAAAGACAAAAGCCCCTTTATTCATATTCCCTTTGGCTTGGCTTTTCTTTCTCGTTTGACCAAATTAGGGTGGGAGTACGATACAGAGCCGCAATCACATCTTAATAATCGTTCACTGTTTTGGCCAAGAGGCAAGGTGTTAGGTGGATCTAGCTCTCTTAATGCTATGTGTTATATACGAGGTGTGCCTGAGGATTATGACAAGTGGAGTGAGTTAGGCGCTAAGGGCTGGGATTGGCAGTCGGTATTACCATATTTTAAAAAGTCTGAAAAACAGCAACACGGCGAAAGTGAATTACATGGCGCAAGCGGTTATTTGAGTGTCAGTGACCTACGCCATACTAATCCAATGTCCAATGCCTTTGTGGATGCGGCCCCAGCGGCTAATTTGTCCAAAGTAACAGACTTTAATAGTAAAGAGCGCGAAGGGTTAGGCTTTTATCAAGTGACACAAGAAAACGGCCAGCGCTGCTCTGCCGCCAAGGGGTATTTAACCCCAGCGTTAAAAAGGCCGAATTTGACTGTGTTAACTAAGGCATTAGTTGAAAAAATTGTTATTAATGATGGTGTGGCAACAGGTGTACAACTGCAGCTCAATGGTCAACCTGTCGAGCTGGTGGCTAATAAAGAAGTGTTGTTATCTGCAGGTGCTATTAATTCACCACAAGTTTTAATGTTATCTGGTATTGGGCCTAAAGCGCATCTCACTGAAAACAGTATTGCAACAAAAGTAGACTTGCCTGGAGTAGGGCAAAATTTACAAGATCACCTCGATGCCATAGTGCAACAAAGATGCAAAAATAAAGATAGCTATGCCGTGGCCCCGTCTCTCATTCCACGTTACGCTATCAATGCATTCAACTATATGTTTAATCGAAAAGGTATTTTCACAAGTAACGTTGCAGAAGCTGGAGGCTTTGATAAAACCCAATATGCAGGGGATATCCCCGACATCCAATATCATTTTTTACCCTCCATTTTGCTTAATCATGGGCGAAGTACAGCTTTTGGGTATGGATATGGTGTCCATGTTTGTTGTTTGTATCCCAAAAGTCGCGGTGAAATAAGATTACGTTCCAACAAGCCAACTGATTTGGCGGCCATTGACCCGAATTATCTGGAACATCCAGACGACCAAAAAGTGATGATAGACGGAGTGCGCCGCGCCAGAAAAATCTTAGCTGCGCCATCTTTTGACAAGTACCAGTCTTGGGAAATTGGTCCTGGCCCCGAAGCACAAAGTGATGAAGAGATTTTAGCCTTTTTACGTGAAAAATCCGAAACCATTTATCATCCAGTAGGCACCTGTAAAATGGGTGATACCGACGACGAGATGACAGTGGTGGACTCTGAACTTCAAGTGAAAGGCGTTAAGGGTTTAAGGGTCGTTGATGCTTCGGTTATGCCGACACTAGTAGGCGGCAATACTAATGCTCCTGTTATTATGATCGCAGAGCGCTGTGCTGATCTCATTAAACAACAATATCAATAATCATGAAAAACAGTGACTTACAGAGCAAGAACATGACATATTGCTCTGTAAGTATAGTATTTTCTATTCTGCGAGATGTTCCACTACAGTATCTGTAAAGTCGGTAAACAATCCATTCACTTTGATTTTTGTAAACAGCAACTGCAGAGTTTGTTGAGTATTCAACCCTTTAGGTAGCGCGTCTTGCCTAAAGGTGTAAGGGTGTACTTGTAAGCCTGCTAGGTGTGCTTGCTTCACTAAGCCTGTGGGTTGTAGTGTTTTTAAATCAACTAGCTGCGGGATCCACGGGCCAACACCTTGGGCGACTTTGGCGATGGCTTTTAGTCCCGCAGGGGTTTTTAACAGGTCATAATCGCTAGGGGATTCTTGCCAATCATTTTCGGCAAGTAGTTGCACTAGTTTTGCTTTGAGTTTTAGCTCGTTACGTAATCTCTGAGTCTCTTCAAAATCAAAGCATTGCACATAAATCGCTTTATTTGGGTCATCTAAATTATGTTTTCGCAACTCTGCCACAACAAGTTTACTTATGTCTACTCCTTGTTGTCGGTGCCAAGCGGGGGACTTTATTTCAGGATAGAAGCCTATGGTTTTATTAAACTGGCGGTTAAGTTGTTGGATGAGTTCAATATGTTCTTCAAAGGTGGCGATGGTAAAATGGCCATTACCTTGATATCGGTTAGGAAAGACTTGTTTTGCTTTACCGTCTTGACGTTCGTGTACCCTAAGGGTTTTTAATTCGGCTAAGGTGAAGTCTAAGGCGTAATAACGGCCATCCCCTCGTTTTCTGCTAGGAAACATTTGCTCTACATTAGTGACGGTTTCAAGGTGAATATCATGCAATACCACTATTTTTGAGTCTTTCGTCACCACTAAGTCTTGTTCGATAAAATCAGCCCCTTGTGCAAAGGCTAAGGTAGCAGACTCTAAGGTATGCTCTGGCAAATAACCAGGAGCCCCTCTATGTGCAATTACCAGAGGCTTAGTAGCAGCCAAAGATTTAATAACAGGATCTATAGGTTTAACAGGAGCCACCTGGCAACCAGAAACCATCAATAGCAGGCCTAAAAGATATAATTTCATAATACTCACTTATTTACGTTCAATTAATTCGATAGCATAACCGTCTGGGTCGCGCACAAAAGCAATCACGGTGTTACCACCTTTTACAGGACCGGGCTGACGATATACATCGCCACCCTGTCGCTCAATAGACTCACATAGGTCATAAATATTGTCTACCGCAATCGCAATATGACCATAAGCGTCACCCATTTGATATTCTTTGGTATCCCAGTTGTAGGTCAATTCCAGCACAGTCGTGTCCGACTCTTCACCGTAGCCTACAAACGCTAGGGTATATTTGTACGCTTGATTGTCACTTTTCCTGAGTAATTTCATGCCCATTATTTGAGTATAAAAATCGATAGATGCTTGGAGATTGCCAACCCGCAGCATAGTGTGCAGTAAGCGCATGAATATTCCTTTGAATGAGTTGATATGAGCCCATAATAAAACAAAAATAAGAAAATAATATGACAAGCAGATGTTTATTTAACGCAAGGGAGGTGAATCAAGGGTATTTAAGGGTAGTCATAAGGAGCTACCCATAGTATTAACAGGAAAGTTCGGTTCCGGCAGCGTTTTCGTTGATACCATTTCTATCACTGTCGCTGCTCATTTTAACGCGACCTTGTAGGCTGACTGACAAAGCTCGGGCATATTTTGCTTCACCATCTTTGTGGCACAGTAAAATTTCGGTGGCTAGGTTAGCTTCGCCGGTTTCAGAAAAAATAATAATAGCGTTGGTGTTGGTCATCACGCTGGCTTGTGATGTTTTACCGATAGACACCAATAACTCTTCATTGGCGCCGCGAATGGTGTTGGCGTCATCATCAATAAACACTATTTTGGGATCATTCCAATCTGTAGAGCAGTTAGAATAATCCGCAGAAGGACAGACCACGACTAAAGCTTGTTCGTCAATTGCATGGTGCCTAGCATATTGGATCAGCGAACTGGTTTCGTTAATCTCCGCAACAATACGATTTTTAATTAATATACTCTGAACACTTGGGGCAACAAATGCCAATATTATTGCAACAATCGACACGGTGACCATTAACTCAACCAGTGTCACACCTTTCTGTTGTTTCACGTTATTTACTCGGTCATTTTGAGGTGAATGGCTAATAAGATAAACTATATCTGAATTTTTAGGGTATGTAATCGTTGTCAAAGGTTAGGATTAACATACACATCTTAATAATATTGAACTGTAGTTTACTTTCAGGTTATAACCACTAGATAATAATTATGATAAAAATCATCAACCTAACCGTATAGTAAAACTGGCATGTCGTTATAAGGGTAAGAAATGCAATCGAATAGTGTGATAGAGAAAATGCGAGTTTTACCTAAAATTGATGTTAAATATGAAGTTGAACGTAGGGTCAATTTTATTAAGGCGCAACTTAACAGCAGTGGCAGTAAAACCTTAGTATTAGGGATCAGTGGTGGTATAGACTCATGTACATTGGGGCGTTTGGCGCAAATAGCAGTCAACGAACTCAATCAACAACAGCAACTAGGTTATCAGTTTATAGCGGTTAGATTGCCCTATGATGTGCAAGCTGATGAAGATGATGCTCAAGCATCAATCGATTTTATCCGGCCCAGTCAAAGTTTGACTATTAATGTGCAACCCGGTGCTGACGCTATTGATAAACAAACTCGTATTGCGATGCAAAATGCGAAGTTATTGCCAGAAAACGAAACTAAATGCGATTTTGTAAAAGGCAATGTTAAGGCTCGTACCCGCATGGTGGCGCAATATCAAGTAGCCGGCTTACTCGATGGTTTAGTCTTAGGTACAGATCATTCAGCAGAGAATATTACTGGTTTTTATACTAAATATGGAGATGGTGCCTGTGATCTCGCCCCTTTATTTGGTTTAAATAAACGTCAAGTAAGGCAGATAGCTATGTTTTTAGAGACTCCAACACATCTGGTGCATAAGGCGCCCACAGCAGATTTAGAATCTTTGTCACCACAAAAGTCAGATGAACAAGCTTTAGGCATGAGCTATGACCAAATAGATGATTTCTTAGAGGGTAAAAAGGTCACAGATGAGATAGCTGAAAAACTTGTCACTATTTTTGAAAAAACGCAACATAAGCGTGTACCAATACCCACAATATACGATTAAGAGTTTACATTCACCAGCGACATTAACTGAGAAGAAAATGAAAAAGATAGAAGCGGTAATAAAGCCATTTAAGATGGATGATGTGCGTGAAGCATTGTCAGAAGTGGGCGTTAGCGGTATGACAGTAACTGAAGTCAAAGGCTTCGGTAGGCAAAAAGGCCATACTGAATTGTACCGAGGGGCAGAGTACAGTGTCGACTTTCTGCCCAAAGTGAAAATTGAACTTATTGTAGCGAATGATCAAGTAGATAGATGTATCGAAGCCATTATGAATACCGCACAAACTGGGAAAATAGGAGATGGTAAAATATTTGTATGTGAAGTAGAGCGCGTTATCCGAATTCGTACTGGCGAAGAAAATGAAGATGCGGTTTAACCGTAAGATTGCTATCAAAATTAAGCTGTTTAACTGAATTACAACGTCGTTCATCGATAATCAAACCGTTTTAGAATAATTCTGAAATAATTATTATTGCTGTTAGGTCTTGTAAATTGAAACCGAAAGATTAAGTCTAACATTAGTGTTAATTAGCCAAATGATTAAAGGAAAACCTTTATGCAACAAATTAATAAAACGACTATCGCTACTGCACTAGGTGCAGTTGTTATTGGCTCACTAGCTTCTGTAAGCGCCCAAGCCAGCACTAACCCATTCAGTGTTCATTCTTTAGAATCTGGTTACATGCAGGATGTCACTGAAGGCAAATGTGGCGAAGGTAAGTGTGGTGAAGATAAAGCCAAAAAAACCGCTAAAGCCATGAAAGAAGGCAAGTGCGGTGAAGGCAAATGTGGCGAAGGTAAGTGCGGTGGTGATAAAGCCAAAAAAGCCGCTAAAGCCATGAAAGAAGGCAAATGCGGTGAAGGCAAATGTGGCGAAGGTAAGTGTGGTGGCGATAAAGCCAAAAAAACCGCTGACGCCTCTAAGTAACTGAGTTTGCTGCGTAAGTTCAATACCTAAAATTGACTAAATGGATAAAGGCCGGCTAATGCTGGCCTTTATATATATGTTTGAGCGACAAAGCTAATGAACAAAAAACATCTTTCTGGGGTAGGCTTAGGGTTGCGCCGAGAAATGCTTAATGAGCTACTACCGGACATTCCTCGTTCAGTGGATTTTTGGGAGGTGGCACCCGAAAATTGGTTACCTCTTGGCGGTAAATATCAGAAAAACCTTAATCAATTTACGTCTACGAGCCATTTTGTTAGCCACGGTTTATCTTTGTCTATTGGTAGCCCTGACCCTTTAGATGTTAACTTTGTCAAAAGCATTAAGACTTTTTTAGATAAACATCAGATGTTGTATTACAGCGAACATCTAAGTTATTGCTCGGGGCAAGGGCATTTGTATGATCTGCTGCCAATACCTTTTACCAGTGAAGCCGTTAAACATGTGGTCGAGCGCGTAAAGCAAGTACAAGATATTATCGAACGGCCTTTGCTGTTAGAAAACGTATCGTATTATGCTGCTCCCGGACAAGAAATGACTGAGCAGGAATTCACTTTAGCCGTACTACAAGAGTCGGGTTGCTTGATGTTGCTAGATGTGAACAACATTTATGTCAACTCCATTAACCATCAGTACGATCCCGAAGCCTTTTTAGCGGCCATGCCCACAGGTAAAATTGTTTATGGCCATATAGCCGGACATTTTGATGAAGCAGACGATTTAAAAATTGATACCCATGGCGCGGATGTGATTGAGCCTGTTTGGCAATTGCTCAAAAAAGCCTACGAAATTCATGGGGTGTTTCCTACCTTGTTAGAACGAGATTTTAATATTCCACCTATCCATGAATTGTTAGTTGAGGTTGAAAAGATAAGGCAAATTCAACAACAAGTTTGTAACCAGCAACCCACAAAATTTAGCGCCTAATGACATCTTTCAAAGATACCCAACAAGCTTTTATACAGCACATTAAAAATCCTCAAGCGCACCCCAAAGTAACCGGTATCGAAGATAGACGTCTAAAAGTATACCGAGAGTTATTTTTTAATAATATTTTGGGTTTCTTGAGTGCCGGGTTCCCAGTATTAAAGAGTGTATATTCTGAATCACAATGGCAAGCCTTAGCCCGAAAGTTTTTTAGCGAACATAGCTGTCGCTCTCCTTATTTTATTGATATCAGTAAAGAGTTTGTTGAATACTTAAGTAGCGAGTTTGAGTTAACAGCAAGCGATCCCGTTTTTATGGCTGAATTAGCCCATTACGAATGGTTAGAGTTAGACGTAAGTGTGCGTCAATCTAGTCAAAAATTTACGCCTTGGAATGGGCGTTCTCAGTTTAGCCAAGTGCAACTATCAGACTTAGCGACCTTAGTGAGCTATCAGTATCCAGTACATCAAATCAGTGTCGATTTTCAACCGTCACGACCTAGTGAAACGGTATTTTTGGTGATATATCGAGATAGGGCAGATGCAGTGAAGTTCACCTTAGTTAATGAAGTAACAGCACTTTTGTTAAACACTATTGCTCAGCAAGGCGTGGTGAGGGTTGAGTCTTTGACACAAATGATGATTGCGGCACTTCCGCAACTAGGCGCCTCACAAATTACTGATTCATTACTACAAACATTGCAGCAGTTATTGCACCAAGAGATTTTATTCCCCCTATAGGCCTACCCTTAGCTATACCTTGGCTTTTAGGGCTATCAATTTACTAAGCTTTGCATTAACATCTGCGCCTTCAATATTGTTGTTTAACAAGGGAGCCATCCCTTTAAGTCTGGAGCGTAACAATGCAAGATGAAAATATGTCGAACGACCCTTTTAGTTGGGGCTATTTGCTTGCTGGTTTAGGTGTGCTGCTAGCACTGCCATTAATGCCTACCATAGCTGGCTGGTTCGTTTTCTACCTTTAATATCCGCCGCTATCTCACTTATCTTATTATTAAATTACGGAGAAATTCGTGCCCGCCGAATATATAAAATCGGTTATTAAAACCGTTCCCGATTATCCAAAGCCTGGGATCATGTTTCGTGATGTGACCTCAGTTTTAGAAGATCACAAAGCTTACTCAGCCACTATCGAACTTCTGTTAAAGCATTATGCGCCAATGGGCTTTGATAAAGTGGCAGGTACCGAAGCTCGTGGATTTTTGTTTGGTGCGCCTTTGGCCATTGAACTTGGCATAGGCTTTATTCCTGTGCGTAAGCCCAAGAAATTGCCACGAGAGGTGATCAGCGAAAGTTACGAACTTGAATACGGTACAGATTGTTTAGAAATACATCGCGATTCAGTCAAGCCTGGCGAGAAAGTACTCATGCTAGATGATTTATTGGCCACGGGCGGCACAATGATCGCCACCGCAAATCTAATTCGCCGTTTAGGTGGCGTGGTAGAGCACGCAGGTTTTGTTATCTCTTTACCTGAACTCGGTGGTGAGCAAAAACTTATCGACTGCGGTGTGACCAGCTATTCTATTTGTGAATTCGAAGGCGAGTAGTCAATTATGAGTTATCAGGTGTTAGCAAGAAAATGGCGACCTAACCGCTTTGGCGAGTTAGTTGGGCAAGAACATGTTGTCACGGCTATTTCTAATGCACTTGATAACAATAGATTACACCATGCTTATTTGTTTACCGGCACCAGAGGTGTGGGTAAAACCACCATAGCGCGAATTTTTTCAAAAAGTTTAAACTGCGAGCAAGGATTAAGTGCCCATCCTTGCGGTCAATGTAGTACCTGTAAAGAAATCGAAAACGGTAATTTTATCGACTTGCTCGAAATAGATGCCGCATCTCGCACTAAGGTCGAAGACACTCGGGAGCTACTCGATAACGTACAGTACAAGCCTAGTCGTGGTCGTTACAAGGTTTACCTGATAGATGAAGTACACATGTTGTCTAAGCATAGTTTTAATGCTTTGCTTAAAACTCTTGAAGAGCCACCGCCTCATGTGAAGTTTCTACTAGCGACCACAGATCCACAAAAACTGCCTGTGACTATTTTATCTCGCTGTTTGCAGTTTAATTTAAAAGCCTTATCGCGCACTCAAATTAGCCAGCAACTCGAACACGTGCTGGGGCAAGAAAGCATCCCATTTGACAAAGAGTCACTGAGTCAATTAGCCAGAGCGGCCCAAGGCAGTATGCGCGATGCCTTAAGCCTAACCGATCAAGCCATAGCACAAGGCAATGGTGCCATAAGTGTGCAGATAGTCACCGACATGCTTGGCCTGATGGATAAAAACCAAGTGCTTAAATTGATCCATGGGGTTATCCAAAAGGACAGTGCGGCAACCTTGCAGCAGGTTGAATTGATGGCGCAACAGGCGCCCGATTATGGCTTGGTTTTGGCAGAAATGATGAGCTTGTTACATCAAATTGCATTAACTCAGTTTGTACCCGACGCCTGTAAGCTTGAAACTATTGCTGCAAGAGCAATTTTTCAGTTGGCTAAAACCGTGCCAGCAGAGCAAATTCAATTACTGTATCAAATTGCTTTAACGGGTAAAAAAGACTTACCTCATGCTGCAGATGCCCGAACAGGGCTAGAAATGACTCTATTGCGTATGCTGGCGTTTTGTCCTGGAAACTTGAAATTAGATGCGCTGGATATCGCCGCAAAAACACCCAAAGTCGAGGGTGCTGTTGCACCACAAGCAAACCAGGCAGCCAGTATTGCACCCGAAGTCACAATTGACAGTTATGGTGCCAAGCATCAACAAATAGCGCCTGAGCTAGCCTCGCAACCAGAGTCGCAACCTCAGTCACAACCACAAAGTTTAGCGCCCCAAGTGACGCAACCCACAGCAACAGAAGCGGAAGAAGCGGACTTATTTGCTCAGCAGCAAGATATTATGGCTCAGGCCGAAGGTTTTGGTCATCAAGTTGTCGATTACGATCAATATCAAACTGTAGCTATGGATGAGCAACCAACTGAAGCAGTGCTGAATGATGTCCCCCAAAGGGCGTTTGAGAATACTGAAGTAGCCACAGATGAACAGCATCAACAAAATACACATCAAACCACCACCGCCGATTTAATCGCGCTACGTAATAAAATACACCAAAGTAAAAGTGAAGAGGGGGAAGGCACAGACCCAGTAAAAAAGCTTGAGAGTGTCACGCCGCCCAATTTAGCTTTTGCTCGCAACCTTAGCCAAGATGTTGATAATGCACCTGTAGCACACCGTGCTGAAGTACCCAGTCAAACCTCACCTCTGGGATCAGAACCGATACCAGTAAAGCCCAATGGTAATAATGCTCCGCCTTGGTCTGTAGACTCACCACTCCCCGATATTCCTGCTAATGCCGGCCCTAGTCCATTTTCAGCAGAAAGTGAACCTCAAGAAGCTGTTGCATTTGACTCAAGTGCGCACTTGGATAAAGAAAATGTGGGGGATGTCACCTTAGACATAGCAGCCTTTTTGCCAAACAAACAAAAAGTGACAAAGGCTTTGCAAGTCGATAACTGGAGCCGCTTGATAGAAGAGATGCAAGTGACAGCGTTGACCAAGCAACTGGCCTTACATTCTGCATTTCATCACCAAGGCAATACCGTTAAATTAACCTTGTTACAATCAAAAGCCCACCTTATTTCAGAAACGGCTCAGCAACAGTTGCAACAAGCCCTGTGCTTGGCACTTAATCAAAGTATTGAACTTGAAATCGAGCTAGGACAACCCATTAACACTCCCTACGCGCTACAAGGTAAAGTAAACCAAGTGCGTCAAGAATACGCCCGTGAAGTGGTTAAAAACGACCCCGGCATTCAATTGCTGCAACAAAACTTTGCAGCAAAAGTAGACCAACAAAGCATTCAAGCAAGATAGTCACAACAAATTTTAATTAAGAGAAAGAGAGACAAATTATGATGAAAGGTGGAATGGGTAACATGATGAAGCAAGCGCAACAAATGCAAGAGCGCATGCAAAAGAATCAAGAAGAGTTAGCCAAAACAGAAGTCACAGGCGAGTCGGGTGCGGGTTTAGTTAAAGTGACTATGACGTGTAATCATGCCATACGCCGCGTCGATATTGACGCAAGCCTTATGGAAGAAGACAAGGAAATGATCGAAGACTTAGTGGCCGCAGCGTTCAACGATGGGGTTAGACGTGTCCAAGAAACCACCAAAGAAAAAATGGCCGACGTAACAGGCGGTATGCCTTTACCTCCTGGCTTTAAGATGCCGTTTTAAGTTACGCGCTATAAACACAGGTGAGAAATGCAGTTTAGCCCCTTAATAAAAGAATTGATTGATGCCTTTAAAATTTTGCCAGGTGTTGGGCCTAAAAGTGCCCAGCGTATGGCGTTTCATCTTTTAGAGCGTAATAGACTAGGGGCGATAAAGTTAAGCGATGTGCTGCATAACGCTATGGAACACGTCACACATTGCGAGCAGTGTCGTACCTTCTGTGAAAATAAGTTATGTGAAGTGTGCGCCAATCCTAAACGCCACGAAAACCAAATTTTGTGTGTGGTGGAATCTCCACAAGATATGTTGGCCATCGAGCAAACCTCTGAGTTTAAGGGCCGCTATTTTGTGCTAATGGGGCATTTATCGCCCATTGACGGTATTGGACCTGCCGATATTGGTTTAGAGCAATTGGCGCAAATTTTTCAGCAAGACGAGATCCAAGAAGTGATCCTAGCCACTAACCCTACAGTGGAAGGCGAAGCCACCGCGCACTACATTGGACAAATGTGTAAAACACAAGCTATTCACGCCAGTCGTATTGCACACGGTGTGCCTGTAGGCGGCGAGTTAGAATATATTGATGGAAATACTTTGACCCACGCCTTTGCTGGGCGAAGAGAGCTTTAGAAAGCACCATTGCAAACAAATTATTAATTTATCCTTGAAATCAAGCTAAGCGGCCTTATCTCCTAATCGTCATTTTAGTAACCACAACTTAGGAGATACTTGGCTATGGCTGAAGCAGCCCAACAAGAAACTCATGGATTTCAAACTGAAGTAAAACAATTACTTCAATTGATGATCCATTCGCTTTACTCAAATAAAGAAATATTCTTACGTGAATTAGTCTCTAACGCGGCCGATGCTGCAGATAAATTACGTTTTAAAGCCTTGTCTAACGACAGCCTTTACGAAGGTGACGGCGATTTGCACGTTAAACTGAGTGTCGATAAAGACGCGGGTACTGTCACTATTACCGACAACGGTATAGGTATGAACAAAGCCGATGTGGTTGAACACTTAGGTACCATTGCTAAGTCGGGTACCAAAGAGTTTTTTGGTAAGTTGTCGGGCGACGATGCTAAAGATTCACAGTTAATTGGTCAGTTTGGTGTTGGCTTCTATTCTGCATTTATCGTAGCCGATAACGTGACTGTACGTACTCGTGCGGCAGGCGACGACAAAACACAAGGTGTGCAGTGGCAATCGGCCGGTGAAGGTGAATTTACAATCACCGAAATTGAAAAAGCCGAGCGCGGTACTGAAATCACTTTGCATTTAAAAGAAGACGAAAAAGAGTTTTTGGATGATTGGCGCTTACGCTCAATAGTCGGCAAATACTCTGATCACATCAGTATTCCCGTGAAAATGTTCAAAGCAGAAGAGCCAGAGCGTGATGGCCCTAAAGGTCCTGACGGCGAAGAGGGTGAAAAAATCCCAGCCGTACCGGCGTTTTGGGAAGCAGTAAATAAAGCCACTGCTCTTTGGACTCGTGATAAGTCTGACGTTAACGACGACGAATACAAAGAATTTTACAAGCATATTTCTCACGACTTTAGCGATCCAATGACTTGGTCTCACAATAAGGTTGAAGGCAAAACCGAATATACAAGTTTGTTATATATTCCAAGCAAAGCGCCGTTTGATATGTGGAATCGCGAGCACAAACATGGATTAAAACTCTATGTACAGCGTGTATTTATTATGGATGACGCCGAGCAAATGTTGCCCACTTACCTACGTTTTGTAAAAGGTTTGTTGGACTCAAATGATTTGCCGCTGAATGTGTCTCGTGAAATATTACAAGACAACAAAGTGACTCAAGCAATGCGCCAGGGTTGTACTAAGCGTGTATTACAAATGCTTGAAAAAATTGCCAACAAAGACGCAGACAAGTATCAAGAATTTTGGGCTGAATTTGGTAATGCTTTAAAAGAAGGTCCTGCTGAAGATCAAGCCAACAAAGAGAAAATTGCTGGTTTGTTACGTTTTGCTTCAACTCATAGCGATTCAGAAGCACAAACGGTTTCTCTTGCCGACTACATTAGCCGCATGCAAGAAAAGCAAGAAAAGATTTACTACATCACAGCCGACAGCTATCAGGCGGCTAAGTCTAGCCCACATCTAGAAATCTTCCGTAAGAAAGGCATTGAAGTGTTGCTTATGGCTGATCGCGTAGATGAATGGTTAATGTCTCACCTGACTGATTTTGACGAGAAATCGTTTGAGTCAATCACTCACGGTGCATTAGATTTAGGTGACTTAGACGACGAAGAAAGCAAAAAGGCCCTAGAAGAAGCTGAAAAGCAAGTTGAAGGTTTAGCTGAGCGAGTAAAAGCTGCCCTTGGCGATAAAGTGAAAGATGTTAAATTCACATCTCGTTTAACGGACTCTCCTGCGTGTATTGTGGCTGATGAACAAGGTATGACCACGCAAATGATCAAGCTGATGCAAGCTGCGGGTCAACCTGTACCTGAAGCGCAGTACCATTTTGAAATGAACCCTGAGCATCAATTAGTGAAGTTATTAGCTGACGTGCAGGATGAAGAGCAGTTTTCACAATGGACAGAAGTGTTGTTTGATCAGGCAGCGTTGTCTGAACAGGGCAGTCTGAAAGATCCAGCAAGCTTTGTGCAAAACTTAAACAAGCTACTCGCTAGCTTGGCCAAATAGCGGTCAAAACGCTATAGATTGTTTACTAAAAACGGGCTTTAAGGCCCGTTTTTGTTTCAAAAGTCTAAAAGTATACTATTTAAGGATATCTGGACCTATCTAGGCCTTAATATTCTTGTAACATTAAAGTTGAATGTGTAAAGTTGCCACTTTACTTTTTAACGCAAATTTTTATTCAGAGGACAAGGCATGCGCATTATTCTTCTTGGTGCTCCTGGAGCAGGTAAGGGTACTCAAGCCCAATTTTTAATGGGTAAGTATGGTATTCCACAAATATCGACAGGAGACATGTTGCGAGCAGCCATTAAAGCCGGTACTGAACTGGGTTTAGCTGCTAAGCGTGTAATGGATGAAGGGCAACTGGTTTCCGATGAATTGATTATTGGCTTAGTCAAAGAACGTATTGCTCAAGCCGATTGTGCTAATGGGTTTTTACTCGATGGTTTCCCTCGTACTATTCCCCAGGCTGATGCCATGCAAGAAGCAGGAATTAATGTAGATCACGTGATTGAATTTGATGTGGCTGACGAAGTCATAGTTGAGCGTATGAGTGGCCGTAGAGTGCATCCAGGTTCGGGTCGTGTTTATCACTTACGTTATAACCCGCCTAAGGTAGAAGGTAAGGATGACGCAACGGGCGAAGACTTAGCAATACGCCCTGATGATCAAGAAGATACGGTCCGCAAGCGTTTAGGTATTTACCATGAACAAACTAAGCCATTGGTTGATTATTACACTGAGTTAGCCAATTCAGGTAACTGTGCCTACCATAAGCTCGATGGCACGCAAGCCGTTGAAGCGGTTAATACTCAACTAGCGACTTTACTAGGGTAAGTTAACGCTAATATTGAGTTACTTGAGGCCTGCTGTTATTGCGGGCTTTTTTATACCTTGAATTCGTTTTTGGAGAAAATATATGCATACCCCCATTACAGCGTTTTATGCCGGTTTATTGGGTATTTTGTTTTTGTATTTTTCAATATTGGTAGTGAAAGGCCGCTTTAGTAAACAGATATCTTTAGGTGATGGAGGTGACCATCATTTTCAGCAGGTGGTCCGCGCTCATGGTAACTTTAGCGAATATACCCCCATAGTGCTTATTTTGTTGTTTGTAGCAGAAGTGAATGATAGTCATCCTATTGCTTTACATTTAGCGGGTACGGCATTGTTAGCTGGTCGATTTATCCATGCATTTGGGGTGCGTCGTCACTCAGGCTCAAGTTGGCAACGCGTGACAGGGATGTTGTTGACTTTTGCTGCGCTGTTTGGACTGAGTGTGCTTAATATTTTGATTTTGTATAAGTAACAAGTGTTGCAGCAATTGTAACAATTTTATTGCAGGTGAATTTTGAAAGCCTGGCCATTGTTCTCGGTTCGTTGTAGCGCGTTTATAGCGCTATAAATCTCGTGGTTTCAGTCTTAGCCTTTTATAAATAACACCTTAATACGATTAGGCTGAATTTTATTAGTCTATAAATACTTCAATAACCCCCCCTTTATTCTTAAACTATTCCGCCGTTTCTCTCGACTTAGATATAAATGAATTTAGTTTTTGTTACTTTTGTACATGAATACTTACGTATCTTAGATGTAATAACTTCTAAATCATCACTAAGCTTTATTTAAATTTTGGCTCAGAGGAAAATTCCTGTGAGTGAGTCGAGTATGTTTAAATCCGGAACCCAAAAAATGAAAACAACAACAAAAATAATCACCAGCATCATTGTATTAGCTATTGTAGGCGGGGCGGTATTTCAGCTCACTAAGGAAGAAGAAAAGCAAGGTATCGAAGTAGAAACGGCTAAAGTCGAACTGGCGACTATTATTCAAAAAGTAAATGCCACGGGTAAAATCCAGCCAAAAACCCAAGTGAATATCAGCGCAGATGTCAGCGCAAAAATTACCAAATTGGAAGTAAAAGAAGGCGAGTGGGTTGAGAAGGGACAGTTTTTAGTCGAGCTAGACAGGGAGCGTTATGTTGCCAGTCTCGAAAGTGCTGAAGCCAATGTACGCTCTGCTCAAGGGCAAGCCAAACTAGTGATGGAAAACTTGAAGCAGGCTAAACGTGTTCTCGATAGAGCCAAAGAACTCGTCGCCAAAAAGCTCGACTCTCAAGCTACTTTAGACAGTGCTGAAGCCGCTTATCAAGTGGAAGTTGCTCGTCATGAGTCGGCCCTAGACCAAATTGAGCAAACCCGAGGCATGTTAAAACAATCTAAAGACGCCTTATCAAAAACCACTATATACGCGCCTATGTCGGGCACTGTCAGCAAACTTAACAAAGAATTAGGCGAAATTGCCATTGGCTCCCAGTTTCAAGAAGACGTGATAATGATCATTGCTAATCTGAACCAAATGGAAGCTTTGGTTAAAGTCGATGAAAACGACATCGTTTCTATCGCTTTGGGGCAGCAAGCGGAAATTGAAGTAGATGCACTATTGGGTAAAAAAATTAACGGTAGTGTGAGTGAAATTGCCAGTAGTGCGGTTGATCAACAGCCGGGTAGTAATAGTCAAAAAACAGAATTTGAAGTCACTATTAGCATTACTAGCGATGTGAAAGAATTGCGTCCCGGTATGACCGCCAGCGCCGATGTGGTAACCGATACGCGGGAAAATGCAGTAAGCGTACCCTTACAGTCAGTAACGGTACGCACCGAAGAACAACTCAAGGCTGATGGCAAAACCTACACCGCAGCAGAAGATGGCTTTGTGGAAGTTGTGTTTGTTGAGAGCAACAATAAAGTGACAGCAAAACAAGTGAAAACTGGGATACAAGGCGAATCTTTGATTGAAATAGTAGAGGGTGTCGAAGTTGGAGATAACATAGTAACAGGAAGCTACCGCGCCATATCCCGCGAGCTAGAAAACGGCTCTGATGTAAAAATCAAGGAACAGGAGGATAACTAATATGGCCTCTCAAAACGGCTCTCAAGCAACCTTAGTGATTGATAATATTACTAAGACTTATCAAATGGGTGAACAACAAGTTCGTGCTCTAAAAGGTGTGTCTTTGCAAATTAGGCAAGGCGAGTATGTCGCAATTATGGGGCCTTCTGGATCGGGCAAGTCAACCTTAATGAATATGATTGGTTGTTTAGACGTTCCAACCTCAGGCACCTATATGTTAGAAGGCGAATCAGTAGGGGAAATGAGCGAAGACCAACTGGCTGCTATTCGCAATGAGAAGATTGGTTTTGTTTTTCAAACCTTTAATTTGGTTCCTCGAGTAAGCGTATTTAACAATGTTGAGCTACCTCTCATTTACAAGGGAGTACGTAAATCCCAACGCAAAAAGATTGTAGA
Source organism: uncultured Paraglaciecola sp. (assembly GCF_937123705.1). GTDB lineage: Bacteria > Pseudomonadota > Gammaproteobacteria > Enterobacterales > Alteromonadaceae > Paraglaciecola. Next base: position 85,323 of record NZ_CAKZKO010000037.1, on the reverse strand, counting down.
TGAAGTGATTGAATCGGTGGGGCTTACCTCCCACAAAAATCATAAGCCCAACGAGCTTTCAGGCGGGCAGCGACAAAGGGTCGCCATCGCCCGAGCGTTAGTATGCAATCCGTCGATCATTTTGGCAGATGAACCAACCGGTAACCTCGATACTGAAACGGGTGATGACATTATGATGTTGATGGACGAACTTCACGAAAAAGGTAACACTATCGTATTGGTAACCCATGAAGATGATATTGCCGAATACGCTCAACGAGTGGTGCGCCTAAGAGATGGTGTACTGGAAAGTGACGTGCGTCAGGTAGCAAAGCGGCTTCGCGAAGTTTGCGAATAAGTTAGTTGTGATCTAATTCTATTTTGAATTGAGATAAGTTATGAAATTAAGTTTAGAAATGAGTGAATCATTTAAGATTGCCTTAAATGCCCTCACTGTTAATAAAGCTAGAGGAGCCCTAACAGCCTTAGGGATCATTATTGGCATAATAGCAGTGATTGTCACCATGACGGCGGCAAATGGATTACAAATAGCATTTCGAGAGTCCTTTGCTTCCGTTGGCTCTGATGTGATTTATGTGTCGCAGCGTCCTTGGGTACAAAATGGTCCTTGGTTTAGGTTTAGAAATCGACCACCTATAACCTTAGATGCCAGCGCACAATTACAGCAAAGGTTACAAGGGCAAGGGGTTGTTAATCCTAGTATGGGACAAAATCAGTCCATCAAATATCAATCCAAAGTGATAGATGGAGCGAGAGTAATAGGTACCACAGATAAGCAAACCATAGTGTCGAATATGTTACCTGAAAGTGGCCGTTTTTTGATGCCATTTGATGTGGCATACAAAAAACAAGTGGTGGTTATTGGCTCAGAAATCGCAACAGACTTATTCGAAGATTTTGATCCCATTGGGAAAGATATCAAGATTGGCCGTTATAAATTTAAAGTGGTCGGTGTGATGGAGGAACAAGGGGGCAGTATCTTTGGTGGTCCCAATTTCGACAGACAAATTTTTGTGCCTATTACAACCTACAGTAAAGTTTTCGGTAATAGTGGTGGTAGAGCCAATGTCGACATTGCCATTAAAGCCCCATCGCCTGACGCCATGGAAGATTTTGAATATCAGGTAATAGGCGAGATGCGTAAGATCAGAGGATTAAAACCTATTGAAGAAGATGATTTTGCCATTAATAAACTAGGCACATTATTAGATGCTTACAACTCTATCATGGGGGTTGTGGTAGCGGCAGGTTTAGGGATCACCAGTATTTCGCTGTTTGTTGGTGGGGTAGGGGTGATGAATATTATGTTTGTATCTGTCACCGAGCGCACTAAAGAAATTGGGATCCGCAAGGCTATTGGGGCCAAGCGCAGAACCATACTGATGCAGTTTTTATTCGAAGCATTATTGATTTGTCTATTCGGCGGAATAATAGGGTTATCGCTGGCCGCTGCTATTACCGAGGTAGTGAACCAAACCCTTTTACCGGCTAGTTTATCACCCACCATTATCATTGCTTCTTTGGTTATCTCTATGTTGGTTGGGGTAATTTCTGGTTTTGTGCCGGCCTTTAGAGGAGCAAAGTTAGATCCTATCGAGGCCCTTAGGTATGAATAGCGGAAGGTATACAAAATGAGTTTTTTCGATACATTTATGATGTCTTTCGGGGCAATTAGAAGCAATAAGCTACGTTCAGGGTTAACGCTATTTGGTGTCATTTTGGGGGTGGCGTCGATTATTGGGGTGATGACGGCTATTTCGGTGATACAAAAAACCATGGAGCAGGAAATGACAGTCTTAGGCACACAAACTTTCCAAGTTCAAAAATGGCCAAATGGATTTTCCAGTGAAGAGCAACGTAGAGAGGCCATGAAATGGCCGGCTGTTACTTTGGAGGAAGCCCAAGCGATCCGTGATCACGTTCGATCAGTCGATATAGTGGGCACGGAGTTTTGGGATGGGGGTAAAGTTGCTTCCTTTAATGGTTATAGCACAGAGCCAATGGTGTCTATATGTGGAGGATCACCAGAGTACGCCGAGAACAACACCCATTATATTGCCAATGGTCGTAATATCTCCCGTATGGATATGGCAGCCCATAGAAAAGTAGTGGTGTTAGGTAACGCCTTGGCCAATGAACTTTTTCCATTTACCGATCCCATAGGGCATAAAATTCGTTTAGACGGCACAAAATATGAAGTAATAGGTACTTTTGTGCCCAAAGAATCTGCTTTTGGTGGACCTTACGAAGTGCTGGCCTTAATACCGGGTACGACATACACCCAAACGTACGGGTTAATGAATGGCCGTGGCTTTAAGCGTAGTGCCAATGTCACTATTCATTCTCGTACTCCAGAATTATTAGACGATGCTATTGCAGAAACCCGCAGTGTGCTGAGGCGGATCCGTGGACTGAAACATAATGAAGCCGATAATTTTTACTATTTCACTAGTTTAAGTCAGATTGATCAATTTAATGAATCAACTAAACCCGTGAAAATTGGTGCTTTTGTGATGGGGACAGTAGCCCTTATTGTGGCTGGTGTGGGGATCATGAATATTATGTTGGTATCGGTAACCGAGCGAACCAAAGAAATAGGCATTCGAAAATCTCTTGGAGCAAAAAGAAATAATATCCTGACGCAGTTTTTAATCGAGGCGATAGTACTCTGCAACTTGGGAGGAGTCATTGGCATCATACTGGGATTTGGTTTAGGAAACATAGCCTCTGCGGTGACGGGGTTTGACGCGAGTATTCCCTACGAGTGGGCATTGCTAGGTATGGGATTTTGTAGCTTTATTGGTATTACATTTGGCATGGTGCCTGCCATTAAGGCGTCTAAATTAAATCCGATTGTGGCGTTAAGTAATGAATAAGATGACGGCAAAAAACCACGGCGCTTATAAGTAAGCGCCGTTGTTTCTACTATTGTAAGCTGGGTTGCTATCACCTCGCCATTTTTTTCACTTCGGCTCTTTTATGATGCAGTAAAGGTTCAGTGTATCCACTGGGCTGCTCTTTACCTTTAAATATCAATTCATATGCGGCCCTAAAAGCGATGGAGTCATCGATGTTTGGGGTCATGGGGACATAGTGCGGGTCAGAGGCGTTTTGTTGGTCAACCAGTTTGGCCATTGTTAACATGGCACTTTCCACTTGTTCTGTTGTGATCACCTTATGTAATAACCAGTTTGCGATATGTTGGCTGGATATTCTTAATGTGGCTCGGTCTTCCATTAATCCAACATTGTTAATATCCGGTACTTTTGAACATCCAATACCTTGGTTAACCCATCTAACCACATAACCTAAGATACCTTGCACATTGTTATCTAATTCGCGCTGTATCTGCTCGGGTGTTAGCTGCTCGTCTTGAAGTAATGGAACATCTAACATTTTTTCAAGCAAGCCATCTACATCGGTGGCTAAATTTGCTCTGATATCAAATACGTTTGCTTGATGGTAATGCAATGCATGCAATGTGGCCGCAGTTGGCGAGGGCACCCAAGCTGTGTTTGCCCCCGATTGTACATGGGCAATTTTAGCTTGCATCATATCTGCCATATTATCGGGTATTGGCCACATGCCTTTGCCGATTTGAGCCTTACCAGATAACCCCGAGTTGAGCCCAATTACCACATTAGATTGTTCGTAAGCGTTTAACCATGGCCTGGTTTTAATGGTGGCTTTACTGGCAAAAGCGCCTAATTGCATAGAGGTGTGTATTTCATCGCCAGTACGGTCTAAAAAGCCAGTGTTGATAAATACCACTCGCTCTTTTGCGGCTTGTATGCAGGCCTGCAAATTTAAGCTGGTGCGCCTTTCTTCATCCATGAGGCCTATTTTAAGTGTATGTATGGGTAAATCGAGAACCCTTTCCATGGTGGAAAATAATAAATCTGCATAAGCCACTTCTTCAGGCCCATGCATCTTGGGTTTCACTATATAAATACTGCCTGCATGACTGTTTTTGAACTTGCCATTACCTAATAAGTCATGTTTTGAAACTAAACTAGTGACTAGGGCGTCCATTATTCCTTCGTATATAGGCTGATCGTCAAACAAGATGGCATCGGTGCTCATCAAATGTCCAACATTGCGAATAAACATTAAGCTTCTTCCTGAGAGGCTAAATGTCTCACCTGTTACCGAAGTATATTCTCTATCAGGGTTTAAGCTGCGGGTAATTTGTTTACTACCACTGGTAATAGTGGCGCTTAAATCACCTTTTATCAGTCCTAGCCAGTTTTTGTAGACTAGGGTTTTATCTTGTGCGTCCACGGCGGCCACCGAGTCTTCACAGTCCATAATAGTGCTTAATGCGGACTCTAAAAATACATCTTTAATACTGGCGCTATCTTGCTGACCAATAACACTTTGTGGATCAAACTGAATTTCTGCGTGAATGCTATTATGCTTAATGAGAATACAGCTTGGTTGTTCAATCGGGCCTTGAAAGCCAACAAATTGCTCGGGAGCGGCGAGCTCCACAACCCTATCGTCTGATAAGGTTACCAATAAGGCACCATTACTAATGGCATACTTTTTACTTTGTGCATGCTTACCCGCAGATAGAGGGGCAATCACATCTAACCAATTCCTCACATAGTCTATGACCTTTTGCCCTCTTGTGGCATCGTATCCTTGCGTATTGCTACTCGCTGTTTGCTGGATAATATCTGAACCATATAAAGCATCGTACAAACTCCCCCATCTGGCATTGGCAGCGTTGAGTGCAAATCTGGCGTTGTTTATAGGCACCACAAGTTGTGGCCCTGCCATAGTGGCGATCTCAGGATCCACATTCTGTGTGGTAATTTTCAAATCGCTAGGCGCGGCTTGCAAATAGCCAATCTCAGTCAGAAAAGACTTATACTCTTGCATATTGATAGACTGCCTAGTGCGGCAATATTCATCTATTTGAGTTTGCAGCTGCGCTCTTTTTTGCAGCAGGTTTTGGTTGACTGACATAAGTTCGGGCAGTGAATCAGCGAACTTAGTCCAAAGCTCATCAGCAGATACTTGTGATTTGGGTAAAACTTCTTGAGTGATAAACTGCTCTAATTCTTGGGCAATTTTTATTCGGCCTTTTTGTACGTATTGAAGTTGCATAAGTTGCTCTGTTGTTTTGCATATAATACTAAGTTTACGATCCTAGTATTATACTCATTAATTTATGTTAGTTATTCCTTTCATTCACAGAAGATATAACATTTATTGGAAATGAATTGTCGTTAAGCGTTACTGAGTTTTGCACCGACTTCAGTGATCAACCGTCTTAACCAGATATGCCCAGCGTCATGTTGCAGTAAGGCACTCCAAGCCATTTTTAATGCTATTGGGGGAATATCAAACGGTGGAGCAAGTATGTCAACTTGGGGATCATTCTGGTAAATATTGGCGGCTCTTGTTGGTAGAGTTGCGATTAAGTTTTGTGCTTTGGCTAGCTGTAAGGCAACGTGATAGTGCCGAGTAAACACCCGTATATCACGTTTTTTGCCTATTTTTGTCAACTCAGCATCTACCCAACCTAATTTCTGTACTTCATTTGGATCGATTCCTACACCCACACCAAAACCGGTTTTACTTACCCAAATATGTTTGCTAGTTAAATACTGTTCGAGATCAAAGTTTTTGGTAATAGGGTTATCGCTACTTACAACACAAGAGAAAGTGTCATACCAGACTACTTTTTGATGAAACGAAAGAGGCAATTCATCAAATCGATTGATCGCCATATCTACTTTACCTTGCTCTACATCGTGAAAAGTCACATCGCTAGGAGTGATCAGGTCAAGCGTGACATTGGGTGCTTGATGATTTAATCGCTCAATGACTTCCATTAATAAGGTTGACTCTGCGTAATCGCTGGCCATTATCCTAAATGTGCGCTCGCTTTCCAACGGACTAAAGTCTGTTTCTGGCTGAATAGTGGTTTCAAGTTTAGAAAGCACATCTCTAATAATAGGTTTCAATTCTAAGGCGCGTTTAGTTGGGGTCATGCCGTCACTGGTACGTACCAAGAGAGGATCGGCGAATAAGTCTCTTAACCTTCTAAGACCATTACTCATTGCGGGCTGAGTGATACTAAGTTGGTTTGCCGCTTTAGTGACACTGCCTTCTCTTAGTAATACATCTAAATAAACTAATAAGTTTAAATCTACCTTGGCAATATTCATGGTTGTTATCTCATTGTAAAAACTGATTTCATTGTAGAATATTATCAGTATTAATTATCTATTCCAGATATTAGGTTATTATTTAAAAACAGTAACTTAATCTTTTCGTAAAGGCAGGTTGTGAGTTGTGTGACTTATTTGATTTAGTATTAATATTGATGATCTGAATGATATTGATAGCTTGTAGCCTAGGCTACAAGCTATCAAATAACGCTACTAACAGACGCTTCTTATTCTGAGTAGGAGTGACTTAGTTAGCGTCAAATTGATTCATAGTATTGTCTTCTCCCGAAGCTTTTAGGGCTTGGTCGCCAGAGAAGTATTCCTTATGATCATCACCCATATTCGAGCCTGCCATGGCTTGGTGTTTAACGCATGCTAGGCCTTGTCTAATTTCTTTACGTTGTACGCCCTTCACATAGGCCAGCATACCTTGGTCACCAAAGTAACCTTTGGCAAGATTATCAGTAGATAACGCTGCAGTATGGTAGGTAGGTAAAGTAATAAGGTGATGGAAAATTCCGGCTTCACGAGCGGCATCTGCCTGGAATGTTTTAATTTTTTCATCCGCTTCAAGGGCCAATTCTGACTCATCGTAAGTGACTGACATCAATTCATCACGTACATATTGGCTAGTATCTTTACCTGCTTCTGTCCATGCATCAAATATTTGCTGGCGGAAGTTTAAGGTCCAGTTGAATGACGGAGAATTATTATACACAAGCTTGGCATTGGGGATTTCGTTTCTGATGGCTCTAACCATATCGCCGATTTGACCCACGTGTGGTTTTTCGGTTTCAATCCACAGTAAGTCAGCGCCATTTTGCAATGAGGTGATGCAGTCAAGTACCACGCGATCAAAGCCAGTATTTTCTTGAAACTTATATAACCCGTTTGGTAAGCGTACCGGTTTAACTAACTTACCGTTTTGTTTAAGTACAGAATCGCCTTCAGCTAGATCATCGACTGATGTCACCTCGCTGGCATCAAGAAAAGCGTTGTACTGAGCCGCTAAATCGCCTGGGCTTTGTGATACAGGTATTTTTTGGGTAAGGCCTGCACCTAATGAATCAGTACGAGCAACGATTACGCCTTCTTCCACACCTAACTCTAAAAATGCGTAACGCACTGCGTTAATTTTTGCCAAAAAGTCTTCATGTGGTACTGTCACTTTACCATCCTGATGGCCACATTGCTTAGCGTCAGATACTTGGTTTTCTATTTGAATACAACAAGCCCCGGCTTCGATCAGTTTCTTCGCCAATAGATAGGTGGCTTCTTCGTTACCAAAGCCCGCATCGATATCGGCAATAATAGGCACTACATGGGTTTGGTAATTATCAATTGAGGCTTGAATACCTGATGTATCTTGGCCATTTTGTTTGGCTTCATCTAATTGCCTAAATAGATCGCCTAGTTCACGGGCATCAGCCTGACGTAAAAAGGTGTATAGCTCTTCAATCAGTGCCGCAACCGAAGTTTTTTCGTGCATAGATTGGTCAGGCAATGGGCCAAACTCGGAGCGTAGTGCGGCTACCATCCATCCTGATAGATACAAGTAGCTTTTATCCGTGGTGCCTTGATGTTTTTTTACCGCCAACATTTTTTGTTGACCAATAAAGCCGTGCCAGCAGCCTAATGACTGGGTGTATTGGCTTGAATCAGCATCATAGTCTTGCATATCTTTACGCATGATACCTGCTGTATACCTAGCAATATCAAGTCCCGTTTTAAAGCGATTTTGCGCTTTCATTCGTGCGGCATAATCTGGATTGATTGCATTCCATGCCCCAGCTTTAGCTGCTCTAAGTTTTGCAAATTGGTTAACATCATTTTGATATTGAGACATTTGAGTATTCCTATAACTGTATGGTAAAAAATTAAGCAACCGATAAAGTGTAGTGGGTTGCTGTTGGTGACCATCCTATATAGGTCATGGATATATTTGAAATCTATATAAAGTATTCTCATCATAAGTATTGTGAATGTTGATAAGGTGTTGTTTGTACTTATCGACAAAATTGTTTTGAAGTCGCTACTATTGAGCGTGCCAGCAGGTGTATTATGTAACTAGGCGGTAGCCAAAACATTAAAAGAGAGTTTGTATGTCAGAATTAATGTCGTCAATTGATCAACGCACTAAGCTTGTAGGTGAAAACAGACTAGAATTACTGATGTTTAAATTGGGCTCTAGACATATTTTTGCTCTAAATGTGTTTAAGATCAGAGAGGTAATTACTGTGCCTGTCATGAATCAAATGCCTGGCTCTCATCAGCACCTATCAGGTGTAACAAACTACAGAGGAAAATCTATCCCTATTATTGATCTTCGTTCGGCCATTAAAATGTCTATCAATCAAGAGCAGTACCAGCCAGCGAATGTGATTATCACAGAATATAATAGAAGTGTTCAGGGGTTTTTAATTGGAGAAGTGATCCGTATTGTGAATACCTCTTGGAGTGACATTCAACCACCACCTAGTACCGTAGGTAAAAATAATTATTTAACCGCCATTACTCAGATTGAGATTGAAGACAGAAACGAGTTGGTTGAAATTATTGATGTTGAAAAAGTACTGGCTGAAATTGTTGAGTACGATACGACTATTTCTGAAGAGGTATTAGATAATAGTGTGACGAGTCATCTGGTTGGTAAGAAGGTACTGATTGTGGATGATTCAGCCACTGCGCGCTGGCAAATACGAGAAACGTTGAGTCAATTGGGGCTAGAAATCATTGAAGTAAATGATGGGTTAAAAGCATTAAAGCTATTAAAAAGCTGGGCTGAAGCAGGTAAGATCGTCACAGATGAAATTTTAATGATGTTCACCGATGCAGAAATGCCTGAAATGGATGGCTATAGATTGACCTCAGAAGTGCGACAAGATCCTCGTATGAGCGATTTATTTGTGGCATTAAATACATCCTTAAGTGGTAGCTTTAATGAGGCCATGGTTGAAAAAGTAGGCTGTAATCGCTTTATTTCAAAGTTTCAACCTGACCTATTGGTGGACGTTGTACAGCAACGGATGCGCCAAATACTAGACGCTGGTAATTGAATTATCTAAAATTTCGCGTTTCATTTTTTGTTCATATAAACAAACTATATTGGGGTGATGTTAAGTAACTCCAACTATTTTTATTCACATATTCAACCTCGGAGACCAGATGAAGCAACTTACGACTCCTTTATTGGCGGCATTATTATTAACAGCACAAAGCCAGTTTGCAATGGCAGCGAAGACACCTAAAAATGTCATTATGATTGTGGGTGATGGCATGGGCCCATCTTATACAACGGCTTATCGTATGTACGCTGATGATCCTAGTACCCATGAAGTGGAACAGACTGTATTCGACAGATTATTGGTTGGCATGGCTAGCACGCATCCAGATAGAGACACGGGTTATGTGACTGATTCGGCCGCCAGTGCCACAGCTTTATCAACAGCGACTAAAACTTACAATGGCGCTATAGCGGTTGACGCTCATAAAAAGCCTGTACAAACCCTAATTGAACTTGCTAAAAGGCGTGGCTTAAAAACCGGTGTGGCCGTTACTTCGCAGATTAACCATGCGACACCAGCGAGCTTTGGTGCGCATAATGAAAGTCGCCATAATTACAATCAAATAGCCGATAGTTATTTTGATGAAAAAATTCAAGGGCAATTCGTTTTAGACGTGATGTTAGGGGGGGGATGGAAATATTTTATTCGTGAAGATCGTAATTTGGTCGAGCAGTTTAAAGCTGCAGGTTATCAATATGTCGATAAATTAGCCCAACTTAACACTGTGAAAGCGGGCACACCATTATTAGGTTTATTTGCAGATAAAGGCATGCCTTGGGCGTTAGAGAGTACAGACAAATTGCGGTTGCCTACACTGTCTAAAGCAGCCATTCGCCAGTTAGAAAACGATCAAGGGTACTTTTTATTAATAGAAGCAAGCCAAGTTGATTGGGCTGGACACGGCAATGATATCGCCTCTGCTATGGCTGAAATGCATGATCTTGCCGTTACGTTAGAATGGCTAGAGCAATACCTAGAACAAAACCCTGACACTCTTATGGTTGCCACGGCCGACCACAGTACCGGTGGCCTAAGTATTGGTGCTAGAGGTAACTATAGTTGGAAACCTGATTGGTTGAAAAATTTAAAAACTTCACCAGAGGCCATCAGTTCACAATTGGTCTTGGCTAAAGACAAAGGGGCATTGGCCTCTGAGTTATTAGGGTTTGAACTGAACCAGTCAGAAATTGCCAGTATTGAAGGTATCGATTCCAAACAGTCTAGACCTTTTCTTAAAGCAATTTTTAACATTCTGGATAATCGTTCCGATACAGGTTGGACGACTGAAGGTCATACAGGGGTAGACGTGCAAATTTTTGCTAAAGGGGCAGGAAGTGAACGTTTTCGCGGGCATATGGACAACATCGAAATAGCTCATACTATCTTTGAAATATTAAACCCTAAGAAATAAAGGCTTATGTTGCCCGGATAACTTTTGTTATCCGGGCATTATTATCGTTTAAATATCAGCCAAAAAATGTTCTAGATCTTCACCTGTTAGTTTTTTTATTTGTGAAAAAATGTACCACAAGGCTGCTATTAACATTAGCATGCTTGGGATCACAATCACTGGGTAACTTAAGGCTGTCATACGTCCCAACTCTTCAGTGTATTCTGGGGTACCTGGAGGACTAACTAAGATCAACTTCGCCAAAATATAGTTGAGCGCTGCCGACAAGAAAAACGATCCCGCAACAATATACGAGCTTACCGCCATTTTTTTCTCAAATTCACTACTAGTACCAGAATTTTCTAAGGATTGATTCAGATTTTGCCAATTGATGATTTGCTCACTTAGCACAAAGACTTTTAATAAGGGTTTGCTGGTTTTTTGGGTAATAAGCACTGCAATACCAATAATAGCGGGAATAGTGGCTTCTTTAATGGCAATGTACTCAGCCGGTAGTTCAAGCAAACTAATACCGCCTGTTAAAAATACACTGACAATACCCAGCACTGAAAATGGGTTTATCTTGGCTGTCTGTTTAAGATCCCAAATGCCATAACCAATAGGAAAAATTAACGCCGCCACAATACTCCACGCTGGACCTAGATATTCTTCGGTACTTAGATTGGTTAAAATCAGTACCGGAATGACGATATTAAAGGCTAAGTTTCCTAGAAGGCCTGACTGTTTTTGTGGTGTAGGATTGGACATTAATTACCTATTATTCTGCATTAGATGGCTTGGGCATTATATTCGGATTCTGGGTTCAGCGCGAAGGTTTTGCCCAAAATTTTGCTGCGGTTAACCCTGAGATAAATCCAAACAAGTGCGATTCCCAAGAAACAAAAGGGCTAGAAGGTAAAATACCAAAGATTAGCCCGCCGTAAAAAAATGCGACGAGTACCGCAATAATAATCAGTTTAAATTTACCACTTAAGAACCCCGCCAACATTAGATAACCAAAATAGCCATAAATGATGCCACTAACACCTATATGTGTGGCAGGCCTTGCGAATAACCATACTAGTAACCCAGAAATTAACAGGATCCAAATGGTGACTTGCACATAACGTTTTAGACCATATTGCAGTAGCAAATAGCTAAAGATACATAGGGGAATAATATTAGAAAAATAATGTTGTACACTGCCATGTACAAAGGGCCCCAAAATAATGCCTTTGAGGCCAGGCACATAGCGAGGAATAGTACCCAATTGGCTCAGCATACGTCCAGTGAACAAATTGATGATTTCTATCACACTAAACACGACGAAAATGCCAAGCACTAAACGAAAATGTTGATTGTAGTTTAAAGGCTTAATGATGGAATTCATAAGGTCAATAATGGGTTGTTGGAATTGATAGCCAAAGTGTGACGGATAAACTTCACATTAGTCATGTCAAATTGTCACAAAATAATATGGGGTAAATAACGCGAGCCATCTTGAGTAATAGCCGAAGCGTCTTCCCTTACAGAAATGCCAGCCGCTTGATTGTTTACCAACCATGAGCCTATTAAAGTATGGTTATCACCAAACTGCGGCAGGGGCGAATAGGCTTGATAAATAAACCCTTCTTCACCATAAGGCCCATCTGCATGTAGCACGGTTTTACCATTCTCAATCACACTGATATTGGCTCCTTCACGGGAGAAAATAGGCTTTTTAACCAGTTTACTCTCTTGTGCCTTAGCCAACTCATCTTCGAAATAAGCGGGCAGTAAGTTGGGATGTTTGGGAAATAATTTCCAAAGCATAGGCATCAATGCCTTATTGGATAAAATTGACTTCCATATTGGCTCTAGCCAATTAACTTGGGCCTTTCCAATAGCCTGCCCAAACTCTTCTCGTTGCATAAACTCCCAGGGATAAAGCTTAAATAACGTTTGAATTTTATTATTTTGTAAATCACTAAAGCTGCCACATTCTGCTAAACCAATATCTTCAATAAACACAAAGTCATCACCTAAACCGGCCTCTTTGGCGCAGTCTTGTAAATATTGCACTGTACCGCGATCTTCATCAGTATCTTGGCAGCAAGCAAAGTGCATTTGATTGATATTGTAATGTTTGGCTATGGCAGCGAGTCGATGTACCAGCTTTTCTTGCAGTGAGTTAAATTGGTCGGCTTGCTTGGCAATTTTACCGGCATTAACTTGCTCTTCTAACCATAGCCATTGCCAAAATCCAGACTCATATAAAGAGGTAGGGGTATCGGCATTGTTCTCGTATAGCTTGGCAGGGCCTTTGCCGTGGTAGGCAAAATCTAGTCGAGAGTACAGGCTAGGTTCTTGGGTGTTCCATGAGTCAGAGACTTGTTGCCAAAATACTGGTGGAATCTGAAATTTTTCTAGCAACTCTTGAGAGTTTGCGACTTTATCTACCACCTGCAAACACATCTGATGAATTTCTTCGGTGGGGGCTTCTAGGTCTTGTTCAATTTGTTGCAGCGAAAATTGATAATAAGCCGACTCATCCCAGTATGGTTCACCGTACATAGTATGAAACTTAAAACCAAATTCGGCGGCTTTCCTTTTCCAGTTAGCGCGTTCTGGAACTGAAACTCTTAACATGGTGTGTGCTTTTTTATTAAGCCTTTAGCGCCGGGGTTAACCACCCCAGCCACCTCTTTTAGAGCTGCTTCCCCAACTCGATTTAGCACGTACACTGCTGCCAAAGCCTCCCCGGCTTATGGTTTTAGTTACAGTAGGTTTGGGTTTGAATGATTTCTCATTAACCCTTAAGGTTCTTCGGCGATTGTCACCAAAATCGTAACCATCGGCTCCTATCCACCTATTTCTGTAAGAGGAATGTCTTGAATATGAGGTGAACATCGGCTGGGAGTAATACCCTCTAGGCGACATGATATTGCTTAACATATAGCCAGCCATAAATGGCATAAAAAATGAGCCAGATTGGCTTCTAGTACATTGGTTTGGACCAAATTCAGACTCACAATCTCTTTGCGTGTTGTATTTGGGGCCAGTGCGTTCAGCCTCTTTTAAGGCGTCCTCGTAGGCCGCTTTACATTGAGCAGCATATTCAGGGTTGGCGTTAGTGCAGTCACTTACATTGACGAACACTTGAGCTTCTTGTTGGTCACCACATGCTGAAAGAAAAATAGCTGCAATACCTAAGGCCAGTGGTTTAACACTGAAACTCTTACGCATGGCACTAAGATTGATTGATTGTGAACGTTTTGTTTTATTGGATTGCATTTGGCTCTCCTAATAACTCATACAAGCGGCATTTAGCAGACCTACCGAAATAGACACCGCAGCTAAAATTGTGCCTGCAGATATTTCATTTTTATCGATACGATCGGCAATTTTAGGCATAAAGGTAAAGCGTAACAATGCAAAGGCTAAGGATTGCGCTATGATGGCCACAACACCCCACACCACAAAATCAATTAAAAACTCTGAATTCGCTACGGCGCCCGCTAAGGCAAGGCTAAAGCCTATCATTGCGCCACCAAAACCTATGGCTGCCGCTTGGTTTTTATGCACTTTAACCAATGCCCATTCATCATGAGGAGTAACAAAGGCATATACCACTTTAAACACAAACAATAATAAAATTGAAACGGCAAAATACAGTGCAAAGTTACCTAAGCCTGAAATTGAATTTAATACTGCGTCCATAATTTATCCTTTTATTCTAAGTGAACAATAAACGTTAACCGTTTATTGTTATATCTGCTTGCCCAATATTAAAACCAGTGCTGATAACTAAGCAACGGTCGAAATTGTTATTCACTAACTTTTCTTCGGCGGTAACCATTAATGTTTCGGTTTCATCATCTGCAAGATGACGTTCATATAACATTACAAATTGGTCGGTTTCGCTGGTGTCGCCGTCTTCTTCATAGGTTTTTTCTGTCATAGCAACGGGCGGAGACTCTTCACCTACTGCATCCCACACTCGCTGATACTCTGCGCTTTCTAGTTGATACTTAGGCTTAGAAACACCGGTTGCGACTGTTTGTTTCCATTGGGCTTCAGATCCAATGGTTTTGGTTTCATAAAAATACCATAACTTCACATCTGTGATATGACTTTCTGTGTCGCCACCGTCTAATACAACTTGTAAAAAAGCATCGTCATCGGTGTAAAAACGTAAAATTTTTCCGCCCGTATCTAAATGTACTTCACCTACGGCTTGGATCAGGTGTTGGCTGGCGGCTTTTTCAATCATCAATTCTGGTTCTATAAGGCGTAGTTTTAGGGGATCGAGCTCAAACGAGCCACCTAAGTATAACCCCATAATCTCAGGGGCCTTAGGTTTGGTTTGGGTGTCTTTTTTTCCAAATAATTTGCTAAACATATTTTGGCCTATAAGTTTTCGACAAAATCATCCCACTGAAACTTGATAATTCTCTCATCGGCAATGTAAAAAATCTTATCTCCGGGGGAAAGTATCGCATCCAAGGCAGGGTTGACTTGAATATTCAAAGCGTCACCCGCCTTGACCATACCAATTAGGGTTGCACGATACTTACGTTTTAGGATCTCGAAAATATTTTCAATTTTCACGGGCGGCACATGGGCAGGAATTTTGACCGAATATTGGGCCTGGCCATGGTTAATATCTAACAGATCGTGGTGCAATAAACTTGAACCAGGATCGAAGGCCGATTTGGCGAGCATTTCCACAGCTACACTGGGTGTACACTCTACATTTGGACAGTGTTTTTGTAATAAACCCACTAGGCTTTCATCGTTAAAATAGGCCACCATTTGTGCATTTGGATTACGTTGGCTGCAATATAAAGCCGTGGTCATTGTAAGGTCATCTTCGGGATTATCCATTAAGACAACTCGCGCTGTATCAACACAGGCTCTGTCCATATCAGCATCTTTACTGAAGGTAGTTACTTTTACAAATTCAATTTGATTAGGTAGTGGATTAACAATATCGGCCCTTACACACAACACTATGGTGGGATCATCTTCGATAGAGGCGCGCTCTCTGATCAACAATTCCAATAAACGAATAGTGCGGTGGCCGTTCCAGCCCAACACCAAAATATGGTCTTTAACGTCTAAACTTTTCAAACCTCTTGCTCCTTTGTGCCATTGATTCGATACCCAAGTTGCCACACGTCCTAATACTAGGGCAAAAATACTTAGACCAAGTGGGATAATGTAAAAGGATACTAAGTACTTGCCGGCAGTCGTGCTTGGAGATAGATCGCCATACCCTACTGTTGAGCCTGTGACGACCAACCAATAAATAAAATTTTCAGATTGAGTTAAGGCAGTTTCATCTGCAAGGTTTAATAGTAACCAGCTAGTAAGCCCATAAAAAAGAAGCGCCAGTACAATAGTGTACCAGCGCATCTCGGCAAAAATTCGAATAAACATTTTGCGTAATTTAATAAACATCATTAGTTTTATTTCACTTTACTAGCCAATGAATTATTTGCCTAAAATACGGCTAAGTTCGTCATCTGCCGAAGTATTACCACCGGCTATACCTGCCTCAGCAAGACGCTTGCTCAAATCATCACTCGATTCTTCAGTCGCCAATTCTTCCGCTGCTTGTAGTTCAGCATTACGTAAGTTTTGTTTGTCTTGGATACGTGACAAAGACTCGGTTGCGGTTTTCATTTTGCTATTTGCACCTAAATGACGTGATGAAACTGCCACTTGGGCTTTTTGTACTGACTCAGTCGCCTTTACCATATCCACCTGTTGTTCTAAGCGCTTTAAGTTGGATTTTGCTTGGCCAATATTGCTAGCGAGTTGCTTTTCAGATTGTTTAAACTGATCAAGATACTTCTGTTCGCCATCTTGTTCGGCCCGTAAATCACTCACTTTTTGCGCGCAATCTAAGGCTAATTGACGATCTGTGTCTACCGCTTTGCGAGCATGGGCTTCGTATTGTTCGATAGAAGCTTGCAAGCTATCTACTTTCTGCTGGGCGAGTTTACACTTAGCCAGTATTTGCGTTCTTGCATGATCCGATTTGCGTAGTTCATCTTTGGCTTCGCGGATCTCTTGCTCAAGAATACGAATGGCCTGACTGTCGGCTACAGACTGCGCCGCTTCAGTTGCTCCGCCTTTTACAGCAGTGACTAATTTTCTCCAAACTGACATATTCTTTCTCCTAATTAATACTTTAACTGTTATTGCAAATGATCTTCATAAGCATCTAAAAATGCTTCGACATTTTGGAACAGAGTAGTTAGTTCTATCATTACACTCTCTGCTTTTGATTGTGAACTTAATGATCCAAAAGCTGTGTAATACTCTTCACCCGCTACTTGGGATATGCCCACAGTAGTGAGAGGGAATATCATGTGTGTTTTCAATATTTCTTCATTTAACACAGCGCAATCTTTGACTTCAGTCTTGGCAAATAATAACGATTCAACCAAAATCTGTTCGCCACTAATGGCTAACCAGGCATCGATTCCGTCACTATTGGCAACTAATAAACAATTTTCTTCTTTAGTCACAACCAAATCGTGGCTGTCTACTAAAAGGGTCTCAAGTTGGTTAAGATCCCAAGTCATGGCTTCTCTCCTGTAGGGCTAATGACTAAACTGTAATTCAAAGATGTTAGTCATCAGTGATATTACGTGACACAGTGTAGTCAAGTTAAAGTTATTAAGTCAACTTATATTTTCAACATTTGATATTTATATGTTTTAAATGTAAATTATAATTCACGTTTGGTTAATTGGTAAAGCTTAGCAATATGTCCGAAAATAATGATAGAGCAACAAACAATACAGTACCATCCCTAGCCGCTGATTGGCGACAACTTGTTCAGCGCTTGCTTAAAGCTGAAATGTCTAAACGTGGCACTAAGTATCAAGATCTCAGTGATAGGCTAGCAAATATAGGCATACATCAAAGCGCAGACAACTTAAGAAATAAAGTGAATAAGGGAATAATGGGGGCGGATTTGTTGTTACAAATCATGTATGTACTGAATATGCGTAAGATTGAGCGAGACGAAATCACTGAGATTTTTGCTGATCTTGGTAGTCCACTCGAATAAATTTCAGGCAAAAAAAAGCCCGGAATCAACAAACCGGGCAGAAAACAGTCTCTGGGAGATAACGTCAATAAATAACTGTGCAGTAATCATAGTGCTGTGGAATTTTTGTGCAATACAATTAGGGTATGCAGGCTCGGTTCAGGGTATGTAAAAATATACTTAAAACGCTTTTTTATAAAAATTAGTTGCTTCGTTATTACTCGTGGTTAATTGTTGCTTTGAATTGGTATACCATGCGCCGCAAATAATGTTGAGACCACTATGAAATTATCTGACTTCCATTTCGATCTACCCGAAGCACTTATTGCTCGATACCCTACTGAAAAACGTAGCAGTAGCCGTTTAATGCAGCTCGATGGCAATAGTGGTGCTATTGCTCACCGGCAGTTTACAGATGTTGTTGATTTGATAAATGAAGGTGACTTACTCATTTTTAACAATACTCGGGTGATCCCAGCAAGGCTACTAGGCCAAAAGGAATCGGGCGGTAAAGTCGAAGTATTAATTGAACGGGTGTTAGACGAGCACCGAGTCCTGGCCCACGTAAGAGCCAGTAAATCTCCGAAAGTTGGCACTAAGCTCATTCTCGAAGGCTCTGTACAAGCAGAAATGATGGCACGGCACGATGCTCTGTTTGAGCTAAAATTCTTAAATAAAGAAACAGTGCTTTCCCTGCTTGAACAATTTGGGCATATGCCATTGCCACCTTATATCGACAGGCCAGACGAAGCCTCAGATAAAGAACGTTATCAAACTGTGTATAACCAAATACCCGGTGCTGTGGCCGCACCTACCGCTGGATTGCATTTTGACGAGAGTATTTTACAGCAGCTTAGAGAGAAAGGTGTCAATAGTGCTTTTGTTACCTTACATGTTGGCGCAGGCACATTTCAGCCGGTGCGGGTTGAGAATGTCCTTGAACATCAAATGCATTCGGAGTATGCCGAAGTGCCACAACAAGTCGTTGATGCCATTGTAGCCACCAAAGCCGCAGGTAAACGGGTGATAGCAGTTGGTACTACTTCGGTACGATCCATAGAATCCGCCGCTCAAGCCTCACGTAAAGAGGGTACTGGATTAAAGCCGTTTTTAGCGGATACCGATATTTTTATCTACCCAGGTTACGAGTTTCAATTAGTAGACGCCATGCTCACTAACTTTCACCTTTCTGAGTCTACCTTGCTTATGCTAGTCAGCGCATTTTGCGGTAAAGAGAATATTGAAAATGCTTATCAACAAGCAATTGCACATGAGTATCGGTTTTTTAGTTATGGTGATGCGATGTTTTTGCAGAAGAATAATGTCTGAATGATTATAAAACATGCAAGTTGAAGCATAAAAACAAACAATAAAGTGACAACTTTGAAGTCTAACGGGGTGTAGTATGTATAGCCAACCTACTGGTTGGCTATACTGAGATCAAATAAATATTTGCTAGAAATCTTTATTGTGTTTTGCGGCGTTGTAGTCTTAAACCCAACAATGCAGACGCTAGTAAAACAAAGGTTGTGGGCTCAGGTACATCTGTTACATTTTTTGGCTCTAGATCGTACTGTAGTAATCCTTTTTGTCCAAAATCAAATACAACATTATCTAATAATCCTGTAAATCCATCAGCCCAACCAGAACCGGTACCAATCTTTATTCCTAGAATTTGTTCATTGGCATAATCCACATTGGCAAAACTATAGAAATCATCATCTGCATAGTTTGTATCGAACAATTGTTCAAGTGAAGGGGAGTTATAACCTCCAAAGTTTCCACCCGCTGAATCATAAATAGCGAGTGAGTTTTCAGCGCCATCGGTTGACCAAGTATTCCACTGATTAGCCGGAGCATTGATGTTATCAGCATATCTAGGATCGAAAGTTACTCGTTGTCCATACCAGCCCGCACCATCACTGATATCGTTCGCTGTGGTATAAATTTGGATGTAAAAATCATTTGCTTCACCTGCAACTGACTTAAAGGTATCGAAAGACAGTGACGACAAATCCCCTAATAGGTATTCAGCTGAAGTCTGATCAGTGTCAAAATAGAAATAAAGCTCAGAAGAACTACCAGCTATTCCAAGAGTTTGAGAGGACCAAGCACCATTTCCAAGTGGAGCTGTTGGGTCGTTCACCGATATTAACCCTGTTCCAACAGTAGGGTCGTCTAATACTATTGGAGAAGCACTTACTGTACTAACAAATGAACAAAGTGCGATAAATTTCACAAGTTTACTTTTTAAAAACATAATATTCCTTTTAAATATTGGTAATTGAAAACAATTGTAAATTAAGCAATAAGTGTACCACCTTCAGTGAGCCTAATGTTTTATTGCTTTCAGGCGAAAAATCAACAATCTATTACAAAGGATTTGTAAAATATTCTGACACTTTGCCTGTGGTGAGGTTTATCCGTCTTTATTAGCTGCACTTATTTTTAAGGCAACATTAATGCTTTGTCGGCTGACTCCCATTGGAAAAATTACCCACACAGGGGCCAACACTAAAGAAATAGCCTAGTTCAGAATCATCTTGTTGCACCAATAAAATAGAATTTTCATCTATGGGCAAACTGCGTTGTTCATCTGGTTTTTTGCAGGCTGACTTTGGATAAGTTTCAAAATGATAAATGAAGCCAGCAATGAGTTTGTCTATCCATTTTATTTGGTTGTCTTGGTCAATTGACAAAATGAAAGGTGTATTACTAAGTGTTGCCGGCAGATTTTCTGATTCTGACTCCTCAATTACCAAAGGAGGATTATCACCACTTGTTTGCTCTTCATTGCCGATTTTCTTAATAAATGCAATGGACTGCTCAAACAATTCAATTTGTTTTGCATAGGGCAAGGCGATATACAACAGCGACATAATCACATAAGGGATTAAGATAATCCTAAGTATCATGGTAATGAAGACAAAAGATTTATCTTCCCAGTGAACTTTAATTTTAACCCTTATTAAGCGCAGTAAAATGCCAATTACTAGCCATAAATTACCTACTATTAGTGCCACAGAGAAAAACACTATGGAGCTTAATAGCATCCAAAATGGCAACATAATCAAGGTAACAAACCCCAATGTAAAAATAAAAGGTTGGGGTTCAATGCCCGTAATCACATTAATTTTGAGTGCCGAAACGGCTAAGGCGAAGTTAGCAGTGGCAGCATATAAAACCAAAATTAAGCCTTTACCTAACATGTGCTCCCACACTCGATTAAATACATGCCAAAGCTCTCTAATTAGTCCTAGAGCTGCGATAGCGCCGACCAATAATACTTCCGAGGTTTGCTCGATACTTTGCTCTTGTTGCATCAGTAACAATAAGCCCGCTGCAAGGTACATCCACTGTGAAAGAGTCAGTAAGGATAATTTCTTACGCACAGCTGTAATCATTGTGGTGGGCACCAACCCTGTTATTCTCTGAAAGATCCCATTGGGTTTGGTTTTAGATATTTCTTCTTTGTTTTCAAAGTTTTGTAGAAGTTTGTCAGACAAGAGTGAGCGCCCTTGGTAGATGTATTATTGGTTAGATTGACACCAATATAATGGATTTTATCTCACTATGTTAGCGGATTTTTGGACTGATAATATTGTTAACTGGCTACTGAATCCAGTGGTATCGCAAGCCTTCTGAGTGAGTCATTCGCTTTGAGGGTTTACATAAAGCTCAAATAAGCCCCGATAAATTTTCAAACCTTTGGCTGATTCGTATATAATCCCGCATCGTTTTTAAGCATGGCTTGCTAATCATGTGCTGCCTTTAAGTATTTTAGCGTGGTAAAACTTGAGAAATTTAGCAAACCCATTTCGCCATCGGACTGTTTTCCGGTAAGCAGAGATAAAATAATGAAATTTGAATTAGATAATACAGACGGTAAAGCTCGCCGTGGCCGCTTGATTTTTGACCGTGGCGTGGTAGAAACTCCGGCTTTTATGCCAGTGGGTACCTACGGCACAGTTAAAGGGATGACGCCTGAAGAACTTGACGAAACTGGTGCACATATTTGCCTAGGTAATACTTTTCATCTCATGTTACGTCCGGGTACCGAAATCATCAAACAACACGGTGATTTGCATGATTTTATGCATTGGCAAAAACCCATTCTTACGGATTCTGGTGGTTTTCAGGTATTTAGCCTAGGTGATTTGCGTAAAATCACCGAAAAAGGCGTGACTTTCCGTTCACCAATTAACGGTGAAAAAATCCTGCTTACACCAGAAAAATCCATGCAAGTGCAGCGCGATCTCGGCTCAGACATTGTAATGATTTTTGATGAATGTACACCTTATCCCGCTACTGAAAGCGAAGCGCGTGTGTCCATGGAATTGTCACTGCGTTGGGCCAAGCGCAGTAAAGCAGAACATGGTGATAACCCATCAGCCCTGTTTGGTATTATTCAAGGTGGTATGTATGAAGAGCTGCGAGATGTCTCTTTAGCTGGCCTTGAAGATATAGGCTTTGATGGTTACGCCATAGGCGGCTTATCAGTAGGCGAGCCAAAAGAAGAAATGATCAAAGTGCTTGATCATACCACAGACAAAATACCTGCGGATAAGCCCCGATACTTGATGGGAGTGGGTAAACCAGAAGATATAGTCGAAGCAGTACGTCGTGGTATTGATATGTTTGATTGCGTGATGCCAACCCGTAATGCCAGAAACGGCCACATGTTTATTAGCAGTGGTGTGGTCAAAATTCGCAATGCGGTACACAAAACAGATACTGGCCCACTTGATGAAAAATGTGATTGTTACACTTGTAAAAACTATTCTCGGTCATATCTACATCACTTGGACAAATGCAATGAGATACTCGGCGCGCGCTTAAACACTATTCATAACTTACGTTATTACCAAAGAGTTATGCAGGGATTGCGTGATGCTATTGCAGCGAATGAATTAGATGCTTTTGTTGACGAATTCTATACACAGAAAAACATGCCAATACCACAGCTATAAAACGCAGGGTATGACAAACTAAAATTTATAAAAATTAGGGGAAATTATGAGCTTATTTATATCTAATGCCTACGCGCAAGAAGCGGGTGGCGCTGCAGGTGGCGGTTTTGAAATGTTGATCATGCTAGGTGTTTTCGGTTTGATTTTTTATTTCATGCTTTATCGCCCACAAGCAAAGCGTGTTAAAGATCACAAAGACTTAGTGACTTCACTCAGTAAAGGTGACGAAGTGCTGACTCAAGGTGGCATGGTAGGCAAAATTGTTAAAGTTACTGATGAGAAAGACTTTATCGAAATTGCTTTGAATGACAGTACCAACATCGTTATTCAAAAATCAGCGGTTTCAGCGGTACTGCCTAAAGGTACTATGAAAGCCATCTAATTCAGAGATGGCAAATAGGGGCGTTAACGCCCCTTTTTATTGAAAGAACGGAAGGAAATTTTTGTGCTAAATCAAACTCCGCTATGGAAGTACATTTTGGTGATCTTTGTGGTCGGCCTATGTGCTCTATATGCCTCTCCTAACTTGTATGGTGAAGATCATGCTGTACAAATATCTGCAGGTAAAAATGCAGTGGTTAACGCAGCTGTTGTCGAAAAAGTGACAGCTGAATTAGCGGCAGCCAACATCACCAGTAAAAGTATTGTATTAGAAAACGAGCAGATCCTTATCCGTTTGAACAACTCTGATACTCAGTTGGTTGCCCGTGAAAAAATCGAGAAAGTCTTAGGTGATGATTATTTTGTGGCCATGAATTTGGCTCCCGATACACCCAAGTGGTTAGAGAATCTGGGTGGAACACCCATGAAACTTGGCTTGGATCTACGGGGCGGCGTGCACTTTCTTATGGAAGTAGATATGAAATCTGCTTTGTCTAAAACCTTACAGGATATGGTGGGTGACTTTCGTGGTGCATTACGTACCGAAGGAATTCGATATCGTACAGTAAAACTATTGGATGAAGGCATTGCCCTTTATTTTCGAGATCAAGAAACCTTAGATAAAGCCGAGTTTTTCCTTAAAAACCGCAATCGTGATTTTGTGTTTGTTGAGAAACAAGACTTAGTGCTATTTGCCACCATGTCTGAGCAAAAACTCACTGAAACACGAGATTACGCAGTCAAACAAAATATCACTATTATTCGTAACCGCGTAAACCAATTAGGTGTTGCTGAGCCTACAGTACAAAAACAAGGGCCAGATAGAATAGTTGTGCAACTGCCAGGTATTCAAGACACGGCTAAAGCCAAAGAAATCCTGAATGCCACCGCTACCTTAGAATATCGAGAAGTCGACCTTGATAACGATGTGCGCGATGCCATAAACGGCCGAGTACCAGCTGGTTCTGAGTTATTACCCTACGAAAAAGGCGGTCCGCAATTACTCAAGAAAAAAATCATAGTAAAAGGTAGCTCTATTATCGATGCCAACAGTGGAGTGGATCAATATGGTATGCCAAAGGTATCTATATCACTTGATTCAAAAGGTGGAGCTAAGATGCTTAACTTCACCAAACGAGCGGTAGGTAAACCTATGGCAGTGGTCTTTATTGAATACAAAGCCACAGGTGAACGAGATGCTGATGACAAGTTAATTTTCGAAGCAGAAAGGCGTGTTATCAGTGTAGCCACTATCAATGGCGTATTTAGCAACCAGTTTGAAACCACAGGTTTAGACTCACCACAAGAGGCCTACGACTTAGCGTTATTATTGAGAGCCGGTGCCTTGATTGCACCTATTCAAATTATTGAAGAACGTACTGTGGGGCCAAGCTTAGGGCAAGAGAATATCGACTTAGGCACCCAAGCCATTATTTGGGGCTTTGTTGCTGTGCTTATCTTTATGCTGATTTATTACAAAAAATTCGGCTTTATCGCGAATATTGCTTTGACCCTGAACTTGGTAATGATTATTGGCATAATGTCGTTGATCCCAGGAGCCACTCTCACCCTACCTGGTATGGCAGGTATAGTCTTAACTGTAGGTATGGCAGTGGACGCTAACGTACTGATATTTGAACGAATACGCGAAGAAATTAAAGACGGTCGTAGCCCACAGCAGGCTATACATCATGGCTATGATAGTGCCTTTTCTACTATATTAGATGCAAACATCACCACCTTCTTAGTGGGCCTGATCTTGTTTGCCGTAGGAACTGGGCCGATAAAAGGTTTCTCTATTACTTTGATGATAGGGATTGTCACCTCAATGTTCACGGCTATCATTGTGACACGAGCAATCGTTAATGCATGGTGGGGCGGTAAACGTCTGACCAAGTTGTCAATTTAGGAGCGCCAACATGCAAATATTAAATATGAAACAAACCATCAACTTTATGTCGCTCAGAAAGCCTGCTGCCATATTGTCGATATTATTAGTATTGGGGTCGCTTACGTCTTTAGCCGTTAACCAATTGAATTGGGGATTGGATTTTACTGGCGGTACTCAAATTGAAGTCGGTTATGGTCAAGTTGCCAATTTAGAACAAATTCGAGCCCAGCTAGAAACTTCTGATTTTAAAGATGCAGTGGTACAAAATTTTGGTAGTAGTCAAGATGTACTGATCCGCTTAGCTTCACGTGAAGGTGTGAAACCTGCAGAATTAGGAGACGCAGCATTAAAGGTACTTAAAGAGGCAGACAGTAGCGCTGAAATGCGTGGGAGTTCATATGTCAGTTCAAGTGTAGGTGATGAGCTTACTGAGCAAGGTGGACTGGCTATGTTGGTGGCCTTAATTTGTATTCTTATTTATGTAGCTTTGCGTTTTGAGTGGCGTTTTGCTTTGGGGTCGGTAGCGGCGTTAACCCATGACGTGATCCTTACTTTGGGACTCTTCTCGATACTAGGTTTAGAGTTTGATTTGACTGTATTAGCTGCGGTACTTGCGGTAATAGGTTATTCACTGAACGATACTATAGTAGTGTGCGATCGTATTCGAGAAAACTTCCGTAAAATACGTAAAGGTGAATCGGAAGAAATTATTAATGTGTCTCTTACGCAAACCTTAAACCGGACGATAGTCACCTCTTTGACCACTATTTTAGTGTTGCTTGCCTTGTTCTTTTTAGGTGGCGCGACTATCCATGGATTTGCTACAGCCTTATTGTTCGGTGTGGTAATAGGTACCTATTCTTCAATCTATGTTGCTAGTCTAGTGGCCTTAACATTAGGTATTAGCAAAGAAGATTTAATGCCAACAGAAATTGAAAAAGAAGGCGCCGATCAAGACGCTGTAATGTAAACAACCAACAAAGTTGGATCCCAAAATCACAGATGATACAGAAATAGCCACTCTGTTATCATCTGTGTGATGCCACCTAAGTGCTATTATCCCTTTCTAAAAACACAACTTAACACCAGTTTTATTCCATAATGTATCCGTGAATAGGGTATATTTTGTGGCGCCAAGTTTTCAATGCTAATACATCAGGATATATCTATGAACAGCTCGTTTGGGCATTACATATCACTTGCTCTAACGGTATGCGCGTGCTTTTTGTTTTTTGCTTGCAGTTCGTCCGGTAAATTTAACGCTATAAGCTCCTCGGTCCAAACCAATCAGCATATTGAAATTATAAAAAGTCCTAGCGATAGCCGTCAGTACGCATCCATAGTGTTAGAGAATCAATTGGAGCTGGTGCTTGTCTCCGATCCTAGTAAAGAGAAGTCCACTATCGCCTTAAGTGTGGCTGCGGGGTCATTTCAAGAGCCCAAAGAATTTGCCGGTCTAGCCCATTATTTAGAGCATATGCTTTTACTTGGTACCAAACGTTTTCCAAAAGCTGGTGCCTACAACGAATTTGCCATTCTAAATGGTGGTTTTCAAAATGCTTATACGCAGCTCAATCATACAAATTATATGTTGACGGTGAACAATGCTGCCTTTGACGAAGGCTTGTCGCGCTTTAGTGACCTATTTTACCAAGCGCTATTCGATGAAACATATGCAGACAAAGAACGACAGTCTGTGCATTCAGAGTGGAGTATGCAGGGCTTAAATGATGGGGTTATCTTAGAGCAGCTTAATGGCTCTACACTCAACCCTGCCCACCCTGTGTCGCGCTTTAGTTGGGGCAACTTAGATACTTTAGTCGACAAGCAAGATAACAAACTGCACCGGGCTTTAGTGGCTATGTACCAACACTATTACTCTGCAAATCTAATGAAAGCAACCATGATCAGCAATTTGCCTCTTGATGAAATGAAAATACTGGCTAAGCAGCACTTTGCCAAAATTCCCAATAGACATACCTCAAAACCCCAAATCAGCGCACCAGTGGCAACGGCTGAGCAGTTAAATAAAGTAATCCACTATGTACCACAGGCAAATATGAAGCAGCTACGTTTAAGCTTCGTAATTGATACTAATACCGAGCAATTTGCAGTTAAGCCTAACGCTTATATAAGCTACCTATTAGATAATGAAATGCCAGGTACTTTGGCCGCAGTTTTAAGGGATGCCGGTTTAAGTGAGGCTGTCTATTCTGGTTTTGATGCTGATCAGTATGGCAATGCAGGTAGCTTTACCTTGTATATTGATTTAACCGAAAGGGGGAGACAAAATCGCGATAAAGTCATGGCGGCGACGCTGAAGTATTTAGCCTTGTTACGTGATCAAGGTGTGAACGCCCAATACTTTTCTGAAATCAAACAGTCTCTTAGTAATAGTTTTCGTTTTAAGGAGAAAACCAAGGACTTCGAGTACGCCGTGCAGATTGCGACCAACTTACATTATACTCCGGTTGAATTTGTATTAAGCTGTGCTTACCAATACCAAAATTTTGATCCTGATGCCATTCATGACGTTTTAGCGCAGTTAACACTAAGTAATGCGCGGGTGTTTTATATAGATAAAAAGCAGCCCTTCGATAGTAAAATGCAATATTTTGAAGGGCAATATAAGCTAAATGATATAACCCCGAGTATGCGTCAGACCTGGCAAGACTTATCGGCTCAGTTTACGCTAAATCTGCCGAACGAAAATCGCTTGATGCCGCAACGCTTTAACATAATTGAGCCTGTTTATACCCAAAAACCCGAACTGCTCGTCAACGAGAAAGGCTTTAACGTGCACCTGGGGCATTCTGCGTTATTTAAACAACCTAAAGGCATCATTATTCTCGAGCTAAACAGTAAATTGCCCAAAGCCAGCGCCAAACATCAAATTATAGCTGAGCTGTTAGGCCGCGCTATCGGTCAACAATTCATTGAACTACAAACAGAAGCCAATGTGGCTGGAATGAGCCTTAATCTCAGCATATCGAATGGCTTAGTGTTAACCATAAGTGGCTTTACAGACAAACAACAAGAGTTATTAGCAGCTGCCTATAAACTAATCGAAAACTTTACCATTGATGACAATGAGCTCAACAGTCTAAAACTAAGCTTACGCTCGTCAATCAAAGACAGAGCTCGCCAAGATTTATCGTCGCAATTGTGGCAGAAACTAAATCAAGTGATCTACTTAGATGAATATAGCGCGCCAGCATTGTTGGAAGAGATTGCCTCAACTACAGCCGAACAAGTAATGCAATTTCGTCAGCAATTACTAGAACAAAATAATCTAAGAGTTTTGGCATTTGGCAATTATTCCGCCGAACAAGCAAAAGATTTGGCCGGCTTAGTCAAAGGGAGCGCTTCTAATGCGTATCCTGCTGCTGATCTATATCACTCCGCCATAATCCCCGCCGCGCCACAGCAATTTTATATCTGGCAACAAGACAGCAAAATGCATGATGTAGGTCTGATTGATGCTTACCTAGTGCCGTCGACTTGGGAAGATCTTGGCACAGCTCGGTTATTATCCAAACTTATTCATCCGGCATTATTGACTCAAATTAGAACCGATGAACAACTGGCATACAATGTTAGCTTTGGAGGCGAAACATTAGAACATCATATGTTGCTGGCCTTCGAAATTCAGTCTCCCGCTAAGGATTTGTCTGAAATACATAAGCGTATTGCGTTGTTTCGAAAAGAGTTTGCTCAAAAATTAACGCTGATCACCGCGAAAGAATTTGCCAGTTTAAAGCAGGGCATATTGGTTTCTTTGATGCAAAAACCTAGCAACTTATCAGAAGAAGTAGTTAATTTTATTGAAGATTGGGGTTATCAAAGGTGGAGTTTTACCAGTAAACAGGAGTTGATTGCGGCAATTGAAAAAAGCACATTGCAAGATGTGATTAACCTGTACCAGCGCCTACAAAGTAATGGGCACTTCACTAGAGTGTTAATCCAAATGCGCGGTACAAAATTTGCTGATAAGGCATTTATCGAACCAAAAGGCGCAATAAAGATTACCGATGTTGACAACTTTCATTAGAAATCTAGCCTATAGGATGAATTGGTATTAATCGCTAGATACAAAAAAGGCGAGCCGATGCTCGCCTTAAAAAGTGCAAGTCAATTTATTTTAAATGCTTCACTAATGCCTGAACCACTTTAGCACTACCGGCAACAATCTCACCTTTATGCATAGGGTCGTTACCGCCAGAAAAGTCTGTGACCAGTCCACCTGATTCTCTTACAAGTAATTCACCCGCTGCGATATCCCAAGGTTTAATACCACGCTCCCAATAACCGTCATAACGGCCTGCGGCAACGTATGCTAAATCTAATGCAGCAGAACCGCTACGACGAATGTCGCCAGCTTGCATAAAGACTTTATTAAAACTTTGTTGATACTGAGACAAGTTATCTTTGTTTTTAAACGGGAAAGAGGTAGCTAGGATAGTTTGGCCGAGTTCTTTGGCTTTACTGGCGCGGATCCGAAAACCATTAAGTTGTGCGCCGGCACCTTTGCTGGCAGTGAACAACTCACCACGAATAGGGTCGAAAACAACGCCTTGATCTAAACGGCCTTTGTGCATAAGGGCAATAGATACGGCAAAGTGGGGGATGCCTTTGATAAAATTGGTGGTGCCATCAAGCGGGTCGATTATCCATTTAAAATCGTTGTCGCCTTCAACTATACCGCCTTCTTCACCTACAAAACTGTGTTCAGGGTAAGACTGTTTTATCTTGTAAATTATCGCCTGTTCGGCTTCCTTATCGACACTTGTGACGTAATCGTTGTCGCCTTTTGCTTCAATTTGCATGTCGGTTTGATTTTCAAACCCTTTAGCAATGATGTTGCCGGCCGAGCGCGCAGCACGGATCGCTATATTCAGCATAGGATGCATAGTTAACCACCAATTTTAAAAGAACATTAAAGATAGCCCAGAAAATTCATATTGTATTTTGCTGAACAAAAAATCGCCGCGCAGTTTACCAAAGCAGTGGAATTAAGCAATCAGAATATTTCAAGCAACGGATTGTATGCTATTATCCGCGCCCTAAAATTACTCAGCTAAATAAAAGATACCGCTAACATGTTAGAAAATATTCGCGTTGTATTGGTTAATACCTCTCACACAGGCAATATCGGCTCTGCCGCAAGAGCAATGAAAACCATGGGCTTGAGCCAGTTGGTTTTGGTTGATCCGGTTTCAGCACCCGATGGTAAATCCAGCGCCTTAGCAGCCGGGGCAGGGGATGTATTAGCCAATGCCAAAACCGTGAGTACTCTGGCAGAAGCAGTAGCAGATTGTGGTTTAGTGATTGGCACCAGCGCCCGTTCCCGTACCTTATCTTGGCCAATGTTAGAGCCCAGAGGATGCGGTGAAAAGTTGATTAGTGAAGTGCCTAATTATCCTGTTGCTTTGGTATTTGGCCGCGAGAATAATGGCTTGAGCAATGATGAATTACAGCAATGCCATTTTCATGTATGTATTCCAGCCAATCCAGATTATAGCTCTTTAAACCTTGCCGCTGCGGTGCAAACCTTATGTTATGAAGTGCGGATGGCCTATCTAAACTTAACTCGCGGTCAGTTTCCAGAAAACCAACCTGAAGATACTGAGTACCCTTTATCCGAAGATCTCGAAGGTTTTTATCGTCATTTGGAACAAACCCTTCTAAAAACGAATTTCATCATTGCTAAACATCCCGGTATGGTAATGACTAAATTACGCCGTTTATTTAATCGCGCGCGCCCTGAAGCCGCAGAGCTAAATATATTGCGGGGTATTTTAGGCTCCATTGAAAAAGTTATTAAAAATAAACAGTCATAAACTAAACAACCTCAGTTTGAGATAAATCATGTTCAGCAGAATGAAAGAAGATATCCAAAGCGTATTTCATCGTGACCCCGCCGCACGTAATACCTTTGAAGTACTGACTAATTATCCTGGTTTACACGCTATTTGGTGCCATAGGTTGAGCCATAGATTATGGAACGCCAATTGGAAATGGTTGGCGCGCTCTATATCCACGTTTTCTCGTTGGCTCACGGGTATAGAAATTCACCCTGGAGCAAAACTAGGCCGCCGCTTTTTTATCGATCACGGCATGGGCGTGGTGATTGGCGAAACCGCAGAAATTGGCAATGATGTGACCTTGTATCACGGTGTGACGTTAGGCGGTACCAGTTGGAATGCCGGTAAACGTCACCCCACTTTGGCAGATGATGTAGTAGTAGGGGCGGGCGCCAAAGTGTTAGGACCCATTACTATGCACAAAGGTGCCAAGATTGGCTCTAACTCTGTGGTGGTACGTGATGTACCCGAAAATGCCACGGTAATTGGTATTCCTGGGCGTATTGTTACTTCGCAAAACAAGCCTGCGGCACCCACTAACGGCGAACGTGAAAAAATCGCTAAAAAATATGGTTTTGATGCCTATGCTGTGGCCACAGATAACCCAGATCCAATCGCCCACGCTATAGGCGTGATGGTGGATCATGTGCATCTTGTAGATACCAAAGTGGAAGAAATGTGCCAAGCCATTAATAAAATGGGCGGCGATGTGTGCGGTAAATCTCTCCCCACTTTGGACTTAGAAGATTTTGCAGATGATGAGCTAGTTAAAGACATTAAAAATGCCACTGATACCTTTGATCCTCAAATTTAAAAAGCACCATTAATACTTGAGTAAAACACTAGGTTAAATACTTGACTAAAATAGTCGGGTATGGGAAAATTTGCCTAAGTTTGGTGTTGGATTAATTACTATGAAATTGACTTCTAAAGGTCGTTACGCAGTGACCGCTATGTTGGATGTGTCGTTACACTCGCAACGTGGACCTGTGTCTTTAGCCGATATATCCGAACGCCAAGAAATTTCTTTGTCTTACCTTGAACAATTATTCTCGCGGTTACGCAGAGAAAAGTTAGTAGAAAGTGTTCGAGGCCCAGGTGGTGGATATAAACTAGGGCGCAAAGCCGGTGAGATTTCTATCGGTGAAGTGATTCGAGCAGTTAATGAATCCGTTGACGCCACTAAGTGTCAAGGTCAAGGCGGTTGCCAAGGTGGTGAGCGTTGCCTTACTCATAATTTATGGGAAGGGTTAAGTGACAGAATTAGTGTCTTTTTAAATGGCATTACTTTAGGTGAGCTTATGCAGCAACAGGATGTGCAACAAGTGGCCGAAAGACAAGATAAACATAAACAACATAATCACATAGCGGCAAACGATATCGCTATCAGTTTGCAGTTATAA
Organism: uncultured Paraglaciecola sp.; assembly: GCF_937123705.1. Taxonomy (GTDB): domain Bacteria; phylum Pseudomonadota; class Gammaproteobacteria; order Enterobacterales; family Alteromonadaceae; genus Paraglaciecola. The sequence goes on along the minus strand of NZ_CAKZKO010000037.1, from coordinate 53,132 downwards.
GCGGAGTAAAAAATGAGCGAATTACAGCTTCCGATCTATCTGGATTATTCAGCAACTACACCAGTAGATCCTCGTGTCGCCGCCAAAATGGCCGACTGCTTAACCACAGAAGGGGTATTCGGTAATCCGGCATCTCGTTCACATAAATTTGGTTGGGTAGCAGAAGAAGCAGTGGATATTGCTCGTAATCAAATTGCCGATTTGATTAATGCCGACCCAAGAGAAATTGTGTTTACCTCTGGTGCAACCGAATCTGATAACCTTGCCATTAAAGGCGCGGCTAATTTTTATGGTAAAAAAGGCAAGCACCTTATTACCTTAAAAACAGAGCATAAAGCGGTACTAGATACTATGCGCCAGCTTGAGCGTGAAGGCTTTGAAGTCACCTATCTCGATCCAGAGTCGAATGGTTTACTTGATTTAGATAAGCTTGTTGCCGCTATTCGTCCTGACACAATTTTAGTCAGCATCATGCATGTGAATAACGAGATTGGTGTCATTCAAGATATTGCCGCTATTGGTGAAATTTGCCGCGAACGTAAAATTTTGTTCCATGTAGATGCCGCCCAAAGTACCGGTAAGGTACCTATCGATTTACAAAGCCTGAAAGTCGATTTGATGTCGTTTTCGGCTCATAAAACCTATGGCCCTAAAGGCATAGGTGCCTTGTATGTACGTCGTAAACCTCGTATTCGCCTAGAAGCACAAATGCATGGCGGTGGACACGAACGTGGCATGCGTTCTGGCACTATGGCGACCCACCAAATTGTAGGTATGGGCGAAGCATTCCGGATAGCCAAACAAGAAATGGCCGCCGAAAACGAACGCTTAATGATGCTTAGAAACAAACTGTGGGACGGCATTAAAGATATGGAAGCCGTGTATTTAAACGGTGATATGGACAGCCGCATAGCCGGTAATCTCAATGTAAGTTTTGCTTATGTTGAAGGTGAGTCTTTGATTATGGCGTTAAAAGACATGGCGGTATCCTCGGGTTCTGCCTGTACTTCTGCCAGTCTTGAACCTTCTTATGTATTGCGTGCTTTAGGCTTGAACGACGAACTAGCTCATAGCTCAATTCGTTTTACTATGGGGCGCTTTACCACAGAAGCAGAAATTGATTATGTCATTGGCGTTATCCGTAACGCCATTGAAAAACTGCGTGATATGTCGCCACTTTGGGATATGTACAAAGAAGGCATAGATTTAAGCACAGTAGAGTGGGCTCACCACTAAAACACTAGTTAAATAAAAATGTGTTGCCGAAATAATAACGGCGACACATAACCTAAAGGTAAAAGATCATGGCTTATAGCGAAAAAGTAATCGACCACTACGAAAACCCACGTAATGTAGGTGGGTTTGATAAAAACGACCCTAGTATTGCAACAGGTATGGTTGGCGCACCCGCTTGTGGTGACGTGATGAAGTTGCAACTAAAAATAGACGACAACGGCATAATCGAAGACGCAAAGTTTAAAACTTATGGTTGTGGCTCTGCTATTGCTTCAAGCTCATTGGTAACAGAATGGGTAAAAGGCAAATCTATTGATGAAGCGACGGCTATCAGCAATATGGATATCGCCGAAGAGTTGGCTTTACCACCGGTTAAAATTCACTGCTCTATTTTGGCTGAAGACGCCATTAAAGCCGCAGTGGATGATTATAAAAGCCGTCAAGCTTAAATTAATATTTGAAGTAGGAGTAACCAGTGGCTATTACCGTATCTGACACCGCAGCATTACGCGCTAAAACCTTTCTCGAAAATAGAGGATCAGGCTTAGGGTTGCGTTTAGGTGTTAAAACCACTGGCTGCTCGGGACTCGCCTATGTGCTTGAGTTTGTTGATGATGTGAATGCTGACGATCAGTTATTCGAAGACAAAGGTGTAAAAATCATTATCGACGGTAAAAGTTTGGTGTATTTAGATGGTACTCATTTGGATTTCGTTAAAGACGGTCTAAATGAAGGCTTTGAATTTACCAATCCTAATGCCAACGGTGAGTGTGGTTGTGGCGAAAGTTTCAACGTATAAAGTTAACTTTTGTTAAACTATACCACCCATATTTTTCAGTAAGCTTTGTAAAACCTGATGAATTATTTCGAACTATTTAATATTCCCGTGTCATTCGACGTCGATTTATCTGTGTTGCCGCACACATATCAGCAATTACAGCGCCTAACGCACCCAGACAAATTTGCCAGTGGCAGCGAGCAACAAAAGCTGCTGGCGATGCAAAAAAACACCCAAGTCAACGATGCTTATATCACTCTCAAGTCGCCTTTATCCAGAGCTGAATATTTATTGAGTTTGCGGGGAGTTGAATTACAACACGAACAACAAACCATTAAAGATACCGCCTTTTTGATGCAACAAATGCAATGGCGTGAAGAACTCGAAGAAGTCACCGAGCAAGCCGACCCACTAAGTGCCTTAGGATCTTTAGAAGACGACATTAAACAAACCATTAAAACCGATTTATCAGCCCTTAGAAGCTTACTCGAAATGGCAGACTCGGATGCTGAAAAACAAGCCGCCGATATGATCCGTCAGCTTAAGTTTTTATATAAAATGATATCTGAAATTGAGCAAAAAGAAGAACAATTAAGTGATTTCTAATCCCACTCACTGCAACTTAAAAGAAACGAACTAGACCATGGCATTATTGCAAATATCCGAACCGGGCCAAAGCGCGGCGCCTCATCAACGTAAATTGGCTGTAGGTATCGACTTAGGTACCACTAACTCGCTAGTGGCATCGGTAAGAAGTGGCGAAGCCTTGACTTTACCCGATGCCCAAGGTGAACATTTATTGCCTTCTGTGGTGAGGTATTTGCCAGATTCACATGTAGTAGGTCAAGCAGCAAAACAACAGGCGAGTAGCGATCCTATCAACACTATTGTGTCTGTTAAGCGATTTTTAGGGCGTTCGGTGCAAGATATTCAGACTGCATATCCAAATCTTCCTTATGACTTCACTGACTCTGCATCACCCGTGATGCAAGTAGCATCTGGCGAGGTGAATCCGGTACAAGTTTCAGCGCATATATTAAAGCAACTTAAAGTGCGCGCCGAACAAACATTAGGTGATGAATTACAAGGGGCAGTAGTGACTGTTCCAGCCTATTTTGATGATGCACAGCGTCAAGGTACAAAAGATGCAGCAGCATTAGCGGGATTAAAGATTTTACGCTTACTTAACGAACCCACAGCGGCGGCGGTGGCCTATGGTTTGGACTCAGGTCAGGAAGGCATTATTGCCGTGTATGACTTAGGTGGCGGCACTTTTGATATTTCGATTTTGCGCCTAAGCAAAGGGGTATTTGAAGTGCTGGCAACGGGCGGCGATTCAGCCCTAGGCGGGGATGATTTTGACGCTTTGTTAGTCGAGTATATTCGTGAGCAATCTGGACTTACCGGGCAACTATCAAAAAGCCTACACCGCGAGTTACTCGACAAAGCCAAACAAGCTAAAGAATCTTTAAGTAGTGATTCAGTGCACAGTGTGCAATTTGAGGACGATACCAGCAAATCCCATGAGGTGATGCTAAGTATCGATGTCTTTGAAACTTTGATTGCCCCTTTGGTTAAAACCACATTAAGAGCCTGCCGCAGGGCGATAAAAGACGCTGAACTTGAAAAACAACAGGTTATCGAAGTGGTAATGGTAGGGGGTTCCACTCGCGTGCCTTTGGTTTGCCAGCAAGTAGGTGAGTTTTTTGGACGCACCCCATTAACCTCAATCGACCCAGATAAAGTGGTATCCCTTGGTGCGGCTATTCAAGCGGATATTTTAGTAGGCAATAAACCCGATAGCGATATGTTGTTACTAGACGTATTACCTCTATCCTTAGGCATAGAAACCATGGGCGGCCTGACTGAAAAAGTGATTAATCGTAACACCACTATTCCCGCGGCAAAAGCCCAAGAATTTACCACCTTCAAAGACGGGCAAACCGCGATGATGGTGCATGTGGTGCAAGGCGAGCGTGAGTTGGTTAAAGATTGTCGTTCCCTGGCCAAGTTTACCCTAAAAGGTATTCCACCCATGGCGGCAGGTGCGGCGCATATACGCGTGACTTTTCAGGTAGATGCCGATGGTTTGCTAAACGTAACGGCTATGGAAAAATCCACAGGAGTGCAAGCCGAAATTCAAGTAAAGCCTTCTTATGGATTAGAAGATAACCAAATTGCCGAAATGCTCAAAGCCTCGATGGACAATGCCCAGCAAGACATGCAATCGCGTATGCTCAAAGAGCAACAAGTTGAAGCCGCCAGAGTGCAAGAAAACTTAACCGCAGCCTTGCAAGCAGACGGTGCAGCGTTACTGAGTTTACAAGAAATACAAATCATTGAAGCTGGATTGACACAACTAGAGTCTTTAGCTAAAGGCACCGACAAAGATGCCATTAAAGACGCCATCAAACAGGTTGATAAGTTAAGTGAAGTGTTTGCCCAAAAACGCATGGATCAATCAATCAAAAGCGCGTTTTCTGGTCAATCAGTCGACAAAATATAAATTAAATAATTTTACTGAATATTAGGATCTCACTATGCCACAAGTCATTTTTTTACCCCACGAAGAGTTATGCCCAGATGGTGCAGTATTAGAAGGTGAAAAAGGCACTTCAGTGCTAAACCTTGCATTAAAAAACGGCATCGGTATCGAACATGCCTGTGAAAAGGTATGCGCCTGCACCACTTGCCATATTATTGTACGCGAAGGCTTTGATTCGTTAGAAGAAGGTGATGAGCTAGAAGAAGATATGCTCGACAAAGCATGGGGCCTAGAGCCAGAGTCCCGCCTTGGCTGCCAAGCGATAATTAAAGATGAAGACCTAGTGGTAGAAATCCCTAAATACACTGTGAATATGGTGAGTGAAGGGCACTAGCGCTGAATTACCCGTAGTGTTTTGTTTTAAAAAACCAGCCAAGTGCTGGTTTTTTCATGTCTAATAGCAATTATTAGGATGAATTGGTATTACAACCAATACTTACCTAGAATGGTAAAAGCTTTTTATTACAAAACACAATTTAACTGTTTTTACATACAGTGTTTGTGTTAATCTAACGCTTAAGGTTAAACACAAGAGAGTAAATTATGGCCGTCATTACACGTTATGTAGTTGAACATAAAGGGGTGGAAAAGTTTGTGAGTGCAGATAAAAAAGCAGCTGATCAATACGATAAAATGCTCGATGTAGCGGATAACCTTAGCGAATACATTGAAGGTAAGGGCTTTAAACTTGATGTGTCTGTGTTGGAAGAGTTGTCGATTATGCTGTCCAAAAATAAGGACTCGTTAGCTAAATTATTGAAGGGTGTTACTGCGGATAGTCTCTTAACGGAAGAAAAAGCGGATGTTGTGGATATTGAAGCGAAGAAGGCTAAAAAGGTTTAGTGTATTCCCACATCTTTCTAGTGGTTACCCCCGAAGTGTTTTAATCCGGGGGAGCCATCGTTTTTGTGGCTGTATCGAATAGAGTCTATTTCCCTAATCTAGCGCTTCGCTTAATAGTTTCTTTAATTGCACTTGTTCGGCTTGGGTAAGGGGCTGATCAAATTTGTTGTTTATAATAAATAAATCTTCCGCTCGCTCCCCAATAGTAGATATTTTAGCTTGGTGCAATTTAAAATTAAGAGCGATAAATTGCTCACTGATATTCGCCAGTAACCCTGGGGCGTCTAAAGCTTCAAGTTCAACCAAGGTAACATTGGTTTGGGTGGGATAAAATCTTACCTTAGTTTTTACATCCAATTGCTTCATTTGCCTAGACATTTTACGCCTGTTGACGTGTTTTTCGCCGGGCTTATTTAGCTGAGTTTCAACGGCCTCGCGTAAACTGTTTAAGCGGGATTCTGAGGTGATCCTATCGCCGTTAGGTTCCAAAATAATAAAGCTTTCAAACATATAGTCATCATGGGTTCGCATGATTTGGGCGTCATGAATTGAACAATTTCTGCTATCGAGCACTGATGCGATTTGGGCAAACATCATATTTTGGTCTTTGCCATATACTATCAGTTCAGCACCTGCTCTAGACGTATCAGCGCTAGTCCCTACTAGTAAAAAATCATCCGTCATGGGATGCGCAGCCAAAATCAAATTAGCATGCCAGGCAATTTGTTTTGGTTTGAATCTAGCAAAATAATCATCCGTTAAACGCTTCCAAAACTGTGACACTTGAGTTTGGTTCATACCATTTTCAACTAAGAAGGCCATGGCTTTGTCTTGGTGCTCGCTTACTCGGTCTTGCAAGGCAACTTTGCATTCTAGGCCATTATCTAAGGCTTTTTGAGTTAATAAATATAACTCTCTGAGTAAAGTGGCTTTCCAGTCGTTCCACAGGTTGTCATTTGTTGCCCTGATATCAGCGAGCGTTAAAACATACAAATGGTTTAGATTATTATGGGTACGTACTGCTTGAGCAAATTCATTGATAACCATTGGATCATAAATGTCTCGTCTTTGTGCAACGACCGACATAAGCAAGTGACTTTCAACCAGCCATCTAATCAACTCTGTATCTATGGCGTTGATCCCGTGCCGATGGCAAAACTCTTCAACATCAACAGCACCTAGTTTTGAGTGATCGCCTTTACGGCCTTTGCCTATGTCGTGATATATAGCCGCGATAAATAGTAGTTCAGGTTTATCAAGATTCTTGACTATGTTTCCACTACGAGGAAATTTTTTGTTATCTGGCTGCGAATACTGATGAAGATTTTTAACCAGTCGGTGAGTGTGTTCGTCGACGGTATAGGCATGGAATAGATCAAACTGCATCATGCCAACTATATGATCCCATTGGGGAATGTAAGCCTGCAAGATTCCGTGTTTATGCATAATATCCCAGCTTAATGCAAAGAAGTTACTGTGCTGTGTGAGCTGAATAAATAGCGTTCGACATTCCTCTCGCTCAACATAGTATTGCTTGCGGAACGCTCGTCTAGCAACACGTAGTTGACGTAAACAACTTGAGTGTAGATCTATTACTTCGGGGGTGTCTGCAATTAACAATAAAAATCGTAAAATAGCCTCGGGAGAATTAAATACATGATCATTTGTAGGTGCTAGAAACCCATCGAGTAACTCAAAGTCTTGATTAATTTGTAGCTGTTGTTTGACCTTTAAACTTAGTATGTCTTGACTAAAGCGCTGCAATAACATTTTGTTGAGTTCGCTAATGCGTCGCACTGTTCTGAAGAAAAATTTCATCATTTTTTCTACAGAAGCTTTACCATCATCGCCATAACCAAGTCGCGCAGCCACATCGGGCTGATAGTCAAATAGCAAACGATTTTCACTGCGACCAGCGACTAAATGCAATGCAAACCTTATCCCCCAAAGTTTCTCTCGACATTCAATCAACTCGTTAAATTCCTGTTGATTGAAGTATCCATGCTCCAGTAAATCTATGCCGTCTGCGGTATTAAAGTGCTTTTTTGCTACCCACCCAATAGATTGAATATCTCGCAAGCAACCTGGGCTTTCTTTGACGTTGGGTTCTAGGTTATAGGAAGTATCTTTGAACTTACGATGACGTTGAATTTGCTCTTGGTACTTGGCGAGGAAAAAGTCTTTACTGCTCCAGTATCCCCTTGAACTAAGTTTATCTTGCAGTTCATCGAAGGTCGCCTGACAACCGTCTAGTAATCGTGCTTCTACTAAGTTTGTGGCAATAGTGACGTCTTGCTTCGCCAATTGAAAGGTTTCTTTGACAGTACGTACTGACTGGCCTACATCCAGACCTATATCCCACAATAAGGTAATAAATTGGCTAATGGGCTCTTGTTGTTTTTTGGTGAGAGGTTTTTTACTAAGTAGCAATAAGTCAATATCTGAGTGAGGTTGGAGTTGTCCTCGTCCATAGCCTCCTACTGCTACAAGTGCTAAATTCGGCTCTTGATGCAAACTTAATAGTTGCCAAATATGCCGAAGCAAAGCATCCACAAAGGTGGCTCTACTCAGTACCAATTCAGTGACTTCTTCGGTGCCGAATTCACTATCTAACCATTCGTAGCTGTTCGCCACTATCGTTTTGTAGGCGCCAATATTGTTAGTACTGGTGATCCGTTTTATTTGGTTAAGAAGACTTTGTAAGGACAATGAAATAACCTCTATTAACGGAATGTTTGAACCACTGAGAGCCATAATCTGGCGTACATTACCAATGTTTCTGGCAAGCTAAGATTATCTAAGTTTCTAACCTTAGATAAGTCGACAATAGCTTGCCTTAAATTTACTTAGTGACTAATAATGCGGTCGATCTCTTCGTCATCTCGTAAGGTTAATATTTCAACCCCATTAGCCGTTACCAATAAAGTGTGTTCCCATTGGGCGCTGAGACTTCTGTCTTTAGTGACTACAGTCCATTTATCCGGCAATACTTTTGAGTAACGTTTACCTGCATTTACCATAGGCTCTATGGTAAAACACATGCCTTCCTCTAGCGTTTCACCTGTATTAGGCTTGCCATAGTGCACCACTTGAGGCTCTTCATGGAAACTAGCACCTATGCCATGCCCACAATACTCTCGTACAATGGAATAATTGTGGCTCTCAGCATATTGTTGAATAACATAACCAATATCTCCTAAGCGGGCGCCCGGCTTTACCATTTTTATGGCTTTATACAAGGACTGTTGTGTCACTTTAATCAGTCGTTCAGTTAAAATAGAGGGTTTGCCAACGACAAACATTTTTGAGGTGTCCCCGTGATAACCATCTTTAATAACAGTTACATCAATATTGACAGAGTCACCCTCTTTAAGTTTTTTATCAGCAGGGATCCCATGGCAAATAACGTGATTAACCGAGGTGCAAATAGACTTCGGAAAAGGTGGGTGACCATAATTTAGAGGAGCAGGGATGCATTTTTGCTCGTTAACAATATAATCGTGACAAATTTGATTAAGGTGATTGGTCGTCACCCCTTTTTTCACATGTTTACCTATCATCTGTAATACATCTGCTGCAAGGCGTCCAGCGATGCGCATTTTTTCGATTTCGGCGGGAGTTTTTATGATGGCAGACAATGCTTTATTCCTATTTAGATTTTTAAAGGGCAGTGACCCTAAACATGACATATATATTAACTTTTCACATTTATATTGTATAGCGTAGAAAGCACTAACCTATTCTTAGAATCAATTAACCCGAGTTCGCGTTAATTGATTCAAGGGGCAATTTTTAAGAGGTTAAACTTGTATATTTGGATACCTCATGCTATAAAGCGCACCGTTGAAATTAATGGGGGTGAAAACCCAAGTTAATTATCGCGAAGTAGCTAAGAAATTAGCATTAATATCACACATACATCGACACATTTTTCGGGGTGTCTGCAAAGAGCTAATCTGAGCGGATCGAGAACTGGGATGTATGGAGGCCTAACCCCATATTGAGGAATCTTTATAATGGCAAATGTATCTATGCGCGACATGCTTCAGGCAGGCGTACACTTTGGACACCAAACTCGTTACTGGAACCCAAAAATGAAGCCTTTCATTTTCGGCGCACGTAACAAAGTTCATATCATCAATCTTGAAAAAACTGTGCCTATGTTCAACGAAGCACTTAACTTTGTTGGCAGTGTAGCTTCTAAAAAAGGTAAAATCCTTTTTGTTGGTACTAAACGTGCAGCAAGTGATGCAGTGAAAGAAGCCGCAGACAAATGTGACCAATTTTATGTTAACAAACGCTGGTTAGGCGGGATGTTAACTAACTGGAAAACAGTTCGTCAGTCAATCAAACGTTTAAAAGAGCTTGAGCAACAAAGCCAAGACGGTACGTTCGAAAAATTAACCAAAAAAGAAGTGTTAATGCTTACCCGTGAAATGACTAAGCTAGAAACTAGCCTAGGTGGTATCAAAAACATGGGTGGTTTACCAGACGTATTGTTTGTTGTTGATGCTGACCACGAGCACATTGCAATCACTGAAGCACGCAACTTGGGTATCCCAGTTGTTTCAGTAGTTGATACTAACTCAAACCCAGATGGCGTTGATTACATCGTACCTGGAAATGATGATGCTATCCGTGCCGTTCAACTATATTTGAACGCTGCAGCTGATGCCGTGATTAATGGACGTGATCAAAACCTAGAAGCGCAAGCTGAAAAAGGTGAGTTTGTAGAAGCGGCTGAGTAATCAGATAAGCAGCAACAAGCACTAAACAGGTAACGAGATCCTTGTTATCTATGATGAATAAATCAAACAGGGGCTTTCGCCCCTGTTTTTAAATGTTTAATTTCAAATAGTTTGATCAAATTATTTTGATGAGGAAACGAAAATGGCAGTGACTGCAGCCCTAGTTAAAGAATTGCGCGAGCGTACAGCCGCCGGCATGCTTGATTGTAAAAAAGCCTTGGTAGAAACCGATGGTGATATCGAGCTAGCAATTGAGAATATGCGTAAAAATGGTCAAGCGAAAGCAGCCAAAAAAGCTGGCCGTATCGCCGCTGAAGGTGTGATTTTGACTAAAGTTGCTAATGGTGTAGCAACTATGATGGAAGTAAACAGTGAAACTGATTTCGTTGCACGTGACGATGGATTCATTAAATTTGGCCAGCAGTTAATCGAAGTAGCCTCTGCTAACAAGATTAATGATATGGATACACTGAATAACACTGAAATCGATGGCGTTAAAATCAGCGATTTACGTGATACCTTAGTGGCCAAAATTGGTGAGAACATCAGCCCCCGTCGTGTAATCAGCATCGAAGGTGATAACCTTGGCGCATATGTACACAGCGCTCGTATCGGCGTTGTTGCTATTTTACAAGGCGGCGATGAAGAGTTGGCGAAAGACATTGCTATGCATGTTGCTGCGTCTAGCCCACAATATGTGAAGCCTGAAGATGTACCTGCAGAAGTTGTTGCCAAAGAAAAAGAAATTCAGTTGGATATCGCTATTCAATCTGGTAAGCCTGCTGAAATCGCTGAGAAAATGGTTTCTGGTCGTATGAAGAAATTCACGGGCGAAGTAAGCTTAACAGGTCAACCTTTTGTAAAAGACCCTTCAATGCTAGTTGCTGATTTACTTAAATCAAAAGGTGCCGATGTTATTAACTTCGTGCGTTTTGAAGTAGGTGAAGGCATCGAGAAGAAAGAAGAAGATTTTGCTGCTGAAGTAGCTGCTCAAATGGCAGCAGCTAAAAAGTAAGCAAGTTACAGATTTTGATATCTGCCAACAATTTTAATTGCAGTGGAAACATGCATTTTGACGTTGTTTGGGTATAATACTGGCACCTCAAATTGAGGTGCTTTTTTATATATGCTTCTGCTGTTTTTAATTAGTGAGTTTGAGATGGCAGAAGCATATATAAACGTAAATCACCAGTAGCCTTTATCACCTTAAGGAAATATCAATCTATGAGTATTGCACCAAAGTCCGCTTATCGAAGAATATTGTTAAAGCTAAGTGGTGAAGCCCTAATGGGAGACGAGGGATTTGGAATTGATCCGAAAGTGTTAGAACGCATGGCCCAAGAGATTAAAGAAATTGTCGAATTGGGTGTTGAAGTCGGATTGGTGATAGGTGGTGGTAATCTGTTTCGTGGGGAAGGCTTGGCAAAGGCAGGTATGAACCGCGTGGTGGGCGATCACATGGGCATGTTAGCCACAGTGATGAATGGTCTTGCGATGCGCGATGCCTTACATCGAGCGTTTGTAAACGCTCGTTTAATGTCAGCTATTCCACTAAATGGTGTGTGTGACGCCTACAACTGGGCTGAAGCCATTAGTTTATTAAAGTCTGGGCGGGTGGTGATTTTTTCTGCCGGTACAGGTAACCCATTTTTTACAACCGACTCCGCCGCATGTTTAAGAGGCATTGAAATCGAGGCTGATGCCGTATTAAAAGGCACTAAGGTCGACGGTGTGTATGATGAAGACCCAGTTAAGAATCCAGAAGCAAGACTGTACAAAGAATTGTCATATTCAGAAGTGTTAGAGAAAGAGCTAAAAGTCATGGATTTAGCCGCCTTTACCCTTGCTCGTGATCATAATGTGCCTATTCGTGTTTTTAATATGAACAAACCTGGCAGTATGAAAGCGGTAGTCATGGGTGAAGATGAAGGTACCTTAATCTGTCATACCCAAGAAATAAAATAAATAAAATAGAAATAGGAAACTATTACATGATTGACGAAATTAACGATGATGCGCGTCAGCGTATGGAAAAAAGCATTACATCATTAAAAGGGCAACTTTCCAAAATTCGCACCGGTCGCGCCCATCCAAGCCTTTTGGATAGTATTGTGGTGCCTTATTACGGTACAGATACACCGCTAAAACAATTAGCTAATATTATCGCCGAAGATGCCCGTACTTTAGCACTAACTGTGTTTGATAAAAGCTCTGCCAAAGCTGTTGAAAAAGCCATAATGCAATCGGATTTAGGGCTTAACCCTATGAGCGCAGGGGCTGTGATGCGTATACCTATGCCAGCATTGACCGAAGAACGACGTAAAGATCTAATCCGTGTGGTACGCGCCGAAGCTGAGCAAGGCAAGGTGGCGATTCGAAATATTCGACGTGATGCGAATAGTGATATTAAAGAGCTATTGAAAGAAAAAGAAATCAGCGAAGATGATAGCCGCCGTGGTGAAGACGATATACAGAAATTAACCGATACTTTTGTTAAAGAAGTAGATGAGATCTTAGTTGCGAAAGAAAAAGACTTAATGGAAGTGTAATTGAGTTAGATTTGATTAATGAATTTATCTGAACAGCTAGTTGCAACAAGCATGCCTCAACATGTGGCCATTATTATGGATGGTAATGGTCGCTGGGCCAAGAAGAAAGGCAAAATCCGCACTTTTGGCCATAGAGCGGGGGTTAAAGCAGTCAAAGCCTCGGTGTCCTTTGCGCTAAAAAATGGGGTGAAAGCCCTAACACTATTTGCGTTTAGCAGTGAGAATTGGAATCGACCCGCTGAAGAAGTGGGCGTTCTAATGGAGCTTTTTAACATGGTGCTTGGCAGCGAAGTTAAAAAACTGCATAAGAATAACGTCAGACTCAAGATCATTGGTGATACCAGTCGATTTGATAAAAAATTGGTGAACAGAATTCGTGAAGCCGAAGCCCTGACTGCAACTAACGATAGTTTAGTGTTAAATATTGCTGCTAACTACGGTGGACGCTGGGACATTGTTAACGCAACCAAAAGCCTTATTGCCCAAGTACAAAGTGGGCAACTGGATATGGCAGATATTGATGAAGAAGTCTTTACTCAGAATACCTGTACTGCGGATTTTCCTGCGGTAGATTTATTGATACGCACAGGTGGGGAGTATCGCATCAGTAACTTCTTATTGTGGCAAATAGCTTATGCTGAATTATATTTTATCGAAGAGTTTTGGCCTGATTTTGATGAGGCTTGTTTTCAACTGGCTGTAAGTGCTTTTAATGAACGTCAAAGGCGTTTTGGCAAAACCTCAGAGCAGGTAAGTTAATCATGCTATACATCATCAATAATAAACATCAGAGGCGAACGTGTTAAAACAACGTATTATCACCGCGCTTATTCTTGCTCCTTTGGCACTCTTTGCCATTTTGTATTTGCCACTAATGAGTTTTCAAATTGTCATTGCTTTAGTGGTTGGACTGGGAGCGTGGGAATGGTCCAGCATGTCTGGTATGACGCGAACCTTTAGCAAAATTTCTTATGCTGTGCTTGTTACCGCAAGTTGCGTGATTTTATCCATTGTGTTGCCCGCTGACTTAATTTGGTATCAAGGGCAACTAAACAGTCATTATACTAATATTCTCAGTGTTGCATCTATTTGGTGGGTGATATCGCTAGGAATGATTATTGCCTACCCTAAATACAGCTCAATTTGGTACACCAGTAAAATACTTAGGGGAATTTTCGGTTTCTTAACCCTTATTCCCACATGGGTGGCCGTGGTTTCATTGCGTACCAGCTTGTATGACGTTGATCCCTATTATGGAGCGTCCCTTATTTTTTACGTGTTAGGTATTGTTTGGGCGGCAGACGTAGGCGCATTTTTTGTTGGTGTTAAGTTTGGTAAACATAAGTTACGTCCCGAGGTATCTCCTGGCAAAACGTTAGAAGGGCTTATGGGAGGCGTGATGGCATCGTCTGCAATCATTGCTTTTGCTGCATTGCATTATCAAGTAGATCCTTCGCGTATTTGGTTGCACATTCTTGTGGGTGCCATTACCGTCGGTGTATCAGCTTTAGGTGATTTAAATGAAAGTATGTTTAAACGCTGTGCTGGTATCAAAGATAGTGGCAAGCTATTGCCTGGGCACGGTGGTGTAATGGATAGAATCGATAGCCTAACGGCCGCCTTTCCGGTTTTTGCATTTTGCTACGTGACATGGATGGCCTAATGCAAAAAATTAGTATTTTGGGCGCCACAGGTTCAATAGGTAAAAACACAATAGAAGTGCTGAGCCTGCATCCTGATCTGTATAGTGTTTATGCGATAACGGCGCACAGTAATATTGAGTTGTTATTGCGTCAAGCCAAGACATGCTCTCCTGAATATGTGGTTATTTCCGATCCACAGCTATTTTCTCAAGCCAAAAAGTTATTCTCGGAACATGGACTAAAATGTGAAGTTTTAGCCGGCCCCGATGCGCTAGAACAAGTGGCCAGCGCCACTGAGGTTGATGTGGTAATGGCGGCTATTGTTGGTGCCGCTGGATTATTGCCCACCTTAGCAGCGGTAACAGCAGGTAAAAAAGTATTATTAGCTAATAAAGAATCTCTGGTTATGTCTGGCGATTTATTTATTCAAGCCGCAAACCAGCATAATGCCCAAGTATTGCCCATCGACAGTGAGCACAACGCTATTTTTCAGTGCCTCCCTAGCGACTTTAAGTACGGCGATTTACCCGCTTCTGGGATCAGTAAGATTTTGTTAACGGGGTCCGGTGGGCCGTTTTTGAGCTCTACACTAAGTGAGTTGCACCAAGTCACGCCACAACAAGCATGCGCTCATCCTAATTGGGATATGGGCCGTAAAATATCTATTGATTCTGCAACTATGATGAACAAAGGTTTAGAGTTTATAGAGGCAAAGTGGTTATTTGGATTAAACACCTCAGATATTCAAGTTGTGTTGCACCCACAAAGTATTATTCACTCTATGGTGCAATATCGTGATGGCTCTGTGCTGGCGCAAATGGGCAATCCTGATATGCGTACACCAATCGCCCACGCGTTGGCTTTCCCAAAACGTCTTGAGTCGGGTGTGGCACCTTTAGATTTTAAGCAATTGGCCAACTTTACCTTTTCTGAGCCTGAGCCCCAGCGTTATCCTAATTTATATCTTGCCATCCAAGCAAGTGACGCCGGGCAATATGCGACCACAACGCTTAACGCTGCTAACGAAGTGGCAGTCGAGGCATTTTTACAAGGTCACATTGGCTTTACACAAATTGCAGAAGTAAACCAAGAGTGCTTACAGCAAACATCATCTCACACCTTAGTTTCAGTTGAAGAGGTACTTCAAAGTGATCAGTCTGCTCGTAAACTTGCGTCGCATATTATTGCTGAGTTGAATCTAAATGCAATGAAGAAGGTAGGATCGTGAGTTTTCTCATTAGTGTGGTTTCCTTTATTGTTGCTTTGGGAATTTTAGTGGCAGTACATGAGTGGGGACATTTTTGGGTCGCCCGTAGATGCGGCGTGAAAGTCGAACGGTTCTCAGTCGGTTTTGGTAAAGCGCTTTGGCGAAAAACAGACAAACTCGGTACAGAATACGTCATCTCAGCGATCCCTCTTGGTGGTTATGTCCGCATGCTTGATGAGCGAGTCGATGAAGTCGCCGAGCAAGACTTACCTTATGCTTTCAATCGTCAGCATGTATTAAAACGAATAGCGATTATTGCTGCGGGGCCAATTGTCAATTTTTTGTTTGCTATTTTTGCGTTGTTTATTATGTACCTAATAGGTTTACAAACCGTAAAACCTGTTGTGGGCAGTATTGAGCCAGACAGTATCTTAAGCCAAAGTAACATCCCCGCTAATGCCGTTTTAACACAAATTGGTGATCGTAAAGTTGTGGATTGGGAAGATGTTGCCTACGAATTGATGTCGTTTATTGGCCATGATGAGATGCTTGTTAAGTGGACAGACAATGACAACCATTTTGAAAAATCGGCCACAGTTGATTTGAGGGAGTGGTCATTCGATCCAGATAAAACCACGGTTCTTGCTAGTTTAGGGCTGAGTCCATTTCGCCCTAAAGTGCTAAATGTGTTGGGCCATGTTGAAAATGGATCGGCAGCGCAGCGTATAGGTTTTCAGGCGAATGACAAAATTGTCAGTCTTGATGGAACTAGTATGGAAAATTGGGAACAAATAGTGGGTTATGTTTCCTCTAGGCCCAACCAAGCGGTGGAAGTTGAGGTTCTTAGAAATGACCAAGTTGTGACGTTAAACGGCACTATCGGTAGTAAAACTGAAGCACAAACCACTAAGGGATATATGGGCTTTACACCCACACTTGAACCTTGGCCCGAGGGAATGATGTTTGTGCATCAATATGGTTTAGGCGCTGCCTTTTCTAAGGGAATAGACAAAACATGGCGCTTAATGACACTAAGCATTGAGATGTTAGGAAAACTGATAACAGGTGATGTTTCGGTTAAAAATTTGAGTGGACCTATCGCCATTGCTCAAGGAGCGGGTACAAGTGCCAGCATGGGATTAGTGTATTTTTTAGGCTTTTTGGCGCTAATTAGCGTTAATTTGGGAATAATTAACCTTTTACCTCTACCAGTGCTTGATGGTGGGCACTTACTCTATTATTTTATAGAGCTTTTTAGCGGTAAGCCTGTCCCAGAGTCAGTACAAGAAGTTGGTTTTAAGATTGGTGGCGTGTTGCTGCTGTTATTAATGAGCATCGCAATTGTTAATGATATTGCGCGTTTATAATTTTTATCGGCCATATGGTCAGGCACAGCAATTAGATTGTGCGTTTAGGAAGAATATTAATAAATGAAGTTTAAACAGTTAGTTGTTGCCGGATTAATATTATCCATTGCTAGCTTCGCCAAAGCAGCCCCGAGTTCTGAGTTTGTTGTTAAAGATATTAGAATTGAAGGTTTGCAGCGTGTTGCCTTAGGTGCGGCGTTGACCTATTTGCCTGTTACTGTGGGCGATGAAATGAATGCTTTTCGGATCTCTCAACTTATTAGATCTATGTATTCATCTACCCATTTCGAAAACATTCAAATATTGCGTGATGGTAATACCTTATTGGTACGTGTGACGGAAAGACCCACTATTAGCAATATTGAATTTGAAGACAATGACGATATCAAAGATGAGCAACTGCAAGACAGTCTAAATGACGCAAACTTGATAGTCGGCGAACCACTAGATAAAACTGTTCTAACGTCCATAGAAAATGGTTTAAAGGACTTTTTCTACAGTATCGGTAAATACAACGCCGATGTAACCGCGATTATTACTCCTCTTCCGCGAAATCGAGTTGACCTAAAACTGCTTTTTGAAGAGGGCGATTCAGCTAAGATCCAACAAATTAACGTAGTGGGCAACGACACCTTCAGTGATCCTGAACTGCTTGACCTTGTAGAGTTAAAGTTCAACACCCCATGGTGGGACTTTTTGTCAGAGACCCGCTATCAGAAGCAAACCTTAACCGGTGATATGGAAACTATTACTAGCTATTACAAAGACCGTGGATACTTGCGTTTTAATATTGATTCCACACAAGTCACTATGACACCAGATAAAACCGGTATTTATGTCACATTAAATGTCGATGAAGGAGAGAAGTACAGCATTTCCGAGGTTGAACTTATTGGTGATTTATTAGGGTTTGAAGATTACATTAAATTGGTTCTTCCATTACGAGCCGGTGAGTTGTACAACCAAGCTCAAGTAACCTATACCGAAGAATTTATCAGTAATTATCTAGGCCGCTCTGGCTATGCCTACCCAACGGTTACAACTATTCCCGATATTAATGAAGAAGACAAAACCGTTAAGCTAGTGTTGTCAGTTGACCCTGGTAAACGTATTTATGTGCGCCGCATTAACTTTAAGGGCAATATTGGCACCGCAGATGAAGTGCTACGTCAATCAGTATCGCAAATGGAAGGTTCTTGGTTGTCTAACGCTACCTTAGAGTCATCAAAAAATAGTTTGTCGCGCTTAACTTATATGGAAAATGTTGACTTTGAAACGGTGCGATTGCCTGGCGAAGAAGATAAAGTTGATGTGAACTTTACCGTTAAAGAACAGCCATCTGGAGCGTTTAATGCCGGTATAGGTTACGGAGATCGTACTAAATTAAGCCTCAACGCGGGCATTCAGCAAGATAATTTCTTAGGTACGGGCAAGCGTATAGCATTTAATGTCAGCACGGTTTCTTATCAAAAGAGTGTCCAGTTGTCTTACACCGATCCCTACTTTACTATTGATGGTATTAGCTTAGGGGGTTCAATCTCTTACAGTGAATTTGACGGTAGTTCCGCTAACCTTATTCAATACGACAGTAAACAGTTTTCAGTGGGAGCTAATGTTGGTTACCCCATTAATCAATTTAACCGCATTAATTTTGGTCTAACTTTTAGTTCGGTTGAGCTATATCAGCGCCAACCTTATGTGCAAACCACCCGCTTTAACAATCAGTTTGTGGATCCAAATGATCCCGATGCGGCTATTAATTATGATAGCTTTTTGGCATCAGTAGCTTGGTCACGTAGCACCTTAAATCGCGGGGTATTTCCTACCGCTGGATCGTCTCAACGGGCATCATTTAGTGTGACTACCCCTAACTCCGATGTGAATTATTTTAAAACTGAGATTGATGGAAAATGGTATTTCCCAATATCGCGCAATCAACGTTGGTCCTTCTTAGCAAGGTTGAAAATGGGATATGGTAATGGTTATGGTGACGTAGACGGTATCGACCAAATATTACCCTTTACCCAACATTTCACAGCAGGTGGATCAGATTCACTTAGGGGCTTTGAAAATAATACGGTCGGACCTCGTGGCGTGCAAGTGACGCCAGCAAGAGTGGTAACTGATCCTAATGGTCATGTGATTTTGGGTGACAATTCCAACGATACCATTTCTATTTCCACTCGTTCGCTTGGTGGTAATGCCATGATTTTGGGTGGCGTTGAGTTAATCGTGCCTACCCCTTTTGTTGAAGCAGATTTTGATAGTTCAGTACGTACCAGCTTATTTATTGATGTGGGTAATGTGTGGGACACTGAGTTTGATTACGATCGCTATAATTCTTTAGAAGTGAATAATATCTATAACAATGATGGATTAATTGATTATAGTGACCCCACACTCTATAGAGCATCAGGTGGAGTTTCTGTACAATGGCTATCGCCTATGGGGCCGATGGTGTTTAGTTTCTCGAAGCCAATACAAAAAAGAGAAGGTGATGATTCTAAATTCTTCACCTTTAATATTGGTCAAACATTTTAATTTTTTGGTTGCTAATCCAACCACGGACAATAAGAAGTAGGAGTTCCTTTTGAAAAAGTTTACAAAAAGTTTAATTGCAGGTGCATTGTTAACAACAGCTATGGCAAGTTCAGCTGTGTTTGCAGAACAGAAAATTGGTGCTGTAAATGTGCAAGGCATTTTTCAGGCTATGCCTCAGGCTGCTAGTATTCAGGAAACAGTCGCGGCAGAATTTAAAGATAAGACTGAAGAAGTCAGTCGTTTAGAAAAAGACATCAAGTATTACCTTGAAAAAAATCAGCGTGATGCGGCAACGATGAGTGCAAAGCAAAAAACAGAGCTAGAAGGCAAAATTATTGCATTACGTGAAGAATACACTAGCAAAGCTCAGCCTCTGCAAAAAGAGATTCAACAGCGCTTACAATTAGAGCAAAATAAATTGTTAGGTTTGATCAAGCAAGGCATCGACGCTGTAGCGGCAAAAGAAAAGTACGACGTGATATTGAATGCTAACGCCGTTGCTTATATCGCGCCTGATAGCGACATATCTAAACTTGTTTTAGAACAAGTTGAAAAAATTAAGTAGATCACCTAGTTCCTTAAGGAAGGTATTTTGAGTCACGCCATTAGCCTTATACAATTGGCCCAAAGCATAGGTGCAACCCTGCACCTAGCCGAGGGTGATACTCAAGATACGCCTATTTGTGGCTTGTCTACTTTAGTGAAAGCTGGCGAAGGTCAGGTTTCATTTTTATCTAATAGTAAATATCGTAACCAACTACAAGATTCACAGGCGCAAGCTGTAATATTGCATCCAGATGAATTATCCCATTGTAAAGGTACCGCTTTAGTTATGGCCAATCCTTATGTTGGGTTTGCGAAAGCGGCACAGTTACTAGACACCACTCCCGAACCAGCTCATGAAATTTCGCCTCATGCGGTGATTGATAATAGCGTTTCTCTCGGAGAAAACGTAAAAGTTGGCGCTCATGCTGTGATTGAAGCAGGTGCAAAACTTGCCGACAATGTGGTGGTGGGAGCGGGCTGTTTTATCGGCAAAAATGCGCAACTTGGTGCTAATACTAGGTTGTGGGCTAATGTGACAATTTATCATGAAGTGATAATTGGCAGCGATTGTTTAATCCAAGCGAATACTGTGATCGGCAGCGATGGCTTTGGTTACGCAAATGAAAACGGCCAATGGATAAAAATTCCTCAGCTTGGCAGCGTAGTTATTGGCAATAGAGTTGAAATAGGCGCGAGCACCACAATTGATCGTGGCGCACTCGACAACACTATTTTGGCCGATGGCGTGATTATCGATAATCAATGCCAAATTGCTCACAACGTTGAAATGGGCGAGAATACCGCTATGGCCGCGTGTTCTGTTATTGCTGGCAGCACTGTTATTGGTAAGAATTGCAGTATGGCCGGATTAGTCGGTATTAACGGCCACATAAATGTTTGTGATAATGTTGTTTTTACCGGTATGAGTATGGTGACTAAAAGTATTTCAGAGCCAGGAGTGTATTCATCTGGTATACCTGCTTCAGCCAATAAAGAATGGCGTAAGAATATGGTTGCATTGCGAAATATTACAAGCCTTAATCAGCGTGTTAAAACATTAGAAAAAGGCCAGTAACAGTTCTACTGTAGTCTGGTTACTTTAGGAGAACAGCTTTGGCGAATCAATTAAACACGCTAGAAATAGAAGATATCATGGAGTTGCTTCCGCATCGTTATCCATTCTTACTGGTGGATAGAGTGACCGATTATACGCTTAATGAGTCTATATCAGCGTATAAAAATATCACCTTTAATGAGCCATGTTTTACGGGCCATTTCCCCGGTAAGCCTATTTTTCCTGGCGTGATGATCCTTGAAGCCCTGGCACAGGTAGCTGGTGTCTTAGGTTTTAAAACAGCAGGCAATTCAGACGATTTGTATCTGTACGCTGGCATCGACAAGGCGCGCTTTAAATTGCCAGTAGTGCCAGGTGATCGTATGGATATGCAAGTCAAATTGATCAAAGAAAAAAGAGGGATTTGGAAGTTTCATGGTATTGCCAGTGTTGACGGTAAAGAAGCCTGTGAAGCAGAATTTATGTGCGCTATGAGGAAACTGTAACAGGTGATCCATTCTACAGCCATTATCCACCCCTCTGCCAAACTGGGTAACAATGTTTCAGTCGGTGCATTTTGCCTGATTGGCGCTGATGTTAGCATTGGTGATAACACCGTGCTTGAGTCTCATGTGGTCGTTAAAGGCAAAACTACCATAGGCAAAAGCAATCATTTCTATCAGTTTGCTTCTGTAGGTGAAGATTGTCAGGACAAAAAATATGCCGGTGAGCCAACTGAACTCATTATTGGCGACCACAATATCATTCGTGAGTCTGTCACTATTCATCGCGGCACAGTGCAAGATCAAAGTGTCACTAGAATTGGCTCTAATAATTTATTGATGTGCTATGTGCATGTTGCTCACGACTGTGTCATTGGCGACAACAGTATATTGGCAACAGGTGCAACCTTAGCGGGGCACGTGCATATTGGCGATTGGGTCATTATGGGAGGCGTGACCGCGGCTCATCAATTTTGTCATATTGGCGATCACAGTTTCATTGGAGGTGGGGCAATAATTCTTGCCGATGTACCGCCATTTGTGATGTTAGGAAATGACAATAAACCACGGGGTATTAACGCCGAGGGTTTAAAGCGTAGAGGTTTTGATAGCGATACTATTTTACAAATTAAGCGCGCCTACAAAATTTTATATCGTCAAGGACACAGAGCGGAAGAAGCCGTGACTCGAATGCTAGCCATGCCAGAGAATTTACAGGAAATCAAAGGTTTAGCCGATTTTGTAGCCAACTCTTCACGAGGCATAGTTCGCTAAATCATGAGCGAAAAAGCACTTAGGATAGGCATAGTTGCCGGTGAAGCCTCTGGTGATATTCTCGCTGCTGGCCTTATTAAACAACTTAAACATCACTTCCCCCATGCCATCTTTGAGGGCATAGCTGGGCCAAAAATGCAGGCTCAAGGCTGCCAAAGTCTATTCGATATGGAAGAATTGTCGGTTATGGGCTTGGTTGAAGTCCTATCCCGCATTCGCAGATTGATCTTCGTACGTAAGTCGATGTTTCAACATTTTATGGCTAATCCCCCTGATGTATTTATTGGTGTTGACGCACCAGACTTTAATTTAGGCTTAGCGTTAAAGCTTAAAAAACAAGGCATTAAAACCGTGCAGTATGTTAGCCCTACCGTATGGGCTTGGCGCGAAAAGCGCATCTTTAAAATAGCCAAAGCCACCGATTTGGTATTAAGTATTTTTCCTTTTGAGAAACGGGTGTACGACAAACATCAGATTCCTTGTGAATTTGTTGGGCATACCATGGCCGATGATATTGCGATTAAGCCTGACCAACAAAAAGCGCGCGACGGCCTTAAGCTGAGAAACAGCGAAACGGTATTGGCGGTATTACCAGGTAGCAGAAAACGCGAAGTTGATACCTTGCTCGACGTGTTTATACAGGCTTGTCTGTTGTTGAAACCTTTTGTACCCGAGCTGAAAATACTCATCCCAGTGGTTAACCGCGAGCGTAAAAGGCAAGTTGATGAGTATTTGCAAACCCACTCGCCCGAACTATCTATTCAGGTAGTGATTGGCCATGCTAGAGAGGCAATGATCGCCTCAGATGCGGTGTTACTCGCATCTGGCACCGCCACCTTAGAAGCCATGTTATGTAAGAAAAATATGGTGACTGCTTATCAGTTAAGTGGCATAACCTATCAAATGATGAAATGGTTATATAAAGCTAAGTATTTCGCTTTGCCAAATGTCCTCGCAAACCAAAAATTAATTCCTGAGTTATTGCAAAATGATGTTACAGCCCAGAGTATCAGCGAGTTATTATTACCTATGCTAAAAGAGCCAAACAGCGATGAACAGCAGCAACTCATTGCCAAATTTACAGAACTTCACTTATCCCTTAAGAAAGACGCCGACCTACAATCCGCTTTGGCTGTGGAAAAATTGATTGAGTCGCAACAATGACACATTTAATTGCTGGCGTGGATGAAGTAGGGCGCGGACCTTTGGTCGGGGATGTGGTCACCGCTGCCGTCATCCTCAATCCGCAACATAATATTGCTGGGCTAGCCGACTCTAAAAAGTTGTCCGAAAAAAAGCGTCATCTCTTGGCCGCCGATATCAAACAATATGCCTTAGCATGGTCAATAGGCCGCGCCAGCCCACAAGAAATTGATGAACTGAATATATTACATGCCACCATGCTGGCTATGAAACGAGCAGTGCAAGGGCTATCGATACAGCCTACTTATGTGAAGGTGGACGGTAATCGCTGCCCAAATTGGGACTATTCAAGCGAAGCTATTGTGAAAGGCGACGGACTGATTGCCGAGATATCCGCCGCGTCCATTATTGCCAAAGTGACCCGAGATCAAGAAATGATAGCTTTAGATCAGCAATATCCTGAATACGGTTTTGCGAAACATAAAGGTTATCCCACTGCCTTGCATCTTGCTAAACTTGCCGAACTTGGGCCGCTTCCACAATATCGCATGAGTTTTAAACCAGTGCAGCAATCTCTTGCAATGCGCGATGGCCAATTAGCAGGCGCTTAAATGACTGAACAATTATCACAATCTCCCAGTAACTTTGTGCATTTGCGGGTGCATAGCGACTACTCTATGCTGGATGGCTTAAATAAGGTCAAACCGCTTATTGCTCATGTTAAAGCGTTGAATATGCCAGCGGTTGCCGTAACCGACCAAATGAATATGTGTGGCTTAGTGAAGTTTTACAGTCAAGCCCACGATAACGGCATAAAACCTATTATTGGCGTGGATTTTTGGGTGCAAAGCCCCGAACTTGAAGGGACTTTATCACGTTTAACTTTACTGGCAATGGACAACAAAGGTTATAAAAACATCACCCTTTTAGTCTCCAAAGCCTATTTACGTGGCAGTATCAAAGACCGAGCTGTGATTGATCGAAGCTGGCTGGTGGATCACAATCAAGGTGTGTTGGTGATATCTGGCGGAAAAGCAGGTGATCTGGGCTTGTTTTTAACCAAAGGAAATATGGAAATTGCCCAACAAGTTACACAGTTTTATCAACAACATTTTCCTGAGCGATTTTATCTAGAGCTAACGCGTACCGGTAGGATTGGGGAAGAGGACTATATCCACCGAGCCGTAGAATGGGCCCAGCAATACGACTTGCCAGTGGTGGCGACCAACGAAGTGTGTTTTGTAGATAAACAATACTTTGATGCCCACGAAATTCGCGTGGCTATTCACGACGGTTACACACTCAACGATCCCCGTAGGCCTAAAGAATACTCAGAGCAACAATATCTACGTAGCGCCGAAGAAATGACTGAGCTTTTCGCGGACATTCCAGAAGCTATTCAAAATACCCTAGAAATAGCCAAACGCTGTAATGCTACAGTTCAACTTGGTACCTATTTTTTACCCGACTTTCCAACTGAAGGTATGGATATTAAAGACTTTTTAGTCAAGGTATCCAAGGAAGGCCTAGAAAGACGTTTAGCTTTTTTGTTTCCCGATGAACAAGTACGTATTGAAAAGCGCCCAGAGTACGATGAACGCCTAGATATAGAGCTTAAAGTTATCAACCAAATGGGGTTTCCAGGCTACTTTTTGATTGTGATGGAGTTTATTCAATGGAGTAAAGACAATAATATTCCAGTAGGGCCAGGCCGTGGCTCGGGTGCGGGGTCATTGGTGGCTTATGCACTGGATATCACAGATCTTGATCCCCTTGAATACGATTTATTATTCGAACGCTTTTTGAACCCAGAACGGGTTTCCATGCCAGATTTTGATGTGGATTTTTGCATGGACAGACGTGACGAAGTGATCGATCACGTGGCAGAAATGTACGGCCGAGATGCTGTATCCCAGATTATTACCTTTGGCACCATGGCGGCCAAAGCCGTGGTACGAGACGTAGGCAGGGTACTAGATCATCCATACGGTTTTGTGGATAGAATTTCCAAACTTATTCCAGCCACGCCTGGCATGACCCTAGAAAAAGCCTTTGTTGAAGAGCCTCGTTTACCAGAGTTGTACGATCAAGACGAAGACGTTAAAGAATTAATAGACATGTGTCGTATTCTTGAAGGCGTTACTCGTAATGCAGGAAAACATGCTGGTGGCGTGGTTATAGCCCCAACAGTGATAACTGATTTTGCACCTCTGTATTGCGATGACGAAGGGTTAAACCCCGTTACCCAATTTGATAAAAACGACGTTGAAACTGCAGGTTTAGTGAAGTTTGATTTCTTGGGGTTACGAACTCTAACCATCATTCAATGGGCAATTGATATGATCAAACAAGGCAAAGGTATCGATATTGATATCGCTGCCATCTCATTGACGGATCAAAATTGCTTTAAAGTATTGCAAAAATCCGAGACCACAGCTGTGTTCCAGCTAGAGTCTCGTGGCATGAAAGAGCTCATCAGTCGTCTGAAACCAGATTGCTTTGAAGACATAATTGCACTGGTTGCATTGTTTAGACCAGGCCCGTTGCAATCGGGCATGGTAGATAATTTTATCGACCGTAAACATGGTCGCGAAGAAGTCTCCTATCCCGACGCCGAATACCAACACGAGTGTCTAAAAGAGATCCTACAACCCACATACGGCATCATCTTGTATCAAGAACAAGTGATGCAAATAGCCCAGGAAATGTCGGGCTATAGCTTAGGTGGCGCCGATTTATTACGCCGAGCTATGGGGAAGAAAAAAGCCGAAGAGATGGAAAAGCAAAGGGGATCCTTTGAAGATGGCGCAAAAGGCAATGGCATTGATCCTCAACTAGCAGGCAAAATTTTTGATCTAGTAGAAAAGTTTGCGGGTTATGGTTTTAACAAATCTCACTCTGCCGCTTATGCTTTAGTGTCGTATCAAACTTTATGGTTAAAAACCCATTACCCCGCCGAGTTTATGGCGGCGGTTATGTCGGCTGATATGGACAACTCTGATAAAATTGTCACTTTGGTTGACGAATGTAACCGCATGGGGCTGACCATTTTGTCCCCAGATGTGAATGCCGGAAATCACAAGTTCACTGTGGATGAACAAGGCCGAATTGTATATGGTATTGGAGCGATAAAAGGGGTAGGAGAAGGCCCTATTGAGGCTATTATTGAGGCGCGAGAAGCAACAGGTAAATTTAGCGATTTATTTGATTTTTGTTCCAAAGTTGACCTTAAACGCATTAATAAACGTATTTTAGAGAAATTAGTGTTAGCGGGTGCGCTAGATAACTTAGGCCCGCATCGCGCCTCTTTGATGGCTTCTTTACCGGATGCCTTGGCTGCCGCTGGACAACACGCGAAAGATAAGACATCGGGGCAATCCGATATGTTCGGCTTATTAAACACCGAGCCCGAACAAGTACAACAGGCTTTTGCCGATGTAACTCCATGGCCAGAAAAAGTCTGGTTAGATGGAGAAAAAAGTACCCTAGGACTGTACCTAACTGGGCATCCAATTAATCAGTATCTAAATGAAATTAAGCATTATGCCCCATGCCGGCTAGTGGATATAAAACCCACCACCCGAGATCAAGTGGCCTATGCCGTGGGATTAGTGTTAAGTGTAAGAGTCATGACCAATAAGCGAGGTCGCCGCTGGGCGTTGGTCACATTAGACGATAAAAGTGCCAGAGTGGATATCAGGTTTTTTCCTGATATGCTTGAAGAGTACGAAGAATTGTTAAAAGAAGACAAAATATTAGTCATAAGTGGACAGGTCAGATTTGATGAATTCTCTGGTGGCAATACAATGTCGGCCCGCGATGCCATGGACTTAGTTCAAGCCCGCGAAAAGAATGCCAAAGGGCTACAAGTACATTTAGAATCAAGCTGGTGTAACGCTACAACAGTAGCTAAACTGCAAACAATTTTACAGCCTTATCAAGGTGGAAGTTGTCCGGTTCAGATACAATACGTACATCCAGACGCTAAAGTTGCGTTAACTTTGGGTGCAAAGTGGTATGTAACTCCGCAAGATGAGTTATTATATGACTTACAACAGCTTTTAGGAAAACCACAGGTTGACTTGGAATTTCATTAACAGCTTGATAGAAGCAATAAAATGAAAAGCTGTAAACAATTATTATTAGGTGTGCAATGAGTGTAAATTTTTTAGAATTCGAAGAGCCCATCGCTAAATTGGAAGCTAAGATTGAAGAGTTGCGACTCGTCAATCAAGGGGGCGAATTTGACGTTAATATCGAAGAAGAAATCACTAAGCTTCGTGAAAAAAGTGCCGAACTAAGCCGCAAAACGTTTGCTGATTTAGGTGCATGGCAAGTATCGCAAATTGCTCGTCATCCTATGCGCCCCTATACTTATGATTATGTAGAGCGTATTTGTACCGAATTTGATGAATTGGCTGGTGATCGTGCTTTTGCAGACGACAAAGCCATAGTAGGTGGTTTAGCCAATATAGACGGGCAACCCGTGATGATCATCGGTCATCAAAAAGGCCGAGACACCAAAGAAAAAATCAAACGTAATTTTGGCATGCCTAAACCCGAAGGTTATCGCAAGGCATTACGCCTAATGGAAATGGCTGAGCGTTTTAACCTGCCTATAATCACTTTTATCGATACCCCAGGGGCCTATCCTGGCGTAGGCGCAGAAGAGCGGGGCCAAAGTGAGGCCATTGCTCGTAACCTTAAGGTCATGTCGGGCCTCAAAGTTCCTATTATTTGTACCGTTATTGGTGAAGGTGGCTCTGGTGGTGCATTGGCAATTGGTGTAGGCGACAGAGTTAACATGCTGCAATACAGCACCTACTCAGTGATTTCACCGGAAGGTTGCGCCTCTATTTTATGGAAAAGCGCCGAAAAAGCACCCCTAGCAGCCGAAGCCATGGGCGTGAGCGCAGGTCAAATTAAAGAGCTTGGATTGATCAATCAAATCATCGACGAACCCTTAGGTGGCGCCCACCGAGATTACGACGGCATGGCCGCTAACTTAAAAGCCACAATTAAACAACAATTGGCGCAGCTTTCGAGTTTATCTAAAGAAGAGTTGTTAGCTGAGCGTTACGAACGATTAATGTCATTTGGCTATTGTTAAACAACCAAAGGGTATTTCTACAGCCACACCTTAAGTCTCGGCCATTGAGGAATGCATTAACACGGCATTCCTGGCTGCCTTTATCGATGCACCGCAACTTTCCCAACACGTCATTTCCGAGTGCTTTATCAGAAATTCCCAACGTTCCTAGCACGTTATCCCCGCGTGCCCCAACTCGTCATTCCCGAATGCCCCAACAGGTCATTCCCGCGTGCCCCAATACGTCATTCCCGTATGCCCCAATACGTCATTCCCGTATGCTTTTATCGGGAATCGCTTTTGCTTTTAGGGTAAAGTATCACCCCTTACTAACAACCTGCAGAAATGCCAGATTAAGTTAAACATTCCCAACTGCCCCAACACGTCATTCCAGAGGGCTTTTATCGGGAGCCTCGTTTTATTATTGGAGACTTATGTCACTGCTTAGTGAACTACAACAACATCTATCTAAATCACCATTAAAGGATGCAGCAGATATTGTTGTGGCATACAGTGGAGGTGTTGATTCTCACGTGTTGCTACATGCTCTTCATCACCTAAAACAAAGCCAAAACTTCGATTTCCAGATCCACGCTATTCATATCCACCATGGCTTAAGTCAACACGCAGATAAATGGCAGGACCACTGCCGCCAAGTTTGCGCAACTTTAGGTGTAAGCTTTCAAACCGCAAAGGTGGTTGTACAAGCAGCCCCTAGGCAAAGCCTCGAAGCACAAGCCAGAGCAGCCCGATATCAGAACTTAGTGGCGTTAGCGCCAGCCGATAGCCAAGTGTTGTTGGGGCAGCATCAAGACGACCAACTCGAAACATTCTTATTGCAATTAAAACGCGGCGCAGGACCTAAAGGATTATCAGCCATGAACCGCACATGGTTAGTGACTAGCCCCTTACAAGCAAACCAACAAGTCGGATTTTACCGACCCCTGCTCGATGTATCACAGCAGGCCATTTTGGATTATGCACATCAACATGAGTTAAAGTGGTGTGAAGATGAATCCAATCAAGATACCGACTTTGAACGCAATTTTTTGCGCCATAAAGTACTGCCTACTTTGCAACAACGCTGGCCAGAGATTTCTCAAGCAGTGGCCAGAAGTGCCGCGCTTTGCGCCGAACAACAAAGTCTATTGGATGCAAGCAGCGCCGAAAAATTGCAATTAATAAAAGCCTCAGAAAATAGTTTGCAAATAGCCGCGCTAAAACAACTCAGTCAACCTTGGCTACATCAACTAGTACGTTATTGGTTGTCTGAATTAAATATTCAAAGCCCATCGTTAACAGTGCTAAATAAACTCAGCCCAGAAGTATTAAATGCGGCACAAGACGCCACACCTATATTGCAGTGGAATGGCTGGCAGTTTAGACGTTTTGACCAACAGTTATTTGTCATTAAAACGCCACCTGAAAAAGTCATCTTCAATACAATTTGGCAACAACAGAAAAGCATCACATTGCCGAATAATATGGGGTATCTTGTGTTTTCTAGTGACGGGAATATAGACAAAAAAACTCAGCTAACAATCAAGCCAAATTTAGGCCCTATTGCCGTTAAAATGGGAGGTTACTCATTGAGATTTACCCCCCAAGGTAGCGACCACTCTAAACCCATCAAACAATGGTTTAAACAATGGAAAATCGCCCCTTGGATACGAGAGACGGCATTGCTAATCCTCCAAAATGACCAAGTATTAGGGGTATACGTGAATGGATACTGGCATGTTGCACAACCTCTTGAGCCAATAACTAACCACGAAGAGGTTTGGCATATTACTGTGAGCGATGGCGCTTAAACACAAACTTGGTTTCCTGTTTTTTACCCTCCTCACCAATCATCACAAACACATGCATTTCATTTGGGCCAATCAGTTTAAAGGTATAACCTTCAAAATAAGCCGTTTTATCGGCTAGTCTCACCAATTTAAAATCCACGCTCTGGTCTTTCTCCTCCCAACCTTTTAAGTCTTGTGCAAAATGTTTAAGCCTAATAATCAAACTATCTTGATGCTCAGCTATGGTCATCAACTCATAAAACTTTATTTGCTTATTCTCGACAAACTTAAACGATCCCATCATCGAACCCGCCAAAGGCTCAGACCACATCTCCTCAAACTGGCCACCCCAAATTTCACCTCGCCAATAACCCGCTATCCAACTCACATCTTCAATTGAAGCGGGGGGCGAGTTTTGCCCCGTTTCTAATTGCCGAGTTTCAGACCCTAAGCTAGCGCTTTGTGCAAGAACACCACAAAAGTAAAACGTGCTAAACAACAAAAATAAGTAACGAAAACAAAGTCGAATCATAAAATCACCTCAAAATATGGTTAGCTTAACTATATAACGAATAACCTAGGCAATGTTCGACAATAAACTTCAAAATATTATTCCAATTTAATCACGTCAAAAGATGTTGATTAAACTTCCACTTTATTCGAAATTTTGAAATCATTATAAAAGTTTCAATAGAACAGTAAAGGAAGATAGTCTGGGATGAAATTAGTAACAGCGGTACTTTTTATATTCTGCTCATTTAGTATACAAGCTATGCAGATTTTCGTTGAGACACCTACGGGGAACACCATAACATTAGACGTAGAGCCTGCTGATACCATTGATAATATAAGACAGAAAATTCAAGATAAAGAAGGGATCCCTGCGGATCAACAAATTCTGCTGTTTGGTGGCAAGGAATTAGAAGATGGCAGAACACTATCTGATTATAATGTTTCAAATAAGTCGACTATTACCTTAATCCTAGCGCCAAGGCCTAATGTTGCTCCGATTATTTCAGGCTCCCCTTTAACCAGCGTTTTAGAGGGGGCTAGTTATAGTTTTACACCAACAGTGTTTGATGCTGATGCTGGTGATACAACAACCTTTAGCATAACGAACAAGCCAAGCTGGGCAAGCTTTAGTACTGCAACCGGAGCACTAACAGGCACGCCATCAAAAACTGATGCAGGTGAATATTCTGGTATTGTAATTAGCGTGACAGATAGTGCGAGAGCCAGTGCAAGTTTAACGGCCTTTACAATTTCGGTCATTAATACGAACCAAACGCCTGTCGCTAATGATCAAACACTGACACTTGATGAAGATAGCATGCTAACCGTTACCTTAACTGGTACAGACGCTGATAACGATGAGTTGACCTATGTCATTTCAACACCGCCAG
Source organism: uncultured Paraglaciecola sp. (assembly GCF_937123705.1). GTDB lineage: Bacteria > Pseudomonadota > Gammaproteobacteria > Enterobacterales > Alteromonadaceae > Paraglaciecola. The sequence continues at coordinate 21,373 of NZ_CAKZKO010000037.1, read as the reverse complement.
CACAAGGCACTTTAGTTCAATCTTCTGGCAATTCTTGGATTTATACACCCGCACCTAACGTTAATGGCACCGATAGTTTTACATATAAAATTCATGATGGTTCAGATCATTCAGATCCTGCCACGATATCGCTAACGATTAATCCTATAAATGATGAGCCTATTGCCCAAAATGATAGTTTTATACTTGATTATCGTGAAGACGGCCGTTATGCACTTGATGTGCTAGTAAATGATAGTGATGTCGAAAATGATGAACTAGTCATTATGAATGCCAACAGTTCGTTTGGTGACACGACTATTGAGTCAGGCGAATTATTCTTTCAATTACAGGGCGCTTTTGAAGGTGAAATTGAATTGCAATATGTGATTAGTGATGGCGAAACAAGCAATGAAAACAGTAAAGCCGTAGCTATGATTAGGTTTGATAATTATAGCAATAACTTATTGCCAGTCATTAATCTGCCTAGTGATATAGATGTTAATGCTACTGCCTTAATTACTAAAGTTGATTTAGGTGTTGCTACCGCTTTTGATAGCCAAGGGGAAGTTGTGCCTGTTGTTCTTGTAGATGGTAATACAAGGTTCAGTCCTGGAAATCATCTGTTGTACTGGCAAGCACAAGACAGTGAAGGCTTTAGCCGTGTAGCGACTCAACGTGTAGCCGTTCATCCATTAATTAACTTAGCTAAAGATCAACAAGGCAATGAAGGAAAGCGCTATAAAGTAGCGGTTCATTTAAATGGAATATCCCCAATCTACCCGGTTATCGTTGCTTATTCTGTCACAGGAAGTGCAGACAGTGATGATCATAACCTCGTATCTGGAGAGTTGATTATTGAGTCGGGATTAATGGGGTATATTGAGTTTGATATCTTTGAAGATACATCAGTAGAAATGGATGAAACGTTGATAATTGAACTTGATGGCTCTGTTAATACCGGTGAAAACTCACGGTTTACCTTTACGATTACTGAAAATAATATTGCCCCACACGTCAGCCTGATGGTTTCTCAAAATAGTGAACAACGTACATTAATTGATAAAAAATTAGGTGATGTAGTCATTACCAGTGCGGTCTACGATGCCAATAGTCAAGATAGCCATAGCTACACGTGGGAAAATGAAAGCAACTCATTAGTTGACATCGATAGCAATGAGGCCAGCTTTACTTTTGACCCAACTGACTTAATGCTAGGACAACAAAAACTCTCACTTACAATTACGGATGACGGTAATAACCCATTGAGTATCGAGGTCTTTACTTACCTTCAGATAGTAGACCAGCTACCAGAGTTAACTGAAGTGGATTCAGATGGTGATTTAATACCAGATAATGTTGAAGGTTATGGTGATGATGACAACGATGGTATGGCTAATTACTTAGATAATAACAGCCCTTGTAATCTGAAATCTACAGAGGTTGATGAGTACCTACAATTTCTTGTCGAAACTGAGTCGGGTACGTGCTTACGCAAGGGGGTTAATTCAGTAAGCCATAGCGCTGGATCATTACTGCTAGATAGTTCAGCGGTGACACCGGACGAAGAGGCAACCATCATTGGGGGAATATTCGATTTTATTATAAGTGATCTGCCGCTTGCAGGACAAAGTGTGAGTGTGGTGTTACCCCAGCGTTTGCCGATCCCTGAAAATGCACTTTATCGTAAGTTACGGTCAGATACAGCTTGGGGGGAATTTATTGTAGACACCAATAATTATTTGTCGTCCGCCGCAGGTGAAATGGGTTATTGCCCAGCGCCCAATGATAAAAATTGGACTGTAGGATTAACTGCAGGACATTGGTGCGTGCAGTTAACGATCGAAGATGGCGGACCTAATGATGATGATGGGATGCCGAATAATCAAATTGTCGACCCAGGAGGTGTCGCTATCTGGAGTAACAACAATCCTTTACCCAAAGTTATGCCAGAGGAAGTGGTGATAGCGCAAAACAAATTGTTAATGATAGACGTGTTAGCAAATGATTCTGGTACCGGTAACTTAAACATAACTAGCGCTAATGTTGATTTTGGTCATGTAACCATTGTTGATCAACAGTTGTATTATCAACCAGAACCATACTTCTTTGGTCTAGCTACTGTTATTTATGGTGTGAATGATGGTGATAGTGGCACAGGTTATGGAGAGGTATCTATTAACGTAGTTGAAAACACAGCACCAGTTGTAGTTAATGATAAAGTTACTACTAGTAATAAAATGCCAATAGCGATTGACGTATTGCTTAATGATAGCGATCTCGACAATGATGAACTTATCTTAGTTAATACTAGTGCTGAGCAAGGAAGTGTTACTATTTATGATAATTTGTTGATTTATATGCCTATTATTGAATTTGAGGGAGTTGATACCGTTACTTACACAGTAAACGATGGTAATGGAGGAGAAAGTCAAGGAGAAGTCACTATCATTGTCATGCAAAGAACTAACGCAGGCAGTTTCGGGGGAGTTTTGTTGTTGGTGGTTAGCCTGGTACTGTTTAATAGAAGGCGAAATATCTTAGCCGAGGCAAATGCTAGGTTTCATTCATGAAGAAAAAATCTAAAGGATAGTGTTTAAAAACCGCTATCCTTTGATTTTGTTCAATATATTTCAAAGCAACTCAATGAATAATATACATTCACAGCAAACACATTCATACAAAATTAACTTATTCTCTCGCAGCTTAAAACCACTAAATGAGTGGTTTGATTTTCACTTGATCTTGTTGCTTTAGTTCTGCTATTTAGATAATGGAATGATTAGCTGGGATTATGTATTTGCTGTCTACAAATATTAATCATATTATGCACTTAGATTGAATTTTGAGATCTTCAACTCGCTTCGTTCAATAGTAGATCCGCATAATAATAAACATAAGCAATCATAAGGGAAAATAGCATGTCTCATTCCAAATCAAACGTTGAGTACGATCAGGTGTCGTCGGATTATCTGGATAAACGGCAGTTAAAGAAAGGCGCGGCGGGTTGGATTTTGTTAGCTAGCCTTGGGGTGTCATATGTTATTTCCGGTGATTTTTCAGGCTGGAACTTCGGATTAGAGCAGGGCGGTTGGGGCGGTATGTTAATCGCCACTGTGTTAATTGCGGTGATGTATACCTTTATGATTTTTGGATTGGCTGAATTATCCTCTTCACTTCCTACTGCGGGTGGTGGTTATAGTTTTGCGCGCCGGGCTTTGGGGCCTTGGGGTGGTTTTTTAACCGGCACGGCTATTCTCTTAGAGTATTCAATTGCGCCTGCGGCCATTGCGGTGTTTATTGGTGGTTATGTCAATGAGTTATTTGGTCTGAATGGGCCTATGGTTTATGCCACCTGTTATTTTGTGTTTGTGGGTTTTCATTTATTTGGTGCCGGCGAAGCCTTAAAAATCATGATGGTGATAACGGGCATTGCTTGTATTGCTTTGTTGGTGTTTACCTTGGGTTTAATTCCGCACTTTGACTACAACAATTTATTCGATATTGCGGTTAATCAGCAGGCCAGTGGTGCCAGTACGTTTTTGCCAGAGGGCTACATTGGTATTTGGAGCGCTATTCCTTTTGCTATTTGGTTGTTTCTCGCGGTAGAGGGTGTGCCTTTAGCGGCAGAGGAAACCGAAAACCCTGCCAAAGATATGCCTAAGGGGATTATCACGGCTATGGTGGTTCTATTGATTTTTGCGTTCTGCGTGTTGTTTTTAGCGCCGGGTGTGGCAGGTTCAGAGTTGATGAAAAATCACGGCGCGCCTTTGGTTGGGGCATTACAAGTGGCTTATGGTGAAAATTCTGGTGTGGCTACATTTGTAAATGTGGTGGGCTTATTTGGTTTAATCGCTAGTTTCTTTTCTATTATTTTTGCCTATTCTCGTCAGGTGTTTGCCTTATCTAGAGCTGGGTATTTACCACGCTTTTTGTCGATTACTAGTAGCCGAAAAGTACCGACTATGGCGCTAATTATTCCAGGTGTGATTGGCTTTTTGTTGTCGCTAACGGGTCAAGGGGATCTTATGATCACTATGGCGGTGTTTGGCGCCACTATTTCCTATGCTTTGATGATGTTGTCGCACATTATTTTGCGTAAAAAAGAGCCCAACTTAGCCCGTCCTTATCGTACTCCAGGTGGCACCCTAACCACAGGTATTGCTTTAGTTTTAGCCATCATTGCCTTTGCTAGTACCTTTGTTGTGAGCTTAGATGCTGCATTATGGGCAGGGGTGTTTTATGCGGTGCTGGTGGCTTATTTTGTGTTCTACAGTCGTCATCATCTGGTGGCTAAATCGCCTGATGAAGAGTTTGCGGCCATCAACTCTGCCGAATCAGAGTTAAATCAATCATAAACAACAAGGAGGGATAATTCCTTGTTGACGCTACCAATCGTTCTTCTATTTCCAAGGATAAAATAATGTTAGATCCACGAGCTGTAAAAAACATTGCTGATGCTAAAGCCATAATCGAAGAGCGCAATTTAACGCATATTAAAGTAGGTATTTTTGATAGCGACGGCATCATGCGTGGTAAATACATGAGTAAAGAGAAGTTTTTTTCTTCTCTGGACAGTGGTTTTGCCTTTTGTGATGTAGTGATGGGCTGGGATTCAAACGACGAATTGTATGACAACGCCACTTACACCGGTTGGCATACTGGGTATCCCGACGCACCGGTACGCATCATTCCTAGCAGTTGTCGTTCTTTGCCTTTTGAAGGTGATATGTTGTTATTTATCGCCGAATTTGCAGGGGACGCCGAACAAATCTGTCCTAGAGGCACCTTACAAAGGGTGCTAAAAAAAGCGGAGAATATGGGCTTTAACGCTACTGCGGCCTTCGAATATGAATTCTTTATGTTTAACGAAACACCCGAATCGGTGCGGGACAAAGGTTTTAAAAACCTTAAACCCATCACGCCTGGTATGTTCGGTTATTCGGTGATCAGAAACTCAGTTCACGGTGAGTTATATCGCGATATTCTAGCCTTGTGTGAAGATATGGATATGCCCATCGAAGGCATTCATACCGAAACTGGCCCGGGCGTAGTTGAAGCCGCACTGGCTTACGACAACGCCAGTGACGCCGCCGACAAAGCCGCGCTGTTTAAAACCTTTATCAAAGTATGGGCCCAGCGCAACGACATGATGGCGACCTTTATGGCCAAATGGTCAGGTGATTTACCGGGTCAAAGTGGTCATATTCATTTATCACTGACAAATTTAGATGGTTCATCGGCCTTTTTTGACGACACTAAAACGCACAATATGAGTGATACCCAGCGGCATTTTCTGGCGGGGCAACAACGATTAATGCCAGAGTTTTTGTCGATGATAGCGCCCACGGTCAACAGCTTTAGCCGCATGGTGCCTGGGCTTTGGGCTCCTTTGCAAGCCACTTGGGGGGTTGAAAATCGCACCACAGCTTTACGGGTTATTCCTGGCTCGGCTAAATCCCAACGAGTGGAGTATCGATTAGGCGCAGCCGATGCCAACCCTTATATTGCTCTTGCCGCTGCATTGGCTTCTGGATTATATGGTATCGAACATAAACTCGAGCCTTTGGCCCAAGTAAAAGGCAACGCCTACGAGCAACAGCATCCGGCAGAGTTATCCTTGCCAGCGACTTTATTTGAAGCTGCAGGTCGATTAAAACAATCAACCGCAGCAAAACAGATGTTTGGCGAAGCCTTTGTTGAACACTTTGCCGCATCGCGAGAATGGGAAGAGCGTGAATACCGCAAACATGTTTCCGATTGGGAATTATCACGTTATTTTGAAATTATTTAAGAGTTAATAAATTATGAACAACAAACAACATACCATCTCACCCATTGATGGTTCGATATATGTAGAGCGCGACTTAGCCGAGCAAACTCAAATTGAACAAACGGTGAACACCGCCGTGGCCGCACAGCAACAATGGCGGCAAACTTCAATCACTGAGCGTAGTAACATTTGCTTGGCTATGCTGGCAGCCTTTAAACAAAGCAGCGATGAAATTGCCGAGCAAATCACGTGGATGATGGGGCGACCTATCCAATATGCTAAAGGTGAAATTGCCGGCATGGTTGAACGAGCAGAGCATATGATTGCCATTGCCGATGAATCACTTGCGCCAATTGAGTTGCCAGCAGTGGCTGGTTTTAATCGCTTTATTCAGCGTGAAGCTTTAGGGGTCGCTTTTGTGGTAGCCCCTTGGAATTACCCGTATTTAACCGCTATTAATAGCATTATTCCGGCGATCATGGCGGGAAATGCGGTGATATTAAAGCATTCTGCGCAAACCCCTTTATGCGCCGAGCAGTTAGCTAAAGCCTTTAGTGCGGCGGGTTTACCTGAAGGGGTGTTTCAGTTTTTACATATGAGTCATAGCGATACTGAGAACTTGATTAAAAATCCACTGGTTAATTATGTGGCTTTTACAGGCTCGGTAGCCGGTGGTGCTATGGTCGAAAATGCCGCAAGTGGACGTTTTATTGGTGTGGGACTTGAGCTGGGCGGTAAAGACCCAGCCTATGTTCGAGCCGATGCCGATATTGATTTGGCCGTCGAAACCTGCATCGATGGGGCGTTTTTTAATTCAGGGCAATCTTGTTGTGGCATAGAACGTATTTATGTTGCAGCACATCTTTATGATGAGTTTGTTACTAAAGCAACCGCCTTGGTGAATAGCTACAAATTAGGGCGCTCAGACGACCCAAGCACAACCTTAGGCCCAGTAGTGCGAACCTCTGCCGCTGATTTTGTACGAGGGCAGGTTGACGATGCCGTAGCAAAAGGTGCAGTAGCTCATATCAAGGAAGCGGATTTTCCACTTAGCCAAAAAGGTACGCCTTATTTAGCGCCGCAATTATTGACTAATGTGGATCACTCCATGAAGGTCATGACAGAAGAGAGTTTTGGTCCGGTAGTGGGCATTATGAAAGTAGACAGCGATGAACAAGCCATTGCCTTAATGAATGATTCTGAGTTTGGTTTAACTGCTACAGTATTTAGTCGAGATCCCGAAACTGCGTTAAATATTGGACAGCAACTCGATACTGGTACTTTCTTTTTAAATCGTTGTGATTACCTCGACCCAGCGTTGGCATGGACCGGGGTTAAAAATTCAGGACGGGGTTGTACTTTGTCTACCTTAGGTTACCAAGGGGTAACGCGCCCTAAATCTTTCCACTTAAAAATGCCTAGCTAAGCCTTAAGCAAAAAATAAAGCACAAGAATTAAGAGTACTGACATGAATTTAGACACATTTAACGCTAATTGGAATTATCCCACCAACATTCGCAACGGCATAGGCAGAATTAGTGAATTAGCAGAGGCCTGTAAAGAGTTAGGTATGCAAGCCCCGCTGTTGGTCACCGACCCTGGCCTTGCAGACTTACCTATGACGCAACATGCGGTCAAAATTTGCCAACAAGCAGGATTAACATGCGCCATTTATTCACAGATTAAAGCCAACCCTACCAGCGAGAACGTAGCCGCTGGCGTGGCTGCCTTTCAACAAGGTCGACATGATGGGGTGATTGCTTTTGGTGGTGGTTCGGCCTTAGATGCCGCTAAAGCCGTGGCTTTGATGGTAGGTCAAGATCGTCCGCTATGGGATTTTGAAGATGTGGGCGATAACTGGACTCGGGTCAACACCCAAGGCATGGCACCTGTAGTCGCCGTGCCTACTACTTCGGGCACGGGTTCCGAAGTAGGGCGTGCGTCGGTGATAACCGACCAAGCGCAGCATTTAAAACGCCTGATATTTCATCCCAAGATGTTGCCATCCATAGTGATACTCGACCCTGAACTTACAGTGGGTTTACCCCCTAAACTTACCGCGGCCACAGGTATGGATGCGTTGTCTCATGCGCTCGAAGCCTATTGTGCCAACTATTATCATCCCATGGCAGAAGGTGTTGCCTTAGAGGCCATTCGCCTGATTAAAAATCATTTACCAAAGGCTGTGGCTAATGGCAGCGATTTAGAGGCCAGAGCGCAGGTGATGGTTAGTTCAACTATGGGGGCCACGGCTTTTCAGCGTGGTTTGGGCGGTATGCATGCATTGGCACATTCCCTTGGGGCCTTGTATGACAGTCATCATGGACTACTCAACGCCGTGTTAATGCCTTATGTGCTCAAAGCCAATTGCAGTGCAATTGAGCCGCGGATCGAACGTTTAGCCCGTTACCTTGAACTTAACGACAGCAGTTTTGATGGTTTTTTGCAGTGGATTTTGGCTTTAAGAGCAGAGCTTGGCATTCCCCATAGCCTGAGCGAAATAGGCATTGATAGCTTACAAATCGAGAAAATAGGCCAGATGGCAGTAGAAGATGGTGCAGCAGGAGGCAATCCTATTGAGTTAAGCGCGCAGCAATACTCAGCCTTGTGTTTAGCAGCGATCGAAGGTGAGTTATAAGCAATGAAACTAGGCATTTTAATTTGCGATCACGTACAGCCCCAGCTGCAAGGGGAATTTGGCGATTACCCCGATATGTTCACTGGGTTATTGCAACAGATTGATTATCAGCTGGAAATTGTTTATATCTCGGCCATAAACCGCGAACTGCCTGAGGATATTTATACCTGTGATGCCTACATGACCAGCGGCAGTCGCCATGGTGCGAATGACGAGCAACTATGGATCCGCGAATTAGAAGCCTTTATTAGTAAGCTTTATGCTGCCGGTATTGGTTTTGTGGGTATTTGTTTTGGCCATCAGCTTATCGCCACGGCGTTAGGTGGGCGGGTTGAAAAATCACCAAAAGGTTGGGGCATTGGTATTGCTGGTAGCCAAATTGTAGCCAAACAAAGCTGGATGATAACCAGCAAAAACGAGATCAATTTAGTGGTCAGCCACCAAGATCAAATATGTGAACTGCCGCCGCAATCACAAGTGCTTATGAGTAGTGATTTTTGCCCTTACAGCATGATACAAGTCGGCGAGCATTTTATAGGATTACAAGGGCACCCAGAATTTAGTCGCCAATATTCTTATGCCCTAATGGACTCCCGCAGAGATCGCATCAGCGCAGAGGTCATTGAGGCTGGCAGCGCCACGCTCACCCATGAAGCCGATGATGTATTAGTGATGCGCTGGTTAGTTAATTTTTTAAAGCAGATTCGTTGACTTAAAGTCGCTAGGTCCCCGCCTTCGCGAGGACGACCTATGTAGCTAAAACCGGTTATTGTCGTTCCCGAATGTCGTTATCGGAAACCAGTGCCTTGCTGTCTATAATGTCGCCCCAAACAAATTAGTTCTTAGCAACCCAAAAGTCGCTGGGTCCCCGCTTTCGCGAGGACGACCTATGTAGCTAAAACCGGTTATTGTCGTTCCCGAACGCTGTTATCGGGAACCCAGTGCCTTGCTGTCAAAAATGCCGCCCCAAATAAATGAGTTAATAATAACCCAAAAGTCACTGGGTCCCCGCTTTCGCGAGGACGACCTATGCAGCTAAAACCGGTTATTGTCGTTCCCGAATGTCGTTATATGGAATCCAGTGCCTTTAAATACAGTGTAACTTGTCATCAAATAGTTTTTGATTGTCGTAGTTGAGTGATTAAATTTGAGTCATACCCCAAGACTTCTGCCAACACATTGTCAGTATGTTCTCCTAAATTCGGCGGTGCTTGATTATAGGCTATAGGTGTACGCGAATAATTGATGGGGTTGGCCACCATAGGTACTTGGCCGTTTTTAGGGTGAGTGAGGGTGTTTTGCATCTTGCGATGTTGTATTTGTGGGTTGTCAAATACTTGAGCTATGTCGTTTATAGGGCCGCAAGGTACGCCTTTTTGCTCTAAAGCTTGCAACCAAAAATCACTGGTTTTTGCTTTGATGATATTTGCTAAATGGGCCACAACCACCTCTCGATTGCGCACTCTGGCTTGATTGGTGGCGTATAGAGGGTTGTGTATTAACTCAGAACAGTTTGCCACTTGGCAAAAATCGGCAAATTGTGAGTCGTTACCTATGGTTAAAATAATGTGTCCGTCGGCGCTTTCAAAGCTTTGGTAAGGCACAATATTAGGGTGGGCATTGCCCAGACGTTTTGGGGTTTCTTGGCCGACTAAATAATTCATACTTTGATTGGCTAAACAGGCCACTTGTACATCGAGTAACGCTAAGTCGATATGTTGGCCGAGCCCTGATTTTTCACGCTCAATTATTGCCCCTTGAATGGCGGTAGTGGCGTACATGCCCGTAAGTATGTCGGTTAAGGCCACGCCCACTTTCTGCGGCCCACCGCCTGGTAGATGGTCTGGTTCGCCTGTTACGCTCATTAGGCCACCCATGCCTTGCAATAAAAAGTCGTAACCGGCTCGTTGGGCATAAGGGCCATTTTGCCCAAATCCTGTAATTGAACAATAAATTAACTTGGGGTTGATGGCCGACAAGCTGGCAAAGTCTAGTTGGTATTTTTGTAAACCCCCTACTTTGAAGTTTTCTATTAACACATCGCAACTTTTTACAAGTTGATGAATAATTGCTTGCCCTTCTTTTTGGCGAATATCCACGGTAATGGATTGTTTACCGCGATTGGCAGACAAAAAATACGCTGAGTTTGTTGGGTTTGCATCCTGTTGACTGGTTAAATAGGGAGGGCCCCAGTGACGGGTGTCGTCGCCTGCAATGGGTTTTTCAACTTTTATCACTTCTGCGCCTAGGTCTGCCAGCATCTGCCCAGCCCAAGGTCCGGCTAAAATGCGGCTCAGTTCAAGTACGCGAATATGGGAAAGGGGTGTTGACATAAATTGCTCTGAGATTATTATTTTTATCCATCATACAGATTGAAGTGCCTCATAGGCCAAAAAATCTGTTGAGCAGTTGTTTTGAGCTGGTTTGGGTATATACTACGCGGCCTTATTTTTCATCAGTGTTTACGTTTTTAGAGGTCGTTTTTCATGCGCACAGACTATTGTGGCAATATCAATTCATCTTATATCGGACAAACCGTTACTTTATGTGGCTGGGTTAATAGGCGTCGTGATTTAGGTGGGGTTATTTTTCTCGATGTGCGCGACCGTGAAGGCGTTGTACAAGTGGTATTCGACCCTGATTTAGTCGAAGCCTTTGATATTGCAAACAGTGTACGTAACGAATTTTGTATTCAATTAACAGGCTTAGTGCGCGCACGTCCTGAAGGCCAAGTGAATAAAGATATGTCCACTGGCGAAATCGAGATGTTAGGTAAATCTTTGACTATCTTAAATAAAGCCGCGCCTTTACCACTTGATTGGAATCAAGAAAACTCTGAAGAACAACGTCTAAAATACCGTTACCTTGACCTACGTCGCCCTTTAATGAGCGACCGTTTGAAGTTTCGAGCTAAAGTCACCAGTAGCGTGCGCTCTTATTTAGAAAACGATGGGTTTTTGGATATCGAAACCCCAATTTTGACCAAAGCCACACCCGAAGGTGCCCGGGATTATTTAGTACCGAGTCGTACTCATAAAGGTCAATTTTTTGCTCTGCCGCAATCACCACAATTGTTTAAGCAGTTGTTGATGATGTCGGGTATGGATAAATACTATCAAATCGTAAAATGTTTCCGTGATGAAGACTTACGTGCCGATCGCCAGCCTGAATTTACGCAAATTGATATTGAAACCACCTTTCTTGATGCCAATGGTGTTATGGCTATTACCGAAGGTTTAGTGCGAGATTTATTCCAAAAAATGTTGGGAGTCGATTTAGGTGAATTCCCAAGCATGACCTATGCCGACGCCATGCGCCGTTTTGGTAGCGATAAGCCTGACTTACGTAACCCACTAGAGCTAACCGACGTGGCCGATTTATTAAAAGACGTTGAGTTTAAAGTGTTCTCAGGTCCTGCTAACGATGCCAAAGGCAGGGTAGCGGTTATTCGGGTACCGGGCGGGGCAACACTGTCACGTAAACAAATCGACGACTATGGCAAGTATGTGGGTATTTACGGCGCTAAAGGTTTAGCGTGGATGAAAGTGAATGATCTAGACGCAGGCATGGAAGGTTTGCAGTCGCCTATTTTAAAATTCTTAAATGAAGATGTCGCTAAGGGCATCATTGCACGAAGCGGCGCTCAAAGTGGCGACATTCTTTTATTTGGTGCCGATAGCAATACTGTTGTCACTGAAGCTTTAGGTGCTCTTAGACTTAAACTGGGTGAAGATTTAGAGCTATTGCAAGGTCAGTGGAAACCACTTTGGGTAGTAGACTTCCCAATGTTTGAAGAAGTAGACGGACAGTTTCATGCCTTGCATCACCCCTTTACTGCACCTAGAGATATGACACCAGATGAACTAGCCGCAAATCCGGCTGGCGCTTTGTCGAATGCCTACGATATGGTATTAAACGGCTGCGAATTAGGCGGTGGTTCGGTGCGTATTCACCAACAAGATATGCAAGCTAAAGTGTTTACTTTATTAGGCATAAGCGATGAAGAAGCTGAAATGAAATTTGGTTTCCTACTCGAAGCCCTTAAATTTGGTGCGCCGCCACACGCTGGTTTAGCCTTTGGTTTAGACCGTTTAGTGATGTTAATGACAGGCGCAACCTCGATTCGTGATGTGATGGCTTTCCCTAAAACCACCACTGCGGCTTGTCCTTTAACGAATGCCCCGGGTGAAGCAAACCCAGAGCAGCTTAAAGAGCTGTCAGTTAAAACTGTGATTGAAAAGAAAGCGGACTGATTTAGCCTTTTAATGCCATCTAAGTATCGTATTCCCAAGTCTGCCTTAACGGTTGTGTATAACGCGTTAGGGCAGGTGTTGGTAATGCAGCGCAATGATGATCCCATGTTTTGGCAATCCGTTACAGGCACATTAGAGCCCAGCGAAACACCCATTCAAACAGCAAAGCGCGAAGTGCTTGAAGAAACTGGCATAGATATTAAGCAGCATGGCTATAAGTTGCTAGATTGCCAAAAAATCAACACTTATGAAATTCGCGACCGCTGGAAACACCGTTATCCTCCAAACACCCGTTTTAATACCGAGCATGTTTTCGCTCTTGAAGTCTCCAGCCAACAGCAAATAAAGTTGACAGAGCATTCAGCTTATTTATGGTTAGATAAATCTTCTGCTATGCAAAAAGTATGGTCAGACACTAATCGCGAGGCCATTGCTTTATATGTACCCGATGCCAGAGCATAGTTTTACAAGGTGTTGTCACCAAACTGCCTTGATAAATGGTGATTTAAGGTAATGGCGATTATTTTAGGGATCGATCCTGGTTCACGCATAACCGGTTATGGCGTGATCAAAAAAGTCGGGCAAAAATCCGAGTATATTGGCAGTGGGTGTATTCGGGTGCAAGGTGATGAATTAGCCGCACGTTTAAAGCAAATTTTTGATGGTGTAAGTGAGATTATTCAACAATTTAAGCCCACTGAGTTTGCCATCGAACAAGTGTTTATGGCTAAAAACCCCGATTCAGCCTTAAAGTTAGGCCAAGCTCGGGGCGCTGCTATTGTTGCCGCCACTACCTTTGATTTGCCCGTTGCCGAATATTCCGCCAGACAAATTAAACAAGCAGTAGTAGGTAAAGGCAGTGCCGATAAGTCCCAAGTGCAACATATGGTGAGCTATTTATTAAGTTTAGCTGCCAAACCTCAAGCCGATGCTGCTGATGCTCTGGCTGTGGCTTTATGTCACAACCATACTCAACAAAGTCTCATTAAAATGTCGGGTCAAGCCACTAAAACGGTGCGCGGTCGCTTGCGTTAATACGTTGTATGAGCACATTCAAGGAAACAAAATGATAGGTAATATTCGTGGCATATTGGTTGAGAAACAGCCACCAGAAGTTTTGATTGAAGCAGGAGGCGTGGGGTACGAAGTACAAGTGCCCATGACCAGCTTTTATCAATTGCCCGAAATTGGTGAAGAAGCCAATCTATGTATTCATTTTGTGGTGCGAGAAGATGCACAATTATTGTTTGGTTTTGCCAATAAACAAGAGCGGGCAGTCTTTAGGGAGCTTATAAAAGCCAGTGGTGTGGGGCCAAAGCTAGCCCTCACCATATTGTCAGGTATGAACGCTCAACAGTTTATGCAATGTGTGAGTATGGAAGATGTAACAGGGCTTACAAAGCTTCCCGGTGTTGGTAAAAAGACGGCCGAACGCCTAGTAATTGAAATGCGCGATAGACTCAGTAAGTTGGCTAAAGAGCAAGGTTATGGCGAAACTGTGCATCTTAGCCCTGACTTGCCTGTTGAAAATACCTTTGTGCAACGTACCGACGCTAAAGAAGAGGCACTAAGTGCCTTGCTTGCCTTAGGCTATAAAGCCGCCCAAGCCAGTAAGGTAATTAATGCTGTGTATAAAGACGATATCAACAGTGAAACTCTTATTCGCGAAGCCTTAAGGGCCATGGCATAGCACCACAAAGCCTAAAAAAACGAATTGCTGTCAGTCTTTTACAGACGCCTTTCAATATTTTTGTTACTGTATAAAAAAACACTATTAATAATGATTTATAAAACAACATGATTGAAGCTGATCGTATAATCAAACCCACCGCTAGCCATGAAGATGAAGCTGTTGATCGCGCCATTCGACCCAAAATGTTGGCCGATTATACGGGGCAAGATCACGTGTGCTCGCAAATGGACATTTTTATAGAGGCGGCGCGAAAGCGTAACGATGCTCTCGATCACTTATTAATTTTTGGGCCGCCGGGGTTAGGTAAAACCACCTTAGCGAATATTGTGGCTAATGAGATGGGTGTGAACATTAAAACCACCTCGGGACCGGTATTAGAAAAGGCAGGCGATCTTGCCGCGCTGTTAACTAATCTTGAAGAAAACGATGTGTTGTTTATTGATGAAATTCATCGTTTGAGCCCAGTGGTAGAAGAGATCCTGTATCCAGCCATGGAAGATTATCAACTGGACATTATGATAGGTGAAGGCCCAGCCGCGCGCTCTATCAAATTAGAATTACCACCTTTTACACTTATTGGAGCGACGACAAGAGCAGGCTCGTTAACCTCACCGCTGCGAGATCGCTTTGGCATAGTGCAGCGTCTTGAGTTTTATAAGATCAAAGATCTCACCAAAATTGTTGAACGCTCAGCCAGTTACTTAAACTTAAGCTTACAACAAGAAGGCGCCCTAGAAGTAGCAAGACGTTCTCGTGGCACCCCGCGTATTAGTAATCGTTTATTGCGCCGAGTTCGAGACTTTGCAGAAGTCAAAGCCGACGGCAATATCACCCTTGATGTGGCAAGCCAAGCCTTGGATATTTTGGACGTGGATAAAGAAGGCCTAGATTATATGGATCGCAAGTTACTGCTAGCCATTATCGATACTTTTATGGGAGGCCCTGTGGGTTTAGACAACTTGGCAGCCGCTATAGGTGAAGAAAGAGAAACCATAGAAGATGTGATTGAACCTTTTTTGATCCAGCAAGGATTTTTACAACGCACCCCTAGAGGGCGTATAGCTTCACAACGAGCTTTTTTACACTTTGGTAAAGATTATTCAGTAGATTAATTTTTAGGCTGGGTTGGTAGCGTGAATTTTAGACAAAAAAAAACCCACATATAAGATGTGGGCCAAACAACTAGTGTCAAGGGAAATAAATCCAGGGAACAGGTCTATAAACAAGGCACAACATTTTTTACAGAAAATGAAAATAATAATGTGCGTTCAAAAACTGCGTGCATTGTAGATGCATGCAGCAAATTTTCAATTGAAATAAATTCCCTTAATGATTAGAAAAACTAATGCGTTATTTATGTAAAAAAATTTAAAAGTAATTTTAACATCGCATTTACTTTTTAAGGTGTTGAAAATTAAGGTTATTATAAGTAGGGTGCTTTTTTGTTCTATTACTATTTGTATTGCTTTAGTTATTTTTTGCTTGCTGCGTAAGGTGAATAACTATTCATGCTTTATGGCAACTAAGGTTTCATTTAATATTGTTAGAACATATGCCCAGCGCCGCTTTAAACAGGTGTTTTTATATTTTTAGTTTTTGAGTGTCGAATGATTGATAGCATAACAATTCATAGATGTGGTATTTTTTTATTGAGTTGAGATGTAAAATTCAGTTTGTTTTTAGGCTTATTTCCGTATTTTTACTATGAAACAACATAAACACAAGGTGAGAGTGTATTACGAAGACACAGATGCGGGTGGTATAGTTTATTATGCTAACTATCTTAAATTCTTTGAGCGCGCCAGAACAGAGTGGTTAAGACAAATGGGTACAGAACAACACACCCTTTTGGAACGTTCTGTGGGTTTTGTCGTCAAACGGGTTGAAATGGATAATCATGGGCCGGCTCGTTTCAATGAATTGTTGTGTATTGAGTCTGAAATAGTAGAATTGAAACGTGCTAGTTTAGTCTTCAAACAATTAATAAAAAGTCCAAATGGACAGTGTTTAGTTAGCGCATTAATTAGGGTTGCTTGTGTCAATTTATCCAATATGAAGCCACAAGCTATTCCAAAGCAAATATTAGGGGAATTTTCACGTGTCATCTGAGTTATCTTTTGTTGATCTCATTCTAGAAGCCAGTTTGCTGGTGCAACTAGTGATGTTGTTGTTACTTGCTGCATCGGTTGCCTCATGGGCATTTATTTTCGAACGTAACCGTGCGTTACGTTTTGCTCGTTCAGAAATGAAAAAGTTTGAAGATAAATTTTGGTCTGGTGTCGACTTGAACCGCTTTTATCAAGAATTAGCGGCGCGCCAGTCTTTAGAAGGTATGGCCAGTATGTTTTGCGCTGGTTTTAAAGAATTTGTACGCTCACGAAAAAACACTAGTACACCAGCAGTGGCCATTATGGAAGGTACATCAAGAGCGATGCGGGTGGCATTGTCCCGTGAAATTGACCGCTTAGAAAATCGCTTACCTTTTTTAGCAACCACGGGTTCAATTAGCCCTTACATTGGTTTATTCGGTACTGTGTGGGGGATCATGAATTCGTTTATTGCCTTAGGTGGACAACAACAAGCCACATTAGCAATGGTCGCACCGGGTATCGCTGAAGCACTAATAGCCACGGCAATGGGACTATTTGCCGCTATTCCTGCCGTTATTGCCTACAACAGATTTAGTCATCAAGTTGAAAAACTAGAAAATAGCTACGGCAATTTTATGGAAGAGTTTTCCAGCATCCTACACAGGCAAGCATTGGCATCGGGTGCAGAACCTTCACAATCAACCCAGCCTACTGCATAGGTTGATTGATTATGTATGTTAGAAAGCGCAGACGCCCAGTTTCAGAAATTAACGTGGTGCCTTATATAGACGTAATGTTAGTGTTGCTGATTATTTTTATGGTGACGGCGCCACTTATTACCCAAGGTGTTAAAGTTGATTTACCCAAAGCTGAGGCCCAGCCCTTAGAAGAAGAGTTAAAACCGCCATTAATTGCCACCGTTGACGCTAAAGGTCAGTATTATTTAAATGTGGGAAATAGCCAAAAAGAGCCCATGACAGCTGTATATTTGGCGACCTTAGTGGCTAAAATTCTGCAAAGGGAACCTGAAAAGCCTGTGGTTGTTAAAGGTGATGGGGCAGTGGCATATAGTGAAGTCGTGCAATTGATGGTGTTATTGCAAAAAGCAGGGGCACCTTCTGTTGGCTTAATGACTACACCGCCTGAAGGCTAAACATCTAGATGTCTAAGTTACGTATAGCGTTTTTTGTTTCTGGGTTTCTACATGTAATGGTGATAGCTGGCTTGTTAATAAGTGGGCATTTTTCTATGCCCAAAACGACACCTGAACCATTAAACGTTCAACCTATAATTGAAGCGATAGTGGTTGATGCCAAGGCACTGCAAGAACAATTACAGAAAGTCGAGGATGCTAAAAAGGCCAAGATTTTAAAAGAACAAAAGCGGCTGCAAGCGATTGAGAAAAGAGCGGCCGATGCAGCAAAAAAACGTAAACAGCAACAATTGAATAAGAAAAGAGCTGAACAAGCGGCAGTGGCGGCGCGGGCTAAAAAAAAGCGCGAAAAGGCCAAGCAATTAGAAAATGAACGTAAACGCAAAAAGTTAGAAAAAAGAAAAGCCGAAGAACAAGCCAAAAAAGCAAAACAGCAACGAGAGCGAGAGCAAGCAAAAAAAGAAGCGGATAGAAAGCGACAAGCAGCGAAACAAAAAGCCGCACAAGAAAAAATGCTCGAGGAGCAACTTCAGGTTGAGCAGGCCGCTAGGCAACAGAGAAGAAACAAACAAGTATTGAGTGAAGTGCAAAAATACCAAGCTTTGATTAAACAAACTATTCAGAGAAACTTGATTGTTGATGATGCAATGAAAGGAAAGTCTTGTCGTTTACATATTCGATTGGCATCTAATGGGTTAGTCACCCAAGTCAAAGAGTTGGGTGGGAATACCATTCTCTGTCGAGCGGCTAAAGCTGCAGTATTTAAATCTGACACTTTGCCTGTATCTAAAGAATACGATGTATACCAAGAATTACGTGAAATTAATTTAACCGTAGAGCCAGAATTATAATGTCTAAAACACTATCTATAACGAAACAATTATTGTTTGCAATTTTTATCTTCAGCGTCAGTTTTCACAGTTTTGCAACTTTGGAAATTGTTATTAGCGAGGGCGTCGATACCTCTAGGCCAATAGGTGTGGTGCCATTTAAATGGGTTGGTGAGGGGGTTATGCCAGAGAAAATCACCACTGTGATTGCCGCCGACTTACGTCGCAGCGGTAAATTTAACCCAGTGAATGTCAGCGCAATGCCGCAATATCCTACTTCTGATAAAGAAATGGATTACAGCGCATGGGCGTCGAAAGGCGTTGAGGCGGTGCTTGTGGGACAAGTTGAATTGTCGGGGATTGATAGGTATACAGTGTCTTACCAGTTAATCGATGTATTGCGAGGCCAAATTACCGGTGGGCAGTCACAAGTATTAAGTGCGGGTAAGTTGATTGCGAGTAGTGATCATGTATTAGCTGCAAGCAGAATGACGATTTCGGGGAATGACTTTAGACGTCATGCTCATCGAATTAGTGATGTGGTATATGAAAAGTTAACGGGTGAGCGTGGCGCATTTTTAACCCGTATCGCCTATGTAATAGTGCGTGATAACGAGCAACATAACTTACCTTTTCAATTGATAGTCGCTGACTATGATGGTGCCAACGAAACCACTTTGTTGCGTTCATTGGAGCCCTTAATGTCACCATCCTGGTCTCCCGACGGAACCAAATTGGCTTACGTAAGTTTTGAAAACAAGCGACCACAAATATTTATTCAAGATATTTACACCATGAAAAGAACCCAAATGACCAGTTTTTCCGGTATCAATGGTTCTCCAAAATTCTCTCCTGACGGTAAAAGCCTTGCATTGGTGTTATCAAAAGACGGTAATCCTGAACTGTATGTGATGAATATTGCCAGTAAACGACTACGCAGAGTAACCAAAAATAGGGCTATTGATACTGAGCCAAGCTGGACACCAGATAGTAAGAGCTTAATATTTAGTTCAGAACGGGGTGGTAAACCTCAGATTTATCGCGTAAATTTAGCTACTGGTAAGGTTCGACGCCTGACTTTTGAAGGCGAAATGAACCTAGGTGGTACAATTACTCCAGATGGTAAACAGATGGTAATGGTGAATCGTACTCGTGGTAATTACCATATATCACGGCAAGATTTAACAAATGGCAATCTACAGGTTTTAACTAAAACCTACTTAGATGAGTCACCTAGTATTGCCCCAAACGGCAGTATGATTATTTACAGTACATTGCATCGAGGAAAGCAAGTCTTATCTTTGGTGTCATTGGATGGCAGGTTTAAAGCGTTATTGCCAGCGGCCGAAGGCCAAGTGAAAGCGCCGACTTGGTCACCATTTTTACGTTAATTTTTATATTTTACTTAACTCCGATAAAAACAGGAAAAAAAATGCAACTAAATAAAATTTTAAAAGGGTTGGTTATTGCTCTTCCAGTTGTAACTATGATGGCATGTACATCAACTGACGATAGTGCAGCACAAGCGGCTGAAGAAGCGAGAGTTGCCCAAGAGCAAGCAGAAGCCGATCGTAAAGCACAAGAAGCACGCAATGCGATGGTTGAAACGGGTACAGTTGCACCTATGTTGACACCTGAAGAAGAGATGCAGCAAGAGATTGTAGCATTGGGAAATCAGTTGGTTTATTTTGATTTTGATCGTGCCAGTATTAGTTCTGAATTTTATAGCATCCTAGATCAACATGCTGCATTCCTAGTGAAAAACACAGGCCAAGCAGTCGTGATTGAAGGTCACTGTGATAGCCGTGGTACACCTGAATATAACATTGCATTGGGCGAATCTCGTGCCAAGTCTGTGCAGACCTACTTAATGAATGCGGGTGTTAGCGCATCACAAATTTCTGTTGTTTCTTATGGTGAAGAAAAGCCAGTTAACAACAATATGTCTGAAGCGGCCTATGCTGAAAACCGTCGCGGTGTTTTGGTTTACCAATAATAGAAGCATAATATGATAAAACGCACCTTAGCGATCAGTTTGCTAGGACTATATGGAGCCGCAGTTATTGCGGCTCCTGCGCCTGTGTCAGATGTGACAACAGGTAGTAGCGAACAGCGTATTTCTGAGCTTGAAAGAAAGTTTTCGACCCGAACAGAAGCTCAGCATCGTCAACAAGAACAACTGGATATCATGCAAAACGAAGTGAATGAACTTCGTGGCGCCATAGAAGTTCAAAATTACCAGTTAGAGAAAATCCTGCAACGTCAAAGAGAGCTGTATCTTGAAATAGATAAGCGAATAGCAGCGGTTAAAGCGCAGCCCTCAAATGCACCAACTACAGCCATCAATACGGCCTCTACGCAAGTAGATGTGCCAGTATCTGCTAATGAAAATGAAGCTTATGACAAAGCAGTAAATTTGATACTTAAAGATAGACTTTATGATCAAGCCATTCCTGAATTTCAAGCTTTCTTACAAAACTACCCCGACTCTAGTTATGTGCCTAATGCTCATTATTGGTTGGGACAGTTATTATTTAATAAGCAAGATTGGGAAGGGGCAGGAGGTCAGTTTCAGTCGTTGATTTCGAATTATCCTGAATCAAGCAAAAGAGCGGATGCAACGTTAAAATTGGGTGTAACAGAAATGGAGCGTTCCAATACTGCTCGTGCGAAACAACTTTGGGAGCAGGTTATTCGTGATTTCCCAAATTCTTCGTCGGCTAAATTGGCACAAAAGCGACTCAAAGAGCTTTAAAATAGACTCGGCTGTTCGGTTTTTCAGCAAACAGTTGAGAATATTGAATTATTCATGTCATTTGGGTTGCACATAGATTTCAATTGAGTATTATATGCCGCCCTCGCAGTGAGGCGGAAAGAAAAATTGAAAATGGGTCGTTAGCTCAGTTGGTAGAGCAGTTGACTTTTAATCAATTGGTCGCTGGTTCGAATCCAGCACGACCCACC
>NZ_CAKZKO010000036.1 GCF_937123705.1 uncultured Paraglaciecola sp. | reverse complement strand
ACACAGAGGAACCGATTGATGAACCTTTCAAAACTGAATAAAACATTGCTGGCGACACTGGTCACAGCAGCGGCCAGCACCACCTACGCCGCGGTCCCTGAGCAATGCCAAACAGTCACCATGACCGATCCAGGTTGGACCGACATTGGTGCAACGAATGGCCTCGCTACCACGGTTCTTGAAGCCCTCGGTTACGAAACCGACATTAAACTGTTGGCCGTGCCGATTGGTTTTGAAAGCATCAAAAACGGTGAAATCGATGTTTTCCTAGGCAACTGGATGCCTGCGCAAACAGCTTTTATTGATAAATATAAAAGCGACTTAGACGTCATCCGTACCAACTTAACTGGAGTGAAGTTCACCTTAGCGGTTCCAAAATATGTCGCCGACCAAGGCGTTAAGGACTTTGCTGACTTGGCAAAACACAGCAAAGAGTTTGGTGAGCGCATTTACGGCATCGGCGCAGGTTCTCCGGCCAACCAAAACCTAATGGGCATGATCGAGAAAGACGATTTCGGTCTAGGCGAATGGCGTGTGGTGGAGTCTGGTGAGCAAGCCATGCTGGCCCAGGTTGCACGTGCGGTGAAGCGCGATAAGTTCATCGTCTTCCTTGCTTGGGAGCCACACCCAATGAACGTGAACTTTGATCTACAGTACCTATCCGGTGGCGACGACTACTTTGGGCCCAACTACGGCGGTGCCACGATCCATACCGTGACACGTAAAGGCTACAGCCAAGAATGCGGCAATGTCGGTAAGTTGCTGCAAAATATGGAATTCACTCTCGATATGGAAAACACCGTTATCTCTATGACGGATGAAGGCATGTCTGCTAACGAAGCCGCGAGCACATGGCTGAAGAAAAACCCTGCCGTGCTGGATAAGTGGCTGGATGGTGTGACAACGACTTCAGGTCAATCGGGCCTAGACGCGGTCAAAGGCTCGCTAGGCTTGTAATCACTTAAAAGCCAAACCTCTCCTGTGGACGTCTGCTTGCACTTGTGTGAGTAGGCGTTTTTTTATGTATGACTCTCTAACTGGACTGCAATAAAAATACTAATCTGGCTATTTTTGACAACACCAAACTGACGTAATCTAAAAGCATCCATGAGCCCAGTAGAAGTTAGGAAGCCAGATGTCAGACTCATTACAAACACCAACCAGTACCGTAAAGCGTGGGGCAGGCCGCGCCCAATACGATCAAGCCAGCGTTTATAAAATCATTGATGACACCTTAATGTGTCACATTGGTCAGCAAGCAAATGGCCAAGTCTTTGTCACACCCACATGCCACTGGCGTGAAGGGGAATACTTGTACTGGCACGCACACAGCAAAGCCCGTAATACCCACGGCGCAGTCAAAGAAGGACAAAAGGTCTGTATCAATATCTGTGAGCTAGACGGTCTGGTGTTGGCGCGCTCGGCATTTCACCACTCGGTTAACTACCGTTCGGTAACCCTGTTCGGCGTACCGGAGCCGATTGATGATTACGATGTCAAAATGCATCACTTCAAACTGTTTCTCGATAAAGTCTCGCCGGGACGTTGGGACAGTTTGCGCCCCGTAAAAGACATTGAAGTGAAGGCTACCGGCTTGGTGCGTATCAAGATCGAAGAAGCCAGTGTCAAAATGCGTGCAGAAGGCGCGATTGATGACGACGAAGATTTTGATTGGCCAGTTTGGGCCGGTGTATTACCGCTAGAAAAGCAGTGGCAAGCACCGCAGCAAAACGCCGACCAAAACAAAGAATACCCGTTACCCACAGCACCAAACGCGAAATAATCGATTTCGATACGCAAGCCGCCAGCACCTCAGTTGAATGAGAAATGTCCTCCCCGACATGGCGGCCTGCGCTTCGATCTTAGTGGCTAGTTGGGCCTCGCCCATCTCACCGCAAGTTTATAATAGCTCCCATACCCGAATGATCACGGCAGGGTCTTCCTCAAAGTTTGAGGCGCGATCTAACGTGCCCAGAAATACGGAACGATTCATCCACTCATAAGGACTTCCTAACGGCGCATCGAATGTCAGCACACTGCGAGCATAACGGTTTTTCGGATTGTCTTCGGTTGGGCGGTAATCGATAGTGACCTTATTATTAATCAGAATCGTGAAGCCATCATCTGTTAACAGTGCGTATCGAGCATCAAGATCTTTGCCGCCATCAGGTCGACCTAACTGCCAATCACCACCGCCAGGGATAATCTTACCTTTAATATTCGGACCCTCGACTTCGCCACCTGTGATCCAAATAATACCCCGCTCACCATACTTACTCTGACCTACGGTCACTCGCTGTGTATCGATTGTGACGCGAGATTCATAAACAAATTTGGTATCAAAACGATCATCTCGATTTGGGTCCATCTCAGCACTTGTTGCATTGAAGCAGGCCGACACCAGACAAATTCCCAATAGAACGTTGCGCTTAAACATATGCTTTCCTCTGTTATTTTTATTCTGATCCTATGAATGTCTCTTCGTTAGATAGAGACATTGCAAAATGTAGGGCAACAATGGTGATCATTAAAATAATTTATCTGCTCAATATAATTTGTTTTTAATATAAACAGTTAAGCTTTAAACATTATGCAATTGCGGAAATCCAGCAGAAGCCTAGGCCTTGCTGTAGCTCGCTCTGATGGCATTTCATACACTGGAATATTGAAGCACCTGACCAGCCACCTCTAATGTAGATCGCCTTATGACGATAGAAATCTCAAGCCAATATATTTTCCTTGCTGGATTACTCGCATTACTGAGTATCCTTGCCAGTGTTTTCTCTAGCCGCCTTGGCACCCCTTTGCTCTTGGTATTTCTATTAGTTGGGATGCTCGCCGGTGAAGATGGTATTGGCGGGATTCATTTTGATAACTCAGGGGTGGCGTTTTTATTTGGTAACTTGGCCTTGGCGACCATATTGCTGGACGGTGGCTTGGGGACACGAAAAGAGTCCTTTGCCATCAGTCTACGGCCAGCCTTTTTACTGGCCACATTAGGCGTGCTGGTGACCGCGGGGATCACCGCGGGCGCAGTGTATTGGTGGTTGGATTTATCGTGGCAGGAGAGTCTGCTTTTAGGCGCTATCATTGGTTCAACAGATGCCGCCGCCGTCTTTGGTTTGATTCGTAATGCAGGGCTGCGTATCAAAGAACGAACCGGTGCCACGCTGGAAGTCGAATCCGGTGCCAACGACCCGATGGCGATCTTCTTAACCATCACCATGGTGCAACTGATCGGCCAACCGGAAGGAGGGCTAGGCTGGTCTTTATTAACCGAATTGATCCAACAAATGGGTCTTGGACTAGCAATGGGCGTCGCGGGCGGCTACCT
>NZ_CAKZKO010000035.1 GCF_937123705.1 uncultured Paraglaciecola sp. | reverse complement strand
TAGAGAAGATTTTAGAAAGATTTCTTTAATAAGTGAAGTGTGTAGTGGTAGCATTTCTGGTTTTGGCTTAAAATCTTATGAATTAATTTACCAAGACCGAGAAATAGGTATTTGGCTTTAAGCATTAATTACAAACACGCTAGACCTGCCAATAAGTATTAGAGTTAATAGGTTTCAAGTTTAATGAATAAATCGTTTGTCGGGCTTTTATTTGTCGATGTTTTAGCAGTAGACCAATGCCGATTGTCGTTTTCTTTAGCCGACAACGACACCCACTTATTAAGAGGCACCACTACAGTATTGACCTGTAACTGTTTATCATCCTGATTTACATGACTTATTCGATAACTTAATTCTGCACGATCGGCAGTCAATGCTCGTATTGATAACTCAATAGTCTGCTCTTTATTCACCACCGTATCGGTTTGATACCACAACAATCCCCCGGCACTTAAACGCTGTGTTTCATTGCGTTTAGAGATCAACAGAGGCTTGTTATTGGTCATTGCAAAGCTTTGATTGTGGCCGAGCACAGATTGGTTAGTGCTGTATGTTTTTGTATTAGCGCTAGGCTTAGTCTGACTAAGCCTTAAACGAAAATAGCGTTCGGGTTGATCCATTTCTTTTAATACCGCAATTGCTTCAGCACTTATCTGAACATCACCACGAATGTAAATCTTATCCTTAACAACACTAAACAACAGTTGACCTTCGTAAAGCGACTTAATCGCAACGAGCAGCCGATCGGCTTCACGGTGCTTTGCGTTATAGCTAACAATGTTACTGCTGATGACATCATCGTCTTTAGGATCAATATAACTATCACTGGCGTTAACAACGCCAGCACAACAAAAAAACAACATAATGATCAAATATTTAGCGAGAAATTTCATTAAGAGATCCCCAGTATTTTTAATTCTCGATCGTGGCTGGCACGCTGCCAAAGTGAATCAAACTCTGCCGCCAAAGCTTCAGCAGACGGCTTATTGTTGTAGTCCGCCCAAGCATTATTAGCCTCGCTGTTCTGTAAGTCATAGCCTAATAGGCCGCGGTTATCAGCAATCACAAATGCTTCGGGTAAATCTCTTAGATCTGCGGTGGTTTTGCGTATTTCAATTTTAGAGCTTAATCTTCTAGCAAGATTCAACATGCCATGACCACGCTTAACCATCGATTTAGTATCAACTACTAATAACCTGATCTGGGTATAACGGCTTTTTCTCGCCAGCCTAGACACCACATCAATAAGCTCACTGCGATCAAAAAGGCTTTTATCTAAATCGTAACAAAATATCAGTAGCTGCCGCTCGCACTGGCCGACTAAATCCAGCACAGCATCGGCCAAATCAGGCACTGAAAAACGGCCGCCGTGCTGTCCCAATAAGCGCTGCTTGGAGATAGTTTTAATCATTTTTCGATGCGCAATACCTGCATCCATAAACTCATCACCGACAATTTCAAAGCCCATTGACTGATAAAAGCCAAGAGCATGTGCCTGCGCATATAAATAGCCACGTAATAATTGCCGTCGACTACAGTCATCGATAACTGTTTGTAATAGTTGCCGGCCGATACCGCGATGACGATGGCTTTTTAAAACCGCCATGCGACCAATATGACCATCACTGAGCATCCGTACCGTTGCAACGGGCTCGCCATCGTTAAATGCCAGCCAATGACTAGCTTCGTCGTCGTACTCATCCCACTCAAGCTCAATCGGCACTGACTGCTCGTCAATAAAAACTGCTTGCCTAATCGCTTGTAGGTCGTCTTTATTTTGCTGCCAGTTGGCTGGATTAATTGTCAGTTTCGTCTTCAATTTCATCGATGTATATAGCCCCTTGGTTGAATAAGGTTTTAAATAAGTCGGTATCTTTTAAACGAAACGGTAAGTCCAGCGTTTTTAATTGGGTATTGGCACATAACAGCTTGGCAAGTTCTTGCGCATCCCCCCGACAACAGAACTCTCGGCCATCGACATACAAGCTAAGCTGATCATCGTTTTCTATAAATGCAAAACGAGAACTGGGGTTGCGGTATAAAAATTCACTTTCTGCCAGCAATACATCTAATTCTTGAACATCGAATTGCTCAGGCTCTTCTTCGTGCAATTCGGGGTATTTGGGTTCAGTCATGTAACGGCCAAACCACTGCTCCACAGCTTGTTTGTCATCGACAAAACTTTTTAAAATCTGCTGAACCTGATCAATCGCCAGCTCAGAAATTTCACCAGGGTTGTCCTGTATCGTAAGTGCTGGGTCGGTATAGCGAACAAAGTCATTACTATCAGCCAATTGCTCATCGCAAAAATGAGAAAGTATTTCTCCATGGCTAGGGGCGCGAAAACCCACCGAATAAGTCATGCAGCTATCGCCACGACCTTTACCCCAATGCGCACAGCGCGGAGGCACATACAAAATATCGCCGGGCTGTAAGGTCCACTGTTGCTGACACTGAAAATCTTCAATTAACTTAAGACTATCGTGCTCAACCAGTGCTGTCTGTTCATCACAAAACTGACCGATTTGCCAATCACGCAAGCCTAAACCTTGTACTAAGAAGACATCATAATTGTCATAATGAGGGCCGACATTACCACCTTCACTGGCATAGCTCACCATAACGTCATCGACTCGCCAGTTGGGAATAAACCTGAAATGCTCAAGCAGAGCGGCAACTTCAGGGATGAAGTGGTCAACTGCCTGCACGAGTAGCGTCCAATCCTTTTCAGGCAGGGTAGCAAAAAGCTGTTCATCAAAAGGGCCGCTCGACGATTCATAGCCGCTGTCAACACCACCAACAATAAGACGTGATTCAACTTCTTCTTCGCAAGCCATGCCTGCCAAATCATCGGGCATTAACGGAAATTCAAAGTCAGCTAAACCGCCACGAATCAGTAGCGGTTTTTTCTGCCAATAATTAGCTAAAAAGTCTTCGAGTTCAAAATTTTTGATGCTGAGCATAATGTCAAATGTCTCGTGGGTGGTAGATATCGAGGTTTACTGGCGTCTCACATTGTAATTCAAGCACAGCAACAATGAGACAAATGGTTAAGAGCCCCGAACTACTGTTTTTCTTTGTCGATAACAGCAAGCGTTTCAGCAGAGGGAGCAGCCTGCATTGCTGAAACTAAGTTATCCAATAAATTACTGACAAATAAGTCTTTACTGCCTAGGGCGTGCGCTTTGTCTTCACGGCGGGTTTGGGCATAAGTAGCCAGGGCATTGAAAATCATATTGGCATGGATAACATGGCGTGAGGCTCTAATTTCACTAGGTAGGCTAGCCATCATTAGCCGAAACAAACTGAAAGCACGAGGCCGTGCTCTATCGACACCATCGGGATGGCCCTTAAGAATCATCTCTGAACTTTTCATAAAGACTTGGTTAACTATCAACAAATAATTGATCCCTGCTGGCGAATCAAGCTGATTAGAAAAGGGGATGACTAGGCACTCCAAAAGCTTTCGCGGCGTTTGATCGGCGGGCTCAAGTGCATCGAAAACATCGAGGCGAGTATTAATATCATGATCGATTGCGGCGTAGTGATCATAAACAATAGCGTCAATAAGGCCTTTTTTATTGCCGAAATGGTAGTGCAGCGCTGAAGTATTACGCTGCCCAGCCGCCTTATTGATTTCATTGAGCGATACCGTGTCGATACCCTTTATGGCAAACAACTCTTCTGCTGTTCGCATCAGTAGTTCACGACGATTTTGCTGTTCTTTTACCGGTTTAGCAGCGCTATGATTATTAACAGAACGCTCATTGATGGTGCTATCCGTTGTCATAGCGCAGCCCAATTCAGCAGAAATTGGCATAACGTTACCACTGCAATTGGGGCGTTGCAAAAATAAAGAACACTCTTTAATATGGCATTTAAAGAATACTCTTTAAACAACGTGGCTGTAATAGCACCACGCAAAGCATTCATTAAATAAACAGAGGTCTGCAATGGCTAGTACCAAAAAAACAGTACCCACAAAAGCCACTAAGGCGAGTGACATTAGTCAGTGGGACATAGAAACAGACGTTATTGTGGTGGGTTTTGGTGGTGCCGGTAGTTGTGCGGCTATAGAGGCCGCTGATAGCGGCGCGAAAGTGCATTTATTTGAAGCGGCCTCCGCAGCCGGTGGCTCAACAGCGTTATCTGGCGGTGAAGTTTATCTTGGTGGTAACGGCGGTACCAAAATCCAAAATATGTTTGGTTTTGAAGACAGCTCCGAAGACATGTTTAACTATTTAATGATGCAGCATTCACCACAGGCTGATGAAGACAAAATTCGCAGCTACGTGGACATTGCAGCTTCACACTTTGATTGGCTAGTCGAAAAGGGCGTACCCTTTAAAGAAAGTTTTATTGATGAGCGCCTTGTCGAACCTATCACTGATGACTGCCTTCTTTACAGTGGTAACGAAAAAGCATGGCCAGAAAAGGATCATTTTAAACCTGCTCCGCGCGGCCACGCTGTACAAAAGGTCGGTATGGGCGGCGGTCAAGTACTTATGGAACAGCTTGAGAAAGCGGTTATTGCTGCCGGCGTTAATATTCACTTCGACGCTCGCGCATTGAGCTTAGTGGTTGATGATAATGACGCCGTGGTTGGCTTGATCGTGCGTATTGATGGCAAGGAAGTCGCCTGCAAAGCAAGAGGCGGGGTGATCTTGTGTGCCGGCGGCTTTGTCATGAATGAGAAAATGCTTAAGCAATATGCGCCACGATTAGATCGTTGCAACTCACCTATTGGCAACCCTGGCGATACCGGTTCTGGCATTCAAATGGGATTATCGGTCGGCGGCGCGGCTATTAATATGCACGAAGGTTTTTCGAGTATTCCATTTTACCCGCCCTCAACATTGACCTACGGTATTTTTGTAACTGATAAGGGCCAGCGTTTCATCAATGAAGATGCTTACCACGGCCGTGTCGGAACTCACTTACTTGAACAAAACAGTGAACGCTTGTATCTGATTGCTGACATTGAAGCCTACGGCGACTATGAACAGATGAACTTCATGAATGCCAGTGTTGCTGGCACCGGTGACACCGTAGCTGAATTAGAGGCCGAGCTTGAGTTACCACAAGGTTGCTTATCAAATACTCTCAGCCTCTATAATGATTTTGCTGCCAAAGGTGAAGACCCAATGTTTCACAAGCAGCCAGAATGGTTGCGCCCCCTTGAGCCACCCTATGTAGCCCTTGATGTAACCCCTGGACGAGGTGCATATATGCCTTACTTCACGCTAGGTGGGCTCGACACCAAACCCACAGGTGAGGTGCGCGGTTTAGATGGCTCAATAATTGAGGGGCTTTATGCTGCTGGCCGAACAGCTTGTGGCGTTCCACGTCGAGGGGATGGCTACAACTCAGGGATCAGTATTGGCGATGCCACCATCACTGGCCGTAAAGCAGGTATTGCAGCTGCATCACGCTTAAAAAACAGTTAGATTTAACTAAGGGGCAGGGGCGCATTGCGCTTCTGCCTTATGTAGCTAACTCCAAATCAAGCTGTTTAACTTTTGATGTATTCTCGTTTCGACTGTTTGATAGCTAAACGCTTTGATATTCCTAACGGCTTAGTTCTAGCTGCATTTTTTGCTTAATTGCTTGCATCAACTAAACACAATAAAACCCACACTAACGCCTAAACAACCGCCAGCCACACAACATCCACGGCGCGAGCTTATCGATCTAGTGCAATTACTTAGCAAGTTAGATTCCGAAATACAACATTTTCAGCTATAGTATGTGCCCTAAAAATCGCTGTCGCGAAACAAGCGGCAACCCAGCACAGAGCTGATGCGGTTAATGCATACCGAATACACGATTACCCACCTATAGGCATAGCATTCATGGCTTTATTTGTGGTTACCACGGGTTTATCCCATTACTTGTTTTCCTATTTAGATAGAAACAGCTTAGGTGAAGGTCTCGTGGGTCAGCATTTTATCTCTTGTAAAATCGAATCCGACGAATTCACTTTTAACGAGTTATTCAACGTCACGCTTTATGAATATAAGGGACGAAAAATCATCATCGATAATTCAGGAAAATCTCTGAGCTTTCCAGCAGGATTTAAAGGAGTGACTTGTGAATAACAAAACGAATACAGCAATTTTTGTGGTACTGCTTGGCGTATTAATCGGTTGGCTTTCTACCTTTATTCCTAAGTCACACCTTGCAGGGCATTATTTAGCAAATACAGCATCGATTATTAACCCGTCCAATAATATTATTCATAACCAGTCTTCTATTAACATCGAATTTAAGAAGAATGACAGTTATGACCTATTATACGTGTCGACCAAGCAAGTCGGTTTTACGTCATCAGGATCTTACTCTGTCACTCAACACGACATCTCACTGGATGAGAACCAACACCAGCAAATCATCCCGAATCGCGAGTTGTCGTTTTACGAAAAAGTCATGATAAGTGAAGGTTCTACCCTATCTTCTGACGCGATGCCTTACATTCCATTGAATAGAGAAGAGTTTTTACTGGTGACGCGCTATGGGATGATTCATTTTTGTAAGAAGGTAGTCTGCTCTGAGCTGTCAACGTATTCAAATGACATTCCTGACGTTGATATGAACTAAACTCACTCGCTATTTTTAACCCTAATTATATTTTAGTGCTAGCTTGTGTTTTAACGCTTACTTAGGAAAATAAGTAGGCGTTAAACGTCAGCAAGCGTCAAAGCTAAGTAATCGTCAAAGCGAAGATTCTCACCTCTTTACTCCGATAAATACCCACTTCGTTACACATTCCCTTCCAAAGCACAAAAAACACTCACGATTTATAAAACAACGCATCCATATGCAACTAGAACAACCAAAAGTGATCCAAGTTATATTCTAACGAGCTACAAAATTTGTTTATTAACATCTAAACAACAGTAGTTAATCACGATTTACAACCACAATTAACATCGAAAAAAATGTTTGTCTTAGATCATATCAACCTCAACTATGCCTCGTGCCACAGTGCAGTTTTCTGTACATTCATTGTC
>NZ_CAKZKO010000034.1 GCF_937123705.1 uncultured Paraglaciecola sp. | reverse complement strand
GACAGGAATGTCAACTTCCGCCTATTTTGATGGTTCCGGGGATCAAATTACCATTGATTCTAATACTTGCTTTGATTACTCTAAAGGTGATTTTACTATAGAAGCTTATGTTCGATTAGGTCGGGTATCTGGCACACAATCGTTACATCATGGAACACCTCCTAGTGGTGGTAGTCCTCATTTATTTTTCTCAGGAACAAATTTAAAATTAGATGATGGATTATCTGCACATTTAACAGGATCAAGCACCCTTGTTGTAGATACGTGGTATCACATTGCTGCTGTGAATGATAACGGAACTTGGCGAATATATGTTGATGGTGTTCAAGATGCGTCTGGTGCAGCAAGGACTTTAGGTAGTGGTGCAACTACTGTAAAAATTAGTCTTTCAAGCTCACCGTTACAAGGACATATAAGTAACTACCGGATTACAAATGGTGTCTGTCGTTATCCAGGTGGCACAACCTTCACTCCCCCCTCATTGCCACTTGCTGTTGATGCTTCAACTGGAATTGATAAGTACACTACTATGATGCTGCATTTCGAAGATGATACGGATGATAGTAGTATTTATAACAATCATCCCGATGTTCAAGGTGATGCTGCTGTAAGTATAACTGAAACAAAACTCGGCACAAAAACTTTAGAACTTGACGGTACTGGCGACTATTTAGACATTAACCCCTGTCCGGTATCAATGCATCCAGAATTGGGTGACTGGACGATTGACTTCTGGTTATTTTTGAAAGACCATACTGCATCCCAAGGTATATTTGCTATCGGGGAATACACAGACGGCATTTATTGTCGTGTACTGAGTTCCACGCAAATCGATATCTACATCAATGGTGTTAGAACCATAATCAATTGGTCATCTACTCTTGATCAATGGTATCACGTAGCGTTCACTCGTTACGGTGGGACAGTACAGATGTGGATTGACGGTGTTGCACAGGGTTCGTCATGGACCGACACGAGTGACATTGATCCAACGACAAGGCTTCAAGTCGGTGCTGTTGATGGAGGTGCTCAAGCTATAGCTGCGCATTACGATGAATTTCGTTTTAGCACTGGTATAGCTAGATGGACCGATGCGTTTACACCACCTACAGACCGTTACAGTGGATTTGCATATAATGCCGTGCATGTTGCCTCAATAGATTCCTTACCTCTAACTGCATTGAGTACAAGGAAACTTAATGATTGGTATTACGGGCCTTGTATGCGTGTCCGTCGTGACAGCGATGATGACGAAATTGATATATGGTTTAATTCAAGCGGTGATCTTGATGAAACTGCATTGACTGATTTTGTTGGGGCTAATCAGGGTTTTATTTCTGTGTGGTATGATCAATCGCTCAACAGCAATAATGCAAGACAATCTACTGATGCTAGTCAACCTCAAATTACTAATGCAAGCGGTGTAATCCATAAAATAAATGGAGTTCCTTCTCCTTTCTTCGACAGTTCTAAAAGCTTGTATTTCAGTTTTGATGAGGCTGTAACATTAACCAGAACTTTATCTATTATTGGTGATCCACATACTGTATCGGGTTATATGTGGATAATGAGTAACCCTGTTATCTATCCGTGGCATTACGGAGCTGCTGGTCAATGGGTTAATACTAGTTTTTCTAATGCAGTAGTTCATGGTGGTGATTGGCGGGTGGACGGTTCGGATGTTGCTTCTCCTAGCACCACAGCCATGCCTTCCACACCGTTTAACATGAATATGACAACTACAGGCTTAGGTGCAACTTACGCTAGACTTTGTAAAGCTACAACCTATACTAATCGTGGTTTCTATGGGTATATTAGTGAAGTTATAACATGGCCCGATGAATTGACTTCACTAGAAAGAACAACTCTTGAAAGTAATCAAGATACATACTGGGGTCTCTAATTGGTTGAAAACTTCACACCATCTACAGAGGCGCACAACTAAACAGAAAGGTCTAATATGGATCATGTAGTTTTATTTACCGGATTGAGTTCGTCCATCTCCCCTAAACTAAGGAAGTGGGCGTATCATCTGGAAGGCGTTATCGAAGGCATCACCTTTGACGAGGACGGTATTGATGCAAAGGTAGAGATTTGGGATGATTGGCGCGACACATTGCGTTTGATACTCGCTGATCCCGACCCCGGTATCATTATGGTCTTTGGTCATTCCAATGGCGTCTATGCAGGCAACGAGTTAATCAATGCTCTTGAGAAGCATGGGATCACTGTTCACTACTATGCAGCTATTGACCCCACACTTAAACGCTTCCCGTCATTGGGCAGCAATGTAGAGGTCGTAGATCAGTTCAATGCCACTTCCGGCATTGTGGCGATTGGCCGAAAGCTATCCTGCGGTAAACTAGGAAAGCTTCACCCTGCAAGACGGTTCACTGGGAAGTTGACTTCTTATACAGTAAAAGGCAGTCATACAGGTATCGCCTCGTCTTCCAAGCTGCGTAAGATCGTCAAAAAATCCCTCGCTAAGGTTATGGGAGACTTTCATGGTCAAGGGTGACGAAAACAAACTCCTGATTATCGTCGGTGAAATACGTTCTGACATCAAGCACATTCTTGACAGTGAGAAAGATCAAACCGCCCGTATGGAGAAATTGGAAGAACGTCAAAGACATCTGGAAGCCCAGATAGCTACATCCAAAGGACGACAGACAGCATTGGTTGTTATGATCCCGTTGGTGATATCTATTGTGGGTTTCTTGATGACGCACTTCGCAACCAAGTAAGGAAAGTCTATGGCAAAAGGAGCCGCAACAGAAGCCGCCCTCGGTGGTATACACATGAAGCTGACAAACATCTACATGAAGATACTGCAAAGGTATTCTGACAAGTTGGATGCGTTGGCTGAAATCAATACGGATGCCGTAGCAGATGAAATGCTGGAAATCCTATTGGGCGATGATGCTTTGCCTTCCCCTGCCATGCTCAGTGCAGTATCGAAATTCCTCAAGGATAACGAGGTCACGATGGACACAGAGCAGCTTGACGAATTGTCAGCTATGGAAGAGAGGCTGAAAAACAAAAGCAGAGATCGACCTAACCTACAACAGATATCAAATCTGAAGCTGGTTGACAATGGTTGATTGCAGAAAGATGACACCTGTCGAACGGTGGGCAGAACTAAAGGCCCTTCAAGAGGCTTACCCCACCTTCGACACGTTTCTGTACGATGTTATCAACGGCCTCATGGGGTTCGATTGTACAGCAAACCAAATTGATATGGGGAACTACCTACAATACGGTCCTCAATACAGAATGATCCAAGCGCAACGTGGTCAGGCTAAGACAACAGTCACAGCCGCCTATGCAGTTTGGAGATTGATCCATACACCTTCAGATCGGATACTGATTATATCATCCGGTGATAAGATGGCGAAAGAGATTTCGGGTTGGGTCATTCAGATCATTACTGGAATGGAAGAGCTATCCTGTATGCTGCCTGACAAGGCGCACGGTGACCGTTCTTCTATTGAGGCATATGATGTCCACTATGAGCTAAAAGGCCCTGAGAAGTCTCCGAGCGTAGCCTGTGTGGGTATTACAGCGAACCTTCAGGGTAAGCGGGCAGACGTATTGATTGCTGACGATATCGAAAGTCAGAAAAACTCTTTGACCGCAGAGATGCGTGAGAAGATAATTCACCTATCACGAGATTTCACTTCAATCTGTTCTAAGGGCGATATCATTTATCTTGGTACACCTCAGAGCATTGACAGTATTTATAACGGTCTACCGGGCCGTGGATTTGGTATCCGCATTTGGCCGGGGAGATATCCGACAGTTGAAGAAGAAGAGAATTATGGTGCCTACTTGGCTCCCATGATTAAGAAGGCAATGACCGACAACCCGTCCCTGCGGACTGGTGGTGGTATGATGGGGACCAGAGGGCAACCTACTGATCACGTCATTCTTGGTGAAGATGTTCTCGTTAAGAAAGAACTCGATCAGGGCGCAGCTTACTTCCAGCTTCAGCATATGTTGGATACGCGACTGAGTGACCTTGCAAGATTTCCTCTCAAGATCGAGAGAATTATATTCATGCATGTGCCACCCACAAGTGCGCCCATTCATATACACTCGAACCAGTCACCAGAGAACAGGATCATCCTGCCTAGTGACTACCCGGTAAAGAGTAAGTTCTTTCGCGCCTCCAACTTCGGACAAGAGTACGGTGCCTATCAAGGTGTCCATATGTACATTGACCCGGCTGGTGGTGGAGAGAATGGTGACGAAACAGCATACGCCGTGACCCGGTTCTCTTCGGGGAAGATTTTCCTTGTAGCAGTCGGTGGCGTTCCCGGTGGTCTTGGTCAAGAGGCTATGGATTTGCTGACAGAAGTTGCTGTGAAATTCAAACCATTCAAAATTACCATTGAGGAAAACTATGGTAAGGGTGCTTTGTCTAGCACACTACAACCTATATTATTCAGAGCACATTCGTGTGAGATTGAAGACGTGTGGGAGAGTGGTCAAAAGGAATTACGAATAATTGATACGATGGAGCCGTTGATCGGTGCCGGACGATTTATCGTTGATGAGGAACTCATTGATGAAGATTGGGCAGCATGTCAACAATATCCGACTGACAAAAAAGCGTCGTTCTCTTTGTTCCAACAGATATCTAAGATTACGAGAGATCGTGGATCATTGATACATGAAGACCGATTGGATGCTGTCGCAGGTACTTGCCGTAACTGGCTAGAAGATCTGAAGCAGGATGAAGATCATGCGGCTGCTGTCGCACAACGTAAGAAATATGAGCAAATGATGCAAAACCCCTTGGGTAACAGATCAGGCACACCCGCTGGATTTTCCAGTATGGTGCGTGGTGGCTCAACAATCAACAACTCATTAGCCTCACTCAAGAGGCGCTGGTAAAGGATACCACATGACTAACAAAACTAACGAAGATCGTCACGCTGAAGCTGCTCACAAAATGGATGTGAATGCAAAGCCTGCAAGCGCTCAGACAAGTCCTTCTAAACCTGCCAACGTTGCGAACCTCAATGACCCAAACCTCAAAGACGGAACATCAAAGCTACCGCGCCAGTCAAACTATTCGAACCCAAAACGCGGGACGAATGAAAAAGGTCTCGACCTTCCACAGGATGTACAAAACATTACTCCTCGGATGCGTAGAGAGATTTCTCGTTCGATTGGACGCATGGGTGGTAAGAAAGAAAACCTAGATTTGGTTGTCGATACTATGCGCCAGTTCATCAAGTTTGCTGAGCTACAGTATGATAAACAGGCTGACAAAATCGCCCGGTTGGTTGCTGCACAGAACGAAGCTGAAGAGAAGCGCCGTGAGGCCCACTTCAAGACACAGCTTGGCCGTTTGCAGAACACTCAGAAAGAGATTGCTGATAAGCAAGCTGAAGCTGCTCGTTTGAGCGCTGCTCTGGGTCTGGACACCGACACCAAGGACGATGAGCCTGCAAAGGTTGAGAAGGAACTGTCGCCACAGCAACGTGCCGCTATTACGCGTAAAGAGAATGCCGCTAAAGCTGCTGCTGGCAAATAATGGACCGTAAAAAGTTCTACTCGCTTGTACGGAAGGAGATGCCGAGAGGCAAGCTCACTTCTGTGCAGGTAGAGACGATGAATGCGATCTTTGACGAAGTTGACGATATGCAGTTATCACACGTCGCGTATATATTGGCTACAATCCATCATGAAACTGGTGGTACGTTTGAGGCTTGTCGGGAAGGGTTCCACAATAAACCCAAGACCCATGCAAACGCACTCAAGGCTGTAGCTTGGTTGTACAGACACAAGAAGATTTCTACCAACTACGCATTGCCGCAGAAGAATGGTAAGTGCTATTATGGCCGTGGTCTGGTTCAGATCACATGGTACGACAATTACAAGAAGCTATCCAAACACGTTGGTGTTGATCTGGTGAGATATCCTGATCGGGCATTGGACTTGGATATAGCTGTCCGCATAACTGTCGTTGGAATGGTCAAAGGATTATTCCGTAAAGGCAAGTCGTTATCGAAGATGCTACCTGAAGCTCCCACCACAACACAGTGGAAACGCGCTAGGGACATCATCAACGGCGATATAAAGAAAAATGGACCTGTCATAGGTCGAAAGGCTGTTCGCTTCCTGCTAGCTTTAGAAGCCTCTCAGACTGTGCATGATGAGGTCGAGAAACCGAAGGTCGTCAAGAAAACGATCAAGAAGAAAAAGAAGGAGAGTTTACTTGGGAGTATTCGACATTGGTTCAGGCGTCGCTGAAGTTGTCAAAGGTCTATTTGGACTGATTGATGACGCGCATACGTCTGACGAAGAGAAAGCCGAGCAACGTCTCAGGGTCATGGAAATGGCTGCGAGTGGTGATTTGGCTCAAATGAAGATCAACGAGAACGAGGCTGCAAGCGAAAACATGTTTGTGTCTGGTTGGCGTCCGGCTGTCGGCTGGATTTGTGTGACTGCACTCGCGTGGCAATTTATTGCTCTGCCTATCGTGCTCACATTCGCCGGGTTGTTCGGATTTGATACTTCATTGATCAAAGACGCCGAGCTTGATGCTCTGATGCCTATTCTGATGGGTATGTTGGGTATGGGCGCACTGCGGACCTATGAGAAGGTCACAGGCGTAGCTCGTAAGAAATAGTCTGCTCGACTTAAAGAGCGTTCATGAACACAACCAAAAGAAAGAGATTATTATGCCTAAATTCAAAGGTTCCCTCGTTTCCGCAACTGCCGCTGTTGATTGGCACGACATTAAAGCCTCGTCTGCTCTTGCTGACGGCATCAAAGGTGAATTTGTCATCCGTACTGACGTAGCTACTCGCGTAGCCATCGGTGTGGCCAACCCCGGTACATCTACATCTGCTGGTATTGCTACCGTAGCCGGAGAGGCAGTTCGCTGTGTTCTCGGTGCTGAAGCTGCTAACCAGAACGTCTGGGTTTCTACCCCTGCTGACCAAAGCTCCGTTGGAGTTGAAGTCGATGGCGGTGGCGAAGATGCTCTCGTAGTTATCGCGTAAGCTCAAAAAAAAAATGTAAGACCCTGATCGTCCCTGCTTTGCACACGGCAGGGTCAAGCGTCTTGTCATTCAATGAATACACTATCGTGTGTGCCCGTTTAATCACAAGACCAAACAGGAGAGTAAAATGGAAAAATACGGAATGTTGGATCATATGTCCACAGTCGAAACAAACTTGCTGCATTACGTGATTATGTTGGCGGTATTCACTATCGTGATCAGTCACATTAGGAGAAAATTATGAACTTTCAAAATTACTATTCGAAGCCAATCATAAGAAACGCTGCGGAAATACCTGTAGACAGCGTTATCGAGTACTACCCTGAGAAATCAGAGGCGTGTGTTGATGAACAGTATTTCAAATGCTATGAAGAGCCAAAGCACGGCGACTTCGTTGTTTACCTGAATGACGAAGATATCTATCATTGTTCCCGTAAAGTGTTCTTCGAGCGCAACGAGAGGGAGCCTATCAAATGAACCATACTGTACACGGCCTTGTAAAGCCGCTGGAGCACGTTTTGACTTGCCCCTTGCCATCGGCCATTGATACTGAGAAAGTCGCTCAGGCGATAGATGCGAGCTACTGGATCGGTGTTACGATGACACTCGGACTGTGCGTCCTCGCGCTATTGGCTAAGAAGCTCTATAACATCTTCTCGGCCTACATGGAGACCAGAATGACTGCGGTTATTCCTTTGGATAGGGTAATAGCCAGAGCTAGAAAGCAATTAGGTATTTAAACGCCCTCAGAAGCCCGTACAGAGGCTTTAATTTCCCGTAGATGATTACGCATAAAGTTCCTAGAACTCGCTGTGTGATCATCTGTGTGGATCGTATCTGGTAAATTGGAGATTTAAATGGGACTACCGACAATCATCGTACTCGTATTTGTTATTTTAATGTGTTTAGCCATTCTGGAGATACTGTGGATGCTGTGGAGATATTGATCGTAAAAAAATGATATATTTTTCTGAGGGGGTATCTATAGATACTGGCCGCCCCATTGTCCCCATGGCCCCCTCTTATATTAGAATGTGCTAATCTACCCTGTATTCATTATTTTGAATGTGTTTGGTTATCGGTTCATATTAGCATGTTCTAATTTAGCTTGGTTGTATGTATCATTTGTCTAATTTAGCTCAATCTAATACAAGCTTGCCCTTGCTTTCCCATCTATCTCTTTTCATTGCTGTCAACTCATTGATTATATTGCATTAATCCTAATGTGACCCCTATGGATAGATATATGCCTATTATATCCCTTATATTATATCTATATTATCTAATACTATGTAATACTGTATAAGATATTGATTATATTAATCTATTTATAATACTGATTATATCTATATTCTATTTATATTGATTATTACCTTATTATCATACTGAATAACACCAAATATTATGATAGTGGTTTATATCCATTTTAAGAGCCACTGAGAGCCATTTAGATTTTATGGTACTTTGCATCCTAAAAATCATTGAAGCGATTTGTCCACTGTTTGTTCTCATTCTGTTCTACTTTAAACCGACAATCAAACAAAGGCAGAACAAAGCATGATCAAACCAAGCTCATATGTTCCACTCATTATATGGGCAAGAAAAATTGTTCAATCTATCTTATTTCAAATTAATTTCATTTTATCCCTTGCAATCTGATTGGCCAATCCCTATCTATGGTTGGTAGACGGCAACAACGATGAAACGGACGGCAAGCGAATATATTTAGAACATAGTTCAAATTAAGCCTTGTAATTCAAATCATCAGTTCCTATCTAATAATAGAAGGCAACCAGCCCAAAAGGGCCACGCCAAATAGTTTACCACGCGGACTGTACTTTAGAACAGGCAGTTTAGCGACAAATGTACGGGCTTGCCGTGCTACTAGGGGTAAAGGGGATTGTACGTATATCCAACCGTGTTACGGGAATTGTTAGGGCCAGCATCGGTCACGCTCGCAAGGATTTGTCGCAACAATAGATTGACTTTCCAGCGAAACCGCGCCGATCAAATGCTACGCAATGAACCAACGGGAAGTTTAACACTTTGCTAGTCGCAGCTTTACGACCTGCGGCGAGTACGGTGTTGCTCGATATCATGACCGCCAATGGTGATGATATAGGCAACACGTAAAAAGGAAAACACATGACAATGATTAAACTTGATGCACTACGCAAGTCGGATGATAGCGAGCAATTTGTGCTGGCAGTCCAAAGCTTCAAACGTCGCGGTGAAAACCTACAAATCGATATCCAGAAATATTTGATTGCTGTATCACAGCGTTGGGCTGAGACTGGGGACGTGCGACCAGCGGTCAAGCGTATCAACAACTTGCTGAATGAAACTCCTGATGGGATCAGAGCACACGCCCTGTATGCTTGGGTAGAAGCTTTCCTTGGATTTGTGATCATTGAAGGTGACCGGGATGATGCCGGACAATTCACGGCTGGCACTCGTAAACATACCGAATTGACTGTATCGGATATGGAAAAGCGGGAAAACCACTGGTACAAGTTCACACCACCAACGCCATACAAGCCCTGCAATCTGGATGATCTTATCAATGCGGTTATCAAGAAAGCTGCAACTAGGGTCAAGAAGGGCGTCAAAGACGTGGACAACATCGATCTGGATAAGCTGGCAGCATTGAAAGGCCTTGTTGCAAAAACGCCTGAGGCGGCTCCTGAGGCCGATACAGCTACCCCTGAGCTTGCACCAATCGCATAACTCACACAACTCAACTCAATCTGGAGACCAAAGCAATGAAAATGGCACCACGTACACAACAAGAAGCTAATGACGCATGGGATCGCAAACATAGGGCTGTAGGCAATCACAGTCCAGCGTTTCAAATACCGGGCCATGTCAAGCGCTTGGCAGTGTTCATTCTCACCATAGCTTTTGGTCTCCTTTTGGGGTCACAATTCCCTGCAATCGGTTTAACGATCTTTGGTCTTTGGTTAGGCTGGCAGATCGGTAAATTCATAAGAAGCGTAAAAAACACAATCGGATCGGAATATTAATCATGGCTAAACGTCGCAAATTTCACCCACTCGCAACCGCTGTAACTCGCGGTGAACCCCGTAACATGAAAAATCGCAAGCCGTATCGCACAGCAGCACAGAAGCGCTCTGCCCGGTTGGAGGCGACGATTGGTCGTAATGGTGCATGGGATGCATCCGGTATCAAGGTGAGCTACCATGCATAGATATTACGAACGCACAGCACAAGGCACAAAGCCTATCAACGAGTGGCGCTATATTGCGCAAATCAACGATGGGTGGCGTGTAACTCAATCTGAGCAGTACCTCACTGTGATTGAGCGATAAGTATTTGTTGGCGTCAAGGCGATGACCATCAATAGCCCTAGTGCACATCTCACCCAAACGACCCTAACCTAGAGGTGTGCACCAATAAGCGGGGTAACACCATGCTTCCCGATTAAAGATCGGCTTGGTTCTATGCTACTTATCCTCCAGAGGGTAGCATAGGCACAATTCTAGCAAAGGAATTATCATGACACTGCGACCTAATATTAACAACTTGCGAGCCAGAGCCAGAGCGCTTGACTTGCTTATTAGCAGAACTACCACTGAGCGAGATCGCCGTGATTTTGGCCATCATTTATACGTTGTGCATCAAGAGGGTATAGACCCCGACAATATGGATCAATACTCG
Source organism: uncultured Paraglaciecola sp. (assembly GCF_937123705.1). GTDB lineage: Bacteria > Pseudomonadota > Gammaproteobacteria > Enterobacterales > Alteromonadaceae > Paraglaciecola. The sequence continues at coordinate 5,079 of NZ_CAKZKO010000034.1, read as the reverse complement.
CTGTACGGCGCACAACAAATCATCTGTGGGTTGGAGAAATCATGATCAGATTATATAGGGAAATACAGCTTTGGTTGTGGGTACGTCAGTACAAGAAAAGGGCCAGATAAATGGACGAGATACATCGTAAGGTTGACCGGGATTTTTATGACTATCGTAAGGAAATGTTCATACGGGCTTATGCCGCATCCCTATCGACCAATTCTCCGGATCGTGTACCTTTTATAGATGCTTATAACGCAGTAAAGCATTTCGAGCTATTTATGGCAGAGGATAAATAATATGGTTATGTCGTCACTGATTGTCGCAATAGTTTTGGTTGCCGCTATACTGGTAACTGCGAGCCGCATACTGAGTTTTAAAACTCTGTTGGGCCTTGCCACACCTATTGATGTAGTGTTCACTGTGATGCTGTTTTTCATCTTCTCAGGCACATTGGCCGGAATGGTGATTGCTACTATTGCAGGTCTTGTAATGGCTATCACGTTGTCTGTCGGGCGATACTTCTTTGGTTACAATCAAATAACTTTTGCTCGTAAGAAATGGTACAAGGGATTTGTATCACTCGGCTGGAGAGCCGTACCATCTAAAATCTACCCACAGGAGTACCAAACTTGGACTTACTCGTAATATTTGCCTGCGCTGCGTATTTTATATGGCAGGCTATAAAGGCGGATCGCATAGACAATGATCCGTGGTCATAACAGTCAATTGAAGGGATATCAAAATGACTAAAATCTATCGTGTGCATCAAGAAGGGGACGTACATAGGGGTCTATATCACTGCGACACTATGGTGGATATGGAATTGCAAGAATGCATCAGGCACCCGACGCCTGACCAAGATGCTGCATTAAGCGATTTCTGGTGCTCTATGGATTGGTTGAAGCAGGGGAACTATTACTTCGGTTTCAAATCGATAGCGCAATTAAAAAGTTGGATTTACCGCCAAGAGTGGCGGGACCAATTGCACTTGGATAATGTCGTCATATCTATTATAGAATGCGACGAGGCCCATCTAGGAGATACACAGGCTGTATTTAATATACGGTCAGGGTATTACGTGACAGGTACATTGTATTTCAACGAATTGGAGAATTTACAACATGACATTAACAACTAAAGCAATCGCACAACGCCAAGCTATTTTTAATACAGTATATCGCGGATTGAGAGCACAGAATTGGATACAATCTGTTAAAAACGATAAGGCAGATCACCCGCAGTGTAAGTACGTGTCGGGAAATAATAGGTGCGCTGCTGGTCATCTTATAAATCCGCGACACTACCACGTCAGTTTAGAGGGCAACACAGTGAATGTCGAGGTTGTTCGCGATGCACTGCGCAAAAGTGGTATTGATGACGATTATTGGGATTTTGTCAAGCGTCTTCAGATAATCCATGATGAGAAGTCTACCCCACCTGCTATGTGGGAAGGGTTCATGCGGATTGCAGAAGAGTACAACTTCGAAATTCCAAAGCCGGAACGACAGGAACCAGAGTTCTCTTTGAACCCGTTAAAATGGATTACTGCAACAAGTGCAATGATGCATCTATCTTGTTTGGTCAATGGCCTGATCGGTAACGAGTATTCACAGCCGTATTGTGCTTACTTGTTTCATACTTTGTGGACATCTTCCAGCGTGGAAAGGGTTGCCGAGGCTGGCCGAAAGATTGACTTTATCAACAAGATCACTGGTGATCCCGATCACTGCTGGAACAGCTACAACAACTGGAGAAATAACCAATGACCAATCTTCTGAACTCTGCATTCAAGAGCGTACAAGGAACTGTATAACATGGGCAACAAAACACAATCAGGCGGTGTCTGCGAGCACTCGAAAGAATACCGCTACAAGGAATTTATCATCTTTTCTGTCAGTGGCAGCATTCAGAAAAACGCTGAGTTCTGGTCGTGGGCAACAGCACAGGGTTTATCCATAAAGCTGTTGTTTGGATGCTACAAAGGTAAACCCGAACGCAGTTACATTGTACCTTTTGCGCAGTTCTACCTGTATTCACGATGGACCGCTCTACAAGAGAGTGTGTTACTTTTATCAGGCAATGAGCGTACTCATGCCGGGGGTAGAACTGCTAGTCTTCATTGGATAAACGGTCCGCAGTATGGACGCAGACCTACCATTCTTGGTAAGCTGATCAACACTACCGCTGCATTCGCCAAGACACGTGAGAACTGGTCGTACTGCCCAACCACTCATGAATACTGGGTAACAGAGAATGCTCAGGAGTGGCTCAAATGAGGCTGGTACACAAAGATGGTAGCGAGGTTGCGGTAGACGACCCCGTAACTGATTTTCGCGGAGAGCCGGCCACTGTCGTAGCTTGGTGCAAGCCCCATAAACCAGCCTCGTCAAAGGCGGGTTCTGCGTTCAGCTTTTGTTTGGTGAAGTGGGTTGCATTGATAGTCATAATCTGGCTCGCTTTGCAGTACCACCGAATACCGTAAAGGCCAGCCTGTTCAAACAGGCTAAGCCAAAGCGGCGTAACGAACTTGTCAAATACTATTGTGATGTCTGTGAAGATGTTGGCGGATCAGAGTTCCTATGGGATAGCTGGTGCGGAATAGTTGCTGATAAAAATTCAATGACTGCTGATGAAATATCTCGTTTGCACGTCACAATCTTGAAGGGATAAGATCATGGACTTCAGAACTAAACTCATAATAGCCGTTGGTGTGATACTAACTGGCTCGGCACTGGCACATGATGCCAGAAGTGACAGCCTGTATTTCGACCAATTGAAGGGTCGATACACTTACGTAAATATGGAGACAGAGAAGGATAAGGTTGCAAAACCATTCCCGAAAAAGGTTGTCCGCATCACGTATGACGGCGGGGGAAATATGAACCAATATTACCGCACCATTGCGGTTTGGGCTATCGACGGTACTCAAGTACGTATTGCTGGTTCCTGTTGGTCTGCCTGTACTATGTACCTCGCATTGCCGGATGTATGCTTGGAAGAGACAGCCTCATTGCATTTCCATGCACCTCGTAGACCAAACGGCTCAGGGGGCGATCATTTTAACCCTCGCGTCACAAACAAAATGTTCAACATGTATCCGCAGAAAATCAAGAACTGGATACAAAACAACGGGGGATTAGGGCGTGACTGGATACATTTCATGGGGCCAAAACACATCCTCGTCAATGCAGCACCGATCTGTGCTGATTGATGCAGATTACTCTAAATTGGAAAGAATTATTATGAGCAAAGTACAGCTTCGCCGCTTCGGTAGTGCTACCGTAGTAGATCACTCTGATGTCTCTGATGTCATCAAAGTTCTGGAAGACCTCGGCCACAGCCCTGATGTTGTGTTCATGGAAGACGAGCCGGATTTCATTGACGAGATCGTATGGGAAGATGAAGAGACGCCCATGCGCCTAACAGTTGGTGACTGGATCGTAGTCATTGGTGATCATTACTTGATCATGACTGACGAAGATTTCTACACCCATTTCAAGCACGTAGTCTTCGGATGAATGACAAGTGGATCAATGCAAGGTGCGGTCAATGTAAATTTCACATTGCTCCGCATTGCAGACAAGCGCCGCCTCAACCTTGGCAAAATGGTTGGGGAGAGCACTCGGCTCAATACCCGTTTGTTCAGGCTAGGTCTCCAGCCTGTTCAAAGTTTGAGGATATAGATGACTTACTGTCCCCAGAGGATGAAGAGTGTATCGCACTGTTAACAAAGGCTAATTTCCCTCTTGGCAGCGAAATGTGATCCAAATGTGACCCCTATGAGGGCGAGAGGAATATGATGGAAAGCTCCCATTATGAGTTCATTGGAGTGGTACTAGTTCTTATGTCTGTATTTGAGACAGCAGGAAAAAGTATTTGGTCTCCTATATTAGGAATGACAGCAGCATTTCCTTTGGGTATGTTTGCTATACTGAATGAAGCTTGGTTTCTATTGATCCTGCAATTCATATTGTTTGGTCTACAATCTCGCGTTTACATACATTGGAAGAAAAAATGACAACATGGCAGGAAGTGGCTAATACATTAACGGTAGGTCAAAAAAGACGGTTTGCTTGTGACTGTGGGACGGACACTCCTGCCATTATTTCCAAGGATACCAAAGGGATATCTTTTTATTGTTTCCGTTGCGGTGAAAAAGACTGGGCTAAAGGTGCTCCGATGACACCAGCCGAGATCATAGCTGCACGGGAAGCACGAAACGAATTGGTGGAGGCACGGGTTATCCCTTCCCGGTGCATTCCACTATGCCACGAAGATTGTCCTTACGAGGCGTTCTCGTGGCCGCTGCTAGGAAACCTTACGCCGGAAGATGCTTCCGATAAATATGGGTTTCGATACGATCCACAGACACGTAGGGTCTGTATCCCTATAGAGAATGGTTTCCTAGCACGCCGGGTTTTTGCGGACGGCGGTGCGAAATACTATCGCAGTGCCGGGTCGGAGCCGTTTGTAGCGTATACCCTTACCACGTATAGCAGGTTTAAAGCTCCTGTAGTGGTCGTGGAGGACGTTATGAGTGCAATACGTGTCAACACAGCCGGATACTCTTCAGTGGCGCTCCTAGGCACCTCTCTGGGCATTGTAGCGGCTGGTCATATTGGTCAATGGTCAAACGTGATCTGTTGGACTGACATGGACGAAGCAGGAGACAAGGCATACAAGACGCTGAAGAAAAAACTAGCTCTTTATCCTTCCAAATTGCTTCGGATACAAACTGAGCGCGATCCTAAAGAAAACTGGATTGCAGAAATTCAAACACGAGTAGAAAGGGTAATGCATGGCACTTGATTTAGGGTTGCTGCGCTTGGTCAAACACAGAAAAGAATTTTCATCTCTGTACAACAGAATACCTCTGTCAGCGATGGACAAACAGACGCAAGCAATCATTAAAGATTTCGGTGTGTATTTCGAGAAGTTTCCAGAGGCCAATGTGGTCAACATGGAATTGTTCTTGCCAGTATTCCGATCTCTTCATCCATCATTGAAAGACGAGGACGTTGGAGCCTACGCCAAGGTATTTGGTAATCTGGGCGTGGACCTGTCAGAAGATGATATACTAGGCCTGCTCAAATC
>NZ_CAKZKO010000033.1 GCF_937123705.1 uncultured Paraglaciecola sp. | reverse complement strand
TATATCTTAGAGCCAATCTAATCATTTTAAAAAGCAGTCCAAAAAGCTGTAATCGTTATTCAAAATAGGAAAAAAACATGTTCAAAACGTTATTTATTGATCACCCAAAATCTGTCAACGAAACCTATGTCGAACATTTTTTTGTGGCTATGAGTTTTTCAATAAAACTTTTTAAAGCCGCATTCGCGAGTTTTATTCATGCAATTGTACCTGGGTTATGTGTTAAAACCGGCAGTAAAGCAATCACTGAATTGCATGTAAAAATGGTGGCATTTAGAGTTAAAAAATCGGGAAAGTCACTTTCAAGTAACGAATTAGATGAATCAATTGAATATATGATTTAAATAAAGTTTGAGAGAAGAATTTTGAATAGAGTAAAAACTGCTTAATTTAGTTTTATATTGCACCGCTCAAATGAACGGTGCAATAGGAACCTTAGTCCGTCACTTAGTGCTGACCCACAAAGCGTGAATAAGTCCCGGTACATAAAACAGCAAGCAAAGTAGAATATTGATAAACAAGTCTTTGCCTACCCCACTTTTGAAAAATACAGCAACAGGCGGCAAAAATATCGCCAAAATAATCAATACTAATTTATTCATTTTGTTCTCTCTTTTTGTTTTGGTTATTGTAAAACTGTACTAATTCTAACAATGTGAGGTAAAGATAGCCAACTCCTTTAAACTCCACATTTTTAACAACACTTATCCAAGGTTCAGGTTAACAAACTTATGGTTGATAAGGCATTAACCAAAATCCATATTGATAGGTATCGGGCTTAATTCGATAATTAGGGCCGGCCAAAGCGCTTTTACCCCAACCCGTATCGCCACCTACACCTCTTTGGATCATATCAATATTGATAATATTTGATCCTGCCGGTTGCAAGCGATGAGGATGTCTTTTGCTGGCGACTTCCTCCATTGTGTAAGGCGACAAACTAAATTCTACTGGTTGTTTCGTGACCACTTTTAACCCTACAGTTTGGCTCGAACTATTAGAATCAGATGGTGTTAACGAAAACCAACGAATATCGGTGCGGTTACTACTGGCTTGTGGTTTAACGTAGTGAACGTAAAAACTCTCTGCATCCATCTGGTATAAACCAATATCTGCTGCAAGATTACGGTCAATATAATTTTCAAACGGACCTCGTCCATACCACTCAATGTTATTAAGGGTTTTTGGTGCAGTGGTTTGCAATCCAACTCTTATCAACTCTTGAGGGTTTGGCACATTTTGAAGATCTAACTGCATATTTACCTCAATCACCCCATCACTATTAATGGTGTAAATAAGTTGCCCTGTTACATCACGATGAGGAAGGTGAAAGTCACTGGCTATTTTAATTTGTCTATCACTTTGCTGGGTGATATTGACACTTAATTGGTCACGATTAATATAAGCGTATTTCCAAGGTAAAACGTGTTCAGAATTAGTGCCTAGCGCATTATCGTTATCGGTACCAGCACGCCAAAAGTTTGGTGTTAAGGGACCATCAATTAAAACTGAATCAGCATATTGCAAATGTTCAACCAATCCATTATTACGACTAATTTTTAACGTGAAATCACGGTTTATAACGCTAATATTGTCGGCAAATTGTTCTAAAACCAGCGGTGATTGCACTTGGCCATTGGGCTGTTTAGGATTAGTTTCTCTTAAAACAAATTGTTCGTTGGCAACTTGATGCCCTGCTACTGCCCATGCGGTGTTAGAGAGTAATTGAGCATTAACATTTAATAATATTTCACCGCTTTCTGGCATTGCAGGTAGGTTGAGATTGATTTGCTCCGAGCCTTCAGGCTGCGCTGCAAGAGTCGATACATCTTGTGCCACTATTTGACCATTTCGAAGTAATTGCCACTGTAATTGATAGCCACTTAAATCTTTAAACAAATAATTATTTTTAATGGTGAGTAAGCCATCATTCAAACTAAAGTCCAACCATTGATGGGCTTTTTTAACTTCATTCATGGCTGGTTTTGGTGTGCGATCTGGGTAAACCACACCGTTATTATTAAACCCACCATCGTGAGCTATTTCGGCAGGCTCATAATCACCACCGTAGGCCCAAAATGTTTGACCTGCTTCTGTTTTATTGATGGCTTGGTCTGCCCAATCCCAAATAAAACCACCTTGCAAATTCGGGTAACCTTTAAATACTTGCCAATAATCATTAAAGCCGCCGGTACTGTTCCCCATTGCGTGGGCATATTCAATCAATATCAAAGGTTTATCATTTTCTGGATTATTGCCCCATGCATCTATGTAGCGGCCAGCATCAACTTCTGCACCTTTAGTTAAAAAGTCCATAGTAGTCATTACGCCATAGGATATTTCGTTGGCGGGGCTGCTAGGTAATTCGGCTTCGTCTTTAGCCGTATAGCTGGCATACATAGGTGACACTATGTCGCTTATTTCTGGCATTTGCTCACTGATAATTGGACGGGTCGAATCAATGGCTAACGCGGCCTTTTTCATGGCACTAAAATTAGATCCTCTACCCGCTTCATTGCCTACTGACCACAAAATAATAGACGGATTATTGCGATCTCTAAGTACCATATTGGTCATTCTATCTACCGAAGCATCTGTCCAGTCAGGGTCGCTAGCAGGCAGGCTTTCTCGCAGACCATGGGTTTCTAGATTGGCTTCGTCCACCAAATAAATGCCATATTCATTACATAACTGATACCAATATGGATGATTGGGATAGTGAGAGGTTCTTACGGCATTAAAGTTATATTGTTTTAGTAGTTTAATGTCTTGTTCCATACTCGCGCGTTTTACCGCTTGCCCTACATCTGGTGCCATTTCATGTCGGTTTACTCCTTCAGATAAATAGCTTTGCCATTTACCAGCAATTGACCAGCGGTTATTTCAACTTCTCTAAAACCAACTTGTTGTGAAACACCATCTAACCAGTTTCCATTTTCATCAAGTAAAACTATTGCCAATTGATACAAATTTGGAATATCCGCACTCCACAATTTAGGCTCAATAACAGACACCGAGAAATCGGTTTGCTTTGTTTTTGATTTGAGCCTTTTCTTGGCAAGTAACGTGGCTTTTTTAAACTGATGGCCTTGTAAATAAACTTCCATATCAACGGTTTTAGCATTAGCCAACTCACCTTTTACCCAGCTACTAACCTTTAGTTGAGCATTTTTATATTGGGAGTCTAAATCAGTGGTAATGGCGAAATCATTGATATGTAACGGAGCTTTGGCGATTAAATCCACATCTCTAAAAATACCGCTTAGGCGCCACATGTCTTGAAGCTCGAGATAACTGCCATCTGACCAACGATAAACTTCTACCGCAAGCGTATTTTCACCGGGTTGCAGGTATTGGGAAATATTAAACTCAGCCGCTGTAAAACTATCTTGGCTGTACCCTACTTTTTGCCCATTTACCCATACATAAAACGCACTTTTCACTCCAGCAAACTGAATATAAACGTCACGATTTTTCCAGCCATCTGGAATGGTAAAGGTTTTACGGTAGCTGCCAACAGGATTGTAATCTTTACGAACATAAGGCGGATTAGTACCACTTAAAAAAGTGACATAAGGAGGAAAACCATGGAAGGTTTGACTGCTCATTCGCCCCACTTTAGCCCAAGGAACATGAGTATTAGCATAAAGCGGAATGCCAAAACCTTGAATTTCCCAATTACTAGGCACAGTAATATCTGACCACTTACTATCGTCATAATCAGGTTCATAAAAATTTAATGGACGTTGTTGTGGCCTCTTCACCCATATAAAACGCCACGTGCCATTTAACGACTCGGTATAAGGCGAAGAATTATCTTGAGGTGCCATTGCAGCTGCCAAGTTGTGAAAAGGCACTGCCGTGGCGCGGGCGGCTTCTTTATTTAAGCGAAATACCCGAGAGTCTTCCCATTCATGATATTCACCTGCACTTGGTGATTGAATTTCCACCCAAGCCATTTTTGCTGCAATTATACCGATTACCAACAAAATTATAACTAGCAATACTTTTATCACGCGCTTCAACATAATACCTATCTGCCTTGTATGAAATATGTAACTGTATAAAAAGCCTACAGAAAATATTACCTGACTTGATATCACTGCGCAGTATCTAAATAATTTTATCTGTTTATAACGTAACTACGGCTCCACTTATATTCTCTTTGAACTTCATGTTTATAGACCGAAAACAATTAGCAACACTGAAATTGCCAGTAATACCCATCCTGGGTGTTTCCCTTTTGTACCCCATAAATTGCCTAGTGCGCCAACGATATAAAAACTGCAAACCCCAAGACTTATCATTAAACCTTGCTCTTGATTAAACATAAAAGGTGAGGCAATAAGTAGCACTCCACCAACAAACCAAAATATGGTACTGAAATGCAAAAGCAAAGGTATTAACTTTTGGGAGCTGGCGGGCATTTCTTTGCCATAGGTAGACTGTAAAAGTGGCTTGATCATTAGTTTTTGTAAAAGTACGCCATGCACTATGGCGACACTTGCTCCAAT
>NZ_CAKZKO010000032.1 GCF_937123705.1 uncultured Paraglaciecola sp. | reverse complement strand
AATCAATCTCTCTTCTGAAGGACAGTCCATTTGAGGTACTTTAAATGTACTGACAAACGCGCCACTATAGTTATCTAGTTGCGTATCAATTTTTACATCTTCGTTGATAGGAGATGATTGACACTGACCACTACATTTTCCCGACATATTCTACATTCCGAAACAATATTAAGATAAGTATAAAATCTATAGTGACTATAGAGTCAATAGGTTTGATACTCTTTATTGGTGAGTTTTCGACATTAAGTATTAAGACGATTTAACTCTTCTAATAAAATCCTGACTTTAAGAGTAGCTGGTAAAATAACTGCTCTTAATTAAGTTAGTGGTGATGCTCAATGAATGATTACTAACTACTGTGAAAATTATTTGGCATTGCGATTCCTTGAACGATACATATACAGTGAAAATAATATCAGAATGGTCATCTGAGCTGTTATACCTTGCCAAGTAGATCCTATACCGAGCCATGTAACTTCCACATCAATAGGGAAAGGAGTGATTCCTATAATCGCAGCCTCTTGAAGCGCTGAGATGGCTTTACCCATTAATATGAATGATAGAACTAAAAGCAAGTAAGTTGTTGTAGAAAAGAAACGAGCAATTGGCAATTTAATAGAATATCTAAACATTCCCCATGCAAGAACCGATAACACAGCTACCCCGAATAAAAATCCACCGATAACAAATGAGTATTGAGTTGTTGAGGCTTGTGTTACAAGTGATTGATAGAATAAGACCGTTTCAAAAACCTCTCGATAAACAGCGAAAAATGAGAGCACTGCTATTCCCCACAGTGTACCCGCTTCTAATTGTGAATTAATATGCTTTTGAATGTATGCCTGCCAATGTTCAGCATTCGTTTTGCTATGCATCCAGATCCCAACATAAAACAACATTACTGCTGCAACCATTGCAGCAATACCTTCCATGACTTCCCGACTCGCACCACTGATATTGATCATTGATTGGGCTACCGCCCAAGTAGCAAAACCCGCGAATAGCGCACAGAGCCAACCAAAATGGACATATTTTAAAGCATCCTGACGTTTAGTTCGAATTAATACTGTTATTAAAGCCAGTACAACCAGCAGTGCTTCTAAACCTTCTCTTAGTAAGATAACTAAACTTGCAGTGAAAAGAGCCTCATTTGATAAAGTGGCATCTGTCAGCAATGCTTCCGCGTCTTGGAGTTGCCTCACAGTAATCTCCATAAGGCTTTCTAATTGATCAACCTGTTGCGCGTTACTTAAAACTTGACGAAGCTTAATCAAGTTCCCTTCGATGCTTTTTCGTAAATCTTTGTCTCGTGCATCCAAGCTATTTTCAATTAATTCAAAACCATCTAGGTAAGCACTCACAGCAAGTGTTTTGGCCTTCTCATACTCTTCATTTTTGTACGCAATGCTTGCGGAAGCTAATTGAGTTTTGGTTATAGCTAAAGGACTACTTTGATTGATAAACAATAATTTAGGATCGGCTCTTAACCCTTCAATTTCATTTTTCGTTAACCCGTCAGTATCTGTAGATAACTTTAATGGACTATAATTTATCCAGTTTTGTAATGAAATTGATTGTGATGGTTTGGTGAATTCGCTTGATGATTGGAATGCCAAACCACCGACATAAAAGGCAAGGGACCATTTCTGCTGTTCTTTTAGTTGTGTAAATGCAGGCATAGCGGTGTCATCAAGTCCATTAGATATGGCATCAAACAAGCCTAAAAGTGAACGATTTTCTGCACGTGTCATATCGGTAAAATCGGTAGGAGCAGGCTCCAACCCCGATGCTAAAACACCATTTCCTTGACCTGAAATACCATGACAACTCGCACAGTTATTTTCAAATAAAGAAAACGTCGCTTCTTTAGAAAGTAACCTTTTAGGTAGAGGTAGCTCTGGCATCATAGCCAATAATGAAGTTCGTAACTCAGATGTAATTTTTCTGACAATATCTGCATTTTGCTTAGTTGAAATAGCTGTTTGTAAATCTAATGCTTTCTCATTGAGTGAACGCATATAATTATTATTAATTGACGTTTTTTCAACTATCAACTTGGAGAATTCAAGCATTTCTTGATATTCATCATCGTTAATAACTTGGCCGTCCTTAATAGCCGACTCATAATCAACACCTACATATTCGGCTAATTGTATAATTTGTCGATGCTGCGAAAACTCTTCCAAATTGGAAGCTATACAAAATTTTGAAAAAAATGCTGAGACTAGCAGGACCAAATAAGCTAGCGGCTTTAAATAGTTATAGTATTGGTTTTCCTGTTTTACTTTTGGGGAAAAGGGCATAAAATGAGTTCCACAGTTCAAATCTAAATGATATTTATTATCACATTGTAAAATCTATAGTGACTATAGAGTCAAATAAAAAAGCTATTTAATGTAAAAGCGTGGAAACTGACAGGAAAAGCTAGTTTAAGTAAATAGTTCCTGCTAGTATTTTGAACTATATTTTAAGTGGTGATAACCTTGAACCTTAATGTTGTGCTAAAAATGCTCTTAGTCGTTTCGATTGTTTTGCAATCGTTATCGTCTATTGCGTCCGCAACTTATGATAGTCATCAAGTAGACGTTGAACACCTGCAAACACAACATGACCATAAAGATGACCCTAATATTATCAAAGAAAACGCAGGTGATAGTCAGCACGAAATTAAAGATTGTCATCACTGTGGGCATTGCAGTGGTAGCCACCTATCATGGATATTAGTCAGCAATTTAAACAGTACCGCTAAGTTACATTTCATAAACCGATTTTCCGCTCAGGTAGATCAAACAAAAGATTACCAAGACTCCATATTACGCCCTCCTAAATCTTAATTTATTTGATTATTAATGACCTTTATATCCTGTCACAAGGATAAAAAGTTGGTGTTTATTAATTTAAAAATTAAGAGTCCATATGTATTTATATTTCAAAAATACAGGTGTATGCCTGTCTATGTGTCTTGCTATAAGCTTTTCAATTAATGCTTATGGCAAAGAAAAAAGTACTTCATGGTTAGAAAACCAAATAAATAAAGATCCTGAAATTATTGAGGCAAGAGAGTTACTCAAAGCTAGTCAATTTCAGGCAAAAAGCTTGACTAAAGCTATCTATAACCCTGAGTTTGAGGCTAGTTATGAAAAGGAAGGTGATTTTAAAAACTTTTCAGTTGGTCTGAGTCAAACTATTGATTTATGGGATAAACAGTCATCCAACAAAAACATTGGTGAAATTGTTTTTTACATGAATCAACAGCAATTATTAGATTTACTTGAATCAAAGAAAGCCGAAGCACTAATCGCGCTTGTTAATTGGCAGGCTGCCAAAGATGCAGCAAAATTGTTAATTGAAAAAGAAGAACAACTGCGAACTCTGGTTAGCATTGTTGATGAAAAGCAAAAAGTGGGACTACTGGACCCTATTGATGCTGAATTAGTGTATCTAAACCTAGCACAAGCCTTTAGTGAAATTTCCGAATATCAAATTGCGTTAAAGCATGCGGAAGTTCAGGTTCAAGAATTACTGCCGGATTGGACTCCTGATATAGCCAAAGGACAGAAGTTTGAGTTTAAGACAACAAATTATTCCTTCAATACAGAATGGGTTAAACAACACCCTAAAGTAAAGCTTGCTAAAGCGTATTGGCATGAGCAACAAGCAAAGGCTCAACTTAGCACAATAGAAGCTAAAGCTAATCCCACCATTGGGATTAGCGCAGGCGAAAGTGGCAATGAAAGTACAGTTGGACTTACATTTTCAATGCCTTTAAATATCAGGAATAACTACTCCGATACTATTAAATTTGCCTACTCAAAATCTATTGCCGCAGAAGCCAAATTTCAGTCGGTTTTTCGCAAGCAGTCTTTTAAGGCAAAAGCTAACTATGAATCACTTTTGGTTAGTAAAAAATATTACGAACAGTGGTTAATACTTACCCACGGCAGGTTGAATAACAGCGAAAAATTACTAAACAAACGCTGGGAAGCAGGTGACATAAATACTTCTGATTATTTATTTGCTTTAAATCAACGGGCAGAAGGACTTCACACAGGAATTCAATTGGAAAAGCAATTCAAAGTTGCCGAGATTTCCTTCATTTCAAGTATGGGTCAGTTATCCAAATTTGAGATTTAACCGCTCCAATTTTAAACAAGCGAAATCTCAAATTTATAAAATATAGGTTATAAAAATGAATACAATATTTAGTAAAAAATTATTAGCCGTAGTAATGAGCAGCCTTTTAGTTGGGCTTACTACGAGTCACATTGCTTTTGGTCAATCGTCAGGTGTTACAGATTCTACCGCAAAGATTTCACAGCAAGATGTAAAAGAACATAAAGATGATCATGACGATCACGAAAAGGGACATGAAGAAGATAAAGGTGACCATGACGAGCACGAAAAGGGACATGAAGAAGATAAAGGTGACCATGACGAGCACGGACATGGAGGTGGAAGTAAAGAGGAAGAGCATGAAGAAGGTATAACTCTTAGCCCGAAAAAGATGTCACTTGCTAACATAAAAGTGGAAAGCATTGTTCCAGAATATCAATACAGTTCGATATACGCACCCGGCGAAATAAAAGCCAATGGTTATAAAAGCTACGTGGTTTCACCTCGTACTGAGTCGGTCATTATTAGCCGTCACGCAGCTCTTGGAGAACACGTAGAAATAGGCCAAAAGTTAGTCACATTGTTTAGTGAGGCGATGGCACAAGCACAGGCTGACTATTTAATCGCTTCAACCGAATGGCAACGAGTGAAAAAGCTGGGTAACAAAGCGGTGAGTGAAAGTCGATTGTTACAAGCTGAAACAACTTACAACGCTTCTTATGGAAAACTCATTGCTTTAGGGTTAACTGAAAAAGCAATTCAGAGTATTTCCAATAAAGACATTAAAGCATTTGGGCAATATACATTAACAGCACAGCGTGAAGGCGTAGTGCTTCAAGATGATTTTATCCAAGGGCAACGCGTTAATGCTGGTGATACAGTGATGTTGCTAGCAGACGAAAAGCAACTATGGGTAGAAGCAAAAGTATCGCCTAATAAAAAGCTAGATTTGTCCAAAAACTCGCCGGGCATAGTCAAATTAGAAGGGCAAAGTTACAACGCAAAAGTCATTCAAGAAGCGCACACCATCGATCCGTTAACGAGAACGAGGATAGTTCGTCTGTCAGTCGAAAACAAAGACGACAACCTACATTCAGGTATGTTTGTGAAAGTCTATTTTCAATTTTCAACCCAAGAGAAAGTAATGGCTGTGCCGGAAGAAGCCTTGATCCGCAGTGCTGATGGTGATTGGACCATATTCGTTGAAGACCACCCCGGAGAGTTCAAAGCCATAGAGGTTGAACTGGGCCGAGCCTTAGGTGAATTTAGAGAAATAATCGGCGTTGAAAGTGGAACGCGAATTGTCACTAAAGGTGCTTTCTTTGTTGCTTCTGAAATTGCTAAAGGCGGATTTGATCCGCACAACCACTAAGGAGAAATACAATGTTTAATAAAATTATTGATTGGTCCGTAAACAACCGACTCCTTATCTTAATCGCTCTTTTTGCCGCTATTGTTAGTGCAGTAATGGTTATTCCAAAGTTAAATTTGGATGCTTTCCCTGATGTTACTAACGTTCAGGTTGCCGTGAATACTGAAGCCCCCGGATTGGCAGCGGAAGAAGTTGAACAACTTATTACTTATCCGATAGAAGCTGTAATGTACGCCTTGCCTGATGTTGAACAAGTACGTTCGATTTCTAAAACAGGTTTATCTGGTGTCACGGTGGTTTTCAAAGAAGGCACCGATATTTACTTTGCTAGGCAACTTGTCTTTGAACGACTTCAAGCGGCTAAAGAATTGATCCCCGAAGGTGTTGGTACACCGAATATGGGACCGAACACCTCTGGGTTAGGTCAAGTATTTCAATATTTATTGATATCAGATAAGGGCGCTGGTTTTGACGCGATGGCACTTAGAAGCCTCAATGATTGGATTGTCAAACTACTTATCATGCCTGTCGATGGCGTCACTGACGTTCTGTCATTTGGCGGAAATGTTAGGCAGTACCAAGTTAATGTCGATCCGTCAAAACTACTAGCATATGATCTAACCCAAGACGATATCGTCACAGCCTTAGATAGCAACAATGCCAATGTTGGCGGCTGGTATATGAACCGTGGACAAGAGCAACTTGTTATTAGAGGAACAGGCTGGTTCGAAAGTGGTGATGCTGGCATCGGTAATATCAAGCAAGTACCAGTAAAAACCATCGATGGAACAGTAATAACTGTATCTGACATAGCAAGAGTAGGAATGGGCAGCGAAATTCGGCAAGGCGCGGTTACCATGACTCGCAAAACAGCAGAGGGCAAAGTCGAGGATCTAGGTGAAGTGGTTTCAGGTATTGTATTGAAGCGGATGGGGTCAAACACTAAGGCCACCATTGATGGAATCAATGCAAGAATACCACTCATTAATCAAGCGCTTCCAAAAGGCGTTCGCTTTGAACCCTTCTATGATCAAGCTGATTTAATTGAGAAAGCAGTTAATACCGTCGTTGAAGCACTAGCATTAGCTTTTGTTTTCATCTGTATTGTACTGGCGCTTTTCTTAATGAACCTACGGGCAACCTTTTTGGTTTTAATTTCAATTCCTATCTCAATTGGCATTGCTTTGATGATCATGGCGTGGTGGGGAATTTCTGCCAACCTTATGTCACTGGGTGGAATTGCTGTGGCTATTGGTATGTTGGTCGATGGTTCGGTGGTGATGGTTGAAAACATGTTTAAACATTTAAATAAGCCAGATTCAACTCACTCAGACAGTGTTCACGCTAGCGTTCCTGCCTCTGATACAGACCCACACGATGTTGAGCATGATGATCACGGTATTGAATTGCGTCTCAAGGAAGCAGGCAAAGAAGTCGCTCGTCCGGTATTTTTTGCAGCGTCTATTATCTTAGTGGTATTTACGCCATTATTTAGCTTCGAAGGGGTAGAAGCAAAACTCTTTCAACCTATGGCAATCAGTATCATCTTAGCGGTCGTATCTGCCATCATGGTGGCCTTGTTTGTTGTGCCTGCTCTGGCTACTTATCTGTTTAAAACTGGTGTAAAAGAAAAAGAAAGTTTCGTACTAAAACCTTTAGACAAACTTTACAGAAAAGGGCTTACTTTCGCACTAAAACGCACGAAGTTAGTCATTTCAGCTTCACTTATTTTAGTTATCTCTGCATTTGCATTAGTGCCATTTATTGGCACTGAATTTGTTCCTGAGTTAGAGGAAGGGACTATTAATTTAAGAGCAACCCTTGCTCCTTCTTCTAGTTTAGATACAGCACTTACTGTTGCTCCAATTCTAGAAGAAAAGTTAATGGCCTTTCCTGAAGTAACTTATGCCCTGAGCAGAATTGGACGAGCTGAGATAGGTGGAGATCCTGAGCCTGTGAACAACATAGAAATTTATATAGGATTAAAACCAGTTTCTGAGTGGACAAGCGCTTCTAATCGATATGAACTTCAAGCTAAAATGGAAAGGTCACTGGAAGAGTTTCCGGGGTTGCTACTTAACTTTTCTCAGCCCATTGCCACTCGTGTTGATGAATTACTATCAGGTGTAAAAGCGCAATTAGCAATCAAGCTATTTGGACCAGAGCTTGATGTGTTAGCCAAAAAAGGGCAGGAAATTGAAGCAGTTATTAAAGAAGTTGAAGGTGCTAGAGATGTCGCTTTAGAACAAATTGCTGGTGAAGCTCAATTAGTGATCAAGCCTAATAGACAAGAATTGTCACGATTTGGCCTGTCCGTTATCGACGTAATGGAGGTTGTGCGCGACGGCATTGGTGGCGTCGAGGCAGGGCAAATTATTAACGGCAATGAACGCTACGATATTTATGTACGTTTGGAAGAAGAATATCGTCGAAACAAAGAAGCTATCTCAGATATTCGACTTCAATCACCAACTGGGGCTTGGGTGCGCTTAGGTGATGTTGCATCCGTTTCATTTGAGTCTGGTCCACCGCAAGTCAGGCGCGATGACGTACAAAGGCGAGTGGTTATTCAAGCAAACGTCCAGAATCGAGATATGGGTAGTGTTGTAGCTGATATCAGAGAGATAATAGCCAAAAAGGTTGATTTGCCTTCCGGTTATTCTATTTCTATTGGTGGACAATTTGAAAGCCAGCAGCGTGCGCAAAAAAGATTAGCTATAGTGGTGCCTTTATCATTAGGGTTAATAGCACTATTGCTTTACTTTGCCTTTGGCTCCGTTGGTCAGGCTATGTTGATACTAGTCAATGTACCTCTTGCTGTGATTGGTGGTGTGTTTTCTCTGTATTTGTCAAACCAATACTTATCAGTGCCTAGCTCGGTGGGTTTCATTACCTTATTCGGCGTTGCAGTATTAAACGGTGTAGTAATGGTAGAGAGCATCAATCAACGTATTAAAGATGGGTTAGACACCTCCAAAGCCGTTTTTGATGGCGCAACCTCTAGATTAAGACCAGTATTAATGACGGCTATCACTTCAGCATTGGGCTTAATCCCAATGTTAATGTCTAGCGGTGTTGGTGCTGAAATACAACGTCCTTTAGCAAGTGTCATTGTCGGAGGATTAATTACGGCAACCTTATTAACATTATTTGTGCTGCCTGTTTTATACAGTTGGTTTTCTAGGAAGAAAATAAAAGCATTATCTAGATAGAAAAATTTTTATAATGAACGAATATCCCACACTTAAGTGACGTTTTGTGTGGGATTACAATCTTAACTGTAGTGGCCAAAATCACTAAACCACAACATATTAACTTGAAAGACGATAGTAAAAATTTGAGGAAAACTAAGTGCTTGACGTTTTAATTCTTGCTATAGCCTTAAGTATGGATGCCTTCGCTGTGTCTGTTGGCTTAGGTGCTAAACAACCAACGAATTTAAATAAACTAGCTTTAAAAGCTGCATTTTACTTTGGCTTTTTTCAATGTGTCATGCCATTTTTTGGTTATTTTAGTGGCAAAGGCGTATCTTCATGGGTAGACGATTATGCGCCTTGGATAGCATTTATCCTGTTATTCTGCGTCGGTGGTAAAATGATTTATGAATCATTTGCAGAAGGCATTGAAGAAGACATATCTCAAATCACTCACCGCGTTTTACTCATATTGGCTATTGCAACAAGCATTGATGCGATGGCCGCAGGTTACGTAATAACCTTAATGGACGTTAATGTTCTGACTGCTTGTTTGACTATTGGTTTTACCACCTTTGCTTTAAGTTGGCTGGGTATATATATTGGCTCTAAAAGTGGAACCTTACTTGAAAGTAAGGCAGAGCTACTAGGTGGTATTGTACTAATACTTATTGCTTTTAAGGTGTTGGTGTAATCCCAGTATTTTTACTTGATACTACTCATAAGAATTTTAATCGTTTATTTGCTAAAGCAATAACTTGCCCTTCTCGAATAGGGGGACATTTACAGTTCCATTCCCCCAAAGGAATTAACCAACATTTCATAGTTAGTTTTGACTCATCTAGTGCAATTTTTGAGGACGCAACCTCTAGATTGAGGCCAGTATTAATGTCCGTAATTACTTTTGCGCTAGGTTTATTTTCAAGGTTTAATATCTAAAAATGTTGGCGCTGAAAGTCAGCGACAGCTTGCCAGTGTTATTGTTGGTGATTTGATAACAATAACACTGCAAACGTTATTTATATTACTTGTTTTATATGAGTGGTTCTCTGAGAAGAAAGTAGCAGAATTATACTGTTAAATAGCTTAAAAATTTGTGAAGTTTCCAAATTAACGGTGTTTAAGGTAGCCTTTTTAGGCTCTATGTTAAGCAACTTTGGGGCATACTTGGATTTGAAACGAATGACTGCTTTTGGATGGGTCAGACGACATTAAACGAGGAATACTTCTACGTCATAATTCATAGACACCAGCATTCTCTTCTAAATATATGATAGCAATCTCTATGTTTCCGAAGACTTTTATTATTTTATTTTCGACTTCATTTTTATAATCTTTATCAATATCAGATTTAAGAACTTGAAGCCAAGTTTTGACTAGTACAACTGGAGGAGCTTGCATGATGATCGTCCGTGAATTCATTTATTATTAAAAATAGCTCAAAAGCTAGTGTTTTCAAGAAAACTTAGTTGGTTTAGTTCGTTAGAAAACTTGCTCATAATGTAATCTAACGTACGTGTTTTTTATTATTTTGGAGACAAATTTCGTTATTCAAGTAGTTTTCACACAGGCTGGGCCGAAGTCACGTTTCTGCTTGAAGGAGCCTGTCTATCTAACTGAACGTTTTAGATCTAGTCCGAACTTTTCATCCCTTAAATTTTTATTATCATCAAACATGAATATACTTCGGCGCTCATCTCTAAGTGCATAAATTGCTGTTTTAAAACATTTCTCACACAAATCGAGATGGTAAACATTGCCATCTTCATTTGAGCCATAGCCAAAGCTAGCTTTTAACTCACCGGATTCTTCATATTTGTGCTCATTTACTTCAATCATAACGCTCTGTTCACAAACATCACAAATTTTATCTACAATTGTTTCAACAAATTTTTCTGCGTAAACTTTCACTGATTTCTCCTACCAAAAAAAGCTAACAACTGTATGTAATGGTCAATTAAAGTTAGCTACACGTTATTTTAAAGCACATAAGTAGACTAGTTGAATGATTCCCACTCCGAGTTTCGAGAAACTGGATTTATTTATGAAAAGCCATGACCTAACATGATACTAATGTGGTTAAATGGCAATGCGGTAGCATTGAGATATTATATAATTTTTATGAATATAATCACTCGCAATGCTCAACACCAAAGTTATCAACTAATGTAATTGCTGAGTTTTTATTTAAGACATACTCGGCATTAGTCGTAAGTCGCAGATAAGCCTCGTACCGTCTACTATTAATCAGAATATGCTGTCGCGTAGCGCCTTCAAACTTCTGTAACACATCAGATAACTCTGTATAATAACTTTCAGCATCCCCAGTATATTTTCCTTCACTATCGACTTCAAATAGCTCTAAAGCAATTATATTGTCGCCAATACTAAATAAACACTTACCATTATTGATGTGGCTTTCAGTTAGATAAAACTCAGCACAGGATTTCATTTCTGCTCTCTCAGAAACTGGAAAACCTACAACATATAAAAATTCTTGGTCAAAATCACAATTACGGATGCTTGTTCCTACGAATTCATCAGTTAAAACTTGCATGAATTTATAAAGAGTATCTTGGAATTTTTTTTGAGTCTTAGTTACTGGTTCAACTAATTTACCAAACATTTTGTCACGACTGTCTTCGCTAAGACCAAATGAGTTAAAATAAGAGAACACTTTAGCTTCCCATTCATTAAAATCATGCCAAAGGATTGGAGCATGTTGGAATTTGGAAAGCTCATCTTTTAATACTGTTAGTTCATTTTGAGTGTTGTTAATAAACATATCAGCACAAACAAGTTTCGTAAGCAGCATTCTAAAAGACACATTATTTATTTTAAAGTCATTATACAGAACACTAACCTTATCTTTTGAGACGGGTTCGTAAGGCCGCCAGTTTTCCATAGGAAAATGAGGAAAAACTTGATCTAACCGTGCTTTATTGTGAAACCCAAATATTTTCCAAATCAGATCTAATAATGAATATTGACACAAAGGAGCTGTTAAATATTTAGAAAGTCGCTCAGTCAAAATATCAATATTATTTAAAATATGGTTTTTGGAGTCCTCATCTGAATTTGGATGTAATTTACAATATGGATAAACCGAAGCTTTTAAGCTGTAACTATCGAGTTTATTACACAGATCATTAAAATCATGGCATTGATAGATCGACTGAGCTATTAGTTTTTTAGCTTGAGTTAGGGGAATATCAAGGATTTTTGAGGTGCGTTTTGCTTGAAGATAGATATTTTTAGTTAAATTATTATACATACTCACGTTACTCTTATTAGTAGAAAGAATGTAAAACAAACACCTGCCGAGGCTCGTTCTACTAACGTAAATACAAATTTTCTGAATGAATCCACTTTGCCCTAAAATGCAATTAATGCATTTGGCAGATGCAGGCTGTCCAGTCAACCAGTGTCTATCCTAATAAACAATTTTTTAAAATGGAAGTATTAGCTTTTACTATCAGCAGAAACACCAAAAACCTTCACTAATAACTCTCTTGCAGAGCCGTTATAAAGAGTAACCATAGGGCTATTTTGGATAGATACTAATAAGTCACCAAATTCATTTATAAATGTAGATTGAACTTCTTCATTTGATTTTGGCGATACATTCGTCAAAAACATTCTTCCGGTTGACTCATCACACTTAATTTTCGTTTTAATATCGCCAAAAGAGTTTTCAAGATAGATGTATTTTGCAAGCAAAAATTGGGCTTCGGTGAGAGGAATATCTAAAGTTTTAGCAAGCCTTTTAGCCTGTCGCTTAATATTATCCAAAGATTGATGGTGTTCATTTTCGAATGACATACTGATACCGCTAGCAGTATGACAGCTCACCACGCTGTTCTACTTTACACAAATAAGGAGAATATTATGACGAGTGAATCCACTTTGTTCAGATGATCACAAGCAGCTCGCCGCTGCTAATGGTGCTATTATATAGTCTCTAATACTGATTTCTATTAATTAATATCAAAATGCAACTAAATTGAGTATTTGTGATTAGATGTTGAGAATTTAAATTAGCAGATATGGTTTACCACAGCCTCCTATAAACAATTATTCATTCAAAGGATGAGTTATCAATGAACGTGGCTGCTCGTAAAGAATGGCTATTTTTTAAGATAGAAAGTCTGCTCCAAGTTCATTACTGCCATCAGAAAAGGAACAATTTTAAGGCTTTTTCTTGCGCGTCCAAGGGCATTATGATCTTCCCCTAAATCTGTAGACATTTTTTATTTAGAAAACGAAGTAAGGTGAAAAGTATAACTGCCAGTTTTAGTTACTGCTCTGAATCGGAAACCGATGGCTGAAATTAAGTAATCGTAAAAAGATAAAATTTGAATCCAAAGCCCTGCTCTTATCTGAAATAACGGGGCTTTTTTGTTGCTTCGTGGTGATGAGGAAACTTAAAAACAACGTTGGACCAGCGCTATAAGTTTAAGCTCCAATTTTTTCATCGCTTCAGTTTTGTTGGCAAATTGGGTCGGCAACTTTGTTTCGCGAACAGTGATTTGGGTTGGTTTATGCCTTATTTCCACTCCGACATGAGCGCCAATTTGAGGATCACACTCCGATGCACATGTAAGTATTTCTAAATCATCTTCGTTCATCTCTTGTTCGCTTTAATTCACTGATGTTATACGTTGATGAATTGCCAATCGAAAATTATCCTACTGTTAATTATTATACTGCTTAGTGCGATATTTTTAACTTGACTGAGTCTAAATTATCAACTTAGTAAAAGACTATTGGATCCAACCTCATCACCTTGTACTCGCTGTCTAGGCGTTTTGTGGCCTTCAACTGCTAGTGCTAAGCCTAATACCATGCTTGGTTGCAAATGCTTTTAGCTTTTTCTCATACCGAAGCATCTCTTTTTCATGACGGCAGAAGAATCGAACGACCTCATCTTCATAGATGGCACGAATATCATTCTCGCCCGCATCTATCGAATAACTGCCATTGCCTATGTGATACGCTGCTCGTCCGCCGACAAAGTTCTCGATAGTAAAAGTCGATAATAATGACTCAACTTCATCAAGAGCGATTAGTTGAAATACAGTGTGGCAATAAGGCATATATCTAATTCTTGAATTGCTGAAGTTTAAGTATAGCAAATGACAAACTTGGAAGATCTATAAATTTCATTTAATGTTGATAGCAATTGAGCATAAATATCACACGCATACTGAAAAAATATGAAAAGAAAATTGATACGTCTGCGTAAAAAACACTTAACTGCATCTTTCAAAAATCAGCATAATATTACTCGCGCTAATAGCACAATTGTTACTTTTGAATCTATCGCTAAAGTAAAGACAATGGGCCAACGTTATTATCATCACAGGGTTAATCAACTTCAAAAGTTGAACACACGTCAACTTAAAAAATATAGAAAAAAACAAATATTTTCTGGCCTGACAGGTAGTAAATTCGGTGCTATTTGTGAAACAAAACTAAAACCAGCTTCCGCAATTTTTAAAAAAAATAGCTTTAAATGATCTGAAAGAAATAGTTGAAGTTGTGAGTTCTATTTTTTAACAATAACGCTAGTTGACTAATTTTGAGTTACAAACTCTCTGATCAATTGTTCGGTATCTAGTTTCTGATTATCTTTACATGCTGCAATTACTCTCTCTACTAGATGAGGATTTATCGATAAGCCATCAATTCGATTGTTAGCAATAGCCTCTCGGACATTTTTAATATCAACATTGTTCATACTTAGTTTAGTCCTAATTTTACAATCACTAATAATTTATAAGTTACTAATCTATAAATAAACCAAGCTGCAACGTTTCTTCCTTAGGTTGCTTCAACCCTATATATACTCCGAGTAACCTAACCGATTTACCATGACCACGCAGTACAGCCTCATTTACTAATTCCTTCAATAATGGCAGATTAATCTCGTTTGACATTATATCTTTGGTAGTCTGCTGAAAGTCATTAAACTTAACTTTAACTCCAAGTTTGTTCATGCCGCGAGATTCAATATATTCTGAAGAACGGCGTTTCAACTCTGGTAATAGTTTACCTTCGATAATGGTTTCAAGCTCGACAACATTATGTATATCATATTCAAATGTTCTCTCCACACCAATAGACTTCCTCATTCGCGTAACTTCAACCTCACGCTCATCAATTCCATGACTCCGATTCCAAAGTACTTGACCATATTTCCCAAAATGATTGACCAAGAAATTTTCTTTTGATTCGCGGATGTCACCGCATGTTTCAAAGCCTAATCCTTTCAGTTTTACAGAAGTAACCTTACCAACACCGGGAATTTTTCTAAGCGGCAAAGTCTTAAGAAATTCTAAAATCTGGTCAGGAGCTATTGTACACTGCCCATTTGGCTTATTGAGGTCAGATGCAACTTTGGCGACAAATTTTAGAGGAGCAATCCCAGCAGATGCAGTCAAGCCAGTTACTTTGTATATATGTTCTCTAATGCCCTGCGCTACATATGTAGAAGAACCTTGATATAACTTAGTCTGAGAGAGATCTAGGTATGCTTCATCTAAAGAAAGAGGTTCAATCTTATCAGTATACTTTTCAAAAATGCTTCGAATAATTTGACTTGTCTCTTTATACACTTCCATCCGAGCCGGAACAATTATGAGATCTGGGCATTTTTTCAGTGCTAACGCTGTAGGCATAGCAGAACTAACACCATATTGCCTTGCAATATAATTACATGTAGAAAGAACTCCTCGACGACTAGACTTACCACCAACAGCAACAGGTTTGTTGGCTAAAGCTGGGTTATCTCTGATTTCAATCGAAACAAAATATGCATCCATATCTATATGGACTATCTTTCTTTGCATCTAAAACTCATAGGAAAATTAATTACTTTAAAATTCTGTACGTTTATTTTTGCACGTAATATAAAATTGATTAGCACTTGATTAATAATAGAAAATTATAAAGTTGCGAACAAAATTCGTATTTCATGTTGACATTAAACTAACATATCAATGTGGATGATTTTTCGCAAATATCTAGCCTAAAGATAACTGTATGTATAATCAGTATTTTGCCAAAATAACAAAATATAGCAACATAAAAAAACGCCAGACTAGCTGACGTTTTTAGGAGTCACACTTAAGTAATAAGGGTATAAAAATTTTGTTCTTTTCGACTCTTTAAACTTGGTTGATTCGGTTTCTAAATCCAGTTCATTGTCAGGTTCTTTAACATTTTTTGTTAGCTCTAGGATACTTAATTAAATTTCACTATACATTTCAACAAGTAACAGTTTTGGCGCTTATGTTGCTTCATTAAAATATTCGTCTCTTAAGTTGTATTCGAGTAACACTCTTTGTAGGTATAAATCACAACGTTAGACATAATTGGAGCAATCTCAATGCAACAAATTCAAAAAATAGCCCAGTTGCTAATCTTAACTTTAGTCAGCTTACCTTCGCTGGCTACCATTGTAACGGGGGGCGTTACCTCAGGAAATGGCGACTTTGTAGAACTTAGTATCCCGTTTAACGATAGTAACCCCGATAACACAGTAGGAATTGATACATTTCAAAACGATAATCTTTATGGCTTTAATGAAGATCAGAATATCATCTTACCTTCGATATTAAGTGTCGATTTGTTAGCTACAACCGGACTGTCAGGCGAATTAACGTCTAATACTGTGGTTGCTAGTCATTACATTTTTTTCGATCCGGTTAACACTATTAACCAAGAAGGTTTTGTCGATTTTGATGCGGATATTTTGGCGGTTATTTTTTCAACAGACAACTTAAGTGCGAGTGACTTCTTATTAAATAATAATGTGACTTACTTAAATCCGTCTGACCGTGGTCTTGAGGGAGTTGATGAGGTTTCCGTAGACGGCACCTTAGCGAACCGCCTATTGGTCGATTGGCGAGCCGCTACCCCAGGGGATTATATACGAGTATTAACAGCGTTATCCCCAGGTGCAGGTGATCCGACTGCCCCAGATGGTATTCCTGAGCCTGCTTCAATACTTATATTTGGGCTAGGTGCCTTGATGTTGTATTTAAGAAGACGATAACTACTCATCTATAGTAAGGCTGAAATGAACTCGGCCTTACTTCCAAAGTCACATCGCCACAATTTTTCAATTTGACGGGTAAACGAGTTTGTTACCTAGGATGTAATATTACATTGGAAGAATATAGCAACATAAAAAAACGCCAGACTAGCTGACGTTTTTAGAGTGACATTTAATTTATAAGGGATTAGATAATTTGATCTTTTTTCCACTCATTTAATTTGGCTTGCCTTGCTTGTTCTTTTTCTAAACGCATTTTTTTGCGATCGCAAGGTTCAGGGCAATCACAGGCTTTATCTACGCCTAAGGCACCTAAACCACCGCAACTACCGGCAATGGACTTTTGCTGAAAAATATATCCCACCGACATGGCGGCCACTACGACTAAGAAAAATAAAAATGCGAGAATAAAGGTACTCAAAGCCTGACTCCAATCAAAACTGATAATTAGTGAACAGTGACAAGCTGTTCAAATTTGGCGCTAGTATACTCAATAAAGCGATCATTTTCTTTAGTAATCAGTAATACCGCAATATCGTATTTGTCAGCTAATGCTAACGCTTTGTCTTTACCCATCACATTTAACGCAGTCGCTAGGCCGTCAGCGGTCATAGAAGAATGGTGAACAACAGTGGCAGAGACGACATTGTGCGTTATGGGATAACCCGTGCTGGGGTCAATTAAATGAGAATAACGTACCCCATCTTCTTCATAATAATTGCGATAGTCACCTGAGGTGGCCACGGCATTATTACCAATACTGATAATTTTTTGTACCGAGCGCTCTGCGCTTGCGGGTTTTTCGATGGCAATTTTCCAAGGCTCATTATTCGCTTTGATACCAGACAAACGCATTTCGCCGCCTATCTCCACTAAAAAGTTATCAATTCTGTAACTTAAAAGCAGTTCAGCCAATTGATCCACGGCGTAACCTTTGGCGATAGTAGACAAATCTACATAAAGTGTTGGAACACTTTTTGTTGCCGATGATGGGTCGACACTGAGTTTATCTAAACCTATTTGTTGTTTAGTTGCTTGGATCAACGCATCAGTGGGCATTTTTTCGGGACGCTGCTGTGGCCCAAACCCCCACAAATTAACGAGCGGGCCAAGGGTGACATCTAAGATGTCGTTGCTCATTTCACCTAAACGTTTTGCTTCATTCAACACAAATAGGGTTTGTGGCGATAGTGGAAAAGGCTCAACACTATGCCATTGATTAAAACGGCTGAGCTCTGAGTCTGGAATGTAGGTAGACATGAGCTGATTTATATCCACTAATATTTGGTCAATTTGTTTATGTAGCTTTGCTTCATCAACACCTGCTTTTGATACAAACTTCACATTGTAAGTGGTGCCCATAGTAGGGCCATGTAGGTGGGATTCTGTGACCTTAGCTGGGGCGCATGATGTAAGGATGGCGGTGACTATTGCAATCGCTAACGCATATATTGAGAAAGTTCGCATCTTTGTTTTAAGCCTATAAGAAAAGGGGCATATAGCCCCTTTAAATGTATTATTGATTGAGTGCGTTGTTATCCGCCGAAATCATCCAACATGATGTTTTCGTCTTCTACGCCTAATTCTTTAAGCATATTGATGACGGCTGCATTCATCATAGGTGGACCACACATGTAGAACTCACAATCTTCTGGTGCTGGGTGGTCTTTCAGGTAATTCTCCAACAATACGTTGTGAATAAAGCCTGTATCGCCTTCCCAGTTATCTTCTGGTTGTGGATCAGATAGCGCCACATGCCAAGTAAAGTTGTCGTTCTCTTTTTGCAACATGTCAAAATCTTCAACGTAGAACATTTCTCGTAGCGAACGTGCGCCGTACCAGAATGTCATTTTACGGGATGATTTTAAGCGACGTAGTTGATCAAAGATATGTGAACGCATTGGCGCCATACCCGCACCACCGCCAACAAAGACCATTTCTGCTTCGGTCTCTTTAGCGAAGAATTCACCAAATGGACCAGAAATAGTGGCTTTATCGCCTTCTTTTAAGCTCCAAATGTAAGATGACATTTTACCCGCTGGCAAAGTTAAATTATTAGGTGGCGGCGAGGCAACTCGCACGTTCAACATAATAATGCCTTCTTCTTCTGGGTAGTTAGCCATGGAATAAGCACGGATGGTTTCGTCTTCAACTTTAGATTCAATATTAAAGAAACCAAAACGCTCCCAATCACCGCGATATTCTTCAGGAATATCAAAGTCTTGGTATTTAACATGATGAGGTGGCGCCTCAATTTGAATATAACCACCGGCGCGGAAAGGTACACTTTCGCCATTGGGTATTTTAAGCACCAATTCTTTGATAAAAGTGGCTTTGTTGTCGTTAGAAACAACTTCACACTCCCACTTTTTAATACCAAAAATTTCTTCTTCTAGCTCGATGTTCATATCTTGCTTGATAGACACCTGACAAGATAAGCGGCAACCTGCTTTGGCTTCTTTTTTGCTGATATGGTCAAGCTCGGTAGGTAAAAGCTCTCCACCACCGGCTTTAATATCCACACGACACTGACCACAAGTACCACCACCACCACAAGCAGAAGACACAAAGATACCAGCATTAGCTAAGGCACCTAATAGTTTGTCACCGGGCTGAGCTGTGATTGACTCTTGTGCACCATCATTAATTTTGATGGTGATTTCGCCTTCTGGTACTAGCTTAGATTTCGCAAACATGATGATAAACACTAACGCTAATACAATAGCGATAAACATGCCTACACCAAGAAAAACTTCATTAAAATTCATAATTATTCCTCAGAAGGCCGCTTATAGCGCCACGCCAGTAAATGATTGAAAACCCAGAGCCATTAGACCCGCGATCATAAATACCGAACCTAAACCGCGCATACCTTCTGGCATATCGGCGTATTTAAGTTTTTCACGTACTGCAGCAAGCAAGGTGATGGCAATTGCCCAACCTAAACCACTGCCCACACCGTACACTATGCTTTCGGTGAAGTTGTACTCACGTTGTACCGCGAAGGCTACACCACCGAAAATCGCACAGTTAACTGTGATAAGCGGCAAGAAAACTCCTAATGCGTTGTACAACGCTGGGAAAAACTTATCCAAAGTCATTTCTAGAATTTGTACCAATGCAGCGATAACCCCAATAAAGGTTAAAAAGCTTAGAAAGCTAAGGTCTGCGTTAGGAAATCCAGCCCAACCTAGCGCGCCCGGCGCTAAGATATTCACAAAAATAACTTGGTTAACAGGTACTGAAATACCTAAAACCACTATTACTGCAACGCCTAAGCCCATAGATGTTTTCACTTTTTTGGATACTGCCAAAAAAGTACACATACCTAAGAATAAAGACAAAGCCATGTTTTCAATGAAAACAGATTTAACAAAAATACTGATGTAATGTTCCATGAATTACTCCTTCGGCTCGACTTGTTCTGGACGAATAGTACGAATCGCCCAGATTAAGCCACCAATCAAAAAGAACGAACTGAAAGGTAAAATCAATAAACCATTACCTTGATACCAGCCACCGTTTTGAATCAAAGGTAAGATCTCAAAACCTAATAGTGTGCCAAAACCAAATAGCTCTTTTACAGTACCTACTATGATTAACACCAGTGAATAGCCCAAACCGTTACCAATACCGTCGAGGAACGACATAAAAGGTGGACTCTTCATGGCAAAGGCTTCTGCCCGGCCCATAACGATACAGTTAGTAATAATCAAGCCAACAAACACCGACAGCTGTTTAGATATCTCGTATGAGTAGGCTTTTAACACTTGGTCAACCACTATTACCAAAGAGGCAATAATAGTCATTTGAATAATAATCCGCACACTCGATGGTATTTGGTTGCGAATGAGCGAGATAAACAAGTTAGAAAATGCCGTTACTGCAGTTAGTGCTAAAGACATAACCAAGGCAGTTTCTAATTTAGTGGTGATTGCCAACGCCGAGCATACGCCCAGTATTTGCAATGCGATTGGGTTATTGTCGAGAATGGGTCCCAGCAATACCTTTTTCATTTCTTTTATTTCAGCCATTGTGCGAACCCCTTACGATTTCCAAGTCTGATTTTTAAGGTACGGCCCATAGCCATTCTCACCCAACCAATAAGTCAGTGTATTTTGTACACCATTACTGGTTAAGGTTGCGCCTGAAAGTGCGTCTACCGCATATTCGTTATTAGCGTTTTCACCTTTTTTAACTTGAATAGCCAATTCACCGTTTTTAAACAGTTTTTTGCCATCCCACTTCGCTTTCCAACTTGGGTTAAGCACTTCACCGCCTAGTCCAGGAGTTTCTTTTTGTTGGTAATAAACCAGTTCACGAACCGTATTACCATCAGCATCAATAGCTAAGAAACCAAACATCAAGTCCCATAAACCACTGCCATGTACAGGCAGAATGATACGGCTTACGTCACCGGCATCATTTTTAACAATGTATACACTAGCGATACTGGCTCGTAGCTGAAAACCAACATTGCTGCCAGTCACTTTGACTGAGTATTCAGGGTTTTTTGCGGCTTTATACATGTCGTACCCTGCAGGTACTTCAACGTATTGTCCGGTTTCAAGATTGATAAAACGTTCTTCGATATATTTGTTGAAGGTACCGGCGATATCACCAGCAGCCATCTCTGTTAAGCCTGCCGCTTCAACTATGTTAGATTGTTTGTCGAGTGCGGCGTTAGTTTGTTGTAAGTCACGCAAGCCTACGGCTGCGCTAGATACAATAATTGAACAAACTAAACAAACGGCTACTACAACACCTACGGTTTTTCCAAGAGTTTCTTTTTTAGCCGACACGAGCGATCCTCCGTTTTATATTGCTTTGGGCTACAAAATAGTCAAACAAAGGCGCCCACAAGTTAGCGAATAAGATGGCTAACATCATACCTTCTGGGAAGGCTGGGTTGATAACTCGCACCATCACACACATTGCGCCAATTAAAATCCCGTAAGCCCATTTACCTGTATTGGTGAACGATGCCGAGACTGGGTCGGTTGCCATAAAGAACATGCCAAAGGCAAAACCACCTGTGACAACATGCCAATACCAAGGCATGGCAAACATGGCGTTTGTGTCACTGCCAACAAGGTTTAATAAGGTACTAAAGGCTGCAGCACCTGCCAACACACCCAGCACTATGCGCCATGAAGCAATACGCATATAGATAATAAACAAACCACCTAAAGCAATCATTAGAGTGGATACTTCACCCACAGAGCCTTGTAAGTTACCGAAGAATGCATTCCACCAATCGGCGTTTAAGCTCCAATCTGTGATGCTTCCGGCAGCCGCTTGACTTAATGCCGTAGCACCTGAGTATCCATCAGCTGCGACCCATATTGCATCGCCCGAGATTTGTGCAGGATAAGCAAAGTATAAGAACGCACGACCCGATAACGCTGGGTTTAAGAAGTTACGGCCAGTGCCACCAAAGATTTCTTTGGCAATCACAATACCGAATGTAATACCTAAGGCCGCTTGCCATAAAGGAATTGTGGCTGGCAAGGTAAGGGCAAACAATACTGAAGTAACAAAGAAACCTTCGTTAATTTCATGTTTACGCACCGATGCAAACAATACTTCCCAAAAAGCGCCAACTACAAATACTGTGGCGTAAATAGGTAAAAAGAAACAGGCTCCGTAAATCATTAGACCAAGCCAAGTACTATCAGCCGTCAACTGGCCGCCTAACATTTCAAACAAGCCCGCTTGCCAAAATGCAGTAGCCGTATCTGCCCAACTTGCACCACCTAAGATGGCCTCGTGTGCTTGAACTCCAATGTTGTACATGCCGTAAAACATAGCGGGGAATGTTGCCATCCATACCATGATCATAATACGTTTTAAATCGATGCTGTCTTTTACGTGGGTGGTCGATTTAGTGACCGTACCCGGGGTGTAAAAAATGGTCGCTGCTGCTTCGTACAGGGCATACCATTTTTCATATTTTCCACCCGCTTCGAAATTGGGTTCGATTTTCTCTAAATATGCTTTTAAGCCCATGATTAACCCTCTTTCTCTATCGTGTCTAAACACTCACGCAAGATAGGTCCGTAGTTATATTTGCCTGGGCAAACATAAGTACATAACGCTAAATCTTCTTCGTCTAGTTCTAAGCAACCTAAACTTTGTGCGCCGTCTGTATCGCCAGAGATCATGTCTCTAAGCAATAAAGTGGGCAAAATGTCTAGTGGCATAATGCGTTCATAGTTACCAATAGGCACCATGGAGCGATCAGAGCCGTTAGTGGTAGTGGTCATGCCAAATAATTTTTTGGGATTAAAATGCCCAAGATAAGCACGGGTCACAGAGTGTTGGTTAACACCAGGTTTTATCCAACCGAAAAGTTCTTTTTCACGACCTTCCTGCAAAATAGACACTTGGTTATGAAAACGCCCTAAATAACCGTGTACACCATGAGCATGATTACCTTGAAGTACTGAACCAGATAACACACGCATATCGCCATCGTTGGCTTCATTAGCAGTTAGTTCGGTGACATCAGCGCCTAGCAAGGTTCTGACTAAACGTGGATTTTTGGCTTCGGGACCAGCAAGCGATACCACTTTACGGTTATCTAACTCACCTGTAGTGAACAAATGACCAATAGCGAGTACATCTTGATAACCCAGATGCCAGACTTTTTTGCCTTGGCCCACTGCATCTAAGTGATGAATGTGAGTGCCGACTAAGCCTGCTGGGTGAACGCCAGCAAATTCGTTTACTTCAACCGCAGCGCTTCCTGTGATTATGTTGGCGCCAGGTGCTTTGTTTACAAATACCTTGCCGTCAGTTAGGCGACCAATCACCTGTAAACCATTGACAAAATCTTCACTGCGCTCGGCAATGATTATTTGCGGATCGCCAGCCAGCGGATTGGTATCCATGACGCTAACAAATATTGAGTTAGGTTTTGAATCAAGTGCTGGTGACTTGCTATATGGGCGGGTTCTAAAAGCCGTCCACATACCTGAGTTGACCAAGTTTTCTTGTACTTTAGCCGCATCTAATGATGGCAATTCGGCGCTGCTATATTTAGCAAAAGCTTCACTTTCATCACCTTCAATTTGAATCACAACCGATTGCAAAACTCGTTTTGCACCACGATTGATTTCAACCACTTTACCGGCGGCAGGTGCCGTGAACTTAACACCAGAGTTCTTCTTATCTTCAAAAAGAACTTGGCCCTTCTTCACGGTGTCCCCTTGTTGGACATGCATGGTTGGACGCATACCAATATATTCTTCACCCAAAATGGCCACTCTGGTAACAGAGTTTCCTTCTTGAATACTTTGTTGTGGCGCTCCCTTAATAGGAAGATCTAACCCTTTCGTAATTTTAATCATACGCAATAGCACTACTCTAAATTAATACACAGCACCAGTAGGCTCTTTATTACAGCCTTTTAACCACTGTACATCAGTTAATAAAAACCTAATGGTGATGAGTATCGTAAATTAATTAATAAGCTATAAGCATCTGTTGCAGCTAGAGAAAAAATGTCCAAACTAGTATTAAACATGTGGAGTTTGGGTAAATTTATACACAATTCTTAAACAGCTAACGCTTAGCCTCGGAATTTTAGCATTAACCTGTGTATTTCTTCTACGCAATTTGTTGTTTAAACACATTTATTTTGGGGTTTTTAGTGGTTTTACAGTGAATTGGGGCTTTAAATGCTGAACTGGATTACGGAAAAATAAAAACCGCAGTAAAGCGGTTTTTATTTTAAAGAAATATTAACAATCCGTTAACTCAAATTCGGGATGTTTACCAGTCGGCTAGGGTGTCGACTTCGGCATCGTAATCAACGCCTGTTACATCAAAACCGAATAATTTCAAAAACTCATGGTGATAACCCGCATAGTCACTTAGCTCATGAAAGTTCTCTTGGGTGACTTGATCCCATAAGGCTTTGATCTTTGCTTGGGTGGCATCGTTGGTTTCTTTGTGATTCATATACAAACGCCCAAGTGCGTCCACTTCTGGCTTGGCTTGGGTTAATTTGTCGGTAAACAAATCGTAAATTTGTTCGATACACCCTTGGTGCGTGCCTTCTTGTTTCATCACTTTATAAATAAGTGAAATATACAAAGGCATCACCGGAATGGCCGAACTCGCTTGGGTGACTAAGGCTTTTAATGAAGACACATAAGCCTGAACGTTTTTGCTCGCTTGAGATTTAACGATAGAGGCTGCGGCTCTGTCGAGATCTTCTTTGGCTTTGCCGATAGTCGCTTGTCCGTAGATCGGCCAAGTTAATTCTTTGCCCACATAAGTATAAGCTGTGGTTTTGCAGTTATCAGCCAAAAGGTCTGCGGCGCCTAAGGCTTCTAACCACAATTCCCAATCTTCACCGCCCATTACCTTAATGGTTTGCGCAATCTCATCTTCATTGGCAGGATCAAGAGCAATATCATGAATAAGATCTTTGTCGGTATCGTAAGTCTTGGTTTTATAAGACTGACCCACAGGTTTTAACGTGGATTTATACACTTCGCCTGTTTCAGGATCGGTTCTTCTAGGTGAGGCAAGGCTATAGATCACTAAATCGACTTTGCCCATATCGGCTTTTAAGGTGTCGATAACTTGCTGCTTGAGCTCTTTTGAAAAGGCATCACCGTTTAAGGTTTTTGCGTATAAGCCCGCTTCTGACGCTTTGGCATGAAACCCTGCGGTGTTATACCAGCCAGCTGTACCGGTTTTGCGCTCCGTAGGCGGTTTTTCAAAACACACACCTAAAGTATTGGCACCACCTGCAAAGGCTGCGGTTATTCTTGAAGCCAGTCCATAGCCGGTAGAACTGCCAATAACCAAGACGTTTTTAGGGGCATTGTTTAGTTGGCCCTGAGCCGTTACATAGTCAATTTGTTGTTGAACACTGGCCACGCATCCAACTGGATGGGCATTGGTACAAATAAAGCCACGAATCTTAGGCTTAACAATCATAGATAGATCCTAATTAAAAATTTCAGCGCATTGTAATGCTAGTCAGGGCGTAAACACATCTGAGCAGCTGATAAAAATAAATATTTAATGGAGTAGGGTGCAACAGCAGCCAATTATTGGTTGCTGTTGGCACGATTTTTATAATATTCAAACTCTGATATATGATGGTATTTCATCACCTTAGTTTGAAAGTCGAGATAGGATCCATAGACCTTTTTAAATAGCGGATCGGCAGCGGATTGCTCTTGCATGACTTCAGCCGAAGCATTTTTTAAAGCCAGCATCACTTCTTTAGGTAATGGCCGCATATCTACACCATGGGTTTCAACTAAGGCTTGCATGGCGGCATTGTTGGCCGCGGTATATTCATCCCACATATCTTGATTAACTGCCCGAGTGGCAACTTCAATAATGGCTTGCAAATCGTCTGGTAGTGCTTCATAGGCTTGTTTATTAACGATAAACTCTAAATTAGCACTAGGCTCGTGCCAGCCAGAGTAATAGTAATATTTAGCCGCCTTGTAAAATCCAAAGGCTAAGTCGTTATAGGGGCCAACCCATTCTGTGGCGTCTATGGCACCGGATTGCAACGAAGTAAATAGTTCACCACCTGTTAAGGCAACGGGAATACCGCCTAACTTTTTAAGTACTTCGCCCCCTAAACCTGGAATGCGCATTTTTAAACCTTTGAGATCGGCTACACTGTTGACTTCTTTTTTAAACCACCCCGCCATTTGAATACCAGAATTACCACCGGCAAAAGGAATTAAGTTGAAGGGTTCATAAACTTCGCGCCAAAGTTCCAAACCGCCACCATAATGTAACCATGCATTCATTTCTGTGGCATTCATACCAAAAGGAATAGCGGTGAAAATTTGCGAAGCCGGGGCTTTGCCTTTCCAATAATAAGAGCCTGCATGACCCATTTCGGCGGCACCGCTTGAAACTGTATCAAACACTTCAAAGCCGGGTACCATTTGCCCTGCACCAAATACCTTTATCTTGAGTCTGCCATTAGACATACGCTCAACATGCTTGGCAAAAGTCTCGGGGCCTTTGCCTAGGCCAGGGAAATTTTTCGGCCAAGAAGTCACTAGTTTCCATTGGTAATTCTGCTGCTTTGCTTGGGTTGTGGTTGTGTCGCTTGATTGCTCACCACAAGATACTAGCAACACACTAAATGCTGCTAAAACACAAAGTTGTAGTCTTTTCATAAAAAGATTCTCGTTATAATAATGACGGTAACCAAGTTACCAGATTAGGCCAAATTGCCAAACAGCTTAACAACAATAGTTGAATAATTATAAAGGGTATAACCCCCTTATAAATATCTGAGGTTTTAACTTCAGGTGGCGCCACCCCGCGTAAATAAAACAACGCGAATCCAAATGGAGGGGTTAAAAATGAGGTTTGCAAGTTAACCGCTATCATGATCCCCAGCCAAATAGGATCAACCCCCATGGCTAACAACACTGGGGCAACAAGGGGCACTACCACAAAAGTAATCTCAATAAAGTCTAAAATAAAGCCCAGTAGAAAAATAACCACCATCACCAACAGCACAGCAGCAAATACACCGCCGGGTAAGCTGGCAAATAATTCTTCAATGAGTTCTTCACCACCAAAACCGCGAAAAACCAAGGAAAAAATCGACGCTCCAATTAAAATCAAAAACACCATAGAGGTGACTTTGGTGGTAGACATCATCACTTCTTGTAACTTGGGTAAGTCAAGCTGGTTGTTGATAAGCGCTAAAAACAAGGCGCCCGCAGCCCCAACTCCCGCCGCTTCGGTGGGAGTTGCAAAACCTGCCAATATTGAACCCAATACCATAAATATTAGTATCAGAGGGGGGAATAATGCCCTAACCAATGTACCCACAGAAATAGCAGGTTGCTGCTCTGTTTGTTCAATGCTTGGGTCAATCTGCCGCCCAGCAAACAGCAACACATACATCAAATACATTGCCACCAAAATAGCACCCGGTACCAAAGCCCCAACAAATAGATCGGCAACAGAAACAGACTCTGGCGAAAAGATACCTATATTGAGCTGCGCTTGTTGAAAGGCACTCGATAACACATCACCCAATAACACCAAGGCAATAGAGGGGGGGATAATCTGACCTAATGTGCCGGTTGCACATATTGCGCCGCAGGCAAATGACGGGGAGTAGCCTTTTTTCAACATAGTAGGCAATGACAGCAACCCCATAGTTACGACTGTTGCCCCTACAATGCCGGTACTCGCCGCCAGCAACATGCCTACTAGTACCACAGACACCGCTAATCCTGATTTTAGTCGACCTAATACTTGCTCCATGGCCAGCAACAGGTTTTCAGCAATGCGGGATTTCTCTAACATTACCCCCATAAACACAAATAAGGGCACGGCAATTAAGGTTTGATTAGATACTATGCCAAACAAGCGACTAGGAACGGCCTGTAAATAAGAAGTGTCGAAAACCCCAAAAAAAGCTCCTACACCGGCAAAAATAAGGGCTGTACCTGCCAGAGAATAAGCAACGGGATAGCCCAGTAACAAGACTAAACAGACAACTACAAACATCACTAGGGAGATATATTCCATTAGCTACCCTCAGCTATAGTGTTGTTTGTATTTGACGAGAGTCGCAGAATATTTCCAATGACTTCAGCTATGCCTTGGAGCAGCATAGTCAATGCAAATATCAATATTAAGGTTTTTAAAATGAAGACTGCTGGTAAGCCTCCTGCCTCTTGGGACGCTTCCATAATACGCCATGAGCGCAGCACATATTCGATACTTATGAAAAAAATATAAATATTAACGGGTAACAGCAAAAACAAGCTACCAAAGATATCCACCTTAGCTTGTTTTTTGGGACTAAAGCGACGATAAAAAATATCCACTCGCACATGTTCGTTAGCACGCAAGGTGTGGGCGGCGCCCAACAAAAACACCATAGCATGCAAGTACATCACCGACTCTTGCATGGCTATCCAACCCAAGTTAAAGCCGTATCTGAGGATCACAATGAGAAATGTAAGCAACACCATAAGCAAGGTAAACCAACTGACTAACTGACATAGCTTGTGATGAAATGAATCAATTTTTTTCTGCCAAAAAGTGGCGTGCTTTAGCAGCATAATGATTTCTTATTGTTATTAGTAAAGATTTTGTAGAAATTACAAAGTCTAGTATTGCTTTGTTTTTTAACAAAAATTGAAGATAAATGAAAGGGTTGCAAAGTCGTCGCACACAAACAGCTGTTAATGTGCGTAGTCACATACTTGATCAAGCGGTTTGTTTGGATCCACCTAAACAATTGGGTGAGGTGGGAAACTCACCAAACAAATTTTGCCACTCGTGTTGGGTATAGGTGTGTAAAGCTAAAG
The DNA here is from genome assembly GCF_937123705.1 of uncultured Paraglaciecola sp. GTDB lineage: Bacteria > Pseudomonadota > Gammaproteobacteria > Enterobacterales > Alteromonadaceae > Paraglaciecola. The sequence goes on along the minus strand of NZ_CAKZKO010000032.1, from coordinate 37,952 downwards.
CGTGGATGTCGTCTGCGAGCTCTTCTTTTAATACCGAATTAACTGCTCTGTGACGTTTTATCAAACGCTCGCCATCAAAATTATCAGCTACGATCACCACTTTAAAGTGGCTTTCTGAGCCTGGCGGTACATTATGCATATCACTTTCATTAATGACTTCTAAATGTTGCGGATTAAAATGATTCAGTAACTTTTTTTCGATGTTATTTTGAATATTCATTATGTGTCTCTACAGCTAACTGTGTTTACTTCTATTCCCTGTATTTTAGCTTTAAAACTAAAACAAAATATTATGCATTCAATGAATTTGTTACTTAAGGCGATAACTTATTGATAGTTGGTAATATTTTTATGTTGATGTACAAATCGAAAAGTAAGGTTTATGCGTGGGGCAATTATTTTTTTGACCTTTGCAATACCATGCTGCCAGTGTGTTTGAGTATCGCCACTCATAAGTAATAGGCTGCCATTATCTAAAGGTAATCTTACTTTTTGTTTGCTTGTATTGTGATAAAAATCTAAATTTCTTGATTCGCCAAAACTTAAGGAGGCAATAGTGGGTTGCTGGCCCAGTTCTGGTTCATTATCGGCATGGCGGCCCATGCTGTCATTACCATTGCGATATAAGTTGGCCAAAACTGAATTAAAACTTTGTTTACTAAGGGCTTCACACTTTTGTTTAAGTGCGAGTAAATCGCTGTGCCAAGGTAAAGGGTGCAATGCTAAATTTGAGTATTGGTACTTTGCATCTTTATCACCATACCAAGCTTGCAATCTTGGTACCTTATGGGATTTACCATATATACAAATTTGCTCCTGCCGCCATGCTAGTTGCTGTTTTAAACGCAGCATCAATAGTGTGGCCGGTTTGGGGGCAATAAAATTGGGGTAATATTTTAGGGTGGCATCTGGCATATCCAGAACTAATGGCGTGTTATCATAATGTGATTCAAATAAAGACTGTTGCATAACACTTATTAATCCGGACAAAAATGAACACCAGTTTAACCCTCTTAGACAGAAATTTGCAGTTAGTTAGATACCCGCAAAACTTACAACACCCGAGTTGGCAAGCATGGGATGCGGCCGATGAGTACCTGATTGAATATGTTGAACAAAATATTCAAGATCTACAGGTGCACTCACTGAGTATTTACAATGACGATTTTGGCGCTTTGGCTTGCTGGTTTTCTGAATCAAAACCTTTGTGGGTAAGCGATTCTTACGTAGCTAAACAATCTTGTTTGCTTAATCTGCAACAAAATAACATTGAGATAGAGTCAGTCACATTTTTTGATTCCGTCACTAAAATCGACTCACCAACTGAACTGGTGTTAATTAAAATCCCCAAAACCACTGCTTTGTTAGAGCAACAGTTAATTGACTTACAAGCAAGAGTGACAGCCAGTACCCAAGTGATTGCAGCGGGCAAAGCTAACTTAATCCAAAAATCGACTTTGGCCTTGTTCGAAAAATACCTAGGGGCTACCACTACCTCACTAGCTAAGAAAAAAGCACGACTGATTTTTTGTAAGCCGAGTGGCGACAAATCCCATAAAAGTCCGTATCCAACCATTTGGTCTACCAATAAACCCAAATTTGAAATTAGTAATTTGGCGAATGTATTTGCTCGTCAACAGTTGGATATTGGTGCAAGGTTTATGCTTGAGCAGTTGCCTAAGTTACCCAATTTAAACAACAAAAGCGTTATAGATCTGGGCTGTGGCAATGGAGTGTTAGGGCTGCATGTGCTAAAAAAATACCCAGAGGCTAATGTGCTCTTTATTGACGAGTCTTATATGGCCATTGCTTCGGCAAAACAAAACCTATTGAGCAATTTACCCGAGCAAGAGCAGCATGCTGAGTTTATAGTGAATAATTGTTTAGATGACTTTACTGAAAAATCTAAATTTTCAGAGGTGGATATAATCCTATGTAATCCCCCTTTTCACCAACAAAATACCATTACCGATCATATCGCGTGGCAGATGTTCAACGATGCCCAATCGGTACTTAAAAAAGGTGGACAATTGTTTGTGGTGGGTAATCGCCACTTAGATTATCCAAAGAAATTGAAAAGACTTTTTGGCAGCACCACAACAGTTGCAACCAATCAAAAATTCAGTATTTTGTCTGTGACAAAATCGTAACACTTAGGAATATCACCATGTTAAAAACACTATTGGTTGTTTATATCACTCTCGCCTCAAGTTTGGTCTTTGCCAAAGCCAAAGATGATGGCTCGCAAATTCAGCCCGACAATTATTACCCTAGGGTGAAAATGGTCACTAGCATGGGCGATATCATTGTTGAACTTGACCGTTCCCGCGCGCCTATTACGGTGAATAATTTTTTACGCTATGTGGATAAACGTAGCTACGAGGACACTATTTTTCATCGCATCGTGCCTGACTTTGTGGTGCAGGGTGGCGGTTTTGATAAGAATTTTGTTGAAAAACCAGCCTTTGGAAAAATTTTCAATGAATCTGGTAATGGTTTAAAAAATCAGATGTACAACATCACCATGGCAAGGCAAGACGATCCGCACTCAGCCACGCGCCAGTTTTTCTTTAATATGAGCAATAACGATAGCCTAGATCCCGGTAGAAACTGGGGCTACACAGTATTTGGTTCGGTTGTTGAAGGTTATGAAGTGTTGGATAAAATGGTCGAAGTGAAAACCGATTTTGACCCTACTTATGGTTGGCAAGATGTGCCGGTTGAGCAAGTGGTGTTATTAAAAGTGATCGTTTTGCCACCCGCTTAATCTAAAAATTAAGTGGCAACTCAAATAATTTGGTTTTGTCACCGTTATTTTTTAAGTCGACAATTTCTTTAAAAACGAAGCCAAAATGACCTAAAAGGTTAATCGACTTTTCATTATCAAGTGAGGTAAGCGCTAATACCTTTGGAGTGACTTTTCGTTTTGCTGCGTCATTTAACACCAACTGCGCTGCAGCCGAAATAACACCTTGTTTGCGGTAGGCGGGAAGAAGCGCAAATCCTAGGTCGGGTATCGGCAATTCAGGGCGTTTTAACAGCCCGCATAATCCCATGGCGTTGCCGTCAACCAAAGATTCAACAACTAACAAGCCGATAGCATCTTGCTGATACATTTTTTGCGGACCTTGCTGAATGTACTTTTGGGCGTCTTCGATGTTTTTGATGCCGCGATCGCCGATGTATCTTAGGCAATCCGGATCATTCATCAACTGCAAAATAAACTCGGCATCTTTAAGGGTTAGTTTTCGTAACTTTATGTTGGAAGTGGTTAAGTGAGATGTGTCTAAGGTCGTTGAATTATTCATAAACAAAACTGCTGAAGTAGCACCAAACCAATTAATACCACATGGGGGTAGGCAACGGTCGGTTTTAAAGATTGTTTAACATAGTCGCTAATCAACCCCAGTGCGCTTGGCCTTGCATCACGCCATGCAAGGTTAAATTGCATCGCAACTGTCGTTGCTTGAGCGACATCTGAATCGAAGCTGTCTTGAATTTGCTGCTCGACTACTTCAAGACGTTGCCCAATTCTGCTTTGAAAGGTTTTCCAAATGCCATCTTGTAACCACACAATGGCAGCAATCACCGCAGTCCACATACCTGCGTTGTGGGCAAATGCGAAATAACAGCAGATCAAAATATTAAACAATTTGATGGCTAAAGAGCATTTTTCATAACTGTCGTATTGATTTTGTAGGGTGCACCATTCTTGTTGCAGCATGTTAGGTTGTATATTTGACATAAACTTTTCACTACCTTTTATTGTGCCTGAAACCTGCAATTATTTAAGCTGGATGAACGGTTGCGTTACGCGCGACTATTTTCAAAGGCAATCACTTGCTCGATGTGTGTGCAGTTTAATGCCAACATTAACAGCCTATCAATACCTAAAGCCACCCCAGCGCATCGCGGTAAGCCATAGTTAATGGCGCCTAAAAAATTGTGGTCTATAGGCATGGTATGAAGTCCAGCATTTTGACGTTTGCTATTATCCTGCTGAAAACGTCTTTGTTGCTCAGCGCCATCGGTTAACTCATGAAACCCATTCGCTAACTCTATGCCTTTAAAATACAATTCAAAACGTTCGGCTACTAGCGGGTTAGCGTCACTTATTTTTGCCAATGCCGCTTGGCTGGCCGGAAAGTCCATAACAAAACAGGGGCGCTGTTGACCGATTTTTGGTTCAATCTCTTGACTAAATAACAGCATAAGTAAGGTGTCTTTGCTGTTTTCAGTGGCGGCCAGTTCCTGATAGCCGCAGCGCCCAGCCAAAGTTCTAAGTTCGCTCAAACTTGCCACTAAGGGGTCGCAATCAAGATATTGTTTGAATACGTTTTGATAGGTCACTGAGTCTGCCTTTTCACATCCCACAACTAGCTGCATTAATTCGTTAATTTCGCTCATTAGCTGGTGGTGATTGAAACCCGGCCTATACCACTCGAGCATAGTGAACTCAGGGTTGTGAAAACGGCCTGCCTCTTCGTTTCTAAAAGACTTACATATTTGATAAATCGCACCACTACCTGCGCTTAACAGTCTCTTCATGGCAAATTCTGGTGAGGTTTGCATATACAAGGTGCTTGTTTGCGTAGCAAAGGGGTGGGTAAATTCAGTGGCAAAAGAATGTAAGTGCTCATCAGTCACTGTGGCATGACTCAGTGCCGGCGTGTCTACTTCTAACACTTCACGCTCGGTAAAAAACTGCCGGATTTTTTGCAGTATTATGGCGCGCTGTTTTAATACCTCGATTGAGGCACTGGGTCGCCAGTTTTCTGTTTGCATGGGATTTCGCTATTTTATCCATTAAAAAAGCCCACTAATACGTGGGCTTTCTAGGTTTCAAATATGTTTATTATTTTTGTGCTCGTGACACATATTCACCGCTACGGGTATCAACTCTAATCACTTCACCTACTTGTACAAATAAAGGCACACGTACCACAGCACCCGAAGATAAAGTAGCGGGTTTGCCGCCTGTACCTGCGGTGTCACCTTTTAGGCCTGGATCGGTTTCGGTGATCGCTAACTCAACAAAATTAGCAGGTTGTACAACAATGGGCGCACCGTTCCATAGTGTGATAGTGCACGTGTCGTTTTCTACCAACCATTTTACGTTTTCACCTACGGCTTTTTCATCGGCGGCTATTTGTTCAAAGGTGTCGTTATTCATAAAATGCCAGAATTCACCGTCGGCGTATAAATAAGCTAACTCGGTGTCGATTACATCGGCCCCTTCAACTGATTCACCTGATTTAAAGGTTTTTTCGATAACTTTGCCTGAAATAAGTTTGCGAATTTTTACGCGGCTAAAGGCTTGGCCTTTACCCGGTTTTACAAATTCATTCTCAAGAATGTTGCAAGGTTCGCCGTCGAGCATTATCTTTAGGCCCGCTTTAAACTCATTTGTGCTGAAATTTGCCATGTGTCCCCGTAATATAACTATGCTGAGTCTGTAATTGTCGCAAATAATACCTAAAAAACTGCTGTCTGTAGAGAGTAACTGGCAAAAAGAACTGGCAATGTGCTTTTCTGATCCTGTTTCTTTGCTTAAATATTTACAATTGCCCGCTGAAAACTTCGTAGAAGACATCAAAGCACGGCAACTTTTCCCGATGCGTGTGCCTCGACCTTTTGCTGCAAAGATGCGTAAAGGCGATCCGCTAGACCCTCTATTTATGCAAGTGTTTACCAGTCATAACGAATTTCAATCCGCCCAAGGTTTCTCAAACGATCCGCTGCAAGAACAAGATAACCAGCAACCGGGTATCTTGCACAAGTACCAAAATCGTCTGTTGCTATTAGTGAGGGGCGGCTGTGCAGTTAATTGCCGTTATTGTTTTAGACGGCATTTTCCTTACAGCGACAACCATTTAAACAAACAGCAGTGGCAGCAGGCATTGCAGTATATTGCGGATAATCCGCAAATCGACGAAGTGATCTATTCTGGCGGCGATCCACTGATGGCGAAAGATGATTTTTTAGCCTGGTTGACTGCGCAGATTGAAGCCATACCGCATATCAAACGATTACGTATTCACACCCGTTTACCTGTGGTGATCCCGTCTAGAGTTACGGCTGAGCTGATCACATGGTTTACGCAATCTCGGCTAAAACCTGTAATGGTGCTGCACGTAAATCATGCCAATGAGGTTGATGATGCGTTGGCAAGGTCGATGCAAAAATTAAGACAGGCGGGAGTCACATTACTGAATCAGGCGGTGTTGTTAAAAGGCATTAACGATACAGTGACCGCTCAAATCGCCTTAAACGAAGCATTGTTTGCAATAGGCGTGATGCCTTATTACTTACATGTGTTGGATAAAGTACAAGGCGCTGGGCATTTTGACTTGCCAGACAAGCAGGCAACAGAACTGATGAGAGAGCTGATAAAACGTCAGCCGGGCTATCTGGTGCCTAAACTCGTGCGAGAAATAGGCGGGCAGCCCGGCAAAACGCCACTTGATTTACAGCTTCATCCGTAACTTAAGCAAAAGTGTCGACATTAGACCCAATGGCTGAGTTGGCAGATGAAACTTTAGGGGCTTCAGCTGCTTCTAGTAGTTCTAGTGTCGCTTGACCCTCTACTTTTTGCTGTGATTTAGCAAGTTGTAGAGACTTAATTTCAAGCTGCGAACCAACTGAACTTGCTCCTGATATATCCATACAGTGCTCCTTAATACTTGTAGCAGAGTACAAAAACGGGCAAAATCGCCCGCATCAAATCTATATCGGCCACCTTAAGTAAAACTTTAGCTATGAACTCAATTATTCAATCTCTCAGCGAAAATATTCAAGTTATCTATCGAAAATCAATCGATGCAGATCAAATTATTAGCCACTTACAACATGATGGCAAAGGTAAATTTAGTGCAATTTTCGCTGAAGAAGCGGGATTTACCACTAGTAGTCGATTATTCAAGCCTTATGTCGAAGAGCTTGCCAAGGAAGTACTGGCTTTAGAAACAAACACTCAAGAGGCCATTAAACTACAATTGCCAGCAATGGTTAAGAAAATTGAATTGATGTTAACCACCTTAGAGCAATTTCAGAAAACTGCTAGAAAATAGACAAGCAGCCGCTTTTAGGGTGATTGATGTATAGGTAGTTCAGCAATTCTTTGATTGATTTTGCCCACCATTCTTAAGTATTCAGGGCTGTCTACTTCAAAAAACTGTTGGCTAAATTCGTTTTTACTCAAGCCTTCTGGCAAGTCCTCAGTAACTGGAAAAAACAGTTGTTCGTTAGAACTATCAGCTAATATGTTCTGCACCGAACGAGCACTGGCAGGGTTTGTAGCTGAAACAGCAAATGCCACGCCAGCAAAGTCGGCGGCTAAATCAACGAAACTAAAACCGCTACCATCGTCACTTCTATCCATCAACTCTTTAAACTCACCTATGGCTAAACTTAAACCTTGCTCGGATAGTATTTTTATAGCAGCAGAAAAAATAAAATGTTGATTAAGATCGGTTCGATTTTTTAACCTAGGCTTGAAATTGGGCCGTACTGCTCTGCTTTTTAGTGGTTGAACATCTCCCACTAAATTGGCAAATCTATGATGCCCTGCAAATATGGCCAAGGCCATAATAGCCGCTTCGTTCTCTTTGGCAGCTGTTTCATCATCCGAACGGTCTTTTGCCCAACTAAAAACAGGTCCAATATACTCAGCCAAAGATTGCGGACTCGATCTTTTACCTACGCCCAACAAAGAGAGTTGCTTCAAGTAATATGCCGTTCTGATACGTGTTTTTTCGTCACTCCCTCCGCCTACACCTTGTTTGACATCATTTAGTTCTTTAAGAAACTTGTCCAGCGGTTTTATAGACAATTGAATTTGGCCGTCAGTCATAGCAACAGACTCTACTTGCTCAACAAATTGACTAGCGATATCACTTTCGGTATACCAGTTAGCGAGATAAATGAGACTGCCCAAGGCCAAATCTCCGGGAATAATTATTGGACCAATCTTTACATGGTCAACCTTAATACCCGCACCAGGCGATAGCATAATATCTATATTAAGGTAGTGTCCAACAGGGTTGTTGGGCAAATGATAACTCGCCAAAACACGGGTTGACTGCGAATCGATATACACTTGGCCATTAATTTTACCGTGAGCGCGCTGCGCAAAACCCACTAAGCTGTTTAAATGCGCTTGGCTAATGTAGATGTTCTGCCTGTGGGTTCTGTTTCTAATACTCGCCTTGAGCTGTTTCATCAGTGTTTTTACTGATTCAGCTTGATCAACTTGTTCACTACTACTTGTAACAACAACAGGATATGACTCTACTGCAACCACAAAAAGTCCCACAACAGCGAGTACAATCAGCAGTAGTAAAACTCCAATAAATTTAAATAGTCTGGCCAATTTGGTTTCCAATCAGGGGCTATGGTCTAGCTATCTTGTAGTTAAAAATTAATAACTAAACAACCGCCATATTTCCCTTGGATTCTAGCCATTGTTTGCGGTCTGGGGCGCGTTTTTTGGCAAGTAACATATCCATTATTTCTAACATTTGCTCGGCGTCATCTACCATTAATTGTACCAAACGGCGGGTGTTAGGATCCATGGTGGTTTCGCGCAGTTGTAGCGGATTCATTTCACCTAGGCCTTTGAAGCGTTGTACGTTGACCTTGCCGCGTTTTTTCTCGGCGACTATGCGGTCTAATATGCCTTCTTTTTCGCCTTCGTCTAAGGCGTAAAAGACTTCCTTGCCTATATCGATTCTAAATAGTGGCGGCATGGCCACATACACATGGCCGGTGTTGACTAAGGTTCTGAAATGTTTAACAAAAAGGGCGCACAAAAGCGTGGCGATGTGGAGTCCATCTGAGTCGGCATCGGCTAATATGCAGATTTTATCGTACCTAAGACCACTTAAATCATCCGAATCGGGATCGATCCCTAAAGCCACTGAAATATCATGGATTTCTTGGGAGGCTAATACTTGAGAAGAGTCGACTTCCCAGCTGTTTAGGATCTTGCCTCGCAGTGGCATAATCGCTTGATATTCGCGGTCTCTGGCTTGTTTCGCTGAGCCTCCTGCTGAGTCACCTTCTACTAAAAACAGTTCTGAGCGGCTGCTGTCTTGGGTTGAGCAATCGGTGAGTTTGCCGGGTAAGGCTGGGCCTTGTGTGACCTTTTTACGGGCCACTTTTTTACTTTGACGTAACCGCGTTTGGGCATTGTTTATACACATCTCGGCCAAAAGCTCAGCTACGTCTGTGTGTTGATTGAGCCATAAACTAAAAGCATCTTTTACCACGCCTGACACAAATGCCGCTGCTTGACGGGAAGATAGACGTTCTTTTATTTGCCCTGCAAATTGGGGATCTTGCATCTTAGTCGATAACACATAACTACATCTATCCCATATATCTTCGGGGGTAAGTTTAACGCCTCGGGGCATTAAATTACGGAATTCACAAAACTCGCGCATCGACTCTAATAGCCCCTGACGTAAACCGTTGACGTGGGTACCGCCTTGTGCAGTTGGGATAAGATTTACGTAGCTCTCAGTGACCATTTCGCCGCCTTCTGGCAGCCACATTACTGCCCAGTCTGCGGCTTCCGTATTGCCCGATATTGACCCTACAAATGGGGTGTCATCTGGCAAAGTGACATAGTCATTCAGTGATTGGTGTAAATAATCCCGCAAGCCATCTTCGAAATACCATTCAGTGGTTTCATTGTTAATCTTATTGTCAAATCGGATGCGCAAACCCGGGCACAACACGGCTTTGGCCCGTAATACATGCAAAAGTTTAGTGACAGAAAACTTGCCCGAATCAAAATATATTGGGTCTGGCCAAAAGTGCACTTGGGTACCTGTATTGCGTTTGCCGCAGCTATCAATCACTTCCAATTCTTGTACTTTATCGCCGTTTTCAAAGGCAATTTTATGCACTTTAGCATCACGGCGAATAGTGACTTCTACGCGTTTTGATAAGGCATTCACCACAGATATACCTACACCATGCAAACCACCTGAAAACTGGTAGTTTTTATTAGAAAACTTTCCGCCTGCATGCAGTTTAGTCATGATAAGTTCTACCCCAGAAATCCCTTCTTCCGGATGAATATCCACCGGCATGCCACGGCCATCGTCTGTGACTTCCAGTGATTGGTCGCTGTGTAATACCACCTTAATTGAGGTGGCGAAGCCGCCTAGGGCTTCATCTACACTGTTATCAATCACTTCTTGGCTTAAATGGTTAGGGCGGGTGGTATCGGTATACATACCAGGGCGGCGTTGAACCGGCTCTAAGCCGTTCAATACTTCAATAGCATCTGCGTTATATTGATTTGACATAGTGGGTAATCAGAGCTCTTATTATTTGAATGATATTAGGGTATCTGCCATCAAGACCTATGTTATACCAAGCTTCAATTAGTCTTGCAGTAGAAACCTAAAAATATCTGGTAAGAATCGCTGAAAATCTTGAAAACTGTGATCGCCACCTTGTTCGATGGTCAGTTTATAGTTTTGATATTTATTTTCGGCTTGGCGATAGTCCAAGGTTTCATCGGCGGTTTGTAATAATACCCAATAATCAGAATGGGCTTTTAAAGAAGGGGTATCTAGTTGACGCAGTTCGTCTACATGATTGTTTTCTAATAAGAACGCTTCTTGGGTATAGGGATTAACATGTTCACCTAAAAAATCTACTAATAACTCAAAAGGCCGCACTGCTGGGTTGATCAGTACCGCCTTACCTGAATGTTTTTCCACCATAAACGTTGATAAATATCCGCCTAATGAACTGCCAATAAAGCGCAGTTTTTTACCTTTATGCTTAGCAACAAGTTGTTCGATAATTGTGGCGGCATTTTGTGGGTAATTAGGAAGCTGCGGTACTTCTATTGTTAAATCTGGATAGTTAGCCCTTACAAACTCTAAAGTTTGTGCCGCTTTCAGTGATTGGGATGAGCTTAGAAAACCATGTAAATAAATAATCACGTATTGCAAAATGAAGTGTGCCTTGTAAGTCGCTGAGTTGAAGTGTTTATTTGACCATCTTCCAGAAGTTTAATCACCCTAAAACCCGGCATTAAATCCTCTATAGCAAAGTATTCTTGGTTGGCAAACTGCCAGCAGGTTGCGGGGCAAGCCATATATAAACAGTGATTTTGGTGCTGTTCTATGGCCATATGAATATGGCCATATGCCACGCCTTTTATGGCCGGATATTTAGCCACTACAGCATTAAATGCTTGGCGATTTATCCATTCGTGTGTATCCATCCAACCGCCACAGAAAATAGGATGGTGATGTGCTGTTACTAAATGGTAATCATCAGAGTGAGTGTTTACATACTTACTTAGTGATGTAAGGCTTTCTGGTGATATCTGACCTTTTGTGGCTTGGTGTTGGGTGTTGAGTAGATGAACATGCCATTGGTTTGGTAATTGAAGTTGTGGCTTGTTCAGCCATAGATAATCTCTACAAATACATATCTGCATATAGGTTTGGTTGTCGTGGTTGCCGGGGATAATACCTATCTGGCAATTCAGATTAGCTTCGTGAAGTAATCGAGAAAAATGTTGGTAACTTTGTAAGGAACCATCGCCACTGATGTCGCCTGTGACTAACAATACCTCTGGGCGCTCGCTGCTTACCTCAGTTAAAATGCGTTTTAGACTTTGCCAAGGGTTAATATGGTTGTAACCAATTTTATTAATATCCGTAAATAAATGGCAATCTGAAATTTGGATGACTTTCATTTATGGCTGTAACTTAGGCTTCTGAGGGGTGTAACTGTTCGTTTTGAATCAAGCAAAATTGCAGCCATTCACCTAAAAACATATTCACCATTTCTTTTTCGTTTTTCTGGTACATCTTAGTGTTGGGGTATTGGTAGCTGGGTTTTAACGAGCCGATATTTTGCGCGCTGATCACTTCTGCCATTTTTGCATCATGATACAATCTAACTTGTACTACTGGCCGCAGAAATTCATAACCCAATTGAGTTTTCTGAGACATTTCTAAGGTGCTGGTATAACGACTACACTCAAGTATTTTAATAACATAAGATAAACTGGCATTAAACTTAAATTGATACTCTAAATCTAGGGTATCGCAATCAGGCAGCAACCTTAATAATCGTCCATAGTTAAGATCACACACCTGATGCATGTTAGCCAACTTAGGAACATATTTACGGCCTATCTCTCTAGTCATTTGCCCAGTTTTCCAATACCTGTTGTTTATTCATAGAGAACCATTGTAGCGCAATCAGGGTGGCAGCATTGTCGATTTTGCCTTGGTTAATCCAATCAAACGCTCTTTTTGAGGATACTCTGTGAACCAAAATATCTTCACTTTCATGGTCTAAACCGTGCACCCCAGTGGCTTTGCTGGCATCGACTAAGGCCACATAAATATGCAAGCGTTCAGAGGTGCCACCTGGACTGGCTAAGTAGCTCAAGGCCTTGTGTAATTTTTGAATTTCGAGACCCGCCTCTTCTTTAGTCTCGCGGTGACATACTTCTTCTGGCGTTTCGCCTTCGTCAATAATGCCCGCTACTACTTCCAGTAACCAAGGCGTAGAGGATGTGGGTAACGCCCCAATGCGGATTTGTTCAATCATCACAAACTCATCTAGTACAGGGTCGAAAGGTAAAACTGCAACGGCGTGGCCTCGTTCAAAAATTTCTCGTTCTACTCGATCACTCCAACCACCTGCAAACAACTTATGTTTGAATCCATATTTCACCATTTTAAAAAAACCTTGGTATAAGGTTTTTTTATCTAGAACTTGCACATCATTGGCTGAAAATTGTTGTGTTGATTGCAGCTTTTTAGACAAATGGCTCTCCGTTGATTAACTGTAAATAGTGACAAATACCTTGAACGCTTTAAGAGCGTAATCCTAGCATAATGAGGTTTCATATGCAGATACGCTTATTGTCTGCTAATTCATAATATTCTGTTACACTTGAGCCCTTGGTGTTACCACAAAGTATTGTTAGTTAGCACTTGATTTGCTTAGACTTTACCCATACATACTAAAATTGTATTCGGCTAGGCGAGCTACTTAATTTAGTACAGGGCTAAAATCGGATTAGGAACAACATAGGACTACCAATGAAAAAAACATTTTTGTCGCTATTGATCAGCGTGGGGCTTACTGCATCGGTGCAGGCAGACGACCTCTACCAAGTTTATCAAATGGCTGTTGAGAAAGACCCTACTATTAACCGCGCAAAAGCAGATAGAAATGCCGCTTTTGAAGGAATATCTCTTAGTAGAGCCAGCTTATTACCGCAAATTTCTGGTTCGGTAAGTTATAGCGATAGCAGCAGAGAGTCTAATCAGCCTATATCAGGTCCTACAGAAGAAAATCCGGATGCACCATTGATCTACGGTAACTTTAGCCAAGATTCTACCGCGCTGAATATGGATTTAGATTTAAGAATGTCGCTGTATGATCGCAAAAACTGGTTGGCAATGGATAGAGCCGAAAAGGTAGCACAGCAAAGCGATACTAATTATGCCTTGTCTAAACAAGATCTGATTGTTAGAACAACAGCGGCTTATTTGGCAATTCTTAGAGCGAAAGACAGCTTGACTTTTGTACAAGCAGAAAAGCGCGCCATTGAGCGTCAGTTAGAGCAAACTAAGCAGCGTTTTAACGTTGGCCTGACGGCAATTACCGATGTGCACGAAGCACAAGCAAACTTTGATAACACCGTTGCTCAAGAAATTATTACTGAAAATGCGGTAGAGTTACGCTTAGAGCAAATGCGTGAGATCACCGGTAAGTATCATGAAAATATTTCGGTACTGAATACAGAAAACTTTAGTGCTTCTCGTCCTTCTCCAGAGGGCGTTGATAATTGGCTTAAAATTGCTGAAGAAAAAAATCTAGACCTAATGGTACGCAATCTTGCCAAGGAAATCGCAATGGAAGACATTGCATCAGCAAAAGCTGGGCATCTTCCAACTTTATCCCTTTCAGCAAACTATGGACGGGTTGATTTAGAGTCAGAAGGTAATGACTTTCCTGCAACAGATTCGAATTCAATTGGTATTAGTTTAAATGTACCTATTTACTCTGGTGGCTCGGTTAGCGCGCAAACGGCGCAAGCCAGATATCGCTACGTGGCAGCCAGTGAAAATTTAGAATTAACACATCGTTCAACTGTTCGCTCAGTGCGCGCTGCATATAATGATGTGATTGCGGCTACATCAACTATTCGAGCTTTGAAACAAGCCGTTGTTTCTGCCGATAGTGCATTAAAGGCTACTGAAGCAGGTTTTGATGTAGGTACCAGAACCATAGTGGATGTGCTTAATAGCACTAGAAATCAGTTTGATGCGAGACAACGCCTAGCCGGTGCGCGTTATGATTTTATCACTGCAATTTTAAACCTGAAGCGGGCTTCAGGAAATCTTACAGAACAAGATTTGGTTGATATCAACCGTGGGTTAATGCCTGCTAAAGCCAGCTAAGAAAACGGTTTTGGCTCAAAAGGGTAGCGATTGCTGCCCTTTTTTATTACTTTTTAAGGCGCATTTTCTATATGCACACTATCCCTGATATACAAGCTTCAACATTGAAAGCCAAGTTTATTCAAATTCGTTCGAACAAGTTGTTTGAAATATTTGTTATTACAGTCATCGTTTTCTCGGCGCTGTTGGTGGGGGCAAAAACCTATGAAATGTCTACCACTATGCATAACATCACTAAGTTTCTTGATTGGTTTATCAGTGCATTTTTTCTGACAGAAATCACTATTAGGTTTTTGGCTGAACACCGTAAACGGGACTTTTTCAAAAATTTTTGGAATATATTTGATAGCGTCATAGTTGTGATCAGTCTAATTCCCGCGGATGATACTGAATTAGCCTTAATTGCTAGATTGGTTCGGGTATTTAGGGTACTAAGAATGATTTCTATCATTCCAGAGCTCAGAATATTACTGGTTTCCTTAGTAAAAGCATTACCACAACTTGGCTACGTAATGTTGTTAATGTTTATTATTTTTTACATCTACGCGGCTATTGGTAGCACCTTATTTGAAACTATTAATCCGGTATTATGGGGTGATATTACTATCTCTCTTCTGACTCTTTTTAGGATCATGACATTTGAAGATTGGACAGATGTGATGTACGAAACTATGGAAGTGTATCCCATGAGTTGGTTGTTTTACCTTAGCTTTATTTTCTTTACTGCTTTTGCTTTTCTAAATATGGTGATTGGTATAGTGGTTAATGTTATGGAGCAAGAGAATGCCAATGCTCGTGCCGAAGCCTTAGAAGATGAAGGAGAGCCAAGTCTAAAACAAATATCCACTCAAATTTCAAATTTGCAGGCACAATTATTATCATTAAATAATAGTAAGCGCTAACTTAAATAAGTTTATAACATCAAGAGTTATTCATGAAATACCAAAGTAATACGGCTTTTACTCACAAGCAACAAGATAAAGTGGGTGTACTGGTCACCAATCTAGGTACTCCCGATGCGCCTAAAAAAGCAGAATTAAAACGCTATTTAAAAGAGTTTTTATCAGACCCTAGAGTGGTAGAAATACCCAAACTGTTGTGGTGGTTTGTGCTCAACTTAGTGATTTTAAATATCCGTCCTAGACGCTCAGCCAAGTCTTACGCCAAGGTATGGACAGAGCGTGGCTCACCTTTAATGTTTCACACCCAAGACCAAACCGAGGCATTGCGAACTAAGTTACAGCAACAATATGGTAATGACGTGATAGTGGAGTTTGCCATGCGCTACGGGTCGCCTTCTGTGGACTCTGTGGTGGATAACATGTTAACCCAAGGCGTTCGAAAATTATTAGTGTTGCCTTTGTATCCTCAATACAGTGCCTCTACCACGGCCTCTACATTTGATGCCGTTGCTCAAAGTTTAGGGAAGCAACGCTGGATCCCCGAGTTGCGATTTGTAACGCATTACCACGATAACCCTGATTATATTCAAGCGCTGGCAGACAAAATCAGAAATCATTGGCAGCAACACGGCCGTGCCGATAAATTGATTTTTAGTTACCATGGTATCCCCAAGCGCTACTTGTTAAATGGCGATCCTTATCATTGTGAATGTTACAAAACCTCTCGATTGATTGCGCAAGCTTTAGGTTTGAATGAAGAGCAGCACTTTACCTGTTTTCAATCTCGTTTTGGGCGAGAAGAATGGTTAAAACCTTATACCGATGAATCCCTTAAGGAATTTGCAACCCAAGGTGTAAAGTCAGTACAAGTGGTGTGCCCCGGATTTTCTGCCGATTGTTTAGAAACCATTGAAGAAATTGCTGAAGAAAATCGTGATTATTTTCTCGAAGCAGGCGGTGAACGTTATGAATATATTGCAGCACTTAATGCCGATGCAGCACATATTCAAGCACTTACCACACTAGTAGAGTCACACCTGCAGGGGTGGACAATAGCCTCAGAAAATAACAACCAACGCTGTGAGCGGGCAAAAGCTTTGGGTGCGCAACAATAAATAAACTAACGCAAACTTTCTATTGGACTAGCCACACAAGACCGATTGAATAGGGTGTGTTAACATAATGTTTACATTGCGATTTGGAGCATGCCAACAACAATACAAAAATGAATAAACCCACTATAAAATAATAATCAAAAAGCCGTCCGTGCCATTATTGGGTAAATAAGACGGATATAGAACAGGAATGTCAATGTCTACACAAAATCTCGCCGACCAAGCCTTGGTCCACACCCCAATGTTTACTAACGATGCCAGTGTGATGGGCATATTAGCTATTTTATTAGGATTGGTATTTTATACCGCTAATAGTCAGGTCCCATTTTGGCGCAAGTTTTATATGTTTGTGCCTTCGGTGTTGCTTTGCTACTTCTTACCTTCTTTGTTGAATACCTTTGGGTTAATAGATGGCGAAAATTCGCAGCTTTATTTTGTTGCTTCCCGTTATTTGTTACCCGCCTGTTTGGTGTTGCTGACCCTAAGTGTCGATTTAAAAGCCATTGCAAAGTTGGGCAGTAAGGCGGTCATTTTGTTTTTCACCGGAACCCTAGGTATTGTCATTGGCGGCCCGATTGCACTGCTGGTTGTGGCGACTTTTTCGCCTGAATTATTAGGGGTTGATGGTCCCAATGCCGTATGGCGAGGCATGACAACGGTAGCAGGTAGCTGGATTGGTGGCAGTGCTAACCAAGCGGCTATGAAAGAAATTTACGGCGCGGGCGATCAGATGTTCTCAGCCATGGTGACTGTCGACATTATCGTGGCCAATTTATGGATGGCGGTGCTGTTAATAATGGCTGCAAACGCTAAGGCCATTGATGCCAAAACTGGTGCCGATACTTCGGCAATTGATGAGTTAAAAGCCAAAGTGAAGAGCTTTGAAGCCGAGCATTCGCGCATTCCAAGCCTAACCGACATTATGTTAATTGTGGCCGTAGGCTTAGGTGTAACCGGTTTTGCGCATATGTTTTCCGATACCGTTACCCCGTATTTTGTGGAAAACTTTCCAGGGCTTGCGAAATTCAGTTTCCACAGTAAATTTTTCTGGATGATTATTTTTGCCAGTACTGTTGGGGTAATTTTATCTTTTACTAAAGTTCGTCAGCTAGAAGGCGCGGGTGCATCTAAAATTGGCTCGGCGTTTTTGTATATCCTAATCGCTACCATAGGCATGAAAATGGATGTCACTATGATTGCCGACCAACCATTGTTCTTCGTGATTGGCGCAATTTGGATGATTATTCATGCATCGCTAATGTTAATTGTGGCCAAAGTGATTAAAGCCCCTTTATTTTATATGGCAGTAGGCAGCCAAGCCAACGTAGGCGGCGCCGCATCGGCACCTGTAGTGGCATCGGCTTTTCACCCCTCTTTGGCACCTGTGGCGGTAATGCTTGCAGTATTAGGATATACAGTCGGTACCTATATGGCGTGGTTCTGTGGGCAAATTTTGCAAGTGATTAACTAATTACAATGGCTGCAGAAACACCCATAACAGACTCGGCTCAGGCTCCTAAGGCTCTATTACGGGCCCAAAAGTTAGCCCATCTAACCGATACCAAAATCTCCATTCCTGTTTTGGGCATTCGCCTAGGGTTGGATTTTTTGGTAGGGCTTATTCCGGTCTTAGGCGATATTATTATGCTTATGGTATCGCTGAGTATTGTGGGTATGGCCAAAAGTATACAAGTGCCAACAGCGCTAAGATTGGCCATGATAAAAAACATTGCTTTAGATTTTCTATTAGGCCTGATCCCTTTTATTGGCGATATAGCGGACTTATTTTATAAAGCGAATCAAAAAATGTCCGTATCATGGAAAAATGGTGGGTGAGTCAACACTATCAAGACATTCAAGCCAAGAGCCAGCACGCACTACAAGAGTGGCAAAAATCTCAAGATAGTTAGGCTTGTATGCTTATCCAAAGGTGTTCTTGAGTGTTTCCACTAAGAAAGCTCCTAAAAAACTAAATTTGTTTTAAAAGGGGAGATATGGGTAAGATACTACGAGTTATTAACATACTAAACCATTGCGGGATATTGTCGGTAATGACTAAAAAACGACTGTTGTTGTCTGTTTTAGGCATGTACTTAGTGCTGTCATGCACAAGTTTTGCGCAAACTATGTCAAAACAAAATCACATTTCTGTGGCTGTGTTAACCGTAAACAATCAACAAATCGCGCTCTTTTCAGAACAATTTAAGCAATTTAACCAATCCCAATCAGACGTCGTAGTAGATGTCGATTTTTATAGCGATCAAGGCCTTAAAAGTAAACTAGCTGGATGGCTTGAAAGTGGAAAGTATGACCTTATTCATTGGCAAGCTGGGAAACGCTTGGAAGATGTTGTTAAGCAAGAACTGTTATTGCCTATTGATACCCTGATTGACAAAAATACATTGCGCAAAAATGTCAGTGCGCAACTACTTGAGATGGTTAACATCAATGGATCTTATCAAGCGCTACCTTTTGTTTATTATCCTTGGGGCTTTTATTATAGTAAGGCGATTTTCAAAAAGTACGCTATCTCGCCACCTAAAACGTGGCAAGAATTTATAGAAATATGCCGCACGTTAAAAAAGCAAGGGGTAGCACCACTGGTACAAGCCAATCAAGAAGGGTGGCCATTGTTAACTTGGGTCGATTTTTTAGCATTGGATAACGGAGGAATTGCCACTCGCAAAGGAATTGCTGACAACGCCAAAGTAAGCCACTCAAATATTGAAAAAATTGTGGCGCAATTTTCAACGTTATTGGAATACGGCTATTTTTTTGCACCTGATCATAGCTGGCGTTGGGAGCAAACGTTAACATTGTTGATGAGACAACAAGCCGCTATGACCTTAATTGGACAATTTGCAGAAAGCGCCATTGAACCCAGACGCTCTTCTGAGTTTGGCTTTTTTCCTTTTCCTCGTAAACAAAGTACGAGTCATCACCCCGAAGTGGCCCCTGTTGACCTGTTTGTTGTGCCTTTAGCCTCAAAAAAGCATGCTTATTTACCGGCGCTACTAGATTATTTGGTGCAACCTGCAACAAACAAGGCTTTAGCCACGGGGTTAGGTTTTTTACCTATATACCCTCAATATGACGGGCAGGGCTTGAACGAACGCGCCACTATAGGTTTACATACTCTGCAGAAAAGCTCAGAAATAGTGCAGTTTTTCGATAGAGATGCCGAAAAACAACATGCCACTAAACTTGCCAGTAGTATCGGCCAATCTATTTTGCTTGGAGAGTCATCAGCCTTCAGTAAGGCGTTATTAGGTAAAGAGTTTGTCAAATCCCAAGATCAAACGATAGAGTTTGGTTTACCAAAAAAACTGCTTAATTTTTCGTCTTTTACGGGTTCTAGGGGAACTTTTTTAGCCTCAAATATTCTCAGTAGCGTATACAAACAACTGGGATACAACATCTCGGTAACACGTTACCAGAACCTCTCTGAGTCATTAAACTCTTACGAATATGGTGCGGATGGTGAACTTGTTAGAGCAAAAATTTTGAATAACAGCACTGATGATTTAATTCAGGTACCTGAGCCTATAGTCGAGACATCTTTTTATCTGGTGTGCCGAACAACTGATACCTGCTCAAAAAGGCTAGAGGCTAACGCTAAGGTTGGTACTAGCATGGATATATTGGCATTAAAGGATTGGTGGTTAGAAGAAAAAGCGATACAGCAAAATTTCACATCGACCACTTTGATGTTGCAGGCATTCGATTCCGGACAGTTAGATCATATGATTTTGTCGGCCATAGATGTGTCTGCCTATGAGCACCAATTGAGCAAAAACAACTACCGTACTATTTTGACCATCCCCTTTTATCATTTTATTCATAAAAAACACCAAAGTATGCTGGAAGATGTTAATCAAGGGTTGATTGAATTCAAACAAACACCGGCCTATTTAGAAATGCAAAAACGCTACTGGCTGCAATAAATGATATTCACTTAGGGTATTCGCTTTTGACCATTGTTAAGATTAAAGAAGGAACACTATGAAAATATACGATACTAAAACCGCTCCTTCACCTAGACGAGTGCGTATTTTTTTAGCCGAAAAAAATATCCCAATGGAATATGTACAGGTTGACTTGCAAAAGGGTGAGAATATTTCGGCCGACATGCGCGTCAAAAATCCTATGGGGAAAATACCTGTTCTTGAATTAGATGATGGTACCTGTATTAGTGAAGGGGCCGCTATTTGTCTATATTTTGAAGAGTTATATCCACAAATCAATCTGTTAGGTAAAGATCCCTTAGAAAAAGCAACTATCGATATGTGGCAGCGTCAAGTAGAACTGTACTTTTTTGGTCAAGTGGGCATGTGTTTCCAACATACCACTGGCTATTTTAAAGACAGAATGACTCCTGTTAAAGAGTATGGCGAAGTAGCAGGCAAAAACGCCGCAGGGTTTCTAAAGGTGTTAGAAAAACGTTTGGCAGAGTCTGAGTTTATTGCAGGTAACCGCTTTACCATTGCCGATATCACCGCCATGTGTACTGTGGACTTTGCCCGCGTTGTAGGGATAAAAGTGACAGATGACTATCCCAACCTGCAACGTTGGTATGCTGCGGTCAGCAGTCGTCCAAGCGCTAAGGCTTAAGTTATACATTTCGTCTGCGGCTCTTATATACAAAATTCTTAGTCGGCGAAGCCGATGCTTTGGTGGCTCTGCCACTGCTCTTGATTTTCTCCCTATGTACTGCGGCCTATAAAAAGTCAAAAAAGTGCGGTTAATTTTCAGGGATAGAAAATTAAGTCTTGTGTGCTGGGAGCACATGAAGACGACCGTGCTTTTTTGACTTTTTATAGGATCTTTGAGCAGTAGTGAGGGCGCACTTTTTTTGGTTACTTTGTTTTGTGCGAGCAAAAAAAAGTGACTGGCTCGAAGGGAATCGAGTCAAAACAGGCAAGGAGGCCTGTAAGCGTTAGCGCATGCTTTTTTATGCCCTGACGGGCACGATATCCCTATCGGTTTTCACATAGAATCCCTTCAATGCGACCTACTTTTTGCCAACAGCAGCAAAAAGTAGGCAAAAAATGCCGCTCGAGGGCAATGCTCTTCACCCACTTATCTACTCATTTTTGCAGGTCGTAATAATTCGTTCCAGACGAGCTATTACTCAATCGCTAATCCATGCGATTGCCCTACAAAAATGAGTAGATAAGTGGCGAGTATTCAGTCGAGGGTAAAGCAAAAAAACATCGACTTCGCCGATTTAAGGCTATAGGCCGCCCTATACAATTAGTCTCGCCACCTTTTAGTAAGCTCATCATAGGCATCGATTCGACGATCTCTAAAATACGGCCAGATACGTTTAATTTGTTCCGTGCGGTTAAGGTCGATGTCGACTATTAAGTTCTCTTCCTTATCAGAGCTAGCTTGTGCGAGTAATTCGCCTTGAGGGCCAGCCACAAAACTGTTTCCCCAAAATTGAATGCCAGGGTCGCCCGTTACGGGTGATGCTTCAAATCCTGTACGGTTGGCGACAACGACAGGTAAGGAGTTAGCCACAGCATGAGAGCGCTGAATGGTTTGCCACGCATCGTGTTGGCGGCTTTGCTCTGCAGCTGTGTCGTTTTTATCCCAACCAATAGCTGTGGGGTAAAACAACATATCGGCTCCTGCCATGGCCATTAATCTGGCTGCTTCTGGATACCATTGATCCCAGCATACCAACACGCCAAGCTTACCTACGCTGGTGGCTATTGGTTCAAAGCCCATATCCCCTGGAGTAAAGTAAAACTTCTCGTAAAAACCTGGGTCGTCGGGGATGTGCATTTTTCGATATTGACCCACTAAACCTTGCTGGCGGTCAAATACTACTGCGGTATTGTGGTACAAGCCTGAGCCTCGTTTTTCAAATAGTGAGGTGATCAGTACTATGTTCAATTGGGCAGCTAAGGCAGCAAAATAGTCAGTGGCGGGGCCGGGAATCGGCTCGGCTAAGTCAAAGTTATCGGTGTTTTCTTGTTGGCAAAAATACAAGGTGCTATGTAACTCTTGTAGTAACACTAGCTCGCAACCTTGCGCCACTAATGCGCTGACTTGCTCACTGCTGCGGGCCCAGTTACTATTTTTATCGTTACTGGCTACGGCTTGTTGCACCACGCCAATTTTTAGACTGTTATGTTTCATAGACACTGACACCCTTAACAATAGACTGCAAAATTTTGGGTTTAAGTATGCCACAAGGTATTTGCATACTGATACAGTGCAAACTGCCAAATTGCTGCACTAAAGGCAGGCAGTTTATGGGCACTAGCGTAAATTCGGGATAGGCCTGTTGTAGCACCTGCATGGCGAGTTTATCTTCTGGCTGTTGATAAACGGGGCACAAAATATGCTGATTAGAGATCAAAAAGTTAGCATAGGAAGCGGGCAACCTTTCACCGTGCTCGTTGATTATATGGGGTAAGGGCAATTCAAATAGTTGATGCTCAGGAAACGCCGCTTGGCATTCAGCCACTAACGCATCTAAAGCTGCAAAATGACTGTCATCTGCTGCATTAAAAGCCGATTGTATCACTAGCCCCTTATCTGGAGTAAAACGCACTAAGGTATCGATATGCCCGTCTGTGTCGTCGCCCTCTAAGTGCCCGTTTTGCAAAATGACACTTTTTGTTGCCCCTAAATGTTCGGCAAACGCTTGCTGGTAACTGGCTAAAGATTTTTCGCCATTGCGCTTAGGGTTGCTAAGGCAAAGCTGAGTGGATAGCAAGGTGCCTGCCTGGTCAATTTCTAGCGCGCCGCCTTCTAATACCAAATCGACCGATTGAATCGGATGTTGGCAAAGTTGACTGAGTACTTTTTGATTAAGTGCATTGTCAGCAGTGGCGTTAAATTTTTGTCCCCAGCCATTGAATACAAACTCGATTGGGCGGAGTCCTGAATCGGTGGTACAGCTCAAAAAACCATAGTCTCTGATCCAAGTATCATTATATTCCGCTGCTAACAGCAATACTTGGCTGCTTTTTGCTAACTTATTTAGACAAGTTGGTATTTCTGTTGCGCGAGCCAAGAGCACTACTTTGGTATTGGCCCTATTCAGTGCCTCGATAATCTGTAAATACACCTGTTGCACCTCGTCTAACCACGGCTGCCAATCGGTGTGTTTATCTGGCCATACTAGCAGTACTGCCTCTTGTTTTGTCCATTCGGGGAGTAGTTGGAAGGGCGCAGCCATAGAAGTCCTCGTTAGCTCTTTGTGGATGCAATAAAGCGTTCAACTTGCTCAATAGCAAATGCCACATGGGCTATTTGCTGTGCTTCAGATAACGCAAAATCTAAGCCTAAAATGCTTTTTATATGAAATTCACTCTTAAGTAGGCTAAAAAACATCGTGGCACATTTATCGGCTAATGCTTCGGTGAGCGGTTGTTTGGCAAACTTTAAAAAATACTGTGCCAAATATTCTAGATTGTGCTTTGGCCCAGCTTGATAGAATAATTCGGCGGCTCTTGGTGAGCTGTTTACTTCGCCAATGATGACTCTATAAATAGCAATAACCCGCTCGTCGTGAAGTAATTTTACAATCTGCAAGCCTCTTTCTTGCAACACACTAGTAAGGTCCGAATCTTCTAACTCTAAATGCCTGTCATCTAATTGGTATTCGGCGCATTTGTCTTCAATGGCGGCTAAGAATAATGCTTCTTTATTACTAAAATGAGAATAAACAGTCTGTTTAGAGACACCCGACTGCTTAGCGACCATTTCCATTGAGCAACCGCTGTAGCCACTGCTTAAAAAAAGATCGGTAGCGGCTTCAAGAATTTTGTTACGTTTCTCAGCGCTTTTGGGCCTTCCAGCTTTGGTGGTTTCTTTGTTCAACTGCGATTAACCTCACATTTATCAAAAAAGTATTGGCAACTTTGACATTAAATATTATTATATATCAAACTAGACAGTCTAGTATTTATTTTTGTCTTTTTTCAAATTCAGCGAGAATTTTATGCCAAGTGTTAGTCAGTTGCCACAATCGTCGGGCTATAAAAAATATTTAATTTGGGTGATCCCCTTTATCGCCCTGATAGCTTTAGTCGTGCTCATGCAGGCTTCGGGCAACGGACAAACCGAGACACCGCCTACTGATGCCAATAAGCTGCTGGTCGATGTGATGCCTATTGAATGGCATAACAGCTACCTACAAAAACGTTTAGTGGTGGGGTCGGCAGAAGCCTTGCAAACCGCTGCCATTGGTTTTGACTTAGCGGGCTCTGTTATAGATATCTTGGTTGATGAAGGGCAAAGGGTGGTAAAAGGCCAGACGCTCGCCAAATTAGACGACACAAGACTAAAAGCGCAAATGCATGAGTTGTCAGCCATTTTAAATCGCGCTAAATCAGAGGCGAACTTAGCCGAATTGTCACTTAAGCGCGTGGTAGAACTGGTAAATCGAAAACTCGAATCGGCGCAACGATTAGATGAGGCAACCGAGTCCCTTAATGCCGCTAAGGCCTTTGTAGATGAAATAGTGGCTCGGCAGCAATCACTACAAGTTGAGCTAAACAAGACCCAATTATTTGCCCCTTTTAATGGCAGCGTAGTGAGCCGCTTTGTTGATAAAGGCACGGTAGTAGGCGTAGGGCAAAAGTTGTTTACCTTGCAGCAAAACGCTCAGTTAGAGGCAAGGTTTGCCCTTGCTGCCGATTACGCCAATAAATTTTCTGTCAACCAAGAAGTGACTCTAAGCACAGAGTCTCATCAGGTCAGCGGCAAAATTAAGTCCATTGCACAACAGCGTAGGCTCGATACCCGCACTGTGGATGTGATCACAAGTTTAGAGCAGGCCAACTTGGCTATTCTGCCCGGTGAATTATTGTATATGGATGTAAGCAGTGAAATAACCGCCCAAGGGTTTTGGGTACCGCGCAAAGCCTTGGTGAGTGGGGTGCGAGGTTTATGGAGTTTGTTTGCAGTGAAAGCCATTGATGATGAATATCAATTACAAGCCAAATTGGTTGAAATGATTTATGCCGATGACAAAAAAGCCTTTGTGCGAGGGGCGCTGCAAGAAGGTGACGTCATAGTCTATCAAGGGGTGCAACGTTTGGTGCCCGGACAAAAAGTGCTTAAAAGTGATAACACTCACACTTTGGCTAGTATTCTATTAGGTAACTTTTAATGTCATCAAATATGCCGGCAAACGGTCAGCAGCCATACCCTTGGTACAGTATGTTTTTTCGAAACGGGCATTTGTTGGTGTTGAGTATTATGGTGGTGGTTGTGGCCGGTTGGTCTGCTATCAGTAATATTCCACGATTAGAAGATCCCAGAATCGACAACCGTAATGTGTTAGTTATCACGCCTTACCCAGGCGCATCAGCCCAGCGAGTAGAAGCGCTGATCACCGATGTGATTGAAGATGAACTAAGACAATTACACGAAGTAAAAGAAATACGCTCAACGTCACGCTCAGGCATTTCTATTGTTTCCCTTGAATTGCAAGCATGGGTAGATAAAAACACTAACGAACAAATCTTTTCAAAAGTGCGCGACTTAATTGGCAATGCCAAACTAAAGTTTCCTAGAGGGGCTGGCGACCCTTTACTTGATGAGCGTAGAGGTGCCACGGCTTTTACGCTGTTAGTGGGGCTTCAAGCCGCCCAAGGTTATAACACGCCTCTAACCATTGTTAGCCGCATGGCGGATCAGCTTTCTGACCAACTGCGCAATGTGCCCGGCACCGAACTGGTGCGAATATACGGTGAGTTAGACGAAGAAATTCAAGTCACCATTAACCCGCAACAATTAACGAGCGCAGGGTTAAGTATTGATCAAGCGAGCGCGTTAGTAGCCAGCGCCGACCCTAAGGTTCCCGCCGGCATGATGTACACCCCAGAGCAAAATATGCGTTTGCAGGTGGCCCAAGAGTTAGGCAGTGTAGCCACCATCCGCGACATACCGCTACTGGCTACCGAACAAGGTGGCTATTTGCGCTTAGGTGATATTGCGACCGTAAAAAGAGGTGCGCGTTTTCCGGTCAATGATATCGCCATGGTCGATGGAAAACAGGTGATCTTTGTTGCAGCGAGGATGCAAACCACTTTGCGAGTAGATACCTGGACTAACAATGCCTTAGAAATAGTTGAGCAATTTAATGCCCAGTTTGGGGGCACAGTGAAAGCAGATATTGTGTTTGAGCAAAATACTTATACCGAAACACGTTTATCTGATTTAACCATAAATCTACTGCTTGGTTGTTTAGTGGTCATGGCCGTAGTTTTTATATTTATGGGCATTAAAGCCTCGTGGATAGTGGGGCTGTCGTTACCATTGTGTGCCGCGTTCGCGATTTTTTCTTTGAGCTTTTTTGATGAGCAAATCCATCAAATGTCGATTTTTGGCATTATCATTGCGATTGGCCTGTTAATAGACAATGCCATAGTGATCACCGATGAAATTAGAAGTAAGTTAATTCAACCAGAAATGACCCGAATCGACGCCTTGTTGCAAAGTATTCAACACTTATTTGTACCTTTATTGGCATCTACTTTGACCACAATTTTGGGTTTTATGCCGATCTTTTTGTTACCGGGCAACATTGGCGATTTTGTGGGCTCCATTGCTATTAGTGTGGTAATGGCGTTAGTGGGCTCGTTGTTTATTTCTTTGACGATTATTGCAGCCTTGGCGGCACGTTTTTTACCAAGAAAATTTTCGGGATCATCGGCTTGGTACACCTCAGGGATACAAGCGCCTTCTATAAGTTTGGGATACCGAACCGCCCTCGAAAAAGCCCTAACGCGGCCTTTGTTGGGCGTGTCGTTGTGTATCGCCATTTCGGTGTCAGGATTTATCTTAGCTGGGCAACTAGGCAATGTGTTTTTCCCCAGTGCCGACCGCGATCAATTTGAAGTTAACCTGTGGATGCCAGAAGGTAGCGCCATCACCGAAACCCAAAATTTGGTGAAGCAGGTGGATACCCTAATTCGCAACAAGCCACAAGTAACCCAATTAAGCTGGTTAATTGGTGGTTCGTTTCCCTCTGTGTATTACAACCAAATAATGATCAAAGACAACTCATCTCATTATGCCAATGCTGTGGTGAAAGCTAGCAGTGTGGCAGAGGCAAAAGCGCTGATAGGGCAATTGCAAACCGAGTTAGATAAGGCCTATCCAAAAAGTAGAATTGTCGTTAAGGCATTTGGCCAAGGGCCGCCTATTTCGGCGCCTGTGGGTTTAAGAATATTTGGTCCTGATATAAATGTGCTTAATTCTTTAGGGGAGCAAGTTAGGTTGGCCATGTCCCAAGTGCCGGGAATTTCTCATTCAATTGCTTCAGTTACTTTTGGTGAGCCTGAATGGGTACTCGATGCCACACAAGATGCCAGCCAGTTGGCGGGCATGTCACTAGTAGAGATCGCTCAACAGTTACAATACGCCTTAGACGGAAAAGTTGGGGGCTCGATATTAGAAGGCACCGAAGAAATTCCTATCAGAATCAGAGTGGGAGATGAATATAGAGGCGAACTGGCACAAATTCAGAGCTTGCCAATATTAAGTGACAAACTCAGAAATCAACAAATTTGGATGCCCGTTTCGGCCTTAGGGGATTTTTTACTTAAGCCCACAGTCGCGGGGATCACTAGGCAAAATGGTGAACGAGTTAATAACGTCGAAGCCTATTTATTGCCCGGTGCGACCGCTATTGATGTGAGCGAAAAAGTGCTTAAAAATTTAGAGAATAATCATTTTAGTATGCCCAAGGGTTATCGTTTTCAATTGGCCGGTGATGCAGATAAACAACAAGAAGCATTAGGTAATTTGGCCACATATATGCCCGTATTGTTAGTCTTGATGATCACCACTTTGATTCTGTCATTTCGCAGTTTGCGTTTAGCCACTGTGATTGGATCTGTGGCAGTATTATCAGTGGGACTAGGCATGTTAAGCCTGTGGTTGTCTGGCTTGCCTATTGGGTTTAATCCATTATTGGGCTGTGCTGGGCTTATTGGCGTGGCCATTAATGGCTCAATAGTGGTGATTGCTGCTATTAACGCTAATCCAGCAGCAAAAGCAGGCAATATTAAACAGATAGTTGAAGAAACCATGGGCTGCAGCAGGCATATTTTGTCTACTACCTTCACAACAGTGGGGGGATTTATTCCTATGTTGTTATTTAGTGAAGGGACGTTTTGGCCACCACTTGCAGTAGTATTGGCTGGTGGTGTGGGCTTCTCGGTGATTTTATCTTTGGTCTTTACCCCTTTAGTGGTATCGAGATTGTATAAAACGGCTTAAAATACAATCAAATGGTATAAATAATCTAAAACTAGTTGGGCAAACAATGAGGTTCAAAAAGCAAGGTTATTTTAGCTGGTGGCACACTGATTGTATAAAGTGTAAACGCATCAGAGCTTTGGTGATTTGGGCCATATTTGTTACTGTAATCTATCTTTGGTTTTGGGGTTAATCCAATACCTGTAATGGCTAATGAAGTTAGATCACTTTTGCCATTTTTACGGCCAATAATAACTCTTGTGAGCTACTTGTTAATTGACTAACGGCCAATTTAGCAAAATCAATTTGTTGACGTTTCAAGGCCCCTTCCATTTCACGGCAAATCGAAAGTAAAGCAGGTACGCCGGTATAACAACAAGCGCCGTGTAATTGATGTACTTTTGCCTGCATCTCCTGAAAGTTTTCAACTTGGCAAGCATGCTCAATAGCGTCAATAAGGCCTGGTAACTGTTGCACAAATTGTTGCAATATTTCTTTTGCAGCATCTTCATTTTGATGCGCCCGTTTAAGGGCAAGAGACCAATCGAAACTCAGCAGAGTGTCGTCAATTGACTCTACTACCTGACACCAACGATCTATCAAGTCTATTAAATCTGACAAATTAATGGGTTTCGGTAAATAATCATCCATGCCAGAAGCGAGCAAGTTATCTTGTTCTTCTTTGAATGCATGTGCGGTAACAGCAATAATAGGTGTCCCTATGTTTAATGCTGTTTTGCGGATCAGTTTAGTTGCTTCCAATCCGTCCATGTTGGGCATTTGTACGTCCATAAGGATTAAATCAAATTCATGCGCTTGGCATTGAGACACAGCATCGGCCCCACTATAAGCTAGGGTAAGTTGCAGATTGGTATTTTTTAACCAACTAGTGAGTAAGCGTAAGTTGATTTCCATATCGTCAACCGCTAAAACTTTGGCGCTTGATAATGAAGCGAGGCGTTGCTGTAATTTATCAGTAGGGTTTTCTTGTGGTACCCGCAATAAGCTATTTAACTTGCTTAACATAAGCGGCAAACGCATGGTGTGGGTAAAATATTGCGACAAATCACTACGCTTTGATAGGGATTCTATACTCGAATATAACAACACAAAATGGTCGCTATCTAAGTGCCGAGTCGCCTCTAAAATGCTGGGCAGAATATTTTCTTTATTGTATGGCACGCAAATAAATACATAATCATACTTTTGATGTAATTCTCGTAGAAAGGTGAGAGATTCAACGCTGGTTACGCTTGCACCTAAGAAACTTAAGAGTTTCACTCCACAATGACGAGACTGAGGAAAAGGATCGAAATAAATAACCTTTTTACCTTGCCACTCACTGTTAGTGTTTAGGGAAAGGTTGGTATTGAGCAAGTTACATCTAATAGTAACAGTAAAAGTACTGCCAGAATTTGAGGCGCTTTGCAGAGTTAACTCACCACGCATCAATTTAACCAATTCTTGGCAGATGACAAGGCCTAAACCCGTGCCTTGGTATGATCGGCTTAAGGCGTTGTCAACTTGTGAAAAAGCCGCAAACAGCTTGCGTTGATCTTCACGACTTATCCCAATTCCAGTGTCTTCAATTTTGAACACAAGCTCGTATATGCCATGTTCTAATCTGTTTCCGTAGGCACTAAGGCTTATAAAACCCTGATCCGTAAATTTAATGGCATTGCCAAGAAGGTTGTTTAGAATTTGCTTAATCCGGTAGCTATCACCTATTAGTTTTTCAGGTAAAGGCGCTATGTTGTAGATAAACTCTAGTTTTTTAAGATGAGCAGATTTAGCCATCACCCTAACAATATCTTCTAACAAATCATTGGGTGAAAAAGGCTGGTTATTGATTTTTAATTTTCGTGCCTCAATTTTAGAAAAATCCAACACATCATTCACTATGCTGAGAAGATTATCTGCCGCGGCATTTATAATACTAATTTGCTCTTGTTTTTCTGGTGGTAAAGAATCTGAATGTAGCTCTTTACTAAAGCCTAATATTGCGTTTAAGGGGGTACGTATTTCATGGCTCATATTCGCTAAAAACTGCGATTTAATCTTACTTGCGGCAATTGCGTCTTTGCGGGCAATATCTAATCTAACGTTTTGTTCTTCAACAAGTTCGATGTTGTTTCTTAAGTCTTCTGTGGTTTGTTCTACTTCTTGTTCTAACTGGTAACGGCTTTTATCCATCAAGGCAATTGAAAATAGCCCAGCATTTAAAAACGCTCCAATTTGAAAACTGTGAGTGGTAAATAAATTTGTGGGTAATATTGCTATTAAACTTAAGATGCCAATTAATACGAAGGCCACCAAGGTAATCCAAGCAAAAACAAAATAACGAGCCGAGTAAAGTCGATTACCATAACTTTCAAAACCAACATATATATAGGTAGCCATGACCGCGAGGCTTGATAAATAAACCAAAGTACTTTGCCACACTAGAGGTATAACGTTTATTGTTGTTAGTAACCCCAAGAAGACTAGTAGTCCAACGCATATTTTTATGTAAAGCAATGAGTTGGACGTTAATTTTGATACTTCTAAAAAAGAAATGGTGAAAAGGCTGGAGATAACTCCAATAAGGATATACAACAAATCTGGATGGGAGCCAATCCATGTGGTGATGGCGTTGGGTAACAATAAATGTAAATGCCCTCCCCAAACGAACTGCCAAATCAGCACCGAACAAATATAGCCAATATATGCCAGTAAACTGCTCTCTCTTACCTCCATATACAAAATAAGGTTATACAGCGCCAACATAATGAGTCCACCGTAAAATAGACCCCATATAAGATTGTCGTAAAAAATTATACGCTGATGGTGAGTTGAAGTTTGAATATCGATTGGTGCTATTAAAGAAGAACGTTGATTCTGTATGCGTACATATAGATCAATAGTCTGCGCATAAGGTAAGTCTAACTTCAACGTAGGTAAACGAAAGGTGGGGCTAGAACGGGATCTGCCTTGGCTTGCATGTGCTAGTACTTCGTCGTCGAGTAGAACATAAAAATCCACTTTTTCTAGCTGAGCATTGGCAACATCAATCACCCATTGTTTATTTTCGGTTACGTTACTGATAGTAGTATGCAGCCATACCCCTTTGTTAGAAATGCCATAATTTGAGTTGTCGCTTAGGTGCCATACAAACTCAGCTTGTCTTTGTTTGACATCGAATAGGTCCAATTGATTGTCAGTTTCTCGCAACACCTTTAATTGAGGAGATAACCTGAACACTTCATTCGTAGCAATTAATTGAACATCTCCTTGTGCCACTACCTGTTTAGTGGGTAACAACATTAGAATGATCAATAATCTGCAAACGTGGACAAGCATCAAATTTCGTCAGTATAAAAAGTGAGTAAATAACATTAAACCACCGGACTGATACGTATGGCAATCGTTAGCGCTAATTTGATTGTTAAGGGCAGTCGTATTTAGTATCTGTAGATCTTAGACGACGGGTTAAGGTAAGACTGATGTAGAATGATATTAGGTGATGTAATCGCTATCGTTTATAGGGTAATCTATTCAAAAGAGTATTGCCGAATTGTGTATTACTTCCTTAAATCTGTCCTTTAAAATAAGAATACGTGGTAAAACAGCCCAACATGAGTCAAGAAACCATTATCAATAAAGACGGCATCGAGCAGTTAACGATGCATAGATTCACCGAAGAATCTTACTTAAATTATTCCATGTACGTCATTATGGACAGGGCACTGCCACATATTGGTGATGGTTTAAAACCAGTCCAAAGGCGTATTGTTTATGCCATGTCTGAGTTAGGTTTAAATAACGCTGCTAAATATAAAAAATCGGCGCGTACTGTTGGTGATGTATTAGGTAAGTTTCATCCCCATGGTGATTCTGCCTGTTATGAAGCTATGGTGTTAATGGCTCAGCCATTTTCTTATCGTTATCCGTTGGTTGATGGCCAAGGTAATTGGGGCGCGCCAGATGATCCTAAGTCCTTTGCCGCAATGCGTTATACCGAATCTAGGTTGTCTAAATTCAGTGAAGTACTGCTGACTGAACTAGGTCAAGGCACAGTTGATTGGCAGCCCAATTTTGATGGCACCTTAGATGAACCAAAAGTCTTGCCAGCGCGATTGCCACATATTTTGTTAAACGGTATTACCGGTATTGCCGTAGGAATGGCCACGGACATTCCTCCTCACAATGTACGAGAAGTGGCCAATGCCTGCGCGCATTTGTTAGACAATAGCAAAGCAGAATTGCACGAACTTCTAGAATTTGTGCAAGGACCTGATTATCCAACTGATGCTGAGATTATTACCCCAAAAGCCGACATAGCCAAAATATACGAAACCGGCCGTGGCTCTATCAAAATGCGCGCGGTGTATGGGGAAGATAACGGCGATATTATTATCACAGCACTGCCTCACCAAGCGTCGGGCGGTAAAATTCTCGAACAAATTGCGGCGCAAATGCAGGCCAAAAAATTGCCTATGGTCAGTGATTTACGTGATGAGTCTGATCACGAAAATCCCACTCGCCTATTGATTACACCGCGCTCAAATCGTGTTGATGTTGAACAATTGATGCAACATTTGTTCGCCACCACAGACTTGGAGAAAAGTTACCGAGTCAACATCAATATGATTGGTTTAGACGGTCGACCTCAAGTTAAAGACTTGCGAATGATTTTAACCGAATGGCTAAGCTTTAGAAAAGCCACGGTGATTCGCCGCTTGCAGTTTAGATTAGATAAGGTATTAGCAAGGCTGCATATTCTTGAAGCATTAATGATTGCATTTTTGAATATTGATGAAGTCATTCGTATTATTCGATATGAAGAAAAACCCAAGCAAGAGTTAATGACGCAATTTGCGTTAACGGATATTCAAGCAGAAGCCATCCTTGATTTAAAGCTGCGCCACCTTGCTAAATTAGAAGAAATGAAAATTCAAGGTGAGCAAGAAGAACTGGCGAAAGAGCGTGATGCGCTGCAGTTATTGTTAGGCTCTGACCAACGCTTAAAAACCCTAATTAAAAAGGAAATACTCCAAGCAGCCGAAGCTTATGGCGACGACAGACGCTCACCAATTATTGCTAGAGGCGAATCAAAAGCCTTATCTGAAAAAGAGTTAATTCCTTCTGAAGCGGTCACAGTAGTGTTATCTGAAAAAGGCTGGGCGCGCTGTGCCAAAGGCCATGACGTGGATGTAGAAGGATTAAGTTATAAAGCAGGAGATGGCTATCAGGCTAGTGCCAAAGGGCGTAGCAATCAGCAAGTCGTGTTCTTAGACTCTTCAGGTAGGGCATTTTCTTGTGACGCCCACGGTTTACCTTCGGCGCGCAGCCAAGGCGAGCCTTTAACCGGGCGTTTTAACATTGTTAGTGGCGAAAATGTAGAGCATGTGGTGATGGGTAGCGATCACCAACAATACCTTATGGCAACAGATGCAGGTTATGGTTTTGTTGGTAAATTTAGCGACATGATCAGTAAAAACAAAGCGGGTAAGGCTTATGTATCTTTACCAAGTGCCGCAAAAATTATCGGCCCTCAGCCAGTTATAGACCTAAAAACAGATTGGTGCTTGTCGATTTCCAACGAGGGGCGCATGTTAATGTTCCCGCTACGAGATTTACCGAGTTTAGGTAAAGGCAAAGGAAATAAATTACTTAATATTCCCTCTGCAAAAGCGCAGTCTAGAGAAGAGTTTGTCAGTGTGTTAGCCGTGGTACCCCATGGAGCTAATGTTAAAATCCTAGCAGGAAAAAGAGGCATGACCCTAACTGCATCCGACTTGGCCCATTATCAAGGAGAGCGAGGCAGAAGAGGCAATAAGCTCCCAAGAGGATTACAGCGGGTAGATGGTGTGGAAGTCGAAAATGCTAAGCCAGTAACCTCTGAAAGCGAAGCGAGTGACGCTCCGGAAGATAACAACTCACAATAAATTTGCGGGTTGTTGTTAATTTATATGATTATTCTGCAGTTTGAGATTTAACATGTCGGCCATCTTATAATGGCCCTTGGTGGTTATACATCAGGCCCGAAAAGATAGCATATCGTTGATATATTAAGAATTATTAATGGCTATTTAGGCTCTATTTCTCGTACGTGACGTCTTACTGACAGTAGTGACCCGGCCAAGCCAAGAAACACCGAGACGCCTAACATCCATAAAAAAGTAGAAATGCTTGCGCCTGTCAAATCGAAGCTTTTTTGATATAGCTGGCTGACTGTATTAATGCTACTACTCATCCACCACAGTAATAAAATAACCGCAATCCAAGCTAATATTCCACCTAAAAAGCCATACCAAAAACCGGTATACATAAAGGGACGCTGAATAAAAGCATCGGTAGCGCCCACCAGTTTCATCACTAAAATTTCGTCTTTCTTACTAAGAATGTTTAGTCTTATTGTATTGCCAATAATGAGTACTACTGCCAAAAACAACAATAGCGCCACAACTGTCACTAGATCTTTAACGACATTTAGTAAGGCATGCAAGCGCTCAAGCCATTCAATATCCAATTTACCTAAATCTACTTCTCGCTCGTCTCGCAACTTGTCGAGCAATACTCTGGCGGCAACAGGACTAGCATGACGATTGGTGGGTGTAACGAGTATTACATTTGGTAAGGGATTTTGATCTAGATAGGCAATGGCTTCACCAAAACCCGACAATTGCTTAAATTCATCGAGTGCTTGGCTTGCTGAAATAAAGTTAATGGCATCAATTTCAGGCCACAGCTGAATACGTTTTAATAGTTGGTCTATGTCCCCTTGGCTAACGTCCTCTTTTAAAAACAGGGATATTTGTGCTGCCTCTTCCCATCCAGAACTTACATTTTCGGCATTTTTCACCATGACATACAGTGTACTTGGCAGCGTGATACTTAGCCCTAGTACGCCTATGGTCATCAATGACGCCGCCTTTGCGCGCCAAAGTTCACCTAAGCTACCTAAGGCTTGTCTAAAATGACTAACAAAAAACATCAAAAAGCGTTGCGAAGTGGATACCTGCGAAATCTGGGCACCTTGAACTCGTCCTTTAAACAGGATGCTCATTTTATTAACCCTAGTAGCGGCCTGACATTAACTAGGTGAGTCGTCATATTATACATATAGGTCGTCACTTTGAGCTTCATCGGTTAAACCGTCGGTAATCATCTGGCCACTTTTTAGGGTGAGTGTGCGGTACTTCATGCGGGCAATTAGTCCAAGATCATGGGTGGCGATAAATACCGACACTCCTGCGTGATTAAAATCCTCGAATAAACGAATGATTTCCATAGACAACTTAGGATCTAGGTTTCCTGTTGGTTCATCGGCTAATAATAGAGGTGGTTTGTTTACCACTGCGCGGGCTATGCCTACTCTTTGTTGTTCGCCACCGGACAACATAATAGGAAGGTTTTTCACTTTGTCACTAAGGCCTACCATTTCTAATGCCGCGTGAACCCGTTTTGAGGTTTCCTTGTGAGAATAGCCTTCAATGACTAATGGGAGGGCCACATTGTCAAACACACTTTTGTCCATAAGTAACTGGTGACTTTGAAAAATCATGCCTATATCTCGGCGGATATAGGCAATTTGTTTTCGTTGAATATTACTTAAATCGTGACCGTTGATTAATACTTTGCCCACTGTAGGGCGTTCCATTAGTGATATTAACTTCAACAAGGTGCTTTTTCCGGCGCCAGAGTGTCCGGTTAAAAAAGCCATCTCACCAGGTTCAATATGAAAATCGACCTTTCTTAGGGCTTGTTGGCCGCCTGGGTAGGTTTTGCTGACTTGTTCAAACTTAATCATAAGTTGGCTTAATTTGTTGTTTGCTGCAGGTTATCTGGCTCTGAAAATAGCGCATTTACAAAATCTTGGCTATTGAATGGACGCAAGTCGTCAATGCCTTCGCCTATTCCCACATAGCGAATAGGAATATTAAATTGATCGGCAATCCCAAATATAACGCCACCTTTTGCTGTGCCGTCTAATTTAGTCAAGCTTAATCCAGTTAAACCAACCGCGTCATTAAACAGCTTAGTTTGGCTTAGGGCATTTTGTCCGGTTCCTGCATCTAAGGTTAGCATGATTTCATGAGGTGCTTCAGGGGTAATCTTCTTCATCACGCGCACCACTTTTTTCAGCTCTTCCATTAAATGCTCTTTATTTTGTAAGCGACCAGCGGTGTCTGCAATCAATACATCGATATTCTTTGCCTTGGCTGATTCAAATGCATCAAAAATTACCGAGGCGCTATCTGAACCTGTTTGCTGGGCCACTACTGGAATATTATTGCGCTCTCCCCAAACTTGCAATTGTTCAACTGCCGCAGCCCTAAAGGTATCACCCGCTGCCAGCATGACTTTTTTCCCTTGCTGCTGAAACTGCTTTGCCATTTTCCCAATAGTGGTGGTTTTACCTACTCCATTCACACCTACCATTAAAATAACAAAAGGGCCTGAATCCGTTTCTAAAGTTAAAGGAGACTCAACATTCTTTAAAATATCTGCCATCTGTTCTTTTAATAACTGATATAAAGCTTCGCCGTCTTTTAACTGTTTTCGGTTTGAACTATCAGTAAGCTGTTTAACCACTTTAACTGTAGTATCCATACCTACATCAGCGACTAACAGCTGTGTTTCTAATTCTTCAAACAGGTCATCATCTATGGCTTTGCCTCGAAATAAACTAACAAAACCACTGCCTATACTCTCTTTAGTGCGGGATAGCCCGCGCTTTAATTTATTAAAAAAACCTGTTTTATCAGGAGCTTGTTGCTCACTTTCTTGCTCTAAAACTTGGGCTGTGCCTTCTGAAGCATTTTCATTGCTAGAAATCTTCTCACTAGATTGGGTACTGTGACTTACTGATGTTGCCTCGGATATCTGTGGCGTTGATTCTAACTTCACCTCTGTTTGCTGGCTTTGAAGTAATCCTTCTGCATCCCTTTCTTTATAAGAATGAATATTTTCTTTTGTAGTTGAAACTGCCTCAACCTCAGGTGTTATAGGCTTCTGCGGTTCAAATTCCGTTGAGGATTTTGGTGGCTCTTGTTGTAAGCTGTTGTGGGAAGTTGCAATAGTTGATTCTATTGGAGAACTTTCATTCTTTGTTGGTTTTGACTCTAAAGTAGCCTGTTCATCTGCTGTTTGGTCAGGTGTTATATTATCGACAGAAGACTCTTGTTGCTGCTTATCTTTTTTGAGCCATTTGAAAAACTTTGACATACCGGTGAGAAATCCTAGCTAATTGGGTAAACTAT
>NZ_CAKZKO010000031.1 GCF_937123705.1 uncultured Paraglaciecola sp. | reverse complement strand
TTGTGTAGTCACTCTACACTCATGATGAACAACGAAGATAGGGGCAAAAATAGCGCTACTTACAGGCGTTTCTTATCGAGTTCGGGTTACTTACCAAGCATGCTCTTATCCATCAAATTTACATCCGGTTTACTATCACAAGCTGCCACGCCTTTATAGCATTACCCATTTGTAACTTATTTTTTCAATGTCCATGACCTCAATTGACAGTGAAATAGGTGACGTCACCACAACACTTAACTTATCCATTACTAAGCGGGTTAGTGCTCTTTTCTGTTGATGGTTTCTACCCTGCAATATTTTCAAGGTAATATGGATGAATGCAGTATCAGACACACCCGTCTGATAATCGGTGTAGGCAAGTGCCCGTGTTTTAATTGAAGATTCTTCGAACAAGCCCGACTCAAATACACTCTGATGCAGCGAACTGATTAGCGTTTTAATTGGTAATTTATCTTCTACAACTTTAGAATATTCAACAATACAATGAGGCATAATGATGTCCTAATCTAGGTAAATTCATCAATGAAAATAAGAGCTTATCATCTTGGCGAAGAACATGAAATATGGCAACTTTTTCAGCACACAGTGCATCATGTCAATGCCCGTGATTACACAAAAAAACAATTAAACGCTTGGGCGCCTGCAGAATTTAACACAGTATTATGGACCAAAAAACTTGCTGAGCTGGGTTCTTTTGTATGTGTTGATAACAAAAAAATTATCGGATATGGCGATCTTCAACAAAAAGGCTATATTGATCATTTCTTCTGCCATCATCAGTATCAAGGTCAGGGAGTTGGCAGTGCATTAATGGTTCATATTCATGGCTTAGCGGCGCAACAACAAATTAAGCAATTATCCGCAGACGTTAGCATTACAGCTAAGGCTTTTTTTGAAAAAAACGGTTTTACCGTAACACGTCCGCAAGTTGTCACTATTCGAGGGCAAGCCTTAACAAATTTTAAAATGGAGAAACAATTAGTTTAAAGGCGCGGTGTATTCAAAATAGAGAATAATCAAACTTGATACCGCTGTAATCATTAATACTTGGCCACTAATACCAAAATGATCTTTCTCACGCCTGTTGCGCCTGCTTTTCATAATTAATACTGTGATACTAATCATTAAACACAACGACAACAAAGCAACTAAATACATTGTCAGTGTTTTTGACCATTGTTGACGCCCTTCAATGCCCCAAAATTCTTGCAACCCAGAAACAAACTCAGGGCGGGCATCATGAAACACCAAGAGCGCGCCAAGAAACACAAACCACCCTAAGACATTGAAAAACACCATACACTGGTAAAACCTGTCTTTTTCCCGTGGTAACTTTCTTCTGTTCTTCACCTTTTTTAATGCTTGATTTAAGTTTTTCATATGCTCAATTAAATTTGCTTAAATGTCGATTTTTCTTGAGTCTAGGCGCTACCTGAGTAAGATTACACACCTTGCAACAATAGCCAAGTCAACTCCATCGATAAATGTAGTTAATTTAGGTTTGTTTTCGGCTGTATCTAAGGTTTCACGAGTATTTTTTGTGTTATTTGGTATTTTCACCATATTCAGAACGATTAACCTTAAAATAGTAAACAGTTTACATAATAAATGAAGAAGGGATGCATATCCCTATAATTGGAGAGAAGTAAATGGCGCACGCCCCGGTGGCAGAGATTTTTGCCGGTAAATATTCAGTTGGTGACCAAGTAACAGTGAAAGGGTGGGTACGAACTCGCCGTGATTCAAAAGCTGGTTTGTCTTTTATTGCACTACATGATGGTAGCTGCTTCGATCCTATACAAGTCATAGCGCTTAACTCCATTGAAAATTATTCAGATATTCAAAAGTTAACCACCAGTTGTTCTCTTGAAGTGACAGGCTCGTTAAAAGAGTCACAAGGTCAAGGTCAATCCTTAGAAATTGAAGCCACAAAAGTTGACATTATTGGTTGGGTCGAAAATCCCGATACCTTCCCTATGGCTCCTAAGCGCCACAGTATGGAATATTTACGAGAACACGCCCATTTACGTGCCCGTACTAACGTAGGCGGCGCGGTAACCCGAGTGCGTAACTGTTTGTCACAAGCTATTCACCGCTTTTTCTATGAACAAGGCTATTGCTGGGTCAGCACTCCTATTCTCACCGCAAGTGATACCGAGGGTGCGGGTGAAATGTTTAGAGTATCCACTTTAGATATGCAGAATATTCCCAAAACCGAAAAAGGCGATGTCGATTACAGCCAAGACTTTTTTGGTAAAGAGACATTTTTAACGGTTTCTGGTCAACTAAACGGCGAAACCTACGCCACTGCCATGTCTAAAATTTATACTTTTGGACCCACTTTCAGAGCCGAAAATTCAAACACTAGCCGCCACTTGGCCGAATTTTGGATGATCGAACCTGAAGTGGCTTTTGCCGACTTAGCCGATATTGCGCAATTATCTGAAGACTTGCTTAAATATGTATTCAAAGCAGTATTAGCCGAGCGCCCCGACGATATGGCCTTTTTTGCCCAGCGCATCAATAAAGAAGCTATCTCGCGACTCGAAAAAGTCATCGAGCAAGACTTTGTGCGTATGGACTACACAGATGCTATCGAAATTTTGCAAAACTGCGGTAAAAAGTTTGAGTTCCCTGTGAGCTGGGGTGTGGATTTATCCTCTGAGCATGAGCGTTATTTAGCTGAGGAACACGTTGGTGCACCTATCATCATGCAAAACTATCCAAAAGATATTAAGGCATTTTATATGCGCATCAATGACGACGGCAAAACCGTTGCCGCGATGGATGTGTTAGCACCGGGAATTGGAGAAATCATAGGTGGCTCGCAACGTGAAGAGCGCCTTGATGTATTTGACCGCCGCTTAGCAGAAATGAACCTTAGCCCAGAAGACTACAGTTGGTATCGAGATCTACGTAAATACGGTACTGTGCCCCACTCT
The DNA here is from genome assembly GCF_937123705.1 of uncultured Paraglaciecola sp. GTDB lineage: Bacteria > Pseudomonadota > Gammaproteobacteria > Enterobacterales > Alteromonadaceae > Paraglaciecola. The sequence continues at coordinate 63,869 of NZ_CAKZKO010000031.1, read as the reverse complement.
GGCTTTGGTCTAGGCTTCGAGCGTTTAGTGGCCTATGTTACAGGAATGCAAAATGTCCGCGATGTGATTGCCTTCCCAAGAACACCGGGAAATGCCAACTACTAACATATTTTGTATTGGTATATTCAGAGAGCCACCTTCAAGGTGGCTTTTTTAATGTGAAGAACACTTATACCAATCGCCATAAGTAATTGATGGTATTAGTTAAGTATTGATTACGTTTGATTACTATTATTCACAGATTTAAAAAACATTCGTTGTTAGAGTCTTCTCAACTTAACTAAAGGAAGCGCTATCAATGAAGAAAATCACACCTGTATTAGCTTGCATCATGTCAATAGGGATCACCGCCTGTAACGATGACAACGACGTACAAATCACTCCAGACACTGAATTTGTATTTGATTTTAATACTGAAAACTTCAGTGCTGCTGCCATTTTTTCTGACTACCCTGAAGGTGAGGAAACTTTCTATGAACTTGATTCAGGCTATGAAAATTTACCCAGTACTTTCAGTGATATCAAAGGCTGGAGATTGGTAGGGAATAATCATTCGGATGATTTATTTATGGGGATCACATTGCCAATTGATGGATTATTCGCCACCACCTTGTACCAAGCTACTTTAACCGTGGATATTGTCAGTAATATTAGTAAAAACTGTGTGGGAATAGGCGGTGCGCCTGGCGAATCCGTCTATGTAAATTTGGCAGCTAGCAAAGATGAACCAATCAATACTCTAGATAACAACATGTATCGCCTTAATATCGACATAGGCAATCAATCGCAATCGGGTACCGAAGGTGTAGTGGTGGGTAATATTGCCAATTCAGTTGAATGTGGCCTAGATCCTATTTACGAAAAGAAAACACTCACAATGACAGACATTATCGACGTTATGTCAGATAACGAAGGGGGGCTTTGGATAACGGCAGGTTTCGACTCAGGATTTGAAGGAAAAACTGAAGTGTTTATCACTAAGATCACCGCAACCATTGTCGAATAGTCAACTAATGCGACTGGATCCCACAGTCGCCTGTTTGATTTTTGTTCAACTCCAGTGCATTACGCAGTAACTTATAGGAACTACTTCCCATACATATAAATGATTAACTTATCTTCATTATTAAAATGGCAGAAAACCAGTGTTTCAGATAAATTTGTGGTTACCTAAAATTACGCCAGAGAAAAATAATATGAACCAAACCAAACAACTATTCACCGAGATCACCTCACAAGGGCAATTAAAAATATCGTTACAAGAGCACGATATGCCCACGCCAAAAGCCCATGAAGTCATAGTACGCATCGAAGCCGCCCCTATTAACCCATCAGATATGTGGCCAATGTTTGGACCCGCCGATTTGACTGAAGCCAGTTACGACGCAGCCAATAAAATGCTGACAGCTCCAGTACACAAAGGCTTATTGCCTCGTATTAAGTCACGTTTAGATCAAGTATTACCCATAGGAAACGAAGGAGCAGGCGTAGTGGTTGCCGCTGGCGATCATCCTGGGGCTCAAGCTCTAATAGGTAAAACAGTTGGGGTATTGTCTGGCGCTATATACAGTGAATATGCTTGCCTTCCTATGCAAGCTTGTATTGTTCATAATGAAGGCACCACTGCTAAACAAGCGGCGTCATCTTTTGTCAACCCGCTGACAGCGCTAGGTATGGTTGAAACCATGCGTATGGAAGGACACACAGCTTTAGTTCACACTGCAGCGGCATCGGCTTTAGGGCAAATGCTCAACAAAATTTGTTTAGCAGAAGATGTACCTTTAGTGAATATAGTGCGCAATCAACAACAGACTGATATTTTAAAGGCTATTGGTGCCAAACATATCTGCGATTCTTCTAGCCCTAACTTTAAAGTTGATCTATACAAAGCCATTGCCGAAACCGGTGCTACTTTAGCTTTTGACGCCATTGGCGGCGGCGAAATTGTTAGCGATATATTAACCGCTATGGAAGCCGTAGGCAGCAAAGACGCAGTCGGCTTTAATACCTATGGCTCAGAAGCCAATAAACAAGTATATATCTATGGCGGCCTAGACTTTTCACCTACTACCCTTAACCGTGCCTACGGCATGACATGGGGCATTGGTGGATGGTTATTGATGCGCTTCTTAGGAAAATTAGCACCTGAGCAAGTAGGTAAATTACACAAGAGAGTAGCAGACGAGATAAACACCACCTTCGCCTCTACTTTTACCGAAGAGCTGAGTTTAGAGGAGGTAATGCAACCTCAAACAGTCCTTAAATATAATGCTAAAAAGACCGGTGAAAAGTATTTAGTTAACCCGACTAAAGCATAATTTAATCAATACCAACAAAAACGGGCGCACAATGCGCCCGTTCCTTATGAGTCAAAAGTAAATCCAACTCCAATTCTTCATATCTACCAAATACGCACCCGATCTTCTGGCGCTAAATACAAGGCATCATCAGGCTTTACATCAAAAGCTTTATACCAAGCATCGTGATTACGAGGCGCTAATGCTCGATAGCGACCCGGTGCATGGGTGCCGCCTTTTAATTGCGACATCATACTTTGCTCGGTACGTTTTTCACGCCATACCTGTGCCCAAGCCAAGAAGAAACGTTGGTCGCCGGTTATGCCATCAATCACTGGGGCTTCTTTGCCATTAAGACTGAGTTTGTAAGCGTGGTAGGCCATTGATAAGCCACCTACATCGCCTATATTCTCGCCTAAACTATTGCGACCATTGACAAAATTGCCTTCGATGGGCTGGTACGCGTTGTACTGAGCCACTAAAGCATCGGCTTTAGCTTCAAAGGCGGCTCGGTCTGCATCTGTCCACCAGTTTTGTTGAATACCATTGGCATCAGACTTCGAGCCTTGGTCATCAAAGCCATGACCCATTTCATGACCTATAACAGCGCCTATACCACCGTAGTTAACGGCCGCATCGGCATTAGGATCAAAGAAAGGCGGTTGTAATATCGCCGCTGGAAATACAATTTCGTTAAAGGAGCTATTGTAATAAGCATTCACTCTTTGAGGCGCCATGCCCCAGCGATTGCGATCGGTTTTCTGTAGTTCTTTGCTGGCACTGTCATCACGGAAAAACTGCCGCATACGCACTACGTTACCTAACAAATCATCGCTCTTTATTTCTAACCCTTTAAAGCTTTGCCACTTGTCTGGGTAACCAATTTTAGGCACAAATGCCGCCAATTTTGCTTGGGCGTTTACCTTAGTTTCGGCTCCCATCCAATCTAGTCCAGCAATACGTTCACCCAAAGCTTTACGTAAATTTTCAACTAAATCACCCATTTGTGCTTTTGAACTAGCGGGAAAATGTTTCTCAACATAGCTTTTACCCACGGCAAAACCAAGAGATTGTGTACCCGACATGGCGGCAATAGCCCGCTTCCAACGCGGACGCGGCTGTTGTTGACCATTTAGGGTTTTACCATAAAACTCGAAGTTTGCTATAAACACCTCATCAGACAAAAGCGACGCCTGATTTGAAATAGTGTGATAAGTCAGATAGTCCTTCCATGTATCTAACGGCTGATCCTTTATGATCCTAATAACATCTTTAATCGGCTGTGGTTGCGATATATTCAAATGCGGTATTTGATAACCGGTCTTAGCCAAATATACATCCCAATCGAAACCATAATAGGTATCAGTTAAAGACTCTCGCAAGATTTGATTGAGCGACAAGTCTCGGTTGCGGCGTTTTTCACGTGGCCATTGAACGTCTGCTATTTGAGTTTCGAGTTCCAATATTTGCTGGGCCTTTTGTGATGCGTTACCCACTTCTGCAAAATCTAGCATTTGCTCGATATGCGCCACGTATGCCTTACGAATATCCATAAAGCGCTGTGAATCATCAAGATAATAAGAGCGGTCCGGTAAACCTAAACCACTTACCCCAATCGACATTTGGTATTGGTCAGGATCTAAACGGTTAAACCACATACTGCCGCTGATTGGACTACTTGAACCATCTAGCCATGCACGACCAAAAGCCGCCGCCAAAGCTTTTTTGTTGGAAATTTTTGCTATTTGTTTAAGCACAGGCGCTATAGGTTCGAGCCCTTTAGCATTGGCCGCATCCACGTCCATATAAGACGCATAAAAATCTGCAATCAATTGCTGTTCAGGATTGAGATTAGTGCCTTGAGTGATATCTTCTATTAATGCCTTTATTTGAGTTTCGCTACGCTCTGCCAGTCTATCAAAAGCGCCATAGCGAGTTTTATCACTGGGCATCACAAAGTTTTTATACCAAGTACCACCCGCATATTGGAAGAAATCATCGCCGGGCTTAACAGACTCATCTCTGGCATCGAGCTCAACTCCAAAACTGCCTAGCTCAGCAACGCCTTTCACTGTACTTTCACTAGCTTTTGACTCAGTCATATTGCCATGTTCTGAGTCGCTCTGTTTACTGCATGCACCGAGTAAAAATACCGAAGCTATGGCAACATTGATGATTGTTTTTTTCATTGTTGTTCCAACTGTGTTGACGTTATATTAATCGAGTCAAGTGAATCAACTATCGATTCACTTAGAAAAATAAACCTAATTTAACCTAAGACTACCCAAGTAAAGTTATTTGTCCACTGAGTTGAGTATAATATTAAGAACTGAAGCTGTTTGGGCCAATGAAAAAACATTCAAGCAAAAACATTACTTTTACTTGTGTTGAATTTATGTTTAATAAACAAGTAGATATTTAATGTGTAACTTGAGCTATGGTCACTAAAATTACTGAAAATAGCACCACACCACCTAGATCATCCGCACTACACTGCCATGAGTGCCATTGTAAGGTGATTTTGCCGCATCTAACACACAAGCAAGCAGCAGTATGTCCGCAGTGTGGCTTGCAACTAACGGTTTATCATCACAATGCTTCGCAAAAAATAATTGCGTTAACAACGACCTCACTTATATTTTTATTCGCGTCCCTGCCCTTTACGTTTTTATCATTCAGTGCCAATGGCCAATATCACTCAATTGATATGCTTGACAGCTTATGGACATTAATTGAAAAGGGCTATGTGTTATTGGCTATTATAGAAGCGGTTGCAGTATTGATATTACCTGCTTTTGTGTTGCTGGGATTACTCTATTTATTGCTGACACTCAGTTTAGGATTGCGACCAACAAAAGCAGAATGGGTGATACACATACTTTTCAAGTTATTACCATGGACAATGACTGAAATATTTTTGATAGGGGTATTGGTTAGTTTAATTAAGATTTCGTCAATGGCTGATATTGAATTAGGTTTGTCTTTTTATGCTTATTTATTATTCACCCTTTCTATGACTATGACACTTTTGTATGTGGATAAATATCAACTGCAATTGTTATTGCAGAGCCACCCAATCACTCCACAACCCATTAACCCCAGCCTTAACATTCAAACAACTTGGGCATTATTAATAACATCGGTTTTATTATATATTCCAGCCAATGTTTTGCCGATTATGCATACCACAATGTTAGGAAGTGATGAACCTAGTACTATTCTAGGAGGGGTTATTTTGCTATGGAAGTCAGGATCGTACCCCATAGCGATGGTTATTTTTGTAGCAAGTTTGTTTGTTCCTGTCGCTAAGGTTGTTATCTTATGTTGGTTAAATTATTCCATTCAAACCGAGCAGCAGCATGCTAATAGTGAAAGAATGTTTTGGTATCGTATCACTGAGTTTATAGGCCGTTGGTCAATGATTGATGTATTTGTAGTAGCAATACTGGTTAGCTTAATTCAATTAGGCAACATTATGACTATCTTGCCCGGTCATGCTGCATTGGCATTTTGTGGGGTGGTGATTTGCACTATGCTGGCCGCAATGTCTTTTGATTCAAGACTTATATGGTTACAACCAGAAAAACCAAAAAGTGAGACCAAATCACTATGACTAATGATCCACAGCAGCAACCCATTAAGCCAGAAGAAGCGCTAATAAAACCCGTTCGAACTATATCTAAAATATGGCTCGTACCTATTGTGGCGCTGTTTATTGGAATATGGATGGTGTATTACCAATGGAGTAATCAAGGTCCACTTATAACAATAGAATTTACCACGGCTACGGGGTTAGAAGCCGGTAAAACAACCATAAAAACCCGTAATGTCGATGTGGGTATAGTCAAAAACATACAGCTAACAGAAGATTTATCAGGTGTTTTAGTCACAGTTAGAATGAATAAAAACGCCAGTTCTTTATTGCATTCCGACAACCAATTTTGGATTGAGTCACCTAGAGTATCCCTTAGCGGTGTTTCCGGACTCGGCACCATTTTGTCGGGCACTTATATCAATATGGTGCCAGGTATCAATGCACAATTGAGCGAACATTTTGTAGCTTTAGAAGCGCCTCCTGTAACAGCTGCAGGTACTCCAGGGCTGCATGTCACCTTAAATAGTGAAACCGAATTCGCCTATAAAAAAGGCGATCCTGTCATCTATAAAGGTATCAAAGTAGGTGAGTTTGAAGATATATACTTCAATTTCGAAGAGCGTATTGTTTATTACAATACCTTTATTGAGGCTCCTTATCACCAGCTTATTACAACGAATACCAAATTTTGGGATATCAGCGGAGTACAGATGGAATTGGGTGCCAGTGGTATGAAAATCAGTACAGGCAGTTTAGAAGCCATGCTAACAAACGGGGTGACATTTGGCATTCCTGACGGTATGCCTATGGGTCAAGTCATTACCGAGCGTAGCTTTTTTGATATTCACCCCAATTATGACTCGGCATCAGAACAACGTTTTAAGTTAAAGGCTGAATACGTCATATTAGTAAAAGACACCATACGAGGTTTAACTGTAGGTGCGCCTGTTGAATACCGAGGGTTAATGATAGGCAAAGTACTAGCCATTAACTCACTAGAGTACCAACAAAACAATTTATTGCAGCAAGGCTACGACATACCAGTGACCATCAGTATTCAACCTGGACGCGTACAACAACCCGACAACGCCCAAGGCCTGGCATTTATTCGCAAACAAATTCGCCTTTGGATACAACAAGGTCTAAGAGCCACGTTAAAAACCGGCAATCTATTAACAGGTGCCATGTTTGTCGACTTGCAACATTATCCTGATGAGCCTGTAGTTGCAGCTAAAACCATACAGGGATATGAGGTTATTCCAACAATCACAGGTGAATTTTCAGAAATCACCACTAAGGTCACCGGCATTTTAGACAACATTAATGAGTTAAAACTTAACGAAATTTCCAATAGCGTCAATAGTATGCTGTCGCAAATGTCTAAAACAGCCCAAGCTCTGCAGGTAACGGTAAGCAATGTAGATACTTTGTTGTCATCGGTACAAAAAGATAACTTAAGCAGTACATTAGCAGAAACACTTGAAAACCTATCCAATTTAAGCAAAGGTTTTTCATCTGACTCTGAAACTTACACAGAGCTTAGTAAGACGATGCGCACCTTACAGAGCACACTACAGGATTTGCAACCTATACTATTACAATTAAATAGCAAACCTAATAGTTTGATTTTTACAAACGGCGAGGCGCCTAATTTAATTCCTAAGGCAAAAGTAAATCCTTCAAAAGGAGCGAAAAATTAACATGCAATTGCGATCTGTTTTTTTATGTTTGCTGTTGTTGTGCAGTTGTACATCTGCTCCAGTAAATATCCATTACTACCTATTACATACACCTGAATCCCACCCCATATCTATAAATGATGCGAGCAAGCCCACCGCTGCATTACAGCCCCTTAGCATTGCCGACTACCTGCAACAATCAAGCCTAGTAATGCAAGTTAATCAGAACCAACTTCATTACGCACGGCAAGACTTATGGGCGGAGACATTGCAATCGTCTTTTTATAAAGCACTGTTGCAAGATCTAAATACCTATGGCCAAAGAAATTATATGCCATATACGCCTCCTTATTCTGCACAGACTGAAGTGACAATAAGCGTGCAGCTAGATCACTTTCATGTTACAGATACATCAAGTGTTATCAGTTCTGGTAGATATACCTTATCTAATCCTAGTTCTAAAGATGGTAACAACAGAAATACCGCTCGGTCGAGTCATGCATTCTATTTCGAGTCCGAGTTAACACAAGATGGATACGCTCATGCCGTTGAACAACTCAGGTCACTGGTTGTGCTTTTGTCAAAACAAATTGAAGAGGATATTGCGGCTTTGCCGGATTAATACCATTAATGCAATTTAGACGGTTTTTTCAAAATTACCTGATTATTGTTGAAGATCACTCCAACGATCTAGAGGCAAGCCAACGGGTCCTAGTTGCCAATATATTTGGCTTAATTGGCTATAGTATCGGCTTCATCATGAGTCTTGTTGCTTTTCTCAGAGAAGATTGGTTGCTAGGCATTATATTGTTGGCTTCTAGCTCAGTGCTTTTTATTATTCATTTGTTTCTTCGTTCAAAAAAAATAGCCAACAGTTATACCTACACCGCCATTTTATTTACTAGCGCTCAGATGCTAGTCATGCTTTATCTTGTTCACACTGGGGGTGTCAACGGCACAGGACCACTATGGATTTACCTTGTACCACCAGTCACCTTATTTTTCGGCGGTATACGTAATGGCATCCGCAACTTAGGGATGTTCGTTTTAGTGTTAAGCCTGCTACTATTTTATCCAAATGATGCGTTACTTCAAACGTCCTACACCTTTGAGTTTAAGTCACGGCTACTTTATTCCTTTTTAACTGTTTCATGTTTATTTTGGCTGTACGAATATATTAGACAAAACTCATTTCAACAGCTCCAAGAACTGAACCAGCAGTTAGAGAAACAAGCCAAGCACGATGCTCTTTCAGGATTATTAAACCGCCGCGGCATTGGAGAAGAGTTACAAAAAGAGTTTGAACGAAGTCAACGCTATAAAAATGCGTTAACTTTAATGATGTGTGATATCGATTATTTTAAGAAAGTAAACGATCAATATGGCCATGATATGGGCGATACTGTCATCAAAAAAGTCGCCGAAATTTTTGAATCTGTGCTGCGAAAACAAGACTCACTCGCAAGATGGGGAGGTGAAGAATACTTATTTTTGTTACCCGAAACCAAGGGTAACCAAGGCATGCAATTAGCAGAAAAACTCCGTAGTAAAATTGAAAACACCCAGTTTACCTATAAAGACAAATCTTTCAGCATCACAATAAGTATTGGATTACATCAACTCACTTCGACTGATACAATAAACCAAGCGATAACACTGGCAGATAGCCAGCTATTTAAAGCCAAAGAACAAGGACGAAATCGCTGTATTTTATCCTCATAACCTAATCAGCCGTCACTCCTAAGGTAAAGCTCTTAACTTATGCGCTCTAATCGTCACCCAATCCTTGATGACACGCCTATAAACTGGCGTATATTTTATAAACTTTGGCCCTATTTAACGGAATTCAAAGTCAGAGTAGCCCTCGCTTTACTGTGCTTAATTGCCGCCAAAACCGCCAGCATCTACTTACCTTTTGTGCTTAAACATACTGTGGATACGCTTAATCAAGACACAAACAACACCTTGCTAATCGTGCCATTTGGCCTAGTCGCTGCTTATGGCCTGTTGCGTTTAGCCAATGTGTTGTTTGGCGAGATACGGGACACCCTGTTTGGACGCGTTACCGAACGGGCTATGCGCCGCTTAGGATTACAAGTATTTCAGCATTTACATAATTTGGACTTGGACTTTCATCTCAACCGGCAAACCGGTGGTTTATCCCGAGACATAGAGCGCGGCACTAGCGGTATCAGTTTCTTAATGCGCTTTTTAGTGTTTAATATTGGCCCTACCCTATTTGAAATAACCGTAGTTGTTGGGGTATTGTTTTACAATTATGGGGTAAGTTTTGCGCTTATCATTTTAGTCTCTGTGGTGACTTATGTGAGCTTTTCAGTCAGAGCCACCGACTGGCGCACTAAGTACGTACGGGAAGTGAATCAAGCCGATTCAAGCAGCAGCTCTCGGGCCATCGACAGCCTATTAAATTACGAAACCGTTAAATACTTTAACAACGAAAGCTACGAAGCCAACAGGTACGACAGCGACTTAGCCAGTTGGGAATCGGCAAGACGCAAAAATCGTTTATCGCTATTTGCCTTAAATGGCGGACAAGCATCCATTATTGCCATTGCAATGACCAGCATGATGGCTTTGGCTGCTTATAACGTAGCCCACGGCACCATGACCATAGGCGACTTTGTATTGATTAACGCCTTTACTATGCAAATATTTATGCCCTTAAATTTCTTAGGTTTTGTGTACCGAGAAATACGCGGCTCCTTAGCCAATATCGAAAACCTCTTTGATCTTTTAGATAAACGCCCCAGCGTACCTGTAGATGAAAGCGCCAAAGATTTGATTATTAACCAAGGAAAAATCACCTTTAATCAGGTGCAATTTGGTTATCGCCCCGATCGCACTATTTTGCATGACGTTAGCTTTGACATATTACCCGGGCAAAAAGTAGCAGTGGTAGGCGAAAGTGGCTCGGGCAAGTCCACCTTAGTGAAATTATTATTTAGATTTTACGACTCAACACAAGGTCAAATTCACATAGACGGCCAAGATATTAGTCAAGTGAATCAACACTCACTACGCAAAGCTATTGGCATAGTGCCCCAAGATACAGTGCTGTTTAACGATACTATTTTAGAGAATATTCGCTATGGCCGCCCCGATGCAACCGATGCCGAAGTGCAACAAGCTATCGATTTAGCTCACCTGCGCACTTTTATCTCTTCACTTCCCAAGGCTGAAAAAACCACTGTGGGCGAGCGTGGCCTTAAACTCTCGGGAGGCGAAAAACAAAGAGTCGCCATTGCCAGAACCATACTAAAACGTCCGCCTATTTTAGTCTTCGACGAGGCCACATCATCCCTCGATAGCCAATCAGAACAAGCCATTTTAAGCGCGCTAAAAGAAATATCTCAAGGTCACACTAGCCTAGTGATTGCCCATCGCTTATCGACTATTGTGGATGCTGATAAAATTGTAGTGATGGGCAATGGGCGCATAGTTGAACAAGGTAGCCATAAGCTACTGCTCGACCTAAACGGCGCCTATAAAAAACTGTGGGATACTCAACAAAATCATCAATCCCAAGAGGTGCACAATGGATAATCAATTGCTGCTAGAGGCCATTAACCAAACCATGCCCTTTGGTAAATATGCTGGCCGCAAGCTATTGCACTTGCCCGAGCCCTATTTGGTTTGGTTTAATAACCAAGGTTTTCCTGAAGGAAAATTAGGCCAGCAACTGGCTCTGATCCACGAAATAAAAGTTAATGGGTTAGAAACCATGTTAGCACCGCTTTTACAAAGCGATTAATAGTCCCGTATACTGTGACCTTTCAAACCATATAACGTATTAATTTTGTTGATTTTTTTAATATAAAAAGGGAAATTTAAAAAAGAATGAAAATGAATAAAACACATACTTTCAAGTTAGATAGACAAAACGACGCGGCACAAAACGGTTTCACACTCATAGAGTTAATCATTGTCATTGTTATCATCGGGATCTTAGCGGCAGTCGCCGCCCCACGGTTTATTGATTTAAGCGGTGAAGCAAACCTTTCTGTTTTGAAATCTATGGGCAGTTCCATCAAATCTGCAAGCCAGTTAGTTTATGCCAAATCAGCAATTCAAGGACAATTAAATGAGGAAGAAGGAGAGGTAGACCTAAACGGGGATGGTACGCCTGACATTGATACAAGATATGGCTATCCATCAGGCTCTCGTGGCAATGGTATTTCAAAAGCCATGAGCGACAGCTTTGCATCAGAATGGATATGGTCAACCAATAATAATGAAACCATCTTTTATGTCACTATGGCGTCTTTTACTTGGACATCTGGCGAATACATAAATCAAGTACCTATAGTCGCCACAAATTGTTACTTGATATACAACCCGGCCAGCAATGCTGGTGACCTCCCTACTATCGACTATATTACAACTGGCTGTTGAATCATTAATTTATCAGATTGTATTTCATAGCGGCTTAGTTAGCCGCTAACCTGCGCTTCCAGTCACCATTATGTGCCAGCTGACAAGCTTGTTCGCTGTCAAAAAACACATGGCGTCTATTACCTTTAAGCAAAATACCCGCTTTTAAAAGTTGCCTTTGGATGTGATTGCGTAGCACAACGTCTTGTTTCGAGATTAACAGCTGCTTTAGTGACGCATCGGTATCAAATACACAAGTCACCATTAAACTGGCAGGAAAATTAGCATAATCGGCTGAGTGGGTTAACCACTGGAAACCCACTATCTCTTGCTTAGCCATCTCGCAAACAACCGTTAGTGCCTTGACCACATTATTGTCTAATTTTTTAACCGTTTTGTTCATTTTCATCTTTAGGTTGTTTATCTCCACTTTGTTGTTTTTTAACTTTTTGTTTGCGTTCTACCACTGCTTCCATGGTAGTTTGCGCGCAAGGGTCAGGCAGGATCATTTGGAAAAACAAACCAAAGGCAATGGCTCCCGCCTTTCTATTTTTAGCCCAGCCTGTCATTTTTACACAAAAGTAAATAAAGGCAACAAAGCTCAACCAAGGCTTCAATACATGCAAGAAAATAATTAAAGTATCCATTATATCTCTCAACAAATTAGTCAGCGGACATTCCGCAAATCAGAAAATTTATCAGGCAATAAACAATTGCCCACTAGTTATGATTAACTAAGGAGGTTTGAGTCAGATTCATCGATGTGAACCTGTCTAATGGTTGGGATTAAAATAGGATTGACGTTAAAAGACAGTGCAAGTAACTGTCGATAATTGAATGTAGTAAATAACCTGTCTTGGTAATCTTGACGAATAGCAGATTGAGATCCGAACATAACTTGTCGAAACGCATGTTCTACATGCCGCTCAATGCCTGTAAGAAACTGACGTTGTTGCTGACGTTTTGTTTTCTGTTGGGATAAATAATGTTGCTTTGATGAAGATTGTTGCGCAGCGATTACACTAATATCAATACCCTTATTTATTGCACTTGTATCGACTTCTTCGACATGAAAAATTTGTTTACTATTATGTTCAGTATTAACGTCAGCGACAGCATTAAATTGTATCGCCAAAAAGCAGGCGGCAAAAAACACGGCTAAACATTTGCCTAACCTTGTATTCATATATTACTGACATGTTTAACTTTCATAAAAATAAAATGTGGGCAGATTTACAAAACACAAGCAATAGAATTTAACGTCTGCCGGTCTTTACAATGTCTGGCCTGTGTTTGTCTGGCTCATTGAGGAAAAGCATGATTATTCAACGTTTCCTCTACAATATTCAAACGACAACTGGCTTAGTGCGAAACGAAGACAATAGATATGGCGCAGCGCTTGCCATGCAAATTGCTACAATAGCAATTGACTATTTCAAGATACTTTATGTCTGTAACACATAGATGACACAATCAATGCAAAATAACTACATCAAACTCACGATCAGTATCTTGTTAGTGACGCTCTCGATTCACGCGAAGGCTGTGACAGAAGATCAATTTAGAGTCCATGGGTTATCTAGCTTCAAAAACAATCAAGCCAAGATGTTAGAAAGCTGGCTAACACAAGGAGTAAATGCGACACGCGCTACCTTAGGCATTTACCCAACCCCCCTTGAATTACACATCTACCCAAAAAAATCCAATCAACCTGTACCTTGGGCGTACACTCAACGAAACGGCAAAGGCAGCATACATTTTCACGTGGATACGCGATTTGGCCTGACAAAATTTGTGAATGACTGGACTATATATCATGAACTAGCCCATATGGCTCTGCCCTATTTAGGGCCAAAGTATCGTTGGTTATCTGAAGGTTTTGCCAGCTACATGCAATATCAAATCATGGCAAAATCCGGTGTATTAAAAGGAACACTAGAAGAAAATTACCAACACAAAATAGCACCACACCTTCGTTGGTTTAATAGTAATTTAACTGCCGCGTCTATTGCTAAAAGGCTAATGGACAACAAGCAATACCCTGCGGCTTATTGGGGTGGGGCTTATTTTTTTGTTGAAGCAGATAAATTATTAACGCTTAAACACCATACAACTTTGACCCACTTGATTACATACTATCAAGACTGCTGTCGTAAAAATGACCACAAGCTAACAGACATCATTCGATCTCTAGACAATATATTAAATGACACAATATTCAGCGATTTATTAAATCAATATGAAAGCCAACCGGCACGTGAACTGTATCCAAAGGTTTTTAATCAATAGAGTTGAATGGCTGAGTTCGTTTTACCAACCCCCATCATTCTGGCACTCCTTTAGCCAGAAACACGCTACTTTTAGTAAGTGTCAATAAAAGTTATAAGAAATTGAACCACAGAGAACTCCGAGTCAACCAAGGAAAAGCGGTTCAAAAAGAGAGCCATTATTGAGTTGGTAAACTCCCGTTGACTGGCTCTAATGTGCCAAGAGCAGTCGTTCAGATTACAGTTGTTAGGCGACAGCTTTGTAACAGTTAGCTGACATTGGAATTTTTCGATTGTTTAAGTCTGCAAAGAGCGAGCAACGGACATTAAATGGTTAGTAAGCTGACGGTCTTACCCAAGCTCAAAGCGGTCATTAGGATTCAGATATTGAACGTTAATATTAATCACATATGTCTTTCATGCCTTAAAAGCGCCTCTGATTAAATCTCATATTAAGACAGAATTGGTAAAAATAAGTGACGTTAGAATAAACATTACAACTATTAATACTAAAGACACCCACTTCCAGTACCCGGTTCCTTGCCATGATGCTTTCCATGCTTTTAGAGCAATATAGAACTCATCACGATGTGAATTATAATGCCGCAACCCATAAAGATAAGTCCCTGAAATTGCCAATGCACATAAAATGCTACCAAATATAAAATAGAATATCTTAGTGTATATACCGCCCCAAACACCAAAATGAAGAGGGTCTGCCGCTTCAGATATTCTTACATGTAAGGATTGTTCATTTGCGATACGGCGTGTTAGGTAATAACCATTTGTACCATCAAAGATAACATTATTAGCTCTATCTCTAACTAAGAGTGTATCGTTTTGTCCTTGAACAATTATTAATTGCTCTTTCTTTGTAGGCAGAATAATACGTTTAATATTTAAGTCATGGTATGTAGAAACACTTTTTATCACTTTTTCAAAAACAGCTGGTGATGTTTTAATTAATCCTTGCTCAACTTTATTAGCCGCCGGTATTGTTTGTTCGGGGAAACTCGCATTACCACCCCAAACTTCAATTAGATACCATATGCCTGTTATACAAACAGTCAATAATAACCAACTAGACCATAAGCCGAAAAGTCTATGGCAATCATTCCAAAATGTTTTCTTATTATTGGTTCTTGGTTTCCTAAAAAAGCCTTTCCACCATTGAGGAATTAGAAAAAAACCAGATATAAGAGAGAAAAACATGACAAGGCCAACAATACAAACAATAGTAACGCCATAAATTGTAGGCATCATTAAATGCCGATGAGACATTCTAAAAAAACGTTGCCAATTATACCATCGCCCCTGTCCTTGGTACTGTCCAGTTGCAGGATGATAAAATTCACGATAACGCTGTTTTTGAGCATCCACCCGAATAACTTCTACAGCAAACCAATCATCAATAGGAGCACTAATACTTGCTACCTGTGCTTTACTGTCTTGTTTTTTTGCTGATTTGTATACCTGAGACCAGTTAATATTTGAAGAAGAAACAGAGGGTAAAACTCTTTGACTACTATTGATTAACCAATCTATTTCATGTGAAATAACAGCCAATGTGCCTGTTAATAAAATAAAGCATATTAATATAGAGAGTTTAATGCCTGCTAAACTATGCCACTTGTACCATGATTTTCTATTCATAATATTTAAATGTTAACAAAGTAAAGCGGGTAGAAATAAAAATTTAATACCCGCTATTTAAGCTATATAGCGTAACTCACTTGTAGCTGTATGCTACGAGGTTCACCAGGAAAATGACCATTTCGCTTGTTAAACCCACTCGTAGCATATTCTTTATCAAGTATATTTTTCAGGTTAAGCTGAATTTCAAATTTATTGATAGTGCTGCGCCAACTGGCATCCCACACGGTGTAAGGTTTTACTTTTTGACCGCTTAAACTAATACGTTCACTTACATAATCTGTACCAAGAGCAAAAGCTGAATTTATTGAAGGTAAATCCCATCGTGTCCATATACCTAAAGTATGATCAGGTGCATTCACAAACTCGTCTCCGACTGAATTACTAATAGAGTCTGGAGCACCACCTGTGATCTTAGCTTTGTTGTAGGCATAATTGACAGTACCAGTCCAAGTTTCAGTGAAATCCCCAACAATATCTATTTCAATACCTTCACTTGTGACTTCACCGATTTGTACAATAGCCGGAATACCATCGTTGATGCCTGTATCTTCGGGGTTCCAACTCGTAACGTTTTCTTTCACGATATGATAAGCAGTAAAAGTGGTGTGTAAACTACTGTCTAACCACTCATTTTTAATACCAAGTTCATGTTGAGTACTGGTTTCTGCTTTTAAATCTCCAATAACATCATTGTCGTAGCTAGATTCTGCTTGGTTATATAAACTCTGTGGTTGAAAGCCTTGTGTTATATTAGCAAACACAGACATTTCATCATTCGGTTGGTAAATAGCACCGATACGTGGGCTGTAATTATCATCTGATGATGTAAAATTATCGGTTACACTTTTATCTTCAAATTTATCAAACCTTACTCCAACGATAGCTAACCAATGTTCATTTAAACGTATTTGATCTTGCATATAAATTCCAAGACGATTACTTTTGCTGTCTGAATCGGGGCGTGTTAATAGTAGATAATCATTTGGATTGGCACCGTATACCGGGTTAATAATATCAATATCAGGGATTAATGAAGGAGCACCACGTCCAAGTTTAGATTCATAATGTGATTCACTATTAAAGTAATCAGCACCAAATAACAATATATGTTCAACATCACCAGTAGTGGTTTGATAAACAAAATCTGTGGTTATGCTCCATTCAGTATTCTCTCTTAACTGATCACGAAACTCACGGGTCATTGTTCGTCCATCTTCAGCTAACCCTCTATTTTCATGATAGTTTTGAGTCCTTTCATTATCTAAAGTACGTAACACTGTACTATTTGTTAGTTTGTCAGATATTTGTGTATTCGCAATAACTTGCCATACATCAGCAGTTAAACGTTGAAAATCTGTTTTTTCATTCGGGCTGTAACTAATATCAGTTAAAAAATTTCCATTATCATCAACAGGCACACCTCTTAAACGGTGTCCATCTAGGTCTTGATCGATAAAATCATACTGAAAAGTTAGGTCAACATTATCTGTAGCCAACCAAGTGAGGCCAGACGACAATAATGTGTTTGTTTCATCGGTATTATTTCGAAATCCTTTCTTGCTCTGGTAAAATCCACCAAGCCTATAGGCCAGTGTTGCCTCTTCATTTATTGCATTTGTCGTATCAGCATAAGCACCAAAAAGCTCTTCGTTACCTGTGAATAATGCAATTTCAGCGTGCTGAGAAAATTTAGGCTTTTTGGTAACATAATTTAACAAGCCTCCAGGCTGTCCAGCACCATAAAGCATGCCTGTTGGCCCTTTTAATACCTCAACTCGCTCAACATTGAATAATTGTGGAATAGAAAAACCTGAATACGGGTCTCCTTGAACACCATCATAACGAACTTGATCTTGCCTAAATCCTCTAGCGGTGATGCCAGAGTAACTAAATTGGGTAACACCCGATATTGAACGGTAAAGGTCAGAAGTTTGGCGTGCTGCTTGATCTCTTATTAGCTCTTTGCTTAATACCTGAACTGATTGTGGTAAGTCCATGTAATCAGTTGGTGTTTTCGTTGCCATTGTTGACTCTTCTACAAAATAGAATTGAGCAGCTCTTCCTTTTACTGTTATTACTTCAATATCTTCAGTAACAAGCTTTTCTTCAGCTTGAACTATTGTGGTTGACGCAAGCAGTATTGCGAATGTGACGATTGACATTTTAAATGGTAAATAAGTAATTCTAGTTTTCATAATAATAACAGCAACCTTAATGCGAACGATTATCTTTTTCATTAGGAACTGTAACTTAAAGTATTAGCACTATTTATGCAAGCTGTTAATGGATATTATTTCAAGTGTAATATGGGGGAATAAATTAACTAACTTGAATGACTGCTTGGTGGCTCAACAGACCATCAATAATACCTTTTCAAGCTACTTCTAACTTCCGCTTTTGGCACAAGACAGCAGTCAAAATTCAGCTTGATTTTACAGCGCCAATGTCCGCTTTGGCGCTGTAGCTTGCATCCGATTTTACTAACTTGAATTAGTTAGAGTAATTAGTAACACGAAAAAAACGTAGTAGATGTTGAACGGCGTTAAGGTACTTACATTTATACAGGGCATGGAAATTTTATAGCATAGAGCTTCTACAATTAGTTCAAAATTTCACAATAAGCACTCAAAGAAAACAATAATGGATAAGAAGTTACTAAGTAAGTATTTAGAATATGCAGGAACAGAAGAAGCTACTGCCGTTCTATTTGTGAAGAAGTATATAAAAAAGTCAAAAGGACATTGGGTCGATATTGTTGACTGTCAAAGATACGAAATGTCTGATGACGATTTACATTTCCGTTACGTAAACGGTGGATTATTTAAAAGAAGAATAACTCCGAAATACCCACCAAAATCTGACTTTGCAGTTAATGGAAACTTTAATGAGCGAGATTATTTTTTAGCTATTCGTGCTATTACATGGGAAACCGCGCATAAAGATATAGAGCAACAAAAAGCGAAAAGAGTTAAGGGTATACAATTTAAAATTACTGGCGTTAGCTATGATAAAAATAGAGGCAACGAAAGTTTTTTTAGAGCGGATGCCCCACCCGAAATCAAGGCACTTGCTGAAAACCTTAGAGACCGCACAAACCCGTTATGGGATAGGGCTATGACGTACGTAAATAAGCCAGAGTTTGTATATAAAATAAAGAAAATTCAGATTAATTGAAGCGCTTAAAAGTTTGACAAACTCTACATAAGTGAAATCTTAATTTATTCCTCTAACGGCCGCTTTGGCGCTGCTTCCGAAATTAAAAATTTTCTAACTGGCACCTGTATTGCTTAAAAATTGTACACCATAACTTTCGAGTACGATTATATACCCATTAGCAATCTACAAGAAGCGAGAACCTTGGAATAAAAATAAATTAGTTGGTCAAAAGCTGGCGCTTAAACTTCAACAAATATGGGCGATTAGAGTCAGGCTGGAGTTATCAGGGCATGTCCGAAACCTTGCACTTTTTAACTTGGCTTTGGACAGTAAATTACGTGGCTGCGATCTAGTCTCACTAAAAGTCCGTGACATTGCGCAGGGGACGAGCATTCAATCACGAGCGATGATCACTCAAAAAAAGACTGGCAAAACCGTCCAATTTGAAATTACAAAAAATACGCGCGATTCAGTTAAAGCGCTAATCCTTCGAGATAAACTAGCCACTTCAGATTTTCTTTTTAAATCTCGTAAAACAAAATCTGATCATATATCCACGCGCCAATACGGGCGTATAGTCGATGATTGGATAGAGTCGATAAATTTGGACTCAACCCAATATGGTACCCATACGATGCGCAGAACTAAACCATCGCTGATTTATAAAAAGACAAAGAACCTTAGAGCCTGTCAATTATTACTCGGACATACAAAACTAGAAAGTACGGTTAGATATTTGGGTATTGAAGTTGATGATGCTTTAGAGATTTCTGAGAGCATCGATATTTAAAAGCGTTCCCTCAGATATAGATTTTGCGCTCACTATTTAAAGATTGCCTATAGTAATCCATTGGATTACTATAGGCCCATGAGATCGACAATAGCCGAATTACCTGAATACATAAAACGAGCGGAAGCACTTTTAAGTGAATCTGAGCGCAGAGGTATTATCGATTACTTGTCTGAACATCCAAAAGCAGGTGATGTGATGGAGGGTACTGGCGGTATTCGGAAGTTACGTTGGAGTAAGGGGAACAAAGGTAAAAGTGGTGGCGTACGTGTTATTTACTACTACCACGACGAACGAATACCTCTGTTTTTGTTAACCATATTTGGAAAAAATGAAAAAGCTAATTTAGCAAAATCAGACAGAAATGTGCTTTCTAAGCTAGTTGGTATTTTAACTAAAAAAGCTTTGGAGAAATATAATGACTAATGCATTCGATAGTATTGCTCAAGGTTTGCAAGAAGCAATCGAGCTCACAGAAGGTAAAAAGGTAGCGGCTAAAATTCACCGCGCGCCAGAGGTTAACGTTGCCGAAATTCGCCGCAATTTGGGTTTAACGCAAATGGAGTTCGCTTCAAAATTTTGTATTAGTGTTTCAACTTTACGTCACTGGGAACGAGGTGACCGCAACCCACATGGACCAGCACTTGCCTTATTAAATGTAGTCGCAAAAGAGCCAAAAGCGGTGATGCGAGCTCTAGGATAAAGAGCGGATAAGCGGCTATCACCCATGCTTTCAAAATGTTTTTTTCGATATTGATACGTTCTGACTTAAGTCGCTAAGTGTCCGCTATTACACTGGTCAAGCCTAGAAATTGGCCTTTAGGGCACTTTCGTACAGTTTCCGGAAATTCGATTAATCAGTGATAATGATAACTGTTCTGGCAAATCGATCGTAAGCCGAATAGCTAAAAGTTGAAATTTATTTCGTTCAATTAATTTAACTGTTTACTTTATCAACAATAAAAACCGGACATTAAATCCGGCTAACTTTACTTATAATATTCTATCTATAGGACTTATCGTTCCAGACGAATGTTGACCTACTACATGGGTATAAATTTGTGTTGTTTTTAAGTCTGTATGACCAAGTAGCTCTTGAACCGTGCGAATATCGGTGCCGCTTTTAAGTAGCTGTGTGGCAAACGAGTGCCTGAATGTATGAGCAGTCACATGCTTGTGAATGTTAGACATCTTTACTGCTTTTCTCAGCGCTTTAGTAAGTGAAGTCCAATGCAAATGATGACGACAAAAATAACCATCTACAGGATGCTTACACCTCACTTTAGATGGAAAAAGGTACTGCCACTTGAAGTCTGTAATAGCATAAGAGTACTTTCAAGCTAAACCAGTTGGAAGGCTAGTTTTGCCTTCCCCTTCAGCAATATCTTTATCATGGATAGCACGTACCTTTTCAATTTGAGACTTTATCTGCTCGACTAGGCCGTCAGGCAGCATCGTTACTCGGTCCTTTCTACCTTTTCCACGAAATACAAAGATATTTTTAGAGCCAAAATCAATATCTTTAATACGAAGGCTTAATAGCTCTGCTTTTCTCAGGCCACAGCCATATAGCAAAGAAAACATCAGCTTGTAATTATTGGACATTGAATTGATGATTTTCATTGCTTCGTCATGGGACAGAACGGTCGGCACTCTTTTAGGTGCTCTAGCTCTAATGGTATCTGGAAGTAACGTCAGCTCTCTATTTAAAACATGTTTGTACATAAACACGATGGAGCATAAGACTAAATTTTGTGTTGAAGAAGTAACATGCCTGTTTACGGCTAGATGCGTTAAAAAGTTTGTGACTTCCTGCTCCCCCATATCCTTAGGATGTTGCTTTTTATTGTATAAGATGAATCTTCTAATCCATGTCAAATAGGTTTTTTCAGTTTGAAATGAGTAGTGTTTAGTTCGAAGTGCCTGCCTAATACTTTCCATAAAAGGTGAGCGTGCCATATAAATCTCCTTGTTATTTAATTGAGGGTGTTACTGAGAAGTCTCAGTAAAATCCATAATAAAAGGAGTAGATTCAGCCTATGCTATTGATATTGTTGGTTTAATTGTAAAAAGTGCTCGGATATTACTGAAACTTCTCAGTAATATCCCATTGAGCAGGTAAATATTATGGGCTTATTGCTTTGCAACTCATTGATTATTAGTTAGATTAGAGAAATTAATTGACGTAGAAACTGGGATGTTACTGTGGATTCTACATAATAAGCTGTTAGGGCTTTCTCGAAAATGGAGTTTCAAATGGAAAATTTAGATAAAACTATACAGAGAATAATATCGAGAGCCGAACATTCTCAACGAATTTATAATATGAATGTAGTTCTGATAATTTTACTTATCGTAATGTTGGCTACATTATTTGTTTTCGGTTCTTATCAAGGTACAGAAGTTAGCGGCTCTGTGGATGGTAATACACTTATTTTCTTTCTTGTAGGGAGTGGCATTGTAAGGGTTGGTGCAGTTGCTGTCGGAGTTTACGGCATTCAAATTATGTTCAATTTAGCTAGGTATCATATGCGATTGTCCCAGCACTTATTAAGTACAGCTGATGCATTAGAACTCACTGGTGGGGATATTGAGAAAATGGATATTTTACTAAAGGCTATAACACCAATTGAGCTAGATTTTGGTAAATCACCAGCATCACCAACAGAAAAAATGAGTGGTTTAGTAAAAGACCTGATAACCAAAATACCGAGTCCAAAGCCCTAACAAGTTACTCAAACGGACGCTAAACAGTTGGCTAGCACTCGTTCCTCGTACATTTTAGCCAACTTTTTCGCGCCGCTTAGTAAGGCGTTATATGCCTATGATATTCCCATGAATATTCAAATAGTTTCGGCTCTTCTAACATTTATGTTTCTAGCAGTTAGCTTTTTAAGCTTTATGTTTTACTACGTGAGACTTAAAGTACATTTGCTAGGTGAAAATACCGTTTTATCATTGCGTTCCGGCTTTGAATATCATGACCAATTTATCGGTATTTTGTTTGGTAAGCCTGAAAATTTTCCCATTTATAAATCAAGTGCAGCGCAGCTTACTAAGAAGTATAAAAACACTTTTAAAGTTTTTATGTTCTTGTTTTTGTTGTGTTTTATTCAGTTTGTTTTTATGCTGAACGGCATATAACAAAAACATCATGGTGGGAATTTTACTCGCTGAAAAAGCGGTCCTAAAACCCCCAGATATTAAGCGTTAGCAGCTTTTCATATTTCAGTATTTAAATTGACATTTGAGTGATAAAGGTATATTTTTTATCCTATGTATAAATTTGAATTTGACAAAAATAAAAGTAGCACCAACTTCGATAAGCATGGAATAAATTTCATTGATGCTCAAGAACTTTGGGCTGATCCTGATTTACTTCAAGTAAAAGCTAAATCTGAAGGTGAGCAACGCTACTTAGTTATAGGAACTATTGCGGGTAAATTCTGGTCTGCTGTTATTACATATCGTGAAGACACTATTAGAATTATCTCGGTTAGACGCTCACGTAAAGCGGAGGTATCAATATATGAAAGCTGAACAATTTGATCAAAAGTTCGATGCTAACGAAGACGATATACTTGAAGATTTAGACTTATCAACTATATCCCGCCCTAACCAAACACAGAAAAGAGTGAATGTTGATTTTCCATCTTGGGTAATTGACTCTCTTGATAAAGAGGCGAGCCGTGTTGGTGTAACACGACAATCCATTATCAAGGTTTGGCTAGTCGAAAGGTTGGAGCAACAAGCTGCTAACAAGCAAATCAACTAGGACTTAAAACAGTTTGCTGTTTCGTTCCTCAACATTTTAGCAAACTATTTTAAGCCTGTTATTTGAGCGTTAACGATTCAAAATTAGCTTTTGATTTCTCTTCCGAACGACCGCTTTGGCGCTGGAGTTGCCGTTTAGTTCAAATAGTAAGTGAGCTTTGTAACAGTAAGCAGACATTCGAGTTTTTTCGTTTTATTTATCTGAAATGAGTGAATAGCCGATACTGACTTGCTTACCTGTGCCGATCTGCTTCAGACCATTTTCAAACATTCGATTCGGTGCAAAATCGAGGTCACAAATGATCAAAGTGTACTTATTGCCGACAGTCTGTCTTTAAGTCGGGCGTAACTTCAATAAATATCATAGTCATCTAAACTTATTACGGTAGACTTATCTTTAAGGACCTCTGCCAAAACTATCGATTCCTTACCATTAACTTTAATGACTAGTTTATGCTTACCACTAGCCACAGCCGGAAGTGTAAAGGGTGGTTTCTTTTCAGCACCATCTATAAAAATTGAGACGTCATTTCGAGAAGTCAGAACTGTTAGTACGCCCGTTGACTGAATAATTCGTCCAGTTCCCATCATTTCATCCATGTTTCCAGAAGGAATTAGATCGAAGTGATATGCGAATGCTTCATTCTCTGTGACATTTATCTGAATTGTTTTTGTCCCGAAGTATGGTTTCCGTACCATTAATGTATGTTTTCCTTCCTTGACTTTTCCTACGAAAGGATTGCTTGAAATTTGGCCAACTTCTTGTCCGTTAAGAATAACATTCACATTTTCTTCGTTAGCCGTTAATCTCAAATATGCAAAACCAAGAGATTCAATTTCTTGAATCTTTGCTAGCAATCTCTGGCTGTCATAAACACTAATTTTGGCCCGCTGCTCTTCATTCTGATGTTTAACCAAAACAGAATAATTTCTGACATCAATATAATCTTCAATAAGGCTTTCATATTCTTTAGGAATACCCAATGAATCGTAAGACTTAGTAAAACTGTATCTGAGGTCCAGGACCTCAAATATGATTTGTGCGCCATCTGGGGTAATTAAAACTTTTGAATCCAGTACTTCTGGTAAGTTGAGTATTGATATATCTTCACTTGAAAAGTTGGATGTAACCCTAACTGGACTGTTTATAAATCGAAGAGGACTATCATCATACAGTCTTCGTCCCCTAATTATTTTTTCTCGTAAAACAGACATTGCAAGGGAGTCTAAATCTTGCTCACTAGCCACGCTTTTTTTATCTATTTCCCCTTCTGCTCGTGGTAGTTTATAAACGCCAGTATAGTGCTTCGAACCGCCGCTATTAAATAAACATTGTTCTTCAAAGAGGCTTAGACTAGTGGTCTCACAATTAAAAGCTACAAAGTTTGTACTATGTGATGAAAAAAAACTGTAGTGGAAGTGGTTATTTCGTTGAAGGTAAAACTCAATATTCAGAGGTTCCAGAGTATATATATAGATGATTTCATCAGTGCTAAGCCAAGGTTTTGGCTTAAAAACTGTCGTATTATTCTTAATAGCCGATAAATAAATTGGGAAGTCGGCTTTCGATATAACTTCATTCAGCTCGATATCAAATTTAGATTGTTTCGGATTTAAAATCTTGTAGTTTTTTACACTCAAGTTTCTGCCAGAACTAAATTCAACAGTTTCCCTTTCTAAACGTTTGTTTTGCTCTAAAATTGATGCTGGATGCACTTGGTATTCAATGCTTGAACAACCATTGATTGTGAGAAGAAAAAGGAATAGTAAGTGTTTAGGATTTGAAGTTATTTTGCTAAAATATATCATTAACGTTTCCTTGTTTACGTTGCATCGATTACAGATTATCACACTTTTGTTCAAACCCATGGACGTTTCTAAATTTTTGAAGGAACGGTCTAGAGCTTTCATTATCCAACGTTAGGAACACCAAAGGTGACTGTCAGCAAAACGTTCGTTTTTATCGTTCGTTTTATCAAATTCTACTTAAAACCAATTGTCCGCTTTACGTATGATGGGATCGTTCAGCAACAGGATTTCGACGATCTGGCTACGGCACAAAACAACAGTCAAAATTCAGCTTGAATTTACATCGCCAATGTCGGCTTTGGCGCTGGAGTTGTCATACAGGTAACTGAGTCTCAATTTCTGCAAATCGCTTAATTGCAGTCTATGAAAAATCTATTCAAGCTAGGAAGCCTAACATCCGAGTTCAGCTTCCTACCCTCAAGT
Source organism: uncultured Paraglaciecola sp. (assembly GCF_937123705.1). GTDB lineage: Bacteria > Pseudomonadota > Gammaproteobacteria > Enterobacterales > Alteromonadaceae > Paraglaciecola. Next base: position 38,031 of record NZ_CAKZKO010000031.1, on the reverse strand, counting down.
TAACGCTTCTGTTGTTCAATCCACTTATCTATTTTTGCTTCTAAAATGGGCATGGGCAAGGCACCATCGACTAACACTTGGGTATGGAATTTTTTCACATCAAACTTATCGCCAAGACTCTGCTGCGCTTTGTTTCTCAGCATCCTAATATGCCGTTGCCCTACTTTGTAACTCACCGCTTGGCCGCCAATAGCAATATAACGTTCTACTTCGGCCTCGATATCGGTTAGGGCAAGAGACGAGTTGTCTACCATAAAATCAATCGCTTGTTGCCGTGTCCAGCCAAACGCATGTAAGCCAGTATCCACCACTAAACGCATCGCCCGTAGTTGTTCATCAGATAAACGGCCGTACCACATGTAAGGGTCGGTAAATAAGCCCATTTCTTTGCCTAAACTTTCGGCGTACAAGGCCCAGCCTTCGGCAAATACTGTGTAGCCACCAAATTTACGAAAATCTGGCAGGCTTTCTACTTCTTGTTGAATGGCAATTTGGAAGTGATGACCCGGTGCGGCTTCGTGAATACTTAAGGTTTCCATTAAGTATTTTGGTTGAGCTTTTAAGTTAAATGCATTGATATAAAATATACCCGGCCTTGAACCATCGGGTGCAGGACTCTGATAACTGGCACCAGCCGATGATGCTGCGCGAAACGCTTCTACTGCGCGCACTTCGTAGTCGGCCTTAGGAAACACCTCAAACAACATAGGCACACGGCTATCAATTTTTTGTTTGACTTGGGTATAACCGTCAATTAAGGCTTGCTCAGATTCGAAGAAAAATTGTGGGTCGGTACGTAAAAATTCGAAAAACGCTGGTAAATCACCTGCAAACTCAACTGTCTGTTTCACCTTGGTCATTTCCGCTAAAATACGCGCGACTTCTTGTTGACCAAAAGTATGAATATCTTGTGCCGTTAACGGCAAAGTCGTATTGGTTTCGATACGATATTCATACCAAGCGTTACCATTTGGCAAGTCGTTTAAACCAAAGGTATCTCTGCCTTTTGCTAAGTAAGTATCTTGCATAAACTGGTGAACACGAGCATAAGCCGGAATAATCACGTTTTTTATTGTGGCAGCGTAATCTTGGGTGATCTGCGTTTTGTCAGCATCTGTTATGTTGGCATTTTCCTTTAGCATCACTAAAGGTCCATAAAAGACACTTTGAGTGACATCTTCGAGCAAATGCACTTGCAACTGTGGCAACACTTTTGCGATCAAAGGCTTTGGAAGCACAATAGACTTTTGTATGCCCTCTTGCATGGCAACTATGGCGCTATCCATATAAGTGGCAAAGCCTTGTGCTCGACTGATAAAGTTACGGTAATCTTTAGCGGTGTTAAATGGCTGAGCACTTTTACCCGAACCTAAAGTGGCAAAATAGGTATGGGCGCCACCCATTTGATGAATTGGCATCAAGTGACCTGGAAATTGCGCACCTTTAATCGCCATTTTTCGATCTTGTAGGAATATCTGGTAACTTAACAAATCTTGCCCAGTTAACGCTCTTGCATCAATGGCTTGTATTTTGGCCAAATACTGTTTTTCAAACGCCAAAGACTCAGCAAGGTTTTGTTGATTAATAGGTGGGCTAAAGCGGTCATTGTAATCACTTATACCTACGTAGGTTGCAGCAATAGGGTTCATCTGCATGCTTTCATCAAAATAGGTTTGAAACAGCGCATTGGCTTTGTCAGACTCAGATTCGCTTACTATCACACTGCCGTTGTCTACTTTTTGACTTTGTACTGTATTTGGCTGACCACAGGCGACTAATCCCAGTGAAAAAGCCACAGCAAGGCCAAGATGTTTTTTATTCATGTAAATCTCTTTATTCTGGTTTGATTAAGTGAAATTGGGTTTGACGACCATCTAAGTATGTAACACCTGATGTATCAAAGAAGGCTTCTTCTTCCAGCATAATACGAATTTCTTTGTTCCATTGTGGAATAAAAGTCGCAGCGTTGAGTTCAATAGAATAGGCAGTATCGAGATGTAACGGGTAATCACCTTGCACCGGCACACCACCTTGAGAATCCCACATGCCTAATGTAGTACCTGCAGCATGACCATGATAACCAATTGGATGGGTATAAATCGAAGGTTTAATCTCTTCTTCTATAGCTTGCTGTCGTGACATTTTTAACACTTCATTACCTGTACGCCCTTGTTTAAAGTTGGCGGTAAAAATATCTTGCAAGCGATTGGCATTGGCTAAGGCTTTTTTTAGATAGTCAGGGGCATCGGTTTCACCTTTTTTAAGCACATAAGCATGTTGTTGCTGATCGGAGTTAAGGCGCAAATAAGTCAAACCGAAATCCATATGTAACAAATCACCTGGCATAATAATTTGCGCCTTAGGACGTTTGCTAAAAGCTTTCACATGATCGAATTTTTCGAGACTTGAGCGTTGCAACGACACAGTGGGATGAAACCAAGTTTGTAATCTCAAATCCAATACTTTTTCACGCAACCACCACACCACATCATCGGTGGTGGTTAGGCCCGGCTGAATCACTTGATTTGAAAAAGCTTCTGCAATGACCTGATGACCTAAGGCAATTAAATCGGGGTACACTTGCATTTCCATTTTGCTGCGGGTTTCGAGCCATGCAATAGCCAGTTTTTCTGATGACACCAATTGCGTATTGGATTGCTTCGATAATGCCTGACTAAATTCTGCGTATTCAGTGGCGGTTATGCCGTCTGCCAGCGCAAAATGTTCGGATTTATTAACCGCGACTTTCTTGGGTTGTTTCTGTTTTATTAATTTAACCAAACTATCCCATTGATTAGGTTGCTTTTCTTTATCCCAAGACTTTCTAAATAAGCTATCGACTGCATAACGCGCTACGGCTAAACGCTGAATTGTCTGGCCCTCACCTGGATCAAACAATACTAATATCGTACGCCGGCGAGCAGATAACCAGTTTGCTGGCAACATAGTTTTAAGAATAGGATCTTCATTGTACTCACGTGAGATCAGCACCCACATATCGATACCTTCGCGGCGCATCAAATCAGGTAATAAGTTTTGTAACCTGTCATCCAATATTTGATTAATAAGCTGCGCTTGTTCGCGCATCGGCAGCACTTTAGGCTGTGCAACACTATTCGCACAGCCTGTGATTAACATAAATCCCACTATCCATCTTTTCATTACCGTCACTCACCTTTTTAAAGTATCTTTGAAACTCAATCTTTCTACCTCTAACTTAATGGAATTATTGGTTAATTTCGAGCACAAGCGTTAAAGTGAGTGAAAATAATAATCATCAGAAACATGATTGCCGATTATATGAAAAAACACATTTATGTTGCATACACAGGCGGTACAATTGGTATGCGCCCTTCATCTCAAGGTTTTGTTCCTGCAGCGGGCTTTTTAACGGAAACACTCGCCAAAATGCCTGAGTTTCATCGTAGCGAAATGCCCGAATTTACTATTCACGAATACGCAAACCTGATTGATTCTTCCGATATGAGCCCTGCCGATTGGCAACAAATTGCCGACGATATTCAACAAAACTACCAGCAGTATGATGGGTTTATTATTCTACATGGCACCGATACTATGGCTTATACCGCCTCAGCCTTGTCGTTTATGCTAGAAGAGTTGGGCAAGCCCGTGATTGTCACTGGCTCACAAATTCCCCTCGCACAATTGCGTTCTGACGGACAAGTCAATCTACTCAATGCCTTATATATCGCAGCGAATTACCCTATTGCAGAGGTCAGCTTATTTTTTAACAATCAGCTATTTAGAGGCAATCGCAGCCGAAAAATGGATGCTGATGGCTTTAATGCTTTTGATTCACCAAATTTCCCCGCATTACTTAAAGCCGGCATTAATATCGAGGTGAAAAAAGATTTGCTGGGCATCGACACAAATAAGAACATGCACGTAAGTCCCATTAAATCCCAGCCAATCGGTATTGTGACCTTGTACCCTGGCATTAGCACCGATGTAATTAAAAACACCTTACAACAGCCCGTTAAAGCGCTGATTTTACTCAGTTTTGGAGTAGGTAACGCTCCTCAAAATGCCCAGTTATTGCAGCAATTATCTATCGCAGATCAACAAGGCATTATTGTACTCAATTGCACCCAATGTGTACGGGGTAAAGTGAATATGAGCGGTTATGCCAACGGCCATGTTTTACAAGAAGTCGGCGTAGTGTCGGGACAAGACATGACCCCAGAAGCGGCCCTCGCCAAATTACACTATCTACTCAGCAAAGACCTCCCCTCTAAGCAAATCAAACAGCAACTTATTGCAAATTTACGAGGTGAGTTAACGGAATAAGCTATGAGTAACGAGTTACGAGTAAGTTTATTTTCTTATTAATAGTGAAGCCTGCCATCGATGCCTGTAAGTGCTAGGGCATAAAAAGTATGCGCTGACGCTTACAGGCATCTCGATAACTGCTCCTGCGTTATTCTACCTTCCGCCATCCATGGCGGTCGCTTGCCTGATTTTGACTCGATTCCCTTCGAGCCAGGTACTCTTTTTTCAACAGCAAAAAATAGAGTACCCAGAAAAATGCCGCCGCTAATAAAGTTCTTCACCGCTAAAAATGACTTATTCTAGGGTCGTTCCGAATGTGTCCATTCAAACTCCACTCAAATGGCATCCCTGCCATTTGCCCCTAGAATAAGCCATTTTTAGCTGAAACTTTAAAGGCGAAAAGGCAGTGGCGGAGCCACCAAAGAAAACAAAGCTTTATCGGCAAAGCCGATGCTCTTAATTTACCCTCGAATGAAGGCTCGCCGATTATTAGGTGAATTTAGTGGGGCAATTTGCATGGATGCAAATTGAGTTTGCCATTGCAGGGAGCAAGTGCAAACGACCCGCTAAATTTGCCGAATAATTGGAAGAAGAGCATTGGGTCGAGCGGCCTTTTTTGCCTACTTTTTTTGGCTGTTGAAAAAAAGTAGGTCGCATAGAAGGGATTCTATGTGAAACCGGCCATGGAGGGCAGTGTCATCCTTAATAGATCCCACCATCTTTGAGATGGTACAAACTTACTTATCGCACCTTACTGCCCTTTATTTTTTCCAAAAAAAAAGCAAACCCTAGGGTTTGCTTTTTCTTATAGAATTTTAATTATGTGATAATTAAAGTACTACGATGTTCTCAGCTTGAGGACCTTTTTGGCCTTGAGTTACAGTGAACTCAACTTTTTGACCTTCGGCCAAAGTTTTAAAGCCAGTACCTGTGATAGCACGGAAGTGAGCGAAAACATCAGGGCCGTTTTCTTGTTGAATGAAACCGAAACCTTTTGCTTCGTTAAACCATTTTACTGTACCAGTAGTTGCAGACATAGTCTTTCCTATATTTTTCAAGAGTAATTGTGTCTCCTGGGAGACGTTAGTTGTGCTGAAGTGTGTTGCAATTACTTATGAGCTACGAGACCGGTGCTACAAATGGAACGTCGAAACAATGTACATAAATATCAAACTTACTTTCAAGCGCAAGTAGTATATATCTTAAACGCATCAGGTCAACAATTATTATTAATAATAACCGATGAACAAGGCTTGTTGTTTCAATAAGTTAGTCGTAAATATTGGATGGTTTTAAATGGCTAAAAGAAGAGACCATCTTCTTATAATCCAATCAAATGATGTTACATGCGTTTTGAGGAAATAAATAATAAGCTCATTGCCGAACAAACTGCCGTTAGCGCAGCCAAAGTAAAGGTGAGTTCGGCGCCCTGCCCTTGTTGCCAAAAATATCCTGCTCCGTAACCTCCAATGGAGCCTCCGATACCAAAGCCAGCACTGATATAGATCGCCTGCCCTTGGCTTTGAAATTTGTCACCAAAATAATGATGAATGAAATGCATTGAAGCCGCGTGAGTCATAGCAAAACTAAATGCATGTAACCCTTGGCTGAAAATTAAGATTATGGGAATACTGGCTGCGACGCCCAACAAATACCAGCGTAATGCAGTCAGTAAAATACTGATAACTAATACCCATTTTACCCCAAACACTTTTATCAACTTACCCGCATACAGGAAGATTACAACTTCTGCCAAAACCCCTAGAGCCATTAGCCATCCGGTGGCTTGACCGCTATAGCCTAAATCCACCACATACAATGCGAAAAAGCCGTAATAGGCACCAAAACTCAATTGCAACAATAACGCTGATAGTAAGAAGCCATAAAACACAGGAGAATTAATTTTATGCCAAATGGACCCTTGCTGCAGTTGGCTATTGGCATTACTGGTGGGTTGTTTAAGAAGTAAAGTCACCACAAATAGGCAAAATAACACAACAACACAAATATAAATGGGCGCTTCGCTAGAAAAAACGTCAAGCATCTTACCGCTAAATACGGCAAACAAAATATACCCAACGCTACCCCATAATCTTATTCGACCATAACGACTGGCATGTCCATACACGCACTTTAAAGTCAGGCCTTCCATTTGCGGCAAAATTGCGGTCCAAAACATCATCATTAGTGCAAAGCTCAAGGTGATCGCCCAAAAGCCTTCTACAAAAAAAACCAGACAAAAAGTAACGAAAGTGAGAAAAGCCCCAAGTTGTAATATTTGTAGGCCATTACCTGTTTTATCAGCCAACATTGCCCACAAATTGGGGCCTGCGATCCTTGCAATAGCAATGAGTGCGAATAGCTCTCCTATTTCCTTGGATGTAAACCCTCTACCATCGAGAAACACCCCTAGATACGGCAAAAACGCCCCAAACTGCCCAAAATAGAATAAATAGGTGACGGCCAGAAGAATGAGGTTTGAATTTGAAAATGCTGATTTAGGCAATGAGTTTAACTAATCTTTTGAAGGTTATAAAAATATAAAAAATAGGTCAAATGACCTATTTTTTATTGGCGTTGGCAGTGATATCTGGCGTTGTACTTTTAACGTCAGCGTTTTGACCGCGATGCCTAAGTAAATGATCCATCACCACTAATGCCATCATGGCTTCAGCTATGGGCACCGCTCTAATGCCCACACAAGGGTCGTGTCTGCCCTTGGTGATAACCTCTGTTGTATTGCCATGTATATCAATGGTTTCGCCCGGAACACTAATACTTGAAGTGGGTTTAAGCGCCATATGCACTTCCAAATTTTGGCCCGTTGATATACCTCCTAAAACACCACCCGAGCGGTTTGAAGTAAAACCTTCAGGGGTTAATGAGTCGCGATGTTCGCTACCTTTTTGCTCGACTGTGGCAAAGCCATCCCCCACTTCAACACCTTTAACGGCGTTAATACCCATCATAGCGTGGGCTAAGTCGGCGTCGAGTCGGTCAAAAATAGGCTCACCTAATCCTACCGGCATATTGGTTGCTACTACAGACACCTTGGCACCTATAGAATCACCTTGTTTTTTCAATTCTCGCATATAGGCATCAAGGCCATCTATTTTGCTCTCATCAGGGCAAAAGAAGGCATTAGTATTAATAACATCAAAATCAATATGTTCAACTTTAATGGGCCCAAGTTGCGACAAATATCCATGGATTTCTATGCCATGCTGTTGTTTGAGGTATTTTTTGGCCACGCCACCGGCTGCTACTCGAATAGCGGTTTCGCGGGCCGAAGAACGGCCACCACCTCGATAATCTCGCAACCCGTATTTTTGCTGATAAGTATAGTCGGCATGACCTGGGCGAAAAGTATCTTTGATTTTAGAATAATCGTTACTGCGCTGATCGGTATTGTTGATAAGCAGACCAATACTGGTGCCTGTGGTTTTACCTTCAAACACACCGGATAAAATTTTCACTTCGTCTTCTTCACGTCTGGCTGTGGTGTAACGGGATGTACCCGGCTTACGTCTGTCGAGATCAACTTGTAAGTCAGCTTCTGAAATAGCTAACCCTGGAGGGCAACCGTCGACTATACCACCAATAGCAATACCATGACTTTCGCCAAAGGTGGTGACTGTGAATAATTTACCGAAGGTATTTCCTGCCATAATCTTAAAATCCTGTTTTCGTGATACTTAACTAGTGTGGTATTAGTCTAATGGTCAACTGAGCGCCAGTACTCAACTAAATCGTTCTTGCTTATAGCAAATACCCCATGTCCACCGTTTTCAAACTCAACCCATTGGATCGGCAATTCTGGATAACGGGAATACATATGCACTTCACTGTTACCCACTTCAACAAACAACCAGCCGTTGTCGCTTAAATGGCTAGGAGCTTGACGTAAAATATTGTCCACCAAATCCAGTCCATCTGTACCCGCTGCCAAGGCTAATTCGGGCTCATGATGAAACTCATCGGGTAAGTCGTCCATATCTTCAGCATCCACATAAGGGGGATTGCTAACAATTAAATCATACTGTTGGCCTTGCAATGCCCCCATCAAATCAGATTTGATAGGGTACACTCGATGATTTAAACCATGCTCGGTGATGTTGATTTCTGCAACGTCCAAGGCATCTTGACTAATATCCACAGCATCCACTTGAGCTTCTTCAAAGGCATAGGCTAATGCAATGGCAATACAGCCACCGCCAGTACATAAATCCAAAATATGTTGCGGTTCGCTATCCCCTATCCATTCCTCGAAATGATTGCGAATAAGTTCGGCAAAAGGTGAACGTGGAATGAGTACACGCTCATCGACAAAAAATGGCAAATTACAAAACCATGCTTGATTGGTTAAATAAGGTACGGGAATACGCTCTTGAGCACGGCGCTTAACGATTTCGATAATATGTATTTTTTCAGCCTTAGTTAATCGGCTATGAAACAGTTGGTCGCCCGCTTGCAAGCTCAAATCTTGGTGCAAATGTAATAGTTGCAAAACCAAGCTCACCGCTTCATCCCAAGGATTATCGGTGCCATGACCGTAAAACAATCCAGCTTGATTAAAACAACTTACCGACCATCGCACCATATCCAAAATAGAGTGTAAGTCTTCTGCTATATCGTCGGCGTTTAGGCTTGAAAAAGTATCTGTGCTCATGTTATCGCTTAATAAAAATAGGTTGGTAAACCTTGAATACATATTCTCCGCGAGCAATTTTTGTTATGCTCATTACAAAGTAAATATGTACCAGTAATGAATGAAAATCACGCCACATCCCCCTAAAACTCATATAGATAATGATGAAACCTGTCTATTCAAAAATGAGTTCAAAGATATAGCGCCAATAAAGCAGGACAAAATACCGCCTCAGCGCTTTTCCAGCAAGCAGAAATCGGGACTTAAGCAAAAAAATAATGATTTAGCTGAAATAAAACAAGCTGCAGCCGCTTTTGAGTTTTCAGATGGTTTTGAAGGCCACTTTGATATCGAGCAACCGCTAAAGTATGTCAAACCCGATACAGATAGTCACGAGGTCAAACGCCTACGCCGCGGTGATTATCCCCCGGATTTAATTCTCGATCTTCACGGCTTAAATAAAGAACAAGCCAAACATGAACTCGCCGCACTGATTCATGCAGCGCAAAAACAACATGTGTATTGTGTATCTATTATGCACGGCAAAGGCACTTACGCTCTTAAAAAAGCAATCCCCAACTGGTTAACTCAACACCCAGCAGTAATGGGGTTTCATCAAGCACCAAAGGAATGGGGAGGCAAAGCAGCCTTGTTGGTGTTGATTGAATTACCGCTACATCAAGGTAAGTTTTAAGCCAATTTAAATATTAAAGCTCAACGTGCCTATCTCATAGACACGAGGCGCTAAAGAAAGTGTTCAATGGGCATCCAAGAAAAAAATCAACGTTTTAATTCATTCTTAAATTCATTCACTATCTTGGCAAACAACTCAGGTCGAAAAAATGGCGAGCCGTGACCTGTCATCTCCATCAGTTCAAATTTGGCATTAGGAATAGCCCCTGCTATACGTTGCGCTTCATTTAAATTCATATCCTGTCGACCACAGGCAACCAGTACCGGCACCTGTAAATCACCCAACATTTCAGATGTGTCGGGTTCATGGTGGTGGGCAGTGTGAGCTTTAAACGCAGCCTCTCTATTTTCATAAAATCGCCATGACTTTTTAGGCACCAACTCAGGCTCTCCGGCTTCTATTAGTAATTGTCTGGCTTGTGCGGCTAAGGATTTTTGTGCTACTTGCTCCACGGGTGGCGTTAAAGCCACATCAAACAAAGCTAAACCCGTTAACTTATCTTCATGACGCAATGCAAACTGAGCAGCGGTTCTGGCGCCATAAGCCACACCTAATACAAATGCTTTGGGTAACTGCAAAACATCCATAATCGCAGCTAAATCATCTGCATATTGTGAGAAGGTGAACTCGTGGTCTGCCCCCCAAGTGCTTTTCCCCGTGCCGCGAATATCAAAACGTAAGACACGATATGTCTGCAACAGGCTTGCCAATACGGGCTCCCAAGCGGTCAAATTCACACTGGCCATGTTGACTAGCGCCAACACGGGCTTGGAGCTTTCGCCGTCGAGGGCATAGTGAAAGTCCACTGCGCCAACAGAAACGGTTTTATGACTTTGTTGATAGGATAAACACATACAATTTCCAGATAATTAGAACAACAGTTGCATAACAGCATTGATTATAAAGAAGAAACCTAGCGCTGAATCAATGTGCTAATAAAATTCAAAACCTTCCAGCTTCTAAAGTGATATTATACAAAGGTTGTATAGATTGAGAATAGTCACATGAACCGTCGTAAAAAAGGTAATCAAATTTTAAAAGCGCGAGCCAAGAAAGCTAATGCTAAGTTATCTGGCAAAAATAAGCCTAAATACATTAGCAAAGCCGATCGGGAGTTAGCTGCCGCTGAATCTTCTGAAGAGGCGAATATCGTTTCTGATGAGTGATAACTGTCGTTTACCTATATTAAGACGGTGCGCAGGCCAATGAATGACCTGCATTATTATCTAAATAATATCAGCTAAAAATTCGCCAGAACCAGCCTTTAGACAGCTCTTCTTCACAGCCTTTTAATTGGGTCGCATATCTTAATGATCGAGCTTTGACTTTTTTGGCCACGCCTTTTAGCCATGTTTTTGATTGATAACTTTTGCGACTATAGCCGCCCCAGCCTTCGTGATAGTTCAGATACTGTAATTGCGCATCCCATTTTGACACTGCATTTATTGTATGAGTTTTACTAATAAACCAACCCATAAAATCCATAGCATCGTCGAAATCTGAACGATTTGCCCATGAGTTGTCGGTTTCGCGCTTATAATCATCCCAAGTGGGGGTTTTGGCTTGCGAATAACCATAAGCACTGCTGACGTGTCCCCAAGGTATTAGTCCAAAAAATAAATAATTTTTTGGGGGCCGAGCCTTAGCTTTAAAGGAGCTTTCTTGATACATCATCGCCATAGGCACGTGAATCGGTACGCCCCATCTCTCTTGCATGTCGGTGGCGCTGTCAAACCAGTCTCTTTTTTCAGTGAAAATGTCACAGATATTGCTAATATTTCGAGGGGGTGTTGCCGTGCAAGCCTCTAAAAATACCGTACTCGCTAAAGTGACTACTATAATGCTTAAAAAACGGCTATTATTTTTGAACTTTTTTCGCATCGTCTACTCTTAATTAGCGTGTTCTAGTTATTGTGTGTTTCCCTAGTAGTAACTTTGAAGCCTAATTTTTATTAGGCTTTTTTTTTGCCACAAATTAGTCTGTTGTAGACGCTGAAAAATAGTCTTTAAGAAAATCATCGAACGACACTTTGTCTTGTTGTTCAATTATACCTAGCTTTTCAATCGACAACCTTGCATGTTCAGCCAAGTATTCTGCACTTGAATAGGCATAATCTGAATCAAGTAATTGTTGTTTATAATCTTCTGCTAAGGCCAAACCTAAGGTGCCATTGTCACAATCTTGGGTTATTAACTTTTGTAGTATCCTAGCTGAGGGGGTTAAATTTGGATCCAGTACTTTTTGTTTCTCATGCTGTAACGCAGCTGTGTAGCGTTTGGTGTTATTGGCATGATCCAGTACTAAAGCCACTTCCTGCATGTCACTAAAAAGCTGTAATGCCCAAGTACTCAAGCCTATAGATTGTTGTTCATTTGAGAGCATAAGCGCTGGATCTCGCCCTCTGTCAACTACTGCACTTAAGTTAACTTCAGTTTCATCGTATTGTTGCGCATTCATCAAGTCACTTGGTGTAGTCAGGCAATACAGTAAAAACACATCAAGAAAATAAAACTGCTGTTCTTCGATGCCAATAGCATTAAATGGATTAACATCAAGGGCCCGCACTTCTATGTAACTTACACCTCTTTTCTGCAAGGCATCAGACGGTTTTTCTAATGATTGAGTAGGCTGTTTGGGGCGGATTGGCGAATACAGTTCATTTTCAATCTGCAATACATTGGCATTTAACTGCTGATATTCCCCGTCTTTTTTTTCTGCATATTGTTGATAATTCGCAGAAGGCTGATTAATGGCAGCTCTTAAAGATGCAATGTAACTGTCAACTTGGTTGTAACAAATATTCAAATCAGATTGAGCGCTATTGGTGTACCCCAAATCACTCATGCGTAAAGAGGTAGCATAAGGTAAATAATATGTACCCCGCCCCAGCTTCTTGAAAGGTAAATTAGTTTCCTTGCCCTTGATAAATGAACCACAAATAGCCGGTGATGCACCATATAGATAAGGTATAAGCCAGCAAAAACGGCGATAATTTCTGATCAAAGCAAAATAGGCCGCTGAAATACCATCTTTATTTGCCACTTCGCCTGTTGTTTTTTCTAACCACTGTTGCCAAAATTCATCGGGGAGAGAAAAGTTAAAATGCACCCCAGATATTGCCTGCATCATGCTACCGTAGCGATTCTTTAGCCCTACCCGATACAGTTTTTTCATTTTACCTATATTTGATGTACCGTAATCTGCAATGGGTATCGCGTCTTGATCTTCAATAAAACACGGCATACTCATAGGCCAAAATCGTTCATCACCAATATTCGAAACAGCAAATTTATGTACATCATTTAGCTGGGATATGGTTTTTTGCACTGACACTTCAGGTGGCGTGATAAATTCCAATAAAGACTCAGAAAAATCGGTGGTGATAAACTCATGGGTCAACGCAGCCCCTAAAGCCTCTTGATGAGGGCTCTGAGCCAAGCCACCATCAGGGTTAATGCGCAAGGTTTCACGCTCTACCCCATGACGTATCCCAGTTAAGGTAGATATCACTGTGGGGTCTTGTAATATTTGTAAACGCTCTGCAAAAGAGGGCTGATTTTCTTGCAAAATTCTATCCAAATTTAAATAAAAGTCTTACTAATTGGCTCTAGTCTACCTGCTGTTTAGCAAAAAGACAGCTAAGGTTTTGGGTTTTTACATGGTGTAACAAATATACCGGATTCTTTGTTAGAATAACTCACTCAAATTATAAGTTAGCGGTTTTACCCCCGCAGAACAAACTAGGAAACGCAATCTTGCTTGGTTCTGAGTTACGTATTTTTGATAGCCAATTTGCGATTAATCAATTTAGTGGCAATCGCTCAATATTAGTGAATATTTTAGAAAAATTTATTCTGCAATATCAAGATTTTGAATCCTTGATGGCACAGCATGTACAACAAAGTGATATTGAGACAGTTAAAAGACAAGTGCACGATTTAAAAGGCGTGAGTAGCAATCTGGGCCTAATTGCATTAAATCAAGCTTGTAAGGATCTTGAAGTCGATTTAACCTGCCAAATAACCAATGACACCCTAGATAATTTTTCGCTCATTTTAAGGCAAACACTTGGCTTATTGCGCGATTATTCATCAGAGAATAGCTAAGAGTACGTTTTGATTACATCGATAGAAATTTTATTTGAACATCCTGATTTTGTCGTCATTAACAAACCCTGTAATCTAGCAGTACAAAATGAAGCCCATCAATCGGGGATTTTGCCGATACTATGCAAGCAACTAAAGGTAGAACAGTTGTGGTTAGTACATAGACTCGACAAAGTAACATCAGGCATTTTGGTGTTGGCTAAACACCCACAAGCGGCCGCTAATTTTGGCCATATGTTTGAACAAAAGCAGATTGAAAAATTCTATTTAGCTATTTCCACGAAAAAACCCAAGAAAAAGCAAGGCGCTGTTAAAGGAGGGATGAAAAAAGTCCGCGATGGTAAATGGATGCTTAATAGCAGTAATACAAATGTTGCCATTAGCCAGTTTTTTAGTTTTTCACTTTCTGCAGGTATAAGAATGTTTTTAGTAAAACCTCTGACAGGAAAGACCCATCAAATTAGAGTGGCTCTAAAGAGTATAGGCAGCCCAATTTTAGGCGATGAATTATACAAAGGTGACAGCTCAGATCGTACCTATTTACACGCTTATTATTTACGGTTTACCTATCAAAATCAGCCCATCTGCATTCACTGTGCCCCCACTATCGGCCAAGCATTTATATCTGACCAAGCGATTACTCAAATAGCAGAGCTTGCCACTCCTTGGGCATTAAAGTGGCCACATATTAGATTGCCCCATGCAAAACATGCAGAATAATACTCCCTGGCCAGCGCCTAAGGTTGCCATTGTAGGTCAAGGTGCAATTGGTAGCTTAATTGGATTTAAATGCCAGAAACTTGGCTATGAGGTTCAACATCTCGTTAGAAGACAGCGCCAGCAATCATATTGTACTGTGACTGACTTAGCAGGTAAAACCCACCATCTAACGCCAAATACCGGTTTAATAACACAACCACAGCAATTTGACCTATTACTAGTGCCAGTGAAAGCCTACCAAGTATTACCCGTACTGCGTCAATTACAGTCTTTTATTACGCCCCAGCAAGTCATAGTACTCCTGCATAATGGCATGGGAACCACAGAGCAAGTTAAAGAGAGCTTCCCTAATAATCCACTGATCGCGGCGACCACAAGTTATGGCGCATTGAAACCCGATGCCAACACCCTGATTGAAACAGGCAAAGGCCACACACACTTTGGTTGGTTAGGCCAAGTTGATACCGCAACTAAACAGGCCATTGAGCCTGTGCTTTCGGCGTTACTTCCCCCTAGCTATTGGCATCAAGATATTAACTTGGCGTTATGGAAAAAATTGGCCATCAATGCGGTTATCAACCCTCTTAGCGCCATTCATAATGTAAGGAATGGCGAACTTGCAGATCACCAATACCAACGGGATATATCGACTCTTTGCGATGAGATTGCAAAAGTGATGACAGCACAAGGTTATTCAATAAGTAGCGCAGAGTTAAATAAAAATGCACAACAAGTCATAGCAGCCACAGCCAATAACTACTCATCCATGCATCAAGATCTGAAGTTCAACCGGAAAAGCGAAATCGAATTTATTACAGGCTATGTTTGCGCTAAAGCGAATGAGCTAAATTGCCCGGTACCATTTAATCAACGTTTGCTTGAACAAGTCACACGATTGGAATCTGTCAATTAGTGAAATAGGTACAAAAAAGCCAGCTACGAGAGCTGGCTTCAAAATGCTTTATTCTGGGATAGTCAGTTAAGGAGCAAAAATGCCCTTAATCATAAAGAAGAAGACAATCGACAAACCGGCACCTGCTGGTAATGTAATCACCCAAGACACCACAATATTTCTCACCACTCCTAAGTTAATCGCAGCGATCCCTCTGGCCATACCTACACCTAATACCGCGCCTACTAAGGTTTGCGTGGTAGAAATAGGCAATCCAGAACCCGATGCAATGACCACAGTACAGGCGGCGGCCAGTTCAGCGGCAAAGCCACGACTTGGGGTAAGGTGAGTAATGCCATTGCCTATGGTTTTAATCACTTTATGACCGAACAATGCCAAACCTGCCACTATGCCAATACCACCAAGCGGTAAAATCCACCAGACCAATGCCGCTTTCTTACCAATTTCACCGCCGCTTTCGACAATGCTAACCACAGCAGCTAAAGGACCTATAGCATTCGCCACATCATTTGAACCGTGTGCAAAAGCCATACAACAGGCTGTGACTATCATCAGCACAGCAAACACTTTCTCAACATTAACGAATTGTGCTTCTCTTTTGGTTGTTGGATCAATTTTTATGCGACTTATAAATAACCTTCCAGCGATACCCACTACCACAGCTATACCAATAGCAATAAAATAGTCTTGGCCATTAGGGATGTGTAATCCGACATGCTTCAGGCCTTTCTTGATTGTTACCAAAGCCATAACAAAACCGGCAAGAGCCATATAATAAGGCACATAACGCTTGGCGCTTTCAAATGGGTTGTCTGTATCAAAGATGAGTTTTTGTGCAGATTGGAATATTAAAAAAGCAATAAAGCCGGAGATAGCAGGAGTAATAACCCAACTTCCAACAATCCCACCCACTTTGCCCCACTCTACTGCATCGGCGCTCACGCCGACTGCCGCAAAACCCACAATAGCGCCAATAATGGAGTGAGTCGTTGATACCGGCCATCCAAGATACGAAGCAAACGCTAGCCAAACACCCGCCGCAAATAGCGCAGATATCATGCCAAAAACTAATAATTCTGGCGTGTTGATGAAATATGCCGAATCAATAATGCCTTTACGAATTGTCGAGGTCACTTCACCACCTGCCAAATAGGCACCGGCAAACTCAAATACCATGGCAATAAAAATGGCTTGCTTGATGGTTAGCGCTTTTGAACCTACCGAGGTACCCATAGCGTTGGCTACATCATTAGCCCCTATGCCCCATGCCATTAAAAAACCTACCAAAGCGGCGACTACGACTAATATAAAACCGTAACTGTTAATAATATCCATTGTCAGTATCTCTAGTTGGCTAACATCAATTCGAGGCGAGAACCGACTCGTTCGGAAATATCGGCCAACTCACCGACCCAATCAATAATGCTATATAAAAACATCACGTCTACTGGATTGAGATCTTTTTCAAGGGCTAACAATCCTCTACGTAGACTAATTTGCAATCTGTCCGTGTCGTCTTCAATTTTATCTAAGCGTTCAATCATATCTTCAACTAAACGTAACTCGCGGCCTCTAAAGCCTGTTTCAAGCAAATCATCCAGCTCATTAATAACTTTTTTTGCTTGACTGGTGGCATCTAAACAACGGTTTAAATACTCCAAAAACGACTTGTGAAGTTCTTTAGGAATAGCTAACTGGCGTCCTAATATGCGCCCTGATATATCCTTAGCTTTATTCGCAATTTTGTCTTGCTGAGTCAATAAATCCAATACGTCTTGACGCTGAATCGGCATAAAAATACCCTGAGGTAAATTAATCCGTAATTCACGTTTTATCTCATCTGCTTGCTTTTCTAGCTTTGAAATGGCTTTCTGCTGTTCTTGCGCAGTTTTCCAATCTTGCTCATACACAGCTTTAAAGAAGGGTAATAATCCATGACTGCATTTATGAACAATATTGATGTGGTCTTCTAGGGGTTTAAGCGGTGATTTTGCAAACACTCCCAAAAACGTATTTATTGGCATAACTTTTCTCTTCGATTTAGAACATTGTTAACGACAGATTATGTTTGAGGGTCGAACACTCAAATATAACCTTCAACTTTAAAATCACAACCACATTAACAAACGAATGTGGCATTATAATTACATAGAACACTTACTTTACACATTCTATGCATTGGGTAATTTGTTACCTTAATCAGTAAAATAAAACCTTACATCCAATATAGAATGGTTTAGGCTATTTGACAGAGCACGGGGCTCTTTGTTTTTTCACTCTATTACAGAAATGTGACACTTTTATGAAACCAATAATATTTACTTTAGTAGGACAAGATAAACCAGGGCTAATTAGCGATTTGGCCAAAACTGTGTACGCCATGGGTGGTAACTGGTTAGGCAGTAATTTTTCTCATATGGCGGGACATTTTGCCGGTTTTGTGCAAGTTGACATTCCCCTAGAAAAGCACCAAGTCCTTATGGAGCGATTATCTGAACACCCAGACTTAAAAATTCACTTATTACCTGGTGAGATCAGCCAAGATGACAAACTGCAAAGTGTCACAATCGATATCACCGGAAACGATAAATCTGGTATTGTTCAGGAATTAACTCAGATATTAAGTCAGTTTAATCTGAACATAATCAAGTTTGATTCACGTCTAGAAAGCGCGCCAAACTGGGGTGGAGAGCTGTTTAAAGCTAAAGCAACTATAGCTATTGCTGCAGACTTTGACTTAGATAGTCTCCAAGAAGCCTTAGAAAGTGTCGCGAATGATTTAATGGTCGATATTGAAATTCAGTAAATTCAAGAGTCACTGTCATTAGATTGTCACAAACGCCACACACCATTGACGCTGTTATTTAAGAAAAAAGAGTGAAGTATGTCAGACGTCATCAATCGTTACTTTCCCAGAGAACTTAGCCGGTTATTTTTTAACCAGTGAGTATTGCAAGAAGCCGCCGACCTAAACAATTCAATTGTTGAACGTATTCGTTTTCTGGGTATATATTCAAACAATATGGACGAGTTTTATCGGGTGCGGGTAGCTGGGGTTAAACGGAAAATAATCATCCACTTAAACGAAGACGAACGTGAGCAGGCAGAACAAACTAAAGTATTAATGGAATAAATTCAGGAAAAGGTCCTAGGCATGACTGAAGACTTTGAGCGAATTTACGCATGTATTGTGAAAGGTTTAGCCAGATACAATATATTTTTATATTGCCGAGAGTTTACAAGATGAAGCAATAGCTATTCTATTGTAAGTTCGGGCAACGCAGAGTAGGTGCTTTTAAACCTCGCCCAAAGGGAGAACACCAGCGACTTTGTTAGGTTGAATTGGTATTACAGCTAACGTCCCAGATACTCATCTATCAAAATCGATAATTTATCTTGTAGATGTTCTTCAAAATCATCAAGTTCTTTGCCAAATACCCGTAGGTACTTTTCAGCTTTATCATGATCTAGGCGTTTGTTATTGGTTTTATATTCTGTTTCGAGTAGAGATTTATCAAATCTTGGAATGATCACCCAGCGCACAAAGTCTGAGTCTAAGCTCGCCACTTCTTTTTTCGCGAACTTACAAAAACCTTCAATATGCTCAATGCCATCAGGGCCTAAGCATCCAGGTTCAACTCTAAATGTGACTGTTAGTTTTTTATATAAAGGTAAGGGTAACTCAAGTGTCATATGACTATCTCTAATCCATTAAAGCTCGGGCAAAAAATCTTAACTGGCTCAAATATCCGACAAAAAAGGTCAGGCACTAGGCCTAACCTTCATCGCTTCAAACTCATTTAGCAGATGGATGCCTGATAAATACTCTCAATTGACGAGTTCATTATCGCATCAAACTCAGCATCACTTTGCTTGGCACTGAGTCCCTCGGATAATGCTCTAGAGAAGCTCGCAATCATGCCGTTGTTTTCGGCCAACTTTTTATTCGCTTCTTCTCTTGAATAACCACCAGACAACGCCACCACTTTTAACACTTTTGGATGATTCACTAAATCTTGATAGAAGTTGGCATTCTCTGGCAAAGTTAATTTCAACATCACTTGTTGATCGGCACCCAAATTATCTAATTGGCCTAAGATAGCCCCTTTTAGCATAGCTTCAGCCGCGGCCTTTTCTGGACTATGAATATCCACTTCTGGCTCAATAATAGGCATTAAACCTGCGGCGAGAATTTGCTTAGCAACCTCAAACTGTTGCTCAACCAATGTATCAATCCCTGCATTATTGGCTAACTTAACCACAGAGCGCATTTTTGTTCCAAATACATCCTGCGCATTAGCTTTGGCCAATAAATTATCTAGCTCGGGTATCGCTTTTAAGAGCTGTACACCATTAGCTTCACTTTCTAAGCCTTTATCCACCTTTAAAAAAGGCACAACTTGCTTAACATTCCAAAGGTAATTAGCGGTGCTTTGACCTAAAATATCTCTATCTAGAGTGTTTTCAAATAATATCGCGCCTAACACACGTTCACCGTTGAACACCTTTGAGGTAATTATGCGAGTTCGCATTTCGTGTACCTTAGTGAACATTTCTGCATCACCTTGATATTCACTTTCTTCTACACCGTATAACCCTAATGCTTTAGGTGTACTACCACCGCTTTGATCTAATGCGGCAATAAAGCCATTTTGGGAATTAACTTTAGCAAGCATATCTAGTTGGGCTTGTGATGCCATGTGTAACACTCCTTTTTTGTTAGCCGATTCGCTGCGGCTGGTAGTGGTTAAAGATAGTTATTTTAGGCACTACGGCCTAGTGTTTAATGGCTCGATCTCGCTTCTAACATAGCCACGGCTGGTAATTCTTTACCTTCTACAAACTCTAGAAAAGCACCACCACCAGTAGATATATAGGAAATTTTGTCGCTTAAATTCCACTTATCAATTGCGGCAAGCGTATCACCACCACCGGCAATTGAAAATGCTTGGCTATCAGCAATAGCCCGTGCCACAACTTCTGTGCCTTTTGAGAAATTTTCAAACTCAAATACGCCACAGGGACCATTCCATAAAATAGTTTTTGCGTTTTTAAGGATATCCGCGACATTTTGAGCCGTTTGCGGGCCATAATCCATCACTTGTTCGTCATCTTGGACCTGGCTTACGTCTTTTACAATGGCCGCCTCAGTTTCAGAAAAATGTTTACCTACCCGCACATCGACTGTGTCTGGAATATCTAAGGAGTCCATCAAACGTTTTGCTTCTGGGATCAAATCTGCTTCATGCAAGGATTGTCCTACATTGTAACCTCGCGCCGCAATAAAGGTATTTGAAATACCGCCCCCAACCACTAGTTGATCGGCAATTTTTGATAGAGCATCTAATACCGTTAACTTGGTAGACACTTTTGAACCGCCTACAATGGCCACTAATGGGCGCTCTGGATTATGTAATGCTTTACCTAAGGCATTAAGCTCACCAGCGAGTAATGGGCCAGCGCAAGCAACAGGAGCATAGAGTCCAACACCGTGGGTAGATGCTTGAGCACGGTGCGCGGTGCCAAAGGCATCCATTACATAGATGTCGCATAATGCTGCATATTGCTTGGCTAAGGTAATATCGTCTTGTTTTTCGCCAAGATTAAAACGTACGTTTTCTAGCACTAATACTTCACCGGCTTGGGCTTCAACCCCTCCCAGGTATTCGGTAACTAAGCGTACATTCAATGTTGTATTTTGTTGTAAATAGTTAACCACAGGTTGCAATGAATATTTTTCAGCGTATTCACCTTCGGTTGGGCGACCTAGATGTGACATCACCATCACTTTGGCACCTGCTGCGACTGCGGCTTCGATAGTAGGCAACGACGCACGAATACGCGCATCTGAGGTGACGACTCCGTCTTTTACTGGCACATTAAGATCTTGGCGGATCAAGACACTTTTACCGGCTAAATCCAGTTCGGACATTTTTACTATAGACATAACTTACCTTGTAAATAATAACGGTTTAATTTGATTTTCTGTTAAACATAGCTAAAGCGGTGTCGATCATTCTATTTGCAAAGCCCCACTCGTTGTCACACCACACTAAGATTTTTACCAGTTGCTTGTGACTCACTCGTGTTTGGCTACCATCGACTATACAAGAATGAGGGTCGTGATTAAAATCAACTGATACTAAAGGTTCTTCTGTATAATCTAAAATACCTGCTAAGCGCCCTACTCTGGCTTGTTTTAATGCGTGGTTAACTTCATCTATACAGACATGTTTTTCTAAGGTGACACTCAAATCCATGGCCGACACATTAATAGTAGGTACACGCACTGCTATGGCTTCAAACTTGCCGGCAAATTTTGGCAGAATTCTTTCTATGCCGACTGCCAGTTTAGTGTCCACAGGAATAATCGACTGACTAGCAGCCCGGGTGCGGCGCAAATCGGGATGATAGGCATCAATCACTTGTTGGTCATGCATCGAAGAATGAATAGTCGTTACTGTGCCGCTGAGCACATTAAAAGCATCATCTAGCACTTGTATCACAGGTACAATACAATTAGTGGTACAGGAACCGCTTGAAACAATACGATCATCCGCTTTTAATTGATGATCGTTAATCCCGTAAATAACGGTGGCATCTAAGTCGGACCCACAAGGCTGAGAAAACAACACCTTTTTGGCACCTTGATCTAGATGCGCTTGTCCTGCCGCTCTATCGTTATACACACCACAGCATTCAAGTACTAAATCAATATCGAGTTGATGCCATGGCAAACCGCTAATGGTTGGGTGATTGAGTAATTGGATCTCATCCCCCGCCACCCGCAGTTTATCTTGCTCAAGCCCCACAGAGCAGGCAAAACGACCATGAGAAGTATCGTACTTCAATAAATGAGCAATGCCCTCAGAACTGGCTAATTCATTGATGGCTACCACTTGTACCTGACTATTCAACCCGGTCTCATACAATGCCCTGACAAGATTGCGTCCAATTCGCCCAAACCCGTTAATTGCAACTCGTAACATAGCACTCTTTAATTAGCAGCGAGGTATACACACCCCACAATTGCCTTTTTGAATATTTTAAAATAAAGGCGCTTAATAGCGCCTTTGAGATTGACTGACTTTTAATCTAAGTCTCTTACTGCGGCCACTACTGCCTCAGTGGTGATACCAAAGTGTTGCAGCAATGCCGCCCCCGGCGCAGATTCACCAAAGGAAGACATGCCTACAACGGCGCCATCAAAGCCAACGTATTTATGCCAAAAGTCCACATGGGCCGCTTCTACAGCGACACGTTTAGTGACAGCTCTAGGCAACACTGACTCGCGATAAGCGGCATCTTGCTGATCAAACACTGTTGTACTTGGCATAGATACTACCCGTACTGCCATACCTGCAGCGGTTAATTGCTCGGCCGCTGCAACAGTAATACCCACTTCTGAGCCGGTGGCAATCAAAATGGCATCAGGGGTTCCTGCACAATCTTTTAATACATAACCACCTTTAGCCACATTGGCCAATTGCGCAGCATCACGAGATTGCGCTGGCAATCCTTGACGACTAAACACTAAGGCTGAGGGGCCGTCTTTACGCTCAAGTGCCGCTTTCCACGCCACTGCAGTTTCTGCACCGTCACAAGGACGCCAAGTGGCAAGGTTTGGAGTAAGACGTAGGTTAGCCACCTGTTCGATAGGTTGGTGAGTAGGACCGTCTTCACCTTGACCAATTGAGTCATGAGTGTACACAAAGATATTTGGGATACCCATTAAGGATGCCATACGTACTGCATTGCGGGCATATTCCATAAACATCAAAAAGGTGGCCCCAAATGGACGGAATCCACCGTGCAGGCCAATACCGTTCATGATGCCGCACATACCAAATTCGCGCACACCGTAATATAAATAGTTGCCACTTGGATCTTCTGCTGAAATTCCTTTAGTGCCAGACCAAATAGTAAGGTTTGAACCCGCTAAATCAGCCGATCCACCTAATACTTCAGGTAACAAAGTCGCAAATTCTTCAATGGAATTTTGCGAGGCTTTACGGCTCGCCACATTTTCTGCTTTGTCTTGTGATGCTTGAATAAAGGCGTCCGCTTTTTCTGCAAAATCGACTGGTAAATCACCAGCTAAGCGACGAGTCAATTCACTCGCTAATTCTGGATGGGCTTGCTGGTATGCGGCAAATTGTTGGTTCCACGCTTGTTCTTTGGCGGCACCTGAGGCTTTGGCATCCCAACCAGCGTATACATCAGCAGGAATTTCAAAAGGTGCATGTGGCCAGCTAAGGAATTCACGGGCAGCTGTTATTTCATCAGCCCCTAATGGCGCACCGTGGCAATTATGAGTACCAGATTTATTCGGTGAACCAAAACCGATAATGGTTTTGCAGCAAATTAAGGTAGGTTTAGTGGTCTCGGCTTTCGCGGCGGCTATCGCGTTAGCAATAGCCTCTGGATCGTGTCCGTCGACATCGGCAATAACGTGCCAACCATAAGCTTCAAAACGCGCTGGCGTGTTATCGGTAAACCAACCTTCAACATGGCCATCGATGGAAATACCGTTATCGTCCCAAAATGCCACTAACTTACCTAAGCCTAAGGTGCCCGCTAACGAACAGGCTTCATGTGAGATCCCTTCCATCAAACAGCCGTCGCCTAAAAAGCAATAAGTGAAATGATCAACCACATCAAAATCGGGTTGATTAAATTGCGCCGCTAAGGTTTTTTCGGCAATGGCCATACCTACTGCGTTACTGATCCCCTGCCCCAACGGGCCTGTCGTGGTTTCCACGCCTGGTGCATACCCATATTCAGGATGCCCTGGGGTTTTAGAATGCAACTGACGAAAGTTCTTCAACTCTTCAATAGGTAAAGCGTATCCGGTCAAATGTAAAAGTGAATAAATCAACATCGAACCGTGGCCGTTAGATAACACAAACCTGTCTCTGTTGGCCCAATCAGGATTGTTTGGATTGTGTTGTAAATGGTCTGCCCACAACACTTGCGCTATGTCTGCCATGCCCATAGGCGCGCCTGGATGGCCTGAATTAGCTTGTTGTACCGCATCCATACTAAGGGCGCGAATGGCGTTGGCGAGTTCTTGACGTGATGACGACATGTAGTCTCCTGACTGATCCTATAAATGTGGCTATTGTAACCCATGGCTACAGACACCTAAGTAGCTGTATATTTTGTATTAGCCAGCCAGTAACTGCAATGCTAAATGGCTTCTGAATCGCTATTTTAATATGACTTTTATTTACACCATAGTAGAATAAATTACCTAGCCGTTTGGACGTCTAGAAGTAAAGACTGGTATTTTGAATTAAATTCGTTAGAATAGCCAAATATTTTTTTACTATGACTTTAAACTAAGGTGCTCAAATGACCTCACACTTATTTACCTCTGAATCTGTTTCTGAAGGACACCCAGACAAAATTGCAGATCAAATATCAGACGCCGTGTTAGATGCCATTTTAGCGCAAGATCCCAAGGCTAGAGTAGCCTGCGAGACCTTTGTTAAAACTGGTATGGTGTTAGTAGGTGGCGAAGTGACCACTTCTGCTTGGGTTGATATAGAAGAAATCACCCGAAAAACCGTAAAAGAAATTGGCTACGTGCATTCAGATATGGGCTTTGACGCTGACTCTTGTGCCATCTTAAATGCCATAGGTAAACAATCTCCCGATATCAACCAAGGCGTCGATCGCAGCTTACCAGAAGAGCAAGGTGCTGGTGATCAAGGATTAATGTTTGGTTACGCCAGTAACGAAACCGATGTGCTTATGCCTGCGCCTATCACCTACTCCCATCGCTTAGTAAAACGTCAATCAGAAGTTCGTAAGAGTGGCCAACTAGAGTGGTTACGCCCCGATGCCAAAAGCCAAGTTACATTTGTGTACGAGAACAATCAGCCAGTGGCTATTGATGCCGTGGTGTTATCTACTCAACATGACGAAAGTATAAGTACCGCAGACTTACGTGAAGCTGTGATGGAAGAAATAATTAAGCCTGTGCTACCTGAAAAGTGGTTAAGTAAACACACCAAGTATTTTATTAATCCTACGGGACGTTTTGTCATTGGTGGACCTATGGGAGATTGTGGCCTAACAGGTCGTAAAATTATTGTTGATACCTACGGCGGCATGGCCAGACATGGTGGCGGTGCATTTTCTGGTAAAGATCCATCAAAAGTGGATAGATCAGCCGCTTATGCAGGACGCTACGTGGCTAAAAACATCGTGGCCGCTGGCCTTGCCGACAAATGTGAAATTCAATTGTCATACGCAATTGGTGTAGCCGAGCCTACCTCTATCAATATTGAGACCTTTGGCACAGGTAAAGTTTCGAGTGATTTATTAGTTAAATTGGTCAGGGAACACTTTGAGCTTAGGCCTTATGGTTTACTTAAAATGCTCGACTTAGAGCGCCCTATCTATCAAGCCACAGCCGCCTATGGCCACTTTGGAAGAGCAGAATTTCCTTGGGAAAAAACCGATATTGCGGAAAAATTAAAAGCCAGTATTTAGATAGCCACAGTACAAACATAGTCTTAGATGAGACTATGTTTGTAGACCCTTCAAAATTCTGAGGAAAATTGATTTCTTGCCTGATGGGATACATGGTTTGAACTGATGCAAGA
Organism: uncultured Paraglaciecola sp.; assembly: GCF_937123705.1. GTDB lineage: Bacteria > Pseudomonadota > Gammaproteobacteria > Enterobacterales > Alteromonadaceae > Paraglaciecola. The sequence continues at coordinate 12,046 of NZ_CAKZKO010000031.1, read as the reverse complement.
AGACACAAACACAACCCCCAATATCCCACGGGCAACGGCCAAAAGTTTATACATAGTAATAGCGGCTTAATATTTAATAAAAATAAAGGTTTCAAAGTGAAGTGAAACTTAATCATAAAGCAAATTCAAGGTATGATTAAGTTATTCACTAGATTTTAGGAATAAACTCTATGCCTCGTATTCACTTTATTTGTTTAATTTTTGTCATGCTCTTTTTGGTTTCATCCTGTGCTAAATCGCCATTAGGACGTAGTCAACTCAAACTGTACTCAAGCTCCCAGCTAGCAGGAATGGGCCAGCAAGCCTTTGCTGGTATGAAAACAGAACAAAAAGTCTCCAGCCGACCTGTGTCAAATCAATACGTACAATGTATTGCCGATGCTATTACTCAACACGTCCCAAAATCAGTCTTTAACGGTGTGTGGGAGCTCGTAGTTTTTGAATCTCCACAAATAAACGCCTTTGCATTACCCGGTGGTAAAATTGGGGTATATACAGGATTAATTGAATTAACTGACAATCAACATCAACTTGCCGCTGTTATTGGTCATGAAGTAGGTCATGTGATTGCAGAGCACGGCAATGAAAGAATGTCGAGTAGCGCACTAATTGGCGTAGGAATGGAAGTCACCAATCAACTTTTAAAAACCAATAAAATTGCTAGTAGCAATATGATCATGGCAGGCTTAGGCCTAGGTGTACAAGTTGGGGTGCAATTACCATTTGGCAGAACCCATGAATCAGAAGCCGACCTTATTGGATTAGATCTTATGGCCAAGGCGGGATTTGACCCACAACAATCTATTAACCTATGGCAGAAAATGGCCAAAGCTAGCGGGGGCAATCGCCAACCAGAACTATTGTCGACTCACCCACTACCCGCCACACGTATCGATAATCTGGCGAAAAACATGCCAAAAGCCCTACAAGCGTACGGCCACGCCACCAATAAACCTCGTTGCAAAATGTAAATACCAAAGAATTTGAACCACAGAGAACAACGAGAGCACAGAGAAAAGCAATTTTAACTTAACCATGCTTTCCTCTGTGAAGCGCAGCGCTCTGTGATGAATCGCTTTTTAGGAGATTTTTATCACCTCAATCACTAGTTTTCTTTGTGAACATGCACATCCATTTGTGGAAAGGGTATAGAGATCCCTTCAGCATCAAATCGCAATTTAACCGCTTCATTAAAATCAAACTTCACAGCCCAATAGTCTGCAGACGCAACCCAAGGACGCACCACAAAATTAACACTGCTATCTGCTAACTCTGCAACTGCCACGGTAGGAGCAGGATCTTTTAAAATACGCTCATCTGCGGCAATCATTTCATTCAGAATATTTTTAGCCTTCTTCAAATCACTGTCGTAACCAATACCAACTACCATATCCACTCGACGTGTTTCTTTAGCAGAATAGTTAATAATATTGCCATCATAAATACCACCATTAGGCACAATGACTTCTTTATTATCGCCCGTGGTCATAACGGTAGTAAAAATACTGATACTCTTAACCACACCCGTTGCGCCACCGGCTTCAATAAAATCACCTGCTTTAAAGGGTTTAAAAACAAGCAACATCACACCGGCTGCAAAGTTCTGCAGTGAACCACGTAAAGACAACCCAATTGCTAAACCTGCAGCGGCAAAAATAGCGGCCAAAGAAGTCGTATCGACCCCTAATTGATCTAATGCCGCAATAATAACAAAGAGCATTAACACGGCGCTGGCAATTGCTTTAACAAAATCAATTAGCATGTCTTCGTACTTAGAACGCGACATGATATTACCCAGCACATTGACTAAGATCCCAACAACAATTTTACCAATTATGTATATGGCAATTGCCAAGACAATATTTATTCCCCATGGAATAATATATGTATCAACAATTTTAGATAACTGTTCTTCATCAAATACCAACATTTTTCTCTCCTAACGTTTTTATTGTTAATGCCAATCCATTGTGAATGAATGAATAGAATAATCAATATGATAAACAAGCTTTATATACTTTCATGCAGATGTTTTAAAACTTGCCATTGCGGCTCACCTGCCAATTTTATTTATAGCTTAAAAAATCACTACACCTACATAAAAAATAATTTATTGGTTTTTAAAAAGTAAAAATAAAAATTAGTGTTATAATACAGCTCACCTATTTTTTGGTGGTCTAATATTTTTAAAGGAATTGAAAATGTTATTTGTGTGTCTATTAGCTATTTCATTGATATTACTTTTCGCTTTTTCTATGTCTAAAGAAAAAGGCAAAAATACTAAATTTGCTCGAAAAGGGGCTAATGCCATAGCCCAAGAAAATGTGTCGTCTCAATCTATTGATACGACGAACGTCATTGAAATAAACTAAACAACAATAAAAAGCGCGGCGGAATTGAACCATCCGCCTATGCTTAAACTTCAACTGTAATATTCCTCTTCTCTATGTTTCACTCTGTTGGTACCATTTAAAACCACTTCATATTATTGTCGACAGATAACATGCGCATCAGCAGAATTTATTATCCCTTTGAACTATCCACAGACACTTATGTCACTTTGACAGATGACGCCACTAATCACGTGGCCAACGTATTACGAGCTAAAACAGGTCAAGCTGTAGTGTTATTCAACGGTGACGGAAATGAATACAGTGCCGAGCTATCTGAAGTGGCAAAGCGTAAAGTGGTTGTAAGAGTTGACTCTAAGCTTTCAATTAACATTGAATCTCCACTTAGCATTCATCTTGGTCAAGGCGTTTCACGAGGCGATAGGATGGAATGGGTTATCCAAAAATCGGTAGAGTTAGGCGTTACTGAAATAACCCCTCTTATTACTGAGCGCTGTGGTGTAAAGCTCAACGAAGAACGCTGGGCCAAAAAGCATGAGCAATGGCAAAAATTAGCCATAGCCGCTTGCGAACAATGTGGCAGAAACGTGTTGCCGATATTACATTCCCCTCGTTTATTTGCAGATTGGATAAACGCATCCACCAACCAAGTACGTCTCACACTTCATCCTCGAGCAGAGAAAGCCTTCAGACATGTCACCATGCCTACCGCTGGTGCAAGATTATTGATTGGCCCTGAAGGGGGATTTTCAGATCAAGAAATTTATCAAACCGAGCAAAATGGCTTTCAAACTATTCAACTAGGGCCAAGGGTACTAAGAACCGAAACCGCAGCTATTACTGCGATATCGGCGTTACAGGCAATTCATGGCGATTTATAGCGCTCACTATTTAGTGCAAGATCCTCGTTTTAATAGTCCCATCTATTTTTTGCAATTGCTCAAATGCTTCTTCTGCATGATCCGTTTCAACATCAATCACCACATAACCAATATTTTCATTGGTTTGTAAGTATTGCGCTGCAATATTTAACCCTTTTTGCGCAAAAGCTTGGTTAATTTGGGTTAACACACCAGGTGCATTTTTATGGATATGTAACAAACGTGTGCGGTCAGTATGTTCAGGTAGAGACACTTCAGGAAAATTAACTGCCGATAATGTCGAACCATTGTCACTATATTTAGCTAATTTTCCTGCTACTTCGTAACCAATATTTTGTTGTGCTTCTTGAGTACTGCCACCGACATGAGGAGTAAGGATCACATTGTCGAATTTAGTCAAAGGTGACTCAAATAAATCTGCATTCGACTTAGGCTCTACAGGAAATACATCAATCGCCGCTCCTGATAACTTGCCACTTTGTAACGCTTTAGCTAGGGCATCAATATCGATCACTGTACCTCTAGCGTTATTTATCAAAATAGCCCCATCTTTCATCATGGCTAATTGTTTAGCGCCTATCATATTTTGAGTTTGTTCAGTTTCAGGCACATGTAGACTTACCACATCTGAGCTATTTAATAATTGTTTTAGGGTCTTAGTTTGAGTTGAATTTCCCAAAACCAATTTATCTTCGATATCAAAGAATTGCACCCGCATACCCAGATGTTCAGCCAAAATACTTAATTGGGTTCCTATATGTCCGTAGCCAATTATCCCTAAGGTTTTACCTCTGGCTTCATAGGAGCCAACAGCACTTTTATCCCAAATGCCTTTATGTGCCTTAGCATTTCTCTCTGGAACGCCACGTAGCAACAAAATAACTTGTGCAAGAGCGAGTTCAGCCACAGAGCGGGTATTTGAAAAGGGTGCATTGAAAACAGGGATACCACGTTTTTGAGTGGCAACTAAGTCAACTTGATTGGTACCAATACAAAAGCAACCCACAGCGACTAATTTGCTAGCCGCTGCAATAACATTTTCATTCAGCTGAGTTCTAGAGCGGATCCCCACAAAATGGACATCTTTAATTTTGGCTATCAATTCGTCTTCTGGAAGGGACGTTTTTAGGTACTCTATATTTTCATACCCATTAGCGATGAGGGTATCTAAGGTACTTTGATGCAAACCTTCAAGTAGTAATATTTTGATTTTTTCTTTTGGCAACGACACTTTGCTCATTAAAATTTCCACCTGGCTGTTTAATTTGAGACATCTGGACGTCTATATTTGTGTTTGAAAATAGCAGAAATTAGCTTGCTTAGATAGGCAAATATACCTAAATCCATAATAAAAAAGTAAGTATTTGAAATATAATTGTAATACTAAACCTTTCGACATTCCTTCCCCCGAGTTCGGGGTAAATAGTAAATTAGATCTAATTTAGGGCTAATTGGTTTTGCTACAATCATATATTTAGGAGAAATAAAATGGCCATCAAAGAGTTTAAAATAGTATTCAGTCAGTATCACCAAGGCTCGAGTTCGTTTATACACTTATTATCCAGTCCGACAGTTATCACGCGAGACGCGGCCATTCACCCTGATGATCCAGAAAAATTAAAAGCAGCAACAGATAAATCAGCTAAAAACATTAGCACCAAATTGGTTTTTCATGGCAGTCATAACGCCGATAAGGCCTTGCAACTAAACCAGCTGGCTAAACATACTAAACAGCATGTATGTTTCATAGACTGCAAAGGGTTAGTTGAAAACTACATTGGAGAAACCGAAAAAAACCTATCGCGGTTAGTTGCTCAAGCTGAAACAGAAAATTGGATATTGTACTTCGATGAAGCTGATGCCTTGTTTGGTAGCCGCACTGATGTTAAAAGTGCACATGACAAATACGTCAATCAAGACGTCAGTGATTTTTTCAAACGCCTTTCCCAATACTCTGGCCTATCAATTCTGTCGATGACAGAAAAACCCAAGTTGGATATCATCCAGTATGCCGTTGATAATGTGGTATCTTTTCGATAAAGCCACATACCCCCCGCATTTTAAAAAGCTATCAAGGTTAGAATTATGCACAAATATGAAGAACTATTTGTTTCATTACGTAAAGTCACCCGAGCCATCGGGCTCTATTCAAAAAAACTGTCAAAGGAAAGTGGCCTAACTACCCCACAACTTATTGTTTTAAAAGAAATATCTCAACATGGCGGATGGATGGTTAAAGATATAGCTCAAAGTATTAATCTTAGTTCAGCTACTGTCACTAGTATTTTAGATCGCTTAGAGGCGCGTAATTTGGTGATAAGGGAACGTTCAGTAACAGATAAGCGGAGGCTAGGCTTATACCTTACAGAGCAAGGCGAGACATTAGTCAATAATGCCCCTCGACCACTACAAACACATTTTATTGATCGTTTTGAAAGACTTCAAGATTGGGAACAAACCCAATTAGTTTCAACCATGCAACGCATAGCCTACATGATGGATGCTGAAAATTTAGATGCCGCACCCATGCTTGAGGTGGGGTTACTGCAAGAAACCACAACACCAGAATAGCTATACTGGTCGCATTTGAGGACAGATTAAATGTTAACAAAGCTCACTCCCATTCAAGCTCGGCTGATTGGGGTATTACTTGAAAAAGAAATCACCACGCCCGAACAATATCCATTATCACTCAACAGTTTAACACTAGGGTGCAATCAAAAAAGCAGCCGAGAACCAGTAATGGAATTGAGTGAAATAGAGGTGCAAAACACCATAGATGAATTAAAAGACAAGAAGCTGCTCCTCGAATACACGGGCGCAGGTAGCCGCGTAGTAAAATACAAACACAGATTCTGCAATACCGAGTTCAGTGATTTAAAATTTAGCCGCCAACAGTTGGCAATTATCTGCGTATTGTTATTGCGCGGCCCGCAAACCCCAGGAGAACTCAGAACTCGCAGCAACCGTTTGGCTGATTTTGCTAATGTCGAAGAAGTTGAAGCGACGCTCAATAAGTTACTGGACTTAAACGATGAACAATTAGTGATAAAACTTGGCAGAGAGCCGGGCAAACGCGACGCTCGCTATGCACACTTGTTTAGTGATGATAATGGGGTACACCTAGCTTCCATAACATCTGATACTCCAACCACAACCACCCATAGTCAAGACGAAGCAACAAGCTCGCCACAGGCCTTAGCGCGCATCACCCAACTAGAGCAACAAGTAGCGCAATTAACCAGTCAGCTATCAGAACTACAGGAAATGGTTGATATATTGAGTGAGTAAATCCCCTTCACCGCCACATTCTGTGATTAATTTAATTCTGTGGCGGTAATTAACCCGAGTTCGGGTTAATTAGGCACTGCAAGTACTTATTCTTCCAGCATTTTCTTCAATGTTGAGTGAAAATGCACTATGGCACTTTCGAACAAACCAAATTCCAAATACTGATTCGCCTTTGCTGCTAAACCTGCTTGGGCGCCAAAAATCATGGCTCTGTCTTCATCAATAGAAGAATTTGCCAGCGCTAAAGCTGCGTCTAATTGCTGTTTTTTCTGTTCGCAGCGGGTATCAACATTAGTCACCACATAGTTGGACTGAATAGTTTTATTTGCCGCCACAGGCTCAATACTAGTGATAACTCTAAAACCTGGATGGGTAGACACAATGACATTTGGAAATAACTGGTACACATAGGTTAATCGATTTTCTGCCAGCCACTGAGGTTGTGGCCGCTCTCTTAGTTTCTCAACAGAGCGATAGGGATAACAAACGCGGTTGTGGGGCCCAAAATGTTCAATAACATTCATATTGTCGTACTGCACCGGAAAAAATGATTTTGGGTGTGTGGCCTTGATGTGATATCCCTCAAGAAAACTCTCTAGAATAGTTTTCCAGTTGGCAGATAGTTCAGCTTGGGATTGGTCGTACAGGCGATACCCTTGTGGTACTAACTCTGGCAGGTTGTCCAGAGTGCTAATTGAATTGTCTTGATCTAAACAAACAAATATCAAACCTTGGGTTTCTATGGCTTTAACCGCCACTAGGCTTTTGTCACACTTGTTTATCTGAGGAAACCCATGTTCATGAGGAATGACTTTTAGCGTACCATCAACGTCATAAGTCCAAGCATGATAGGGACAAACAAACGCCTTTTTTCTGCCACTGCCAGACGCTACTTTAACCCCTCGGTGACGACAAGCATTACGAAAAACATTAGCTTGACCATTTTTATCTCTCACCACCACAAGTGGCACTCCTTGCACATCCCGCGTGGTGTATGAGCCATATTCAGGAATCGCTGCCGAAGGGCATAGCATTAGCGGTGTTTTTTCAAGCAACTTGTATTCTTCTTTAAATCTTTGCTCAGACCCATAATGTTCGGTGGGTTCGCGCCAAGTGGCACGCCCCATATCAGTGGTTTTATTATCTAAATGCGCAAAGATACGTTCAATCACCTGTGTATCGGTCATGAGTTCTTTGAGCGAACTGGCATTTTCTAGATTGATATCGCTAATTGACTTCATTTTGCGTCTCCGAATAATACACACCTAGCCTAATACTTTTAGATGGCCGTTGAACCACCGTCAACAGGTAAAGTAGCGCCTGTTGTAAAGCCCGCCGCGCCAGAACTTAAATACATCACAGCACTAACCACTTCATCAACTGTCCCTATTCTACCTACAGGATGCATGGCGCTAATTGCACGCGCTTGGTTTTCATCACCTTCTAGGGCTCGCTTTCTATACATATCGGTATCGATAACCGCAGGACAAACAGCATTGACTCTGATCCCTTTTTTGGCATATTCAACGGCTGCTGATTTAGTTAATCCCACTACCGCATGTTTGCTTGCGGCGTAAATACTCATTTTAGGAGCCGCACCTAAACCGGCAACAGAAGCGGTGTTAACAATGGCACCGCCTGCTGTTTTTAGCATCATTTTTAATTCTTGCTGCATACATAGCCACACACCTTTAACATTGATATCCATAATTTTATCAAACACTTGTTCCGAGCCTTCGGCTAACTTTTCTGTTTCGATATCAATTCCGGCATTGTTAAAGGCAATATCGAGGCGACCAAAGGATCCTTGAATAAAAGCAAACAGTGCTTGCACCGAATCACTATTGCTTACATCACAAGCATGAAAAACCGCAGCAAAACCTTGGATACGTAGCGCCTCTGCCACCTGTTCGCCGCCAGTATCTATGTCGGCTAGCACTACTTTGGCCCCTTGCGCCGCATAAGCCTGTGCTGCCGCTTCACCTATACCCGCGGCGGCACCTGTTACTAATACAATCTTGTCTTTAAAAGTATGTTGATTGGTCATCTGTTCACTCGTGTCTTTTTGTAGGTAACTAGACTATCAATACCCACCACAAACAAAAAATAGGTTTTCAACATGTTTACTTATTAATGAAATCAATAGCAATAACTGACCGACAGTAAATTTTAAGATATTCATACGCTTAGCTACTAAATTGAGTTTTTATTGCTACACTCTTAATTCATCAAGGCTAAGCATATTGCTGGGTCAATCACTGAGCATAACTATGATTACATTTACACTAAACGGTAAAAAAATGAGTACGGATGCCCCTGTTGATACTCCTTTATTGTGGGTTATTCGAGATGAATTTGGCTTAAAAGGCACCAAATTTGGATGCGGCATTGCCATGTGTGGTGCTTGTACCGTGCATCTAAATGGTAGTCCTGTGAGATCTTGCTCTATACCGATTAGTGCCCTTGATGGCGGTGCAATCACCACCATAGAAGGCCTTGAGAACAAACACCCTTTACAAAAAGCTTGGGTTGACCATCAAGTGCCGCAATGTGGTTACTGTCAATCGGGACAAATTATGCAAGCCTCGGCATTATTGGCCAACAACGCCAATCCTACAGATGCAGAAATAGTCAATCACATGAACGGAAACCTATGCCGATGCATGTCTTATAAACGTATTAAAGATGCCATCAAAGACGTCTCGTCAGCTAGTAGCAGCGTGGTAGAGATATTCGATCCTCAACGAGAAAACATCCTAGAAACCTCGCCACAACAGGAGTTAGTGTAAAATGACTCGCCTTAATAAAACTGAAAAGATTCAACAAGGCCGCCGTCAATTTTTAATAGGCACTGTGGGTACAGGTTTAGTGATGGCCTTTGCACCTGTGTTAACTTCACACTCATCGCAAGCTGCAGCTACTGCTTTGGCTGAAAAGCGCTTTAACCCCACAGTTTGGTTTGAAATAGATCAAACAGGCGCCATTTTGGTGAATATTTCACGGGCCGAAATGGGGCAACATGTAGGTACCGCCCTAGCCCGTATTGTCGCCGATGAATTAGGTGCTGATTGGAACAAAGTCTCGATAAAACATGTAGATACAGATCCTAAATGGGGATATATGGTTACAGGTGGCTCTTGGTCTGTGTGGCAATCTTACTTGCCTATGTCTCAAGCAGGTGCCGCTGGTAGAAGCGCTTTAATCGACGCGGCAGCACCGTTGCTTGGCGTAGCAGCCAGTGACTGCAGTACTCAAAACAGTCATGTGATATGTGGTAATAAGTCAATTAGCTTTGCCGACATCATTAATCAAGGCCAAATAGATAGAACCTTTAGCCCAGAAGAGCTGGCGAAGTTCACACCTAAAGATCCAAAAACCCGACAACTTATGTCAAAGCCCAGCAAGGCTCTAGATATACCGGCCAAATCCACGGGCACCGCAAAATATGGCATAGATGTAGAAATAGCAGGCATGGTATACGCCCGCCCGCTTATTCCTCCTACCCGTTATGGTTCAAAAGTGCTGAAGGTAAATGATAACAAAGCCACTAAAGTAAAAGGGTATTTAGGCTATGAAATACTCCAAGATCCCAGCGATATACTACAAGGTTGGGTATCGGTACTAGCAGATACGTACTACGGAGCAGTACGTGCAGCGCAGGCAATAGAAGTGGAGTATCAAGCCGGTGCCACAGCCCATGTCAGCGAGCAAGATCTTATCAAAGAAGGTGAAAAGCTGGTTGCCGATAAAACTTCCGGTGGGCGTTTTGTGGACTTTGGCGACATTGACAAGGCGGCCGCAACAGCTAAGAAATCGATTGATTCCACCTATCGCACCGCTTCTGCCCTGCACTTCGCATTAGAACCCGTTAATGCCGCAGTGGAATTCAAAGACGGCATTTGCCATGTACATACCGGAAATCAGTGGCAATCGTTATTTTTACCCGTTGTGGCAAAATCAGTGGGGCTCACCGACGACAAAGTGATTATTCACCAATATTATCTAGGTGGCGGTTTTGGTCGGCGCTTAGCCGGTGATTACATGCTACCCGCGGCGCTTACCGCTAAAGCCGTAGGTAAACCAGTGAAACTAGTATTTACCCGCGAAGATGACTCTCGGTTCGACTGTATTCGTTCGCCTTCTGTACAACATTTTGCCGCCTACTGGGATAGCAAAAACGCCTTACAAGGCATAGAACATGCTGCGGCCGCGGGCTGGCCAACCTTGACTATGGCACCGGGTTTTATGCCCGATAGCACAGACAAGAAAACCAAGGTTGATTCGTTTTCAATCAGCGGCGCCGATCATTGGTATAGCCTAAGGCATCACAGAGTACGCGCTATCAACAATCCATTGGCTCAAAAAACCTTTGTACCTGGTTGGTTAAGAGCTGTTGGACCAGGGTGGATTGCATGGGGCGTGGAGTCTTTTATGGATGAAGTTGCTCATGCACAAAATACCGATACCATAGATTTTCGACTGCAATTATTAGATGCCAAAGGTAAAAACGCCGGAGATAATTCTGTCTCTGTAGGGGGTGCAAAACGTCTCGCACATGTATTACAACAAACAAAAATAAAATCGGGATGGGGTAAAACCTTACCTAAAAATGAAGGACTAGGGGTAGCCATAGCAGCAGGACAAGAGCGCACTATGCCTACATGGAGTGCTTGTGTGGCACACGTTAGGGTCGACCCTGCGACCGGCGCAGTAAAAGTGTTAAAACTGACCAGCGTAATGGACTGCGGTACTGTAGTACATCCCGATGGGGCATTAGCCCAAACCGAAGGCGCGATGCTTTGGGGATTAAGCCTTGCGTTACACGAAGGTACGGCCATCAAAGACGGCCAAGTAGCCGATACTAACCTAAATAGTTACACCCCGCTGCGCATGGCAGATGTACCTGAACTAGACATTAGTTTTGTAGAAAACACCGAAATCCCCACCGGATTAGGTGAGCCAGGTTTAATCGCGGTGGCCCCCGCTATAGGCAACGCGATATTTAACGCCGTAGGTGTTAGAGCCCGTGAAATCCCTATTACTCCTCAAGGGATAAAAGCCTTACTGTAGCGCCAGCGCATGCTTTTTTTTATGCCCTGGCGGGCAGTGCCCGTTAGGGCAGGTTTCACATAGAATCCCTTCTATGGGACTTACATGGATTTAAGAAGGTAGAATAAGTCAGGAGCAGTTATTGAGGTGCCTGTAGGCGTTAGCGCATGCCCTTTTTATGCCCTAACGGGCACTGCCCTCCGTGGCAGGTTTCACACAGAATCCCTTCTTTGCGACCTACTTTTTTTCAACAGCCAAAAAAAGTAGGCAAAAAAGGCTGCTCGACACAATGCTCTTCATCCAACCATCACGGTAATTTAGCAGGTCGCGCTGAGCCGTTCCAGACGGCGCACCGCTCAATTGCCTATCCATGGCAATTGCCCTACTAAATTACCGTGATAGTCGGCGAGCATTCATTCGAGGGTAAATCAAGAGCATCGGCTACGCCGATAAAGCTTTGTTTTCTTTGGTGGC
>NZ_CAKZKO010000030.1 GCF_937123705.1 uncultured Paraglaciecola sp. | reverse complement strand
GCCAGTCCGGTTACGGCGAAGACGGTTTAACTAAAAAATTAAGGCGTGAAAGCCAGAAGCGGAAAGGGGTTAAGAAGTGACAGAGATTATGGTGAGAAACCGAGGCGAGTTAGTTGGTAAGGTGATTAACGACCCTATCTTTCACGACTGGCCATCAGCCGGTTTTAAAATAACAGTCGAGCCTATCGATGAACAGCGAACACTAACGCAAAACAATTGTATTTGGCAGTGGGGATCAGATCAGGCCATTATCTGCAACGATTCAGGGCTAGAGCGTAATACTTATTACGAAAGTCTAGCGGCTGGAGTTGAAGCGCCCTGGACTAAAAGCACCATCATTGATGACGTTTGGCGTGTAGCACAAAAGGCGTATTTAGAGACGACATCAACGCGAGATATGAAAACCAAAGACCCTTCGGTTGTTTACGATGTGGTGAATAGAAAATTAACCTCGTTGTCGATTCCCGTTGCGCCTTGGCCAACTCGTTTTAATCAATGAGAGCGGCTAGGGTCAAAAAATGCAAAGTATGCAAGGCTGACTTTAAGCCATATCAGACAATGCAAAAAGTATGCTCGCCTAGTTGCGCTGCAAAATTTGCATCTAACGAAACACGAAAGCAATACAAGCGAGAAGCCCTTGAATATCGCAAACGTACTGAAACCAAAAAATCTCAGCTTAGCAAAGCCCAGGCAGCCGTTAATGGCTACATCCGCACAAGAGACAAGGGAAAACCCTGTATCTCATGCGAGGGATTTAAAGTTAAGTCCAGCTTACACGGCTCAATCCTTCATGCCGGTCATTGGCACGGTCGAGGTGCATATCCATCACTGCGATTCGTGCTGTGGAATATCCACCTTCAATGCGCCCACTGTAACGAACACCTTGGAGGGCACGTTATTGGCTATGAGGCTGGGCTTGCTAAAAAGTTCGGACGCGAGTGGGTTGAAAAACGAAAACAGCAAGGCAGGGAGTGGAAACCCAACCACTACAGCAAAAAAGATTTAGAGCGAATCGCTACGTTATTCAGAGCGAAAGATCGATTGTATAAACGATTATTTAGAGGTGACTGATGTACAAAGGCCTAGAGTTTAAACGCGAGTGTAAAATTGATGGGGCATCTAACGAGTGTCATTTAGCGATTAATATATGGGATGGTGTTTGTCGTTATTACGATACTCAGTGTCTGATTAATTCAGTGAAAGACGGGCGGCACTCCAACGGCTCAAAGCACTGGCGCGGCGATGCGTTCGATGGTGATACGCATGATACTGACCCGCAGACTGGCACTCGATATTGCAAATTTGGCGAGCCAGTCGAGAATGTTATCAGTGAGTTTAAGCGCAGGCTTCCCAAGGGCTTTGATGTCGTTTACGAAAATACGAACGGCAATGAGCATTTGCACTGTGAGTACGATCCGAAATCGGGCGAGATTTAGAATTATTTCTGTACGTTGATTAACTAAATTGGATTAGGAGTAGGTTATGAGTGAAACCGTTTTCCGCATACAGGACGCCGATGGCAGGGGTCCATTTAAGCCGGGGTTTTCTAGTCAGTGGGTAGAGATTAGAGCCGACCACCAAAACCTTAAATCTTGGCTTGATGAATTCGGCCCTATTCAAAATGAACTTTTAGTTGGTGAGTATGCTGCCTGCGGATGCAAAACAATAGCTCAGCTTAAGAGATGGTTTACCAAAGCTGAATACAAGCGGTTAAGGAGGCTAGGTTATAACGCAATGAGAATCGAGGTTGGCAGAATATTGGCGGAGAGCGAAATACAGTGCGTCTTTGGTTCTGCCCACCCTTTAAATAAAAACACAAAAATAGTTAGGCTTTATTAGCTGTACTAATTTAGCTTTAACCCATAAGGAGCGCGAGTGAAACAGCCAGAGCTTTACAGAGTAATCCGCATTGGGGGTGGTATTAAAATCGTGGGCAATATGGTTGCTCGGGGTACTGAAACCCGCAACCATCAGACCTCAAAAGAGCCGTACAGTCATCTTGAGACAAGGGCTATGTCAGAAGAGGCAAAGCTACTCATTGCAGCGAGAGAGGGTGACGTTGACGCTGAGCTTAGGTTAATCGCAAGGATCGTAAAGCATGTCGAAGATAAGCGGCAGGTTGAGCATTGGAAGATGGGGGCGGTAAAGCAAGCAAATTGGAGCGAGATAAAGCTAGAAATCGCTAACATCGTTTTGTATTACTATCTTCACTCAGAAAGGCTATCTCAAGCAGAGGCGGCTAGGCGGCTTAATTGCAAGCAAGAGAATTATAAAAAAACGTGGTCTGAAAAGCTGGCTGACATTGAGAATCGAACAGTAAAGGCATGGAGCAGCCAAAAGTAAACTGCTGAATATTCATACAGCACTGTATGGGTTGACAGGTATAAGGAAATAGTGCAATATTTGCTATAAGGGCGTTATTGCCCACTCATACCTGCTTCTTGCGGGTATTTTTTTGCTCCAATCTCCCCTCGACCCGCTCCGGCGGGTTTTTTATTGCCTACGACTTGAGGTTTTCAATGGAAGCACTAGAAAGCTTTTTCACTAATCTACCCGCATGGCTGATCGCAGCAACCGCGCTAGTCACTTCGGTTAGCGCAATCACGGCTATGACACCCACAACCTCGGATGACAAAGTAATCAGCGCCATTTTGAAGGTTTTAAACATTCTTTCGCTGAATGTCGGCAAGAACAAGAACGCTGACGACCAATGAGACTATTTCTACTCGCCAGTTTGTTTGTGATTGCTGGCTGCTCATCAGTGCCGGTTTTAAGCCTATTAACTCCAATTGACCCCTGTAAACAGCACTTTGAGCAACCAGTTAATCTCAATGCCTGTCGCGTTGAGCAAGGCTTAACAGCCGCTTACAAGAAGATTGAGGCCGAGGCACAGATTGCCACGCTAGACGAGCTAATCGCGCTAGAAGAGCGCAAAAAAAGGCTAGATAAGCTCAAACAAGACCAGCGCGAAGCCTTATCCATCATATCAACCAATCCTGCCGACGCTGAATCTCAATTAGCGCTCATTATTAAAGCTCTGGAGAAAATCAGTGAGCAATGAACTCATCATCAAAGGCGCTGAACTTGCTTTAAAAGCGATTGAGTATGCCGTGGCTAACAAACAATCAGAGAGCGAACTGCTACAAGAACTGAACCTAGAAAAATACGACGGGTTAACTGAAGATCAAAAGCTAAGAATCGTCTTTGTCGTTACTGATGGCGCGGCATCCGATGCACAAGCAGCAATCAACCAGAGGCTTGAAGATTTAGCACCAAGCGCGCCAGATTAATGCTTACTGACGCACAACTACTTAGCTCCATTGGCGCTGCGTTAATCGCGACAATTGGCATTCTCTGGAAGCTTCACTTATCAGCATCAAAGAAAACAGAAAGCAGGCTAGAAAAAGTCGAACAGCATCATGCGGAGTGCATGGCTGAGACTAAAAAGCTTATCGGCATCAATGGCGAACTTATTGGAGGTCGCAAGGCGGTAGAAAGTTTGCATGAAGACGTTTTAGAAATGGTTAGGAAATCATCGGATGACATCAGAAAAAATAGCGATTCTAGGTAGTTTATGGCTAACGATCCCAACAATTTTACTGGCAGTGAGAGTGGTTTGGGAGTGGTGGCCTAATGTCAGTTCAAGACTGGTAAAGCTATTTAAAGGTGATTCATCGCCATCAGATCGAGGCTGGTTTGTTTTTGGTGTTTTTCTCGGCTTTTTGTCGATGGCTTTAGATAACACTTATTGGCAGTACGCATGGACTACGGTTTTCATTCACTCGCCTTTAGCTGATAGCGCTATAGGTAACGGGGTTTATTTCAACATCCCATTTAGGCAATGTCTTGGCTTGCTATCCGCTTATTGCCATCTTAGAGCAGTTGCAGGGGTAAAAGAGATCGCTGTTTCTAAAGTGAATCAGTTTACAGCCTATTCATTTTTGGCCGGAGCAGCTTACGGCGCGACTGCTTTAATTTTAAGGCTCAATGGCTGATTGGGTAGAAGGCAAAGGCTACAATCAAAAAAGCTGGGAAGGGGCATTAAACAATGAGGCCAGAAAATTACGGACGCAAAACATACTCGAAGGCATGGCTAAAGAGATTGACACTATTCGCGCTAACCATCGCTATGGCGCAGTTCACGCAGGCGCAAGAAATACTGAAAGACTGCGATGCCGAGACACTAACGTGCGATGTGACAGTGTTGCTCAGTTGGGAGCATGTCACAACGAAGACCGATGGCACAGCATTTGACTATACGACTGAACTGCGAGCGTATCAGATTGAAGTCGCGACAGAGCTTAATCCGTTCGGCGATGATTGTTCTAACGGTTGCATCGAGACAACATCAGACACAACAACCGCATCGCTTCCATGGGTAGTGACTGAAGCCGATGTAGCAGATAACGGTGAAACACTGGCGGGGTTCCGTGTTCGAGCCGAGGCTAACTACGGTAAGACAGGAGACTGGCTGACAGAAACAAGACGGCTCGTGTTCCCGGCTGAGTTCATCAACGCATTAAAAGCCGCGCCCTCGGCGGTGCTTAATTTTACGATCACGGTTCAGTAATGGGTCAACTGTCCTTTCCGGTTGCTACGCTGCTTAAGTCTCAGCAAAGCTCACTTGATATAAGCGATAACGCAACGGAGGTTCGCGTAGTAATCAACGCGCAATCGACTTATGACGCAGCGGATAGATTAAAAAACAACCCTGATGTAACGCTATCAATTCCCGATTCCTACGAAAAATATGCTGCGGGGCGTGAGCGTAGAGACTGCATCTTCCGAATTGATTTAATTCCTATCGCTGCAACAACTGAGTACGTTAGTTCAGATGATGAGGATAACGTAGGTCGGGCGGTTGCTGACGGTAGCGATATCAGTGAATACTGGAAGTCAATGATTACACTTAAGTACAGTTTTGTAAGTAATAACCGACTAGCTAAAGTGACGGTTACGGCATGAACATACTGTCAGATAACACCATTGCTTATGACGTGATTGTTGCTTTAGAAAAGCGCGTAGTTGATTTAGGTGGCTGGCTTTCAGATGAGCTATCAGTAGTATGTAGAGAGGGTGAGCTTTCGTTAAGCGCCCCGAATGATGCCAAGAGTATGATGATTCCTATTGAAGCCTGCGCTCCGGCTAATAGCTGGAAAGAGGATTCTGAGTTCCTACAGCTCTATACAGCGTTAGGCAAGCAGATAGACCATCCCGATTTTATATTCAGCAGAGCATGGAGCGGATATTTCGTCCCATTTTTAGCCTTCGGAAATCACAACTCAACGAGAAAAATGCCCTGCAATGACGCCAAGTTTATCTGGGCATACGGCGGAGAGTACGATTACAGCATTTCAGCCAAGTGCTTCGACAGGATGATGAGCATCAGATGAGTATTCAAAGCTACTGGAAAAATAAACCAAGCATGAACTCAGCATCGGTGCGATGCAGGGTGGGTCGAAACACCCATTCTTGGTTAAACCAAACTAACGGCGCTAACTACTCAGCGACCGATACAGCGTTAAGTAAAACGGTAAACGGGGTAATTGGCTTCGAGTGCCCCACAGCGCCCAACTCAGGAGACCGGATTCAAGAGTTCACAATTGGAGACATAAATAACGATCCTATCGATATCGTAAATGGCTTCGGCGATGCTGTTAGAGAGTTTTCGATAGCTGGGTTAGACGCTGGCGAAAGTCACATAGCTACGATAGATGCGTCAGATTTTGGTGCTAATGTTGAGTACACGATACAAGTAGAGCTTAAAGCATTACCTAGCGGAACCGTAAAAAGCGCGGCGGGTAGTTGCCATTCAACTGTTTGGAGCAGTGAGACATGGGGGGCGGAGAACACAGCAATTGCGTTAGCTAGACACGTTCAGAGTCTCGGCTGTGACTACTTCGGATGGATTGACGATTTAGTTTACCAAGCATTTGGTGGAGTCAGTGAGAGCTTTGGAGCATTACCCTACTATGCGCCTAAAAGCACAAATGAATCAGTACCGCTAGATAGGCAGACCACTGGGACTATTCTCGAAGGGTCGAATAAGCGTTTTCGTGATGCTACGGTGAATTCATTAGCCAGTGATGCTGAGAACTTGCATGTTGCAGCGGCTTTTAGAAACATGGCAAGGCATCCTGCTTTTTCGCATATTGCACGCTTAATGCCTATCTACGCAATGATTGGCGATCACGATGCAATGATGGGTAACGACTTTGATTTTAGGTTGCTTAGTCGTTTTAACAACCTAACAGATTTAGTAACCGCGTGGAAAAACTGTACGCGAATATGGGATGTTTATTTTGGCAGGTTCAACAACCCAGACACTTATGCAGCGTCCCCTGCAACTCCTGATTACCCATCTGAACTTGGCAGTGATCCAGTAGCAGACTACGGGGCAGAGGCTCACGATTTTACTCCTTCCTATTTTAAAATTGATACAGACCACTACACTGAATTCGTACCTAACTTCTTAGCGCATAGAGATCCTATTGATGGTGGTGACACTGCGACACTGCTCGGTACTACGCAGAAAACAGAGCTGAAAAGTGAAGTAGACACGGCGGCAGCTTCAAAGAAGTACATTATTATTCGATCCGCTAAACAGTTTTATGCTGGCGTTACTAATAACCCAGATGGATATGCTTCGGTAGGGAAAAACGAGCGGGATGAATTAGTTGCCCATTTTAAAACCAAGAGTGTTTCTTTTGCGCTTCAGTGCGGGGATTCACACACGCACTTTCACAGCAAAGACGCTAATATATTTGAAATGAACATTGCTCCGTTTGGTAGGACAGCAACAGGGAACATGACTACCAGCGAGCGAGAAGCGTTACTTGACGGGACGGAGGCCACTGTAGCTGCATACTCAGGCGATCTTGTTAGTATCGAAGATGACGGTATCTATAGCGAACAAGGATCAGCCCATCTTAATGCTAACAACGGGTTTGGCTTCATTGAAGCCACTGATCGACGCCTGATCATGGCTGATATTGATCGAAACGGTAGTCTTATTGGCGGAGTGTCCATACTTCATCCGTTTACGGCTACCATCGGCAAAAGCAAACCGCTATTGCTGGACAAACCGGAGGTAAACATGGGCATACACGAATTATATTTTACAGCAGCAGTAGCCGGAAATTATATTGGTGGAGGCATTACACCAGAAGGCTACACAGGGGACTTACGAAAACTCTTTTTAGAGAAAAACAGTAGCGACCGATTTGCAGCGGCGATCATAGGCATTGCAGATAAATCGGGTAAGCAAGGTGGCTTTAGCTTAATACTGCAACAAAATGCAACAGAAGGTGGTCACTTAATAACAGCGACCGGTTTTGGTTCGCAGAACTTCCCACCTATGAGCGTGACTATATCGGAAGAAGATGGCTCAAATCCAGTGGTTTACAACGATCCGCAAAACGTTATCTACCAAGCTTTTATAGCGGGTAACGGTGCAACAGGCGATGATGTGGATCTGATCACATTGCGTTATCGTTTTACTGGAACGCTAACGGATACTTACGGTTTCGTTGCTGGTGAGCGATACAAAGCGGTTTTTGACATTGCTAGTAGCGGATCTGGTGGCGGTGGTAGTACAGGAATAACAGGTCTTATTGGAACTGGATCGTTAATTGACACAGGAAAATTAATACA
>NZ_CAKZKO010000029.1 GCF_937123705.1 uncultured Paraglaciecola sp. | reverse complement strand
CATTTGACCACGTAAATTCCATCTGTCTTTGTTATTGAGGTCTTTGATCCCCTCAACATTACTAATACTTGTAGTGTACCCATCACGAGTGTTAAAGCCACCAGATAAGCTGAAAGCTAGTTCATCTGTAATGCCGTTAGTGACATAACCTTTTAATGATTGCTGATTATAGTTGCCAATACCAACTTCTACTTTTCCTTCAAAGTCATAAATTGGTTCCATTGTACGTACACTGATTACTCCCGCAGAAGCATTTTTACCAAACAAGGTACTTTGTGGGCCACTAAGTACTTCAATTTGCGATACTCTTGGTAAATCGCCAATGGCGCCACCAGCGCGAGAGCGGTATACGCCATCGATAAAAATACCTACTGACGGTTCAATACCTGTATTGTTTGCCCCGTTACCAAAACCACGAAGAGAAAAGTTAACGTTACTTGAACGTTCTAATGGCGTGACACGTAGTGTAGGTACCAAAACCTGCAAGTCATTTATATCCTTAAGGTTGGCCTGTTCAATTGCTTCGCCAGACACGACCTGAATCGCTACGGGTGTTTCTTGTAAACCAGTCTGACGTTTTGATGCAGTTACGAATATACGTTCGAATTCTGGCTCTGCTTCTGCCGCAGCATCTGCTTCTTGGGCCTGTAAGTTAGTTGCACCCAATGTGCTTAGCATGGCTGAAACTAAAAGGGTTTTTTTAAAACCATTGCTGGCACAAGGTAGGTTCTTGAAAGTACTTCTATTCATTGATGTGTTCTCTTTATGGCTTTTTAATGACAAATAGTGATTCTTTCTTAAGCTCTTAGACTTAATGAAAAGATCCACTCATCAGACCTGCATGTTAGCAAGAACCCAAGTTGAAAGTAAATGTATAGTTGGTCAAATGTTAAAGCTGTTTACTTTAAATATAAAACATTGATAACTAAACACTCTTTTTAAATAAAGCAGTGTTTAGGAAGAATAATTGTTATAAATTTACTAAATGGTATTTAATTAAAATAATAAATTGAACTAATAGATCTGTTCAGAATAGTATATCCCTGATAATACATTTAATGGTGAATTTGTGTCTGAACTCTATTTGGTCCGTCATGGACAAGCTTCATTTGGAGCAAAAAATTACGACAAGTTAAGCGAGCTTGGCCATCAACAGGCTTTTTGGCTAGGTGATTACTTTAAGTCAAGAAATATCAGCTTTGCTAAAGCGTTTAGGGGAGACATGGTACGTCATCAAGAGACCACAGCTGGCATTTTGCGTGGCTTAGGTCAATCGCCTGAGATCTCCATTGATACGGGGTTTAATGAATTTGACTTCAAAAATATTGGCGATAGCTACCAAACAGTTAATCCGCAAAGCCGTTTGCCTAAAAATCCACAACCCGCAGATTTTTACCGTTTATTAAAACAAGCCATGTACGCTTGGTCGCAGGACCAATTACCTATGGACACCTTAGATGAAAGCTGGGTAGATTTTAAAAATAGAGTCAATGGTGCCATGCAGGCCGCCTGCCATACTAAAAGCAAACAGCCGATTTTAATTGTGAGCTCTGGTGGTGCTATATCCATGTTAATGAGTCTAGTGTTAGGTATGGAAGCCAAACAAGTTATTGAATTGAATATGCAAGTACGCAACACCAGCATTAGCCATTTTTATTACAACCAAGATAATATTCGCTTATCGAGTTTTAATAATATTCCCCATTTAGATAGTCCAGAAAGACTGGATTCCATTACTTTTAGTTAAAGGAAGTACCCTAATGAATTTTGATTATTCAGATAAATCTCAAGCACTTATCGATCGTTTACAAGCTTTTATGGAGGAGCATATTTACCCTGTTGAACAGGAATATATTCATGCCGTTGAAAGCAACCCAGATCGCTGGGCACCGCCCGCTATGCTTGCAGGACTTAAGCAAAAAGCCAAAGAGGCAGGTTTATGGAATTTGTTTTTACCTGAAGAATATTTGCCTTATGGCGCCGGTTTAAGCAACTTAGAATATGCGCCTTTGTGCGAGATAATGGGCCGCGTAATGTGGTCAAGCGAAGTCTTTAACTGTAATGCTCCAGACACCGGCAATATGGAAGTATTGTCGCGCTATGGAACTGAAGAAGACAAACAAAAATGGTTAGTCCCTTTACTAGAAGGTGAGATTCGTTCTGCGTTTGCTATGACTGAGCCGGCGGTTGCCTCATCAGATGCCACTAATATAGAAACGTCCATTAAGCGCGATGGTGACGAATACGTCATCAATGGCCGCAAATGGTTTACCAGTGGTGCCATGAATGTGAATTGTAAGATTATGGTGGTGATGGGGAAAACCGACCCCGAAGCTGCGCGGCACTTGCAACAATCACAAATATTAGTGCCAATGGATACTCAAGGCGTGACTGTAGTGCGCCCTTTGTCTTCAATGGGACATTTTGATGAGCCTTTTGGTCATGCTGAAGTATTATTCGAAAACGTGCGAGTGCCAGCGGCCAATTTATTGGTGGGCGAAGGTGAAGGGTTTGCTATCGCCCAAGGGCGTTTAGGGCCAGGTAGAATTCATCACTGTATGCGCCTAATTGGTTGTGCCCAGCGTGCCTTAGATTTAGCATGTGAGCGGGTTGAAAATCGAGTGGCCTTTGGTCAGCCTTTAAGTAAACAGCAATCTATCCGTGAACGCATAGCACAAATGCACTGTGATATTGAGCAAGCGCGTTTACTTACCCTAAAAGCAGCTGATAGCATGGATAGATACGGCAACAAAGTAAGTCGCGATATCATTGCGGCAATTAAAATTGTGGCACCCAAAATGGCTTGTAATGTGATCGATCAAGCCATACAAATGCACGGCGCTGGGGGGACAAGCCAAGACTATGTATTAGCCGCTATTTATGCCTATGCCCGAACCGTACGTTTAGCTGATGGCCCAGATGAAGTGCATATGATGCAACTGGGTCGAAACTTAATTAAAGACAAAAACGCCTAATAAGAGTGTTAAAGAGGAAATAATAATGACTGATAAAGTTTCAGTTGAACAATTAGATGAGCAGTTATTGGCTGACTACCTAACTCAGCATATTGATGGGTTTGAAGGGCCAGTTACTGCCACAAAATTTGCTGGTGGCCAGTCAAATCCAACCTTTAAGTTGACCACGGCCAAGCAAACTTATGTTTTGCGTAGGCAACCCCCTGGCAAATTGCTTAAATCTGCTCATGCCGTAGACCGCGAGTATAAAGTGTTGGATGCGCTGAAAGGTTCAGCTGTGCCTGTGGCTAAGGTGTATCATCTTTGTGAAGATACATCTCTTATTGGCAGCATGTTTTACATTATGGAATATGTAGAAGGGCGGGTGTTTTGGAACAGCGCCTTGCCTGAAATTGCAGATAATCAAACTCGCGGCGAAATGTACCAAGACATGGTTGAAGTGATGGCAGCACTACATAGTGTAGACATCGAAAAAGTAGGTCTTAGTGATTACGGTAAACCCGGTAATTATTACGAGCGTCAGGTGGGCCGCTGGAGCAAACAATATAAGTTGTCTGAAATCCAAACCATCCCAGAAATGGATCAGCTAATGGCCTGGTTAGAAAAAAATCTACCAGAAGATGACGGTAAGGTGTCGTTAGTACACGGCGACTACCGTATGGACAACGTCATGTTTCACCCAACCGAGCCGAAAATTTTAGCGGTTTTGGATTGGGAACTATCGACCTTAGGCCATCCTTATGCCGATTTGGCTTATCAGTGTATGCAATTACGTTTACCAGAAAACGTCGGCAAAGCCACAGGCTTAGGTGGCGTAGATAGAGCACCTTTAGGGATCCCTGCGGAGCAAGAGTATGTAGCGACTTATTGCAAGCTGGTGGGTATTGATAAAATAGATAACTGGAATTTTTATCTCGCCTTTAGCTTTTTCCGATTAGCGGCTATTGCCCAAGGTGTGGCAAAACGTGCCCAAGACGGCAATGCCTCGAATAAAGAAGCCCAAGGGGTAGGCGCAATCGTTAAACCTTTAGCCCAATATGCGTTAAAACTCACTCAATAATAAAAAGGCAAAGCGTTAAGGTTTTGCCTAAAAACTAGTATTTGCACGGAGACATCAATGAAAGCCATAGTATGTGAAGAATTTGCCCCAGTAGAACAATTACAATACAAAGATGTACCCGATCCCGTGGCTAAAAAAGGCCATGTAGTAGTGAATGTAACTGCATGTGGAGTTAACTTCCCTGATGGGTTATTGGTGCAAGGTTTGTATCAAATGAAGCCACCATTTCCGTTTATTCCAGGAAACGAAGTCGCTGGTGTTATCAGCGAAGTAGGCGAGGGTGTATCACACCTTAAAGTGGGCATGCGGGTAATTGCTATGTGTATGTTAGGCGGCTACGCCGAAAAAGTATTATGCCCCGCCACCCATATTTTGCCACTACCAAATGAAATTCCAGATGAAGAAGCCGCAGCTTTAGTCACAGCCCATGCCACCGCCCATCATGGCTTGAAACAACGAGCACAAATTCAACCCGGTGAAACCTTGTTAGTAACAGGTGCGGCTGGAGGCACCGGCCTAGCTGCAGTACAAATTGGCAAAGAAATGGGCGCAACTGTTATTGCTGTATGTTCAACCCAAGAAAAGTTAGATATGGCCAAAGCCAATGGTGCCGATATTCTGATCAACTACACCGACACCGACCTAAAAGCGGCGATTAAAGAAGCCACAGACGGTAAAGGCGTGGATGTAGTCTATGAATGTGTGGGCGGCGATACTTTTGATATTTGTTCCAGAAGCATGGCGTGGAACGGTAGATTGCTAGTAGTTGGTTTTGCTGGCGGTACTATTCCAGAATTCCCGGTGAATCTTGCGTTAGTAAAAGGTTACTCAGTGATGGGCGTATTTTGGGGCTCCTTTACCCAACATCAACCACAAGACTTTGCCGCGAACATGAAAGAGTTATTAACTTGGTATGTACAAGGTAAAGTCAAAGTTGTAGTGGATGATATTGTGCCTCTAGAAAATGCCAAAGACGCATTAAATAAGGTCATGAACCGTGAAGTGAAAGGTAAGATGACGTTAAAGCCTTAGGGGGAGCTGCAAGGTGTTAGTTGCGAGTTAAGGACATAAAAAACGAGATCTATAAGATCTCGTTTTTGTTTGAACACTTGTTAACTTTTTAGTTGAATAAACTGAACACCTTTAGGTGCGCGCTTGTCGTCAAGCCGTGTGGTATGTAATTGAGATATTAACCACTTCCCATCTATGTTTTTGATAAGCGCACTTTCCAACCAAATAATGTCCTTACTGTTTTTTTTATTATCGAGCTTAGCTTTATTCCAGTAGTTAACTAAATAGGCATCATTCATTGCTTCAAAACTGATAATACTAAAAAAATTTGTCCTAACGTATTCGGAAGCCGTCACAACATTAACGAGATCGTCAATAGTCCATACTTCACCATGTTCCAACAATACAAATGAGTCGGTCACTACAGAGCGCATTTTCTGGTGATCTACATTCGAAATAGACGCAAACAAGGTTTCGACTGCTTCAAAGGCCAGTTCATCTGTTTTTCCATGACTGTTAAAAGACATCCCTAATAAAAAAGCTATGGAAAGAATGAATCTATGCATGTTTATCTCCTTGATTAAAAAGACTACTTAACCCGAATTCGGGATAAGGAATGTCGAAAAATACATATTTACATTTATATTTCAAACACTTACTTTTATTAAACTTAATGCATCTATTCAAATCATGGGTAAGTGGTGCTAGTTTTGTTCTTATCAAGGCGTTCATTATGTTGTGTAGTCACTCTACACTCATGATGAACAACGAAGATAGGGGCAAAAATAGCGCTACTTACAGGCGTTTCTTATCCCGAGTTCGGGTTACTTAAACATATCCTGCGGCGTCGACCAATAGAAACTTTCCTCTAACAAATATGCCATTGCCGCGACCAATCTCTCGGTCTTGTGAATCATAGACTATCGATTCCACAATAAACTGCGAGCTGTTTTGGTTGACTACTTTGCCAATGGCTTTCATTTTTCCTGAGGTGACGTGGCGAGTGATGTAAGTTGTAAATGACGTGGTTAATACAAAAAACTCCTCTTCTAATGAGTTGGCAGCAAAAAAAGCTGAGTCGTCTAACATTTTGAAATACACCGAGCCATGCACACCACCCGCAGAGTGGTGGAATTTTTCGGATAACGCTATTTCGATGACGGCTTCACCTTCACTAACCTGCATCTTTGGCTCAAAAATCTTATTTATCGGTGCTGCCGAATACATATTTTCAAGATTTTTAAAGTGTACTTTGTTTGTCATCAATACATTCCTAATCCAAATGAAAGTAATAAAAACGGGATCATGCAGATCCCGTTTTCAAAAGGCTAAACAATGGCGTTTAATCCACTAATGCCTGATAAACAAGGTTTCTAAAGTCGTCGTGATAACGATGAAAGCCAATAGGCATAAATTGGGTCATGGCAATCAATACAATTTTTTCTTGAGGATCGACTCTGAAATAAGTGGATGCAGCACCGCCCCAACCAAAGTTGCCTTTTGAACCCATATAGCCTAATTGCCCGGTATCAACAGTGACCGACATCGCTAAACCATACCCTTCGCCCAAAGCATCATTCCCGTATGGGATCAAATTTTCTGGTAAATGGTTGCTGCGCATGTATTCAACGGTTTTACGGCCTAAAATTCTGACTCCGTTAATTTCTCCTTCATTTAACATCATTTGTGCGAAGGTAAAATAATCTTGCATGGTAGAAACTAAACCGCCGCCAGCATTGTGGATTTCAGGATCGCTTTTGAAATTACTTAACAGTGCGTTTGGCATCACAACTGTTTCGCCAGTTTTAGGATTCGCAGTATAAAGCTGGGCCAGTCTATGCAATTTTTCTTCAGACACGAAAAAACCTGTGTCTTTCATACCTAGAGGTGTGAATAGTATTTCTTGCATATAATCACCGAGTTTTTTGCCGCTTAGTCTTTCAACTAAAAAACCAAGTACATCGGTATTTACACCGTAGTTCCATGCAGTACCAGGTTGATGTACTAGCGGTATTTCCGCTAATTTACTCAACATGTTTTCTCGCGTTAGTGCATTAGGATCGGCTTGAAGCTTTTGATATAACTTGTCTACTTCACTGTTGCCAAAGCCGTAACTAAAACCAGCTGTGTGAGTAAATAAATCGATCACGCGCATGGTAGTTTTAGTGTCTTCCACCACCATGTTATCGCCCGAACCACTCACATACACTTTTAAGTTAGCTAGCTCTGGCAGGTATTTGGCAACAGGGTCGTGCATATGAAACTTGCCTTGCTCCCAAAGGGTCATTGCAGCTACCGATGTTACCGGTTTACTCATAGAGTAAATTCTGAAAATCGCGTCTTCAGCCATAGGTTTACTTGCTTCTTTGTCCATCATGCCTTGGGCATTTAAGTAGGCAATTTTTCCGTTACGAGCGACTAAGGTGAGGGTGCCTGCAAGTTTGCCTTTATCGATATAGTCTTGCATCACAGTGGAAATTCGCTCTAAACGTTTGGGCGAGAAACCAACGGATTCAGCTGTTGCTGAAAGTGAGTCTGAGGCTGAGGCGGGTTTAGTATCGGCCACCGTTGCTTGGCAAGCAACCAAAGTGAAAGCGATTAAAACCGATGTGATTTTTTTCATATTAAGTCCTAAACATGTGGGTAGAAAAGCAGTTTAACCAATAGACTTTTTTGAGCAATACTCTGATGATGATTAATTATTATGCAGAATAATCACCCTAATCAATGGCTTCAACGAACAAGGGCCTAGCAATGAACGTTTATGTGGTGTTTTTACAGTTAATTTAGGTCATACGCTGTTTTTAGCCTGATTGACCCGCTATACTATGCGCCGCATTTGAAAGCGATACTCAAACAAAGCAAAAACTATTGTCCTAAGTGGGGCAATGAATAAAAATATTTAAAGGATAAAAATGACTCCTATTACTAAAACTTTTCAGTATGGTCAGCATACTGTTACTCTCGAAACGGGCGTAATTGCTCGTCAAGCCACAGCAGCTGTTATGGCCAGCATGGACGATACTTGTGTATTAGTATCTGTTGTTGGTAAAAAAGATACTAAGCCAGGTCAAGACTTTTTCCCGTTGACGGTTAACTATCAAGAAAAAACTTACGCTGCAGGTAAAATTCC
>NZ_CAKZKO010000028.1 GCF_937123705.1 uncultured Paraglaciecola sp. | reverse complement strand
ACGCTTGAATCTGACCTGAAAGCCAGCCAAGCCGAAATGAAACAAGTAAATGCAGAGCTGGGCCGTGCCAATAACCGTGCTGATAAGCTGGAAGCCAACCTGATGGCTTTAACCGAAAACCTACAGCAGCCACCTGTTATGCCTGAGAGCGAAAGCGAAGAAGATCAGCTGAGCCTTTTGGAAGGAAAGGAAGAAAGCACGAAAGGCAGAAAGTAAGAAAGAAGGTTAATCAAGTGAAAAATGAATTGATACTTATGCGATACTATTACGCTCAAACGGTATCAGCGGGGCAGGCCATCCCATTGGCTTGCTTTCGTCTGGATGAAATAAAATCCCGCGCCTTTGCTTTTATGAAGTTTGGCAGGGCTGCCAGAGAGCTGAAACGGGCCATATTGAAGGCTTTTTGAGAAAACTTGATCTTTTGGCTGTTTCAACCTGAAAACAGGCCGAAACTGATCGGGCAAATCAGCTGATGAAAAAGCGCCCTTTATGTAACAAATTTACAACACAACAAAGCCCCGGTTATTTAAAAGATAACTGGGGCTTTTTTTATCTTTGGCTTTGGATGCTCCACCAATTAACCAAAATAAGCAGCAAACTTGCCCATTTAACATAATGGTCATTTGACGCACCTCAATTTAGCCCCTCCCGTTTCAGTTTCATGATCTCTTGTTCGACACTTGGCCGGGGGATCGGATAAGCTCTAGCTCTCATAATAAAATGGAGTTTCCAAATGATTAAAAAATTAGTTATGGCTTTGTTTGTTGTCTCAGCTTTGGTGGGGTGTTCTGATTCTGGCAATAAAGAAGTAACAGTTGATCAGGCTAGGCTTATCACTGATACAACACTGGGAGGAAAACCCGCTGTTAGTATGTCTTTAAGTGAAGGTTCTCATGATAATTATATGTCTGTTACGTTTGCCAAGCGGATTGTGGACGTGGGTAAAATAAAAAGCGAAAAGCGAGAACAAACACAACTTATATCAATGTCAGTTGACTGGGATGGTAAACATTACGTGGAATCAAGCAAGCATGATACTTGGTCAAGTGTAAAAGTATCAAAAAAGCCTGATGGTGTTGAGGTGTCGGTTTCTGGCCGTTTTGTTCGTGCTGCTACCGATGAGTATATTGATGTTAGCCCATCAACACTGATGATTGAAGGTAGTGACGTTGAGCTGATTACAAATTGATTTTAGTGGCAATATTCCCCGTATAGAGTTATATTTACTTTGCTAAGTCGAGTACAGCATTACGTTAAACAACTACCACTGTTTAACTAAAAAAGGAGCACTGATGTGCTCCTTTTTGCTTTAAATGGCTTTTAAAATTATATTGTGGATTTCAGTTCCTTGACTTTTCCAGTCTGGCGGGATGACATAAAACGCCTTACCGTCTGGCCCCCAACATTGACAAGCATCCGTATAGTTAGTTGGACTAGGCGAATTGTACTCTATTAGCCAATTAGATATTTTCCGCTTCACTGAGTGATAATCAGACTCACTTAAAATAAATAACTCTTTGTTTCCTAACTGAAAAGATTTGAGTGTATCTATAATGACTTTCTCAAACCTTATTTCATCATCAATTTCTAAATACCCAATTAGCTTTAAATTAGGCCACTTAGTTTTGTGGTGCTTTATTCTCTCAGGTAAATATTTTGTTCGGCCTATTTTTATTGATGGATCTTCGTTGCTTGGCTTTAAAACGTAAATAACCCCCACGATAACCTCCTTGTTCTACTGGTTTGACAGTAGTCTTATGATGCCGCGCTGCATCCAATCTGGCTTGGTCATAAGCCATTGAAAAACTTCCCCGGCTGGTAAAGTTGGTAAGTCTATTAGACGAGATTGATTGATTAGTTTATATTGTTCCTGTGACATGATGATCATTCCCATTGGTTGGTTGTGTGACATTCAGGCGGCTGAAAGGTAAGAGAGTCAGCCGCCTAAAACATTTCAGGCTTATTTCCCGCCCTTTTGTTCCCGGTACAATTCAAAACACGCATAAAGCAGTTCGTTGAGCTTCATGCCGTGACTTGCTGCAAACACTCGATAATCACGGTTAAATTCAGAATCCACTTTGAAGTTCAAAGGCTCTTGGCCTGTTCCTTTCTTTTTAAGGTTATTTCCAACGGCTCCAGTATCGTTATTGGTCACTGGTGCATCACCTTTCAATTTTTTTGGTGCTGGTTTGCTTGGGCCTTTCATTGTTTATGCGCCTTCTATTAATGTTTCTAATCGGTTGATGATGTTCTGGATTACTTTCTCAGCTTTATCACGGGGCTGCTTAAAGCGTGTTTCAATTACTGATCGGCCCAAGTCCATTGCTTGGCGGTAACATGGCTTATCTTCAATGCGGCCATCGATCAGGAAATAGGGGGTTTGCTGTAAATATTCACATGCTTCTTGGTATTCAGAATCGCTACCAGTGGCACGGTTGAACACAAAACAAATTCTTTCTTTGTCCACGCCTTCTTTGGTCAGGTTGTTGGCAAGAACTACAGATGGCTTTAAATCGTCAACGGCTAACCCGGTAGGGATGATCACCAAGTCAGATTCAAGGCTGATTTGCTGGGTGGTGCGGCTGGCTGTTGGTGCGCCATCAAAAACAAACATATCGTAATTATCTGCTTGCTTTAGTGCTTGGTTAGCTGAGCCAAAAGCCTCAACGGCCACAACTGGTTCAATTTTGTTTGTTAAGCGGCGCTGTAACCATTCAAAGCTGGTTGATTGATTTATATCGAGGTCAGCAATTTTCACATCCCATTTCGCAGTGGCATAGCAAGTGGCTATGGCGCGGGCGATGGTGCTTTTACCGCTGCCCCCTTTTTGATTGATAATGCTTAATTTATATCCCATTGGTTGGCTCCCTTAAATTATCTTACTTTCTTGCATTCGTGCTTTCGTGCAAGTGTTGAAATGAAGTATAGGGAAAAGCCAGAAAGAAAGAAAGCACGAAAGCACGAAAATATTAAAAAGGGATAGCGGGGAGGGTGTGACAGGTCACAAAGTGAAGAAAAGCAGGATTGAACCCTGCTTTTATTTGGTGGGTTTAGAAGTCTTTTCCGTTGTAATTCACTGGCATCATATCTTCTTCTTGAATGATACCCTCTTGAATATCATTCACTTTATAAAGCCAATCGGCTGCAAAATCTTTGCACTCAACACTTGGGCGCAAGCCACCTTTAGGCGCTGCACACAAATTGGCTTGATTGGTTTCTGGGTTAAAAGTGATTAGCCCGCCACGTCCACTTTGGTGAAGATAAAGCAGAGAACGACCCTCAAAGGTGCGGCCCTCATCGTCTTGCATCTTGGTTTTTTGAGGCCAGATAATAAGGTGGTGCTCACCGTTATGATATAAGCCGCTACCCGTATCATGGGCCAGTTGTTTTTGAAGTTCTGAAATGTTGCCAATAGCATTGTTCAGGTTCACTTGTGTCTTTTCACGGTTGGTGCGTTCTTCTTTGATACCAGTCTCAAGCGATTTGATGCGCTTTTGGTTTTCGGTGCCATTCTCTTTCAGTCGCTTAATTTGTTTTTTAAGACGAGCTGGATCACCTTCACCTTTGTATTTTTTGAGTTGATCTTGTGCTGTAGCCACTTGCACTTTAAGGCGGCTGATCTCGTCATTCATGCCCATTGCTTTTTTAGCTATGCCTTCCGCCTCGATCAGTGCTTCTTCATGCTGGGCATTGGTGGCTTTCAGTTGTTCAATTTCTTTGGTTTGCTCACTGCATTGGCGTTTGTACCCATCCAGCTGGCTGGTGAGTATGTTAACTTGTCCGGCTAAATCGTCTGATTCCTCGATCACGCCGTTGAACTTATGAATGAACGCCTCAAGCAGATCGGATGAATCGGCTGATGCTAAGGCTTGCGCGAAATCCATTAGGCTTTCCCTCCCATCTTGATGGCTTGCTGGTGACGGTAACGG
This sequence comes from uncultured Paraglaciecola sp., assembly GCF_937123705.1. GTDB lineage: Bacteria > Pseudomonadota > Gammaproteobacteria > Enterobacterales > Alteromonadaceae > Paraglaciecola. The sequence continues at coordinate 16,307 of NZ_CAKZKO010000028.1, read as the reverse complement.
CGCTCATTAAGCACATAAGTCACCATTGTTGAAATGATGCTTTTACGGGGTAGGTTGTTCACGTTTTTCCAACCGGGGTGATTAAAGCTCATTCCGGTTCTTGCTGGGCCAGTGGTGGTTTGGTTGTTTGTCATTAGGCGGCTTCCTGTGTTTCTTCTTGGTTGATTTGGTTTAATAGGTCAATGAAGGCTTTGCGCAAGTCTCGTTTAGTCATGATCTTGCTACCATTGTGCTCACCGTTATCATTGACGGTTTTAAGTTGTTGGATAACGGTCACGAACTGGGGCAGGGTAAGGGTGTGCTTTAGCTCATCCACATGGTAAGTGGACACGGCAAAGCAAAAGGTTTCAGCGTCTAGTTTCTGCTTGACACTCAGTCCGGCTGTGTGGTCTTTAAATTCCTGGCCTCCCATTGCTGCCATTAGGGCCATTTTCCCTTCTGCATTTGGATAGTGACGTTTAGCCCCAAACAGGCCAACGGCTGCGGCACAAGCCCTGATCCATTCGTTAAAGTCAGTGCTGTGTTCTTCCAGTTCACAAAGAGTGCGGCCCATTGTTTTAACAATGGCGCGGCCAATATCAAGTAAGTCACGCTTACTAACAAAGGTTTGCTGGCATGGGCCATCATGGCCGGGACGGAAAACAACCAAGCAAATAGGTTTATTGAGTTCGTGGGGCATTTCTTTCCCGGTTGAAGCATCCACAAAGCGAATACCGCCGGAGCACCACTTTTTATAGGCTGTGCCTTTCTGTTTACCTGATAGGTACACCCGATCATCGTAATAGCCCACAATGTCCCTGATCTCGCTGGCTATGTTGATAGGCCACCATTCTGCACGGTTGTCATGGGGTACAAGTAAACAGGTGGTAATTCCTTTGGCTTGTTCTTCTTGTGCTTTTAGCATCCACGGGCCAATGTCTGAATAAGGTGGATTCACCCACACGGTGGCATCATCCACATTCATTGTTGCGCCCACCCAGTCTTGGGCTAAGCCATCGGTTTCCGGCGTGAAGTAAAGCGAACATTTAGCGGATTCTTTGGTGGCCGCTGCATCTAAGTCAAAAGAATATTCAGAATTGAATGCCTGAAATAACCATTCAGGGGTTGAAGTCTGATTGCGAAAGGTTGGATTGCTTTTGCTTGCGTGGTTGTTTAAGTCGGCCATGTTTATGCGTCCCTTGTTGTTCTGGTTCGGATGGTTCGAGAAGTGCGGCTTCCACGGGCTAAACGTGCCCAATCGTCTGAACCGTCACCGGGGTGGCTCATTGCTAGAGCCAACATAAGACAAAGCGCCCGACTGAAAAGAACACCCAAAACAAACCCACGGCTTACAATGTGGGTTTTAGTCTTAGCGCCTAACTTATCCATAAGCCTGATCTCTATGTTTCTCAGGCTCATGGTGTCGCATTGAAGGGCGTTCTTTATATCGGTAGGGGTTTCACCTTCTGCCAATCCAAACAAAACCCGGCATTCTGCATCCGTCAGGTTTTGTTCAGATTCACAAATCACATCATTTTCTATCAGTCTCATAACTCGCCCCATTAAGGAAAAGGTCAGAAAGTAAGTGTGTGATGATGTTAGATTCTTGCTGGAGTTTTTCCGCGAGGTTGGCAAGGTGTTGGGCTGTCTCGATGGTCAGCTCACCTTCATTGATTGCCTGATTAGCAAGTGCAGCCATTCCGGCGCATGTTGAACCGAACCCGTGCAAATTGGTCAGGGCCATTTCTTGTTTTTCTGGTGTGGTGATTGCTGCAAAGTTACCTGATACTGGTGCCGGAGCCAGTGCGGCTACACAAGTGTGCTGAGTCATTTTTCTATACCCCAAGTTTAAATATATGTTTCAGGGGTTAGAATTTACACTCTATGTGTAACTTTTGCCACTAAAAAAGCACGGTTTTTTGACCGTGCCCGTTTTTATATGTGGCGTTTTATGCAGTGAACCCGGCCTATAATTTCCAGTTTCTTGAGTTCATCAAGGCTGCCCACTTTCATTTCAGGCCAGTGTTTGGCATCCACGGCCCTGATGGTATAACTGCCATCGAGTTCCGGGCGTATCCAACGAACCCAAACCTGATCATTCACTTTTATGGCGAACATATCCGTGGTGCTTGGCACTGTTACTGAACTATCAATTTGCACCTCATCACCTTTTACAAGGTCATTATCCATGAGAGTGTCATTAATGGTTATTGTTGGGCCTTTGGTGTCAGTTTGTTGTTCATCAAAACCAGATAGCCAGCCGCCGTTCTTGCTGTATAACGCCGCGAGCTTATGCAGGTAAATTAATGACACGGGGCGAATCCCTCGCTCCCAGTTACTATATTGCTGGAGAGTCGCACCGATCTGGTTAGAAACCTGTTCGAGCGTCCAATCACGTTCCTTGCGGCACTGTTGTAATCGTGCGCCAACTATTTTATTTAGTTCAGACATGGTGAGCTGCCTTTTACTTATAACGCCTGAGTTCTCAAGCGTTCGGCCTATGGCCCGTTATATATTAAATTAAAAACCCTGCGGTTAGCTTGGGCGCTATATTACCACGCTGCCCGCTAACTCCCTGTAATCAATGCACATTTATAAGATGTAAAATAAGAAAAGTGTGCTTTTTTTCTTTTCTATCATTTATTTATTATTTCTTAAATAAGTAACGCCTCAATAAGTGGCGGCTTTTCCTGCCTATCTTGACCACTCAGTTTGCAACCTAAGCAACAAAATAGAATGCCGAGTAAATCCCACGTTCACAAGCGCCTTTTTATATCTATAGCGCAATTTTACACACAAAGTGGCAAAACTAGCAAAAATCATTGATTCCAAGCCTATTTAAGTGTAATTATTACACTGTGAGTGTAAAGAGGGCTTTGTTAGTGGAATTTCCCGTTTGGGTAAAAAAAGTGGGTGGCATCCCATCCGCCGCCAAGATCCTGAAAGAGAACCCGCGCACGGTTGCTTCTTGGATTCGTGGCGAGCGTTCGCCGTTGTTTCCGTCAGCTATCAACATAGTGATTAAAAGTAAGCATGAGGTGGATTTTAATGGAATCTACCGCCCTATTGCTCGCGTGAAAGTCATTGAAGGGTTTGAACGTGAGCTGGTTTAAGTACCCGGTGGGTTTATCGGCTGAGTCGTTTATTAAGCGGCTGGAAGATGAACTGGGCTTGGTTGGTTTTGCCCGTTTCTTGAAGGTGCAAGAGCAGCTGGCCGCCGTGGGTGAATCCTGTGTGACCTTATCCCGCGCTGAATGGCTGGTGGTACTAAGTGCAGAACAAGAAAGCATGAACCAGTTTTTTGAATGCAGTGAGCGCCTTGGTTTGTTTCAAGTAGAAGAAACAGCCACGGGGTTGAAGGTTAGAACAAGTGATGGCCGAGTGGTGGCCGAGTCTAACCCAAGCCACCCGGTGGTGGATGTTTTTGCCATTTATACCCTGTTTGATTTGCCTCAGCAGTGGGCCACTTGGTTGATTGAATCAGCCAAGTTTCCCCGCGAGCTGGTGGAGTTGCCCGGCGCTGATCGGGTTTTTCGTCATTGGATTGCTTCAAATGTCACCGTGGGTGAGTTAGAGGCGGTGCTTTCGGTTGTTAAGGCTGAAAGCGTGGCAGTGGAATCACTGGGCCAGCTGCATGAGCTGGTGGCTAGTTTCCGCCGCTGTAAATTAAAGGAGATTAAGGAATGCTGATTATTGGCCTTATTGGCGGCAGCGAAGAAAACCGCGATCAGATTGCTGATCAAATTTGTAGTGTGTCGCCACACATCACCCGCTTTGATATGCGATACCCAAAAAATCCAGCAGAGCGAGCAAAGCAGCTACGTAATTTGGTGATAAGTCACGGCGCGGGCTTAGGTAAAGCGCTGGTACTGCCAACCATTCTCACCGAACTGGAAGCGGAAACGCTGCGGGAACTTGGGGCGCTGTTTGCTGTGGTGAAAGGCCAAGTGTCTAACGCGGTGCCAATTAGAGTTGGTGATCTGTATGTGACCAACTCAAACCGCCATTGCCGCCATTTTTTAACGCCAGAGGAAATGTATTCCGAGGCCAAGCAAATTCATAACAAAAAACAGAGGGCAGCCCGTGATCGAGTTCATCCGAAAAAACGCACTCACCTTGCTGCTATCTAAAGGCTATTCACAAGCTCAGGCAACTAAGGGAAGCAATGCCGCCGCTGATCGTTATGTCAAAGGTGGCCCGTTCAATGGTAAAGCCGTGGATGTTTGCATGGCTGCGGCTGTTCAAGGGCTAGGAAAGCCAGAAGGTAAGAAATGAAGCCATTACGCCACACCCTAAAGCCAGTGGGCCGCAGTAAATACGGCAATCGAAAATCAAAGATCGATGGGATCACGTTCGATAGCCAAAAAGAGGCAGGTTATTACTGCCAGTTAAAGATTCGGGTACGTGCCGGGGAGGTGCTTACCTTTTTGATGCAGGTGCCTTTTCACCTTGAAGGTGGGGTGGTCTACAAAGCGGATTTTGTTGAGTTTCACGCTGATGGTTCAGTGCATGTGATCGATGTTAAAGGCGTTCGCACAGATATTTACAAGCTCAAGAAAAAGCAAGTAGAGGCCCGCTATCCCGTAACGATAGAGGAAGTTTAAGCCGTGAGCCGCAGGGGAGCAGATCAGATTTTTGAGGCTTGGGCACGTTGGTGCGTGTCTGGTGGCGTTTGTATGCCCAGCGGTAGCTCGATGATGGCGAAGATGATCGAGAGTAAAGGCCACATGATGTTTGGCAGTGGCGGCGGTTCGTCCCCCATTGTTGATTGCATTGAAGCCAAAGTGGAAGCGGCACTGATGCAGCTTTTTATCACTGACCCGATCACCGTCAAAGTGGTGCGCTTTGAGTACCTTGGCCGTTTCATTGGTGTTGATGATGGCGAACCACTAAACCAAATGCAAAAGGCTCACCAATTGGATTTAAGCCTAAGAACCTATGAACGGCGGCTGGCTAAAGGTCGCAATCATGTTTTAACCAAGTTAGGGAGATAGAACAATGTGTGATTACCAAGGTTATGAGTTTGGAGCGCATTACCCGGATAGTGTTTGCATTGATGGTTATCTATGGGATGCAGACAGCGGCGGGAGTGATGAGAACGGCGAAACTTATCTGGATAGTGGTGGTGTTCTTCCTTGTCCTGAGTGTAATTCAAAATCTTATGTGCGCTATATGGCCGAGGATTGGAATGAATCAGGGTTCTGTTCGTATGAGCATCCATTTACCACAAAGATGATTAAAAACCACGTACCAACTAATCAGAAGCATTTGCGCCGCCAAGCTCGCCGCCATTGGTTTAAAGGTCGCCGTGAGGCAATCAAAGAAGCAAAGATGGAGGGCTGATCTGATGGCACCAAATGAAGCAAAAATAAACGAAGAATCTGTTTTAAATGTGCTCAAAGAAATAAAGCAACTTTTGGACAAAACCCCTCTGAATGATTACGAGCGGTTAATTGTTCTAAAAGATGCCGCCGCCCATCAAGAGAATGTTAACAATGCCAAGTTAACTGCTTATGCCACATTAGCAGCCATTCATAAACTTAGCTGATATTAAGGAATGAAAACAATGTTAAGAACGTCTAGCACACATCACCCACTTAATAGCAAAGCATCCAAAAACAAGACTGTTGAGAATAAACCAAACCCGAAAGCGGTAGCCGTTCGCCGCAGGATTGAAGATTTAATGGAACAGCGCCAAATGAATCAAGATTTCATGTATTAGAGGGAAGTACCCATGCTGAACGAAATAACCACTCACCGAGTCAATGACGATGAGCCGATCCGTATCTTTGCCGCTGGCCCTGTTAATCCAGCAGGTGCCCAGAACAATTATGTGGCTGTGATTGTTGAGGGTGAAGATATTACCAAAGACTTAGGCACCATTAACTTTCAGAACGGCCACCCAGATGAACACGGGCGCAATGGCGTAACGCTGGAAACCTTACTGGCTGTTTGCCATCACCGCTTGTCTTGCTTTCAGGCTGGCCCGTTTCCTTGTAAGCAGAACGCCGAAGCCATCCAACATATTGAACGTGCGCTGGAGTCATTGAAAGACCGAACCAGAGAACGAGAGCAAGAAAGCACGAAAGCACGAAAAGAGCCTGTTATTAGTGTTGATAAGGCTGTTGACCGCTTTGAAGTGCAAGTGGATGGGTTTGATGAAAACTGATTCAGAAAGTGTGATGGCTGCATTTAAGCGCCTAAGCGCAGCGGCATTGGGTTCAGGTGGTGGGGAAGATTGCCAAGTGAACCGCAATGATTTAAGCACCATTTTAATGGCTTATCAGTTAGAGCTGATAAACCGAGATAAGCAGGAAAGCGAACAATGAAAACATTAACTGAATTAAACATGACCCCGCTGGTTGCCGTGGTTGATATTGAAACGGCTGCAAGAACACCAAACGCCATGATCTTATCTGTTGGGTGCGTCATTGTTAACGTACTGGAGCAAGTAGAAGTGGCCCGCTTTTATTCTCGCTGTGATTTAGATTCTCAATTCAACCGTGAAAAAGACACGGGAACACTGGAGTGGTGGGAGAAAGTAAAAGCTGATCACCCTGAATCTTATAACGAAGCCTTTTCCCTCGATCTTGAGCGTTCCCCGCTTGAAATGGTACTCACTGGGCTTGATGCCTTCTTTGCTTGTCATTTCGGTGAAGCTAAACGCCAAGTAATGGGCAACGGCCCTGAGTTTGATAACGTGATTCTATCCAATGCCTGTGAACAAGTTGGCATTGAACAGCCTTGGCATTATGGCGGCAATCAAAGCCTGAGAACGGCGGTGTTAATGGGCCGCTTACTGCTTGGCATTGACCCTAAATATGATTTGAAGAAAAACCCACACCCACATCATGCCCTTTTTGATGCCGTGCATGAGGCTGATTACCTGATGGCTGTTTTTGCTGCATTCTTGTCTGTGGCTGGTGATGCAGAGGACAGAGTAAGAGCCGACCTTTCAAAAGCTCTTGGCAAACCTGAGCATGACGACACGGATTTAATCGATCTCATTGTTGAGGTTCAGATGATGCGCGAAACCATGATCAAGGCTCAAGCATGATCAAGCCGCATTTAAACATGGTGAGCCTGATTGAATCAAAATCAGGCCATTACTACAAAATAGGGCTTTATCTTTCATTAGGCTGGGGCATTGGTCAGCTGCTACTTGAGTCAATGGCTCGACTGGTTGATCTTCTTTTTCTTGTTACTTTTGGGGCGGCTGGATGATGTGCAGCAGTGCAGCCAATGAGCTGATTAAACAAACAAGAGGGCTGGGGGCCGCCTCAGCCAAGATGCAGATCAGTGAGATTGATGGTGATGTGCTGGCCTTGGTGTTTGTGGCCGTGGAAAGGCCAACCGCTACCGCAGCTAGCACCATGCTGGAGTTGATCGAGAAGATAGCCGACCAAGACACGCCAGCGGGTGAAAAATGCAAGCTGGTGGAGCAAGGGCACCATGAGCTTATCCGTTTTGCTAACCGTTGCATGATTGAGGAACAGGAATGAACAACACAAATCAATTTATTCCAGTGGCTAACCGAAAACTGGCCGATCTTATTGCAAGGGGTGCGGTGGCGTTTAATGCTGTTCAGTTTGTCATGCTATGTGGCCGTAAAGGGGTGATTGACCGCTGGGGGCGCGTGGTGTGGCAAGAGGCTGCAAACCCTATCGTTTATATTAGCGGGCCAATCTCAAACATTGAAAACTATAACCGCCCTAACTTTGAAGATGCCGCCCGCAAGCTGTCATACATGGGTTATCAGGTGATTTCACCAATGAATAACCCTAAAGGACTGACAGAGGCCCAATACATGGCAATTTCAATGGTGAATTTACCACTGGCTGATCTGGTGGTTGAGCTGCCGAACGCTGAGCACTCGAAAGGAGCAATGGCAGAAAGAGCACTGGCAGAGAAATTGAACATCCCGGTGGTGTCATTGCATGATTTTCAAGGTGGGGCAGAGTGTGAATAATGAGCAAAACATTATTAGTGTCGTTTTCTGATGCCGTAATTAAACGACACTTACCCAATGAACAAACCCGGCAATTAAAAGACCCTCGTCACCCCCTCAGATTACGCTTTCATTCAGACAGAACCGCAGCCAGCTGGTTTGTGGTGAAATACGCCAAGGGCCGCACGATTTGGCGCAAGCTGGGAAACTGGCCTGAACTGACCACCAAAGCCCTTTTAAACAAACTCCCTGAGATTCAAGCCGAGTTGGCCCGTGATTTAGACAGCCAGAACGTGAGCCAGTCATTTCATTCATTGGCTGATCTGCTTGCTTGGTATCAAGAACGTGCTTTATCTGATCGTAACCTCAGTAAAACCCGCAAAAGCGCCATTAAGTCAGCCATTAGCCGCCATTTGCTGCCAAGGTTGGCCCATCATGCCATTCAAGAGCTAAACCATGCGGAATTGGATGAATATCTGTTTTGGCCGTTGCAATCTGAATATTCGCTGGCTTATGTGCGTTCAATCTGGGCGGTACTCAAGCAAGCCTTTAAACGGGCGCATAAGCTCAAGATGGTGGCGAACAATCCGGTGGCCGGGTATCAATTCAGTGATTTTATTGAATCCCCGATCACCCCAAAACCGTCAGCCATTCGCAGTGATGAAGTGGCGGCCCTGTTATCCGATTTAAGACCGATTAAGCATGATAAATTGATGCTGGTGCTGATGATGTTGATGCACGGCACCCGGATTGGAGAAACACGCCGGGCACGTTGGGAGCATATCAGCCTATCAGAACGCCGTTGGTTCATTCCCGCTGAGCACACCAAAACCAAACAAGAACACACCTTGCCGCTAACGGATCAGGCCGTGGCATTGTTGCGCCTGTATCGAGAGCAGCAAAAAACAAAAGGTTATGAGGGCGTGAACATCTTCCCGAACTCAACCAAACGCAAGCCCTTAAATGGAAATCAAGCCAATACGCTCATTAAGTCAGTGAGTGAAAGCCAATGGCAATCCCATGATCTGAGAAAGGTAGCCCGCACCATTTGGATGGACTTGGGCACGGATTACATGGTGGGTGAGCTGTTACTCAATCACGCCATGAGCAAACTTGATCAGACCTACATCCACACCTTTGCTGAGGCCCAGAAACGCCAAGCACTGGAGCAGTATCACGCTTGGTTAGCCCACCAAGGTCTATTTTTTTTCCTTAAAAACACCACCGAGACAATACCGAGACAGCCGGATCACTCGATCAGCCAGCAAGCGGTTAACGGCGGGCTTTCACTGAGCATGTAAGGATTCATCACAAAGGAGAATGTTTTTAGCCCATGACTGAACAAGAGAAGCAAAACCAGAAGCGCACCAAAGCGGCAGAACGCAAGCGCAAAAGCCGTGAAAAGCTCAAACAATTTGATATTAAGGTGGTAGAGGTTAAGCTATCGGCCACCGAGCGCACCGACTTGGCCGAACTGTGCAAAGTCCGGGGCGGTATCCGTGGCGAATACACCGCTGATGAATACGTGGCGTTGCTCATTCACCGTGATAAAGAGCGATTGAACGCCCAACTGGCTGAGCTGGGATGCTGTGGCAAGTGCGGGGATAAGCTGCCCGGTGGCTGCAAGGGCTTATTTAAAGGGGATTCGGCTTGCTACCACACGAATCAAGCCCTTAAATTGATGTTGTGACAGGTCACAAACACAAGAAAAAGCGGCTTTGCAGGTGGGTGGTTTTACACTGTGAGTTTATTAATTACACTCAAGGGTTGACGAAAGTGGCGGTTTGCTCTATCGTTTGTTCCATCGTGGTGTTTGTGCGCCACAAGAGAGCTTAGACATTGTTTCCATATCCTTGAACCCGGCCATTGTGCCGGGTTTTTTTATGGGCGCGGGAGGGCGAAATCATGTAGATGAGTGCTGAGTTTCAGGGTGTTTGTTTCTGGCTGCACCTGTTATCAGTTAAGCCAGCATGTGATTGCAACGTATCCCGCATGAAGCCCAAAGGGCAGGGATTAGTTAGGGTTAGCGCCCCTTTAGTGCATAAGTTAGCTTGAATATGAATTGAAACTGTGACCCGGCCATTGTGCCGGGTTTTTTTATGGGCGCGGGATGTATGGAAAAAACAGCAGGCAATGAAGTGCATGTGGGAAGCACGGATCGGGCGTTGTTCGGTATCGTGTCAGCCATCACCGTTGCGTTGCTGCTTTGGGTGGGGACAACACTTAATTCCAATCAAATTGAACTCAGCAAACTGCAAGTGCAAGTGGCTCAGCTGGGTGATGAATCACGCCGGGCGACTGCGGATAACCGTGAGGTGCTCCGCCGTGTAGGTGAGCTGGAAAAAGATGTGGCAGCGTTGAAAACGAAGGGGCGCAACTAATGGACGCAAAACAGCTATTGGAATTAGTGATCAGACCAACGTTGAAAAAACTTGGTTTGCACAGTGAAGCAGCGGAACAACTGGTGATCGGGACGATTTGGCAGGAATCGCGTGGCGAATACATCAAGCAACTGGGCGGCGGCCCTGCACTGGGCTTGGCTCAGATGGAACCCGCTACCCATGATGATATTTGGTGCAACTATCTGGCGTATAAACGCACATTGGCAAACGGCATCACCGAGCTTGCAAGTATGCAAAGCCTTGATGATGACATGTTGCCAGATGCCAATGAGTTAATGGGTAACTTGAACTATGCGGTGGCAATGTGCCGAGTGCATTACCTCCGAGTGAAAGCGCCACTCCCTAAAGCTGGGGATGTGGAAGGAATGGCAGCGTATTGGAAACAGTATTACAACACGCCGCTGGGTGCAGGCAAGCCCCAAGAGTTTGTGGAGAACTTCCCAACGATTTAGCAAGGGCAGGCAGGTGATTGGCGGCTTTCGGGCCGCCCTTTTTTTGGAGTAACAACATGGGATTAACCAAAAGTTTTAAAACGGCGTTGATGGTTTGGCTGGCTGCGGTTGCACTGGCTTTCCTGGCAATGCCTCAAGCGGTCATGGCAAGCGAACTGGCAACGAACCCGGAACACCCGGTGGCGTTGATGGAGTTGCTGGCCGTGTTCTTAGGCAATGAACAAGCAGCCCAATGGCTCACGGTGTTGGGTTTGGTTGGGTATGTGTTCACTCAACTGCGGGCATGGATACCGCCCACATGGTTGGCTAAGTTGCCCCGTTGGGTGGTGAAGTTGATGGAAGTGCTGGCAGGTAACTACCGGAAGGCAGGCAATGAAACTACTAACAACCCTGACAGCTATCGCAAATCTGTTTAACCGATTACTGGACAAGCACGATGAGTATAACCGAGAACGCAAACGGCTACGGCGTGAAGAACGCCGGGCCTCAGTGGCCGACGACCCCAGCAAAGCTATGGCTGATCTGTTTGGTGAGTCTGAGTCTGATGGGGTGCGCAAGCCAACCGCCGAGCAAGGCGGGACTATGCGATCCGACTCCGCCGCAACTCCAGTGGATAAGAACAGTTGATGGCCGTGTGACTACGGCCAACGGCTGGACAGAAACCGAGGACGGAGGGGTATACCTTCCGCCCCGTTCATTGGGTGAATTAGTGAACTTTATCCACGACCTAAGAGAGTGTATCACCTCGCAGCCCAGAACTGCCGGGGACCCTGAGAGAATCAAAGCTAACCACGGGCGGTAGGCTCGCGGGGTTTGGCTAATTTTCGGGTTTTCTATGGTCGTCAGCAGCACCTTGATGATTTTCAAGTGTGGCAAGGGCTGGGAGGTGAAGGGACTGGCTATAAACTGATCTTTATTTGACGGTTAAGATCGTCACTAGATCATTACAAAAGAGGTGACGTTGTAGTGTGGGTGACGTTACAAAAATTGATGATGCTTACCTGTGGAACATAACCCGAATTGCTCAGGCGTTTGGGGTTTCTCGTGACACGGTACGAAAGCGATTAAATGCGGCTGGGGTTTCCTCAGTAAAAAAAGTGAAGGGTGTTCCCCTTTATCCGCTTCCTGATGTTGGCCCGGCGTTGTTTGCGGGTGAAGCCAATGTGATGCCAACGGAATACAAACCAAATGAGCTACACCCGAAAGACCGAAAAGATTATTTTCAGTCAGAAATAGCGCGGCTTACTGTTGAAGAAAAAACCAAACAGTTGATCCCGGTGGAAGATGTCCGGGCGGATCAGGTCAGAACCTTTAAAGCCAACGTGGCATTTTTTGAAGGTTTGACAGACAAGATGGAACGCACCCGGTTATTCAATCCTGAACAGTTGGATGCACTGGAGCGGGCCACCGATACGTTCCGCGATCAACTTTACAATGAACTGATGGATGTGGCTGATGAATAGTTATGGCAAAGCCTCAAGGATTCGCCGCGAGTCGGCCACATTGGTGCGAGCACCCAAGCGTGAGCCGATAGCGGAAAGCGCCTCCCGTTTATTGTATGTAGAGCAAGGCGGCGCAATGGTGCCGTGGGATGGCTCGCTGATCCCTTATATGCACGAACCCATGAATTGCCTGCAATCGAGGCAGTTTGATGGCGTGGTGTTTGCTGGCCCAGCGCGAACGGGCAAAACGGTCAGCTTGCTGGATGCGTGGATCATGCACACGGCAGTGAATGACCCGGCTGATATGTTAGTGGTGCAAATTTCTGAGGAAAAAGCGCGAGAGTACAGCAAGAAACGCTTGAGCCGCAGCTTTGAATCCAGCCCAGAAGTGCGGGCGGCCTTATCGCTCCGCGCCCATGATAACAACGTACATGACAAGATTTTTAAGGCTGGGCACTACCTCAAGATAGGCTGGCCGAGTAAAAACATTTTTGCATCATCCGACTGGAAACGGGTTGGCCTCACGGACTATGACCGAATGGAACAGGACGTGGGCGGCGAGGGTTCCGGCTGGGTGCTGGCGGGTAAACGTACCCAAACTTTTATGAGCAGTGGCATGGTGCTGGCGGAGAGTTCGCCGGGCTTTGACATTCTCGATCCCATGTATCGGCCAGAAAGCCCGCATGAAGCGCCGCCAACCAAAGGCATTCTTTCCTTGTATAACCAAGGGGATCGCCGCTTGAGATATTGGCAGTGTACGGATTGCGGTGAATGGTTTGAGGCTGATTTTGAATTGCTGGTGTATGACACCAATGAAATTGACCCGACCAAGGCAAGCCGGGAAGTGTTTCTGGGCTGCCCTCATTGCGGGGTGATGCACCAAGAAAAGTTCAAACATGATTTTAATAAAAATGGTGTGTGGCTGCCTCAAGGGCAGTGGCTCGACCAAAACCGGGTGATCCACGGTGAAGCCAGAGTGAGCCGAATAGCCAGCTTTTGGCAAAAGGGGCCAAGTGCTGCTTTCCAAACGTGGAACCAGTTGGTTTATAAGTATCTGGCGGCCATGAATGACTATGACCGCACCGGGAGCCTTGAAAACCTCAAGGCAACAACCAACACCGACCAAGGCCGACCATTCACGCCACCAAGAAACACGGACAGAAACGCCAATGACCTGATGGATAGACGTGGCGATCTGGGTGTGAAAGTGGTGCCGGACTGGGTGCGCTTCTTGACCGCTGCCATTGACGTGCAGGGCGGTAAGAAAACGCCCCGCTTTGAAGTGCAAGTGGTGGGCTGGGGTGAAGATTTAGAACACATCGTGATTGACCGCTATGCCCTGACCAAGAGCAAGCGCGAAGATCCCGACACGGCCAGCGGCTTTGCTCGCATTGACCCGGCCAGTTATCTGGAAGATTGGGACGCGATCACCGAAAAGGTGATCAATAAAACCTATCAGTTTGATGATGATACGGGCCGCCACATGCCGATCTTACTCACGGCCTGTGACTCAGGTGGTGAAGAAGGGGTGACAGATAATGCTTACAACTATTTCCGTAAGTTGAAAAAGTTGGGCTTGTCTAGGCGCTTTATGTTGGTGAAAGGGGCCAGCCGTATATCTGCCCCATTATTGAAAAAGAGCTACCCGGACAACACCAAACGTAATGACCGTAAGGCCAGCGCGGCGGGTGATGTGCCTGTGTGGCTGCTTAATACGGACAAAATCAAAGACGTGGTGGCTAATGCCTTGGGCCGTGAGGAACCGGGCCGCCGCTATGTGCATTTTCCTGACTGGTTGCCAGAGAGCTTTTTTGATGAGCTGAGTTGTGAAACTCGTGGCCCTGATGGGAAGTGGCGCAAACCGTCTAATTCAGCCCGAAATGAAGCCTTTGACCTGTTGGTTTATTGCTGGGCCATTATCTTTGACCGCAAAGCGGATCGGATTAGCTGGGATAACCCGCCACCGTGGGCCAAGCCGATTGATGAAAACAGCGAGATATTAACGGGAGCGGGGGAAATATCAGAACAACCCAAGCGCCGCCGTAGGCGCAGAACCTAGAGAGGAACGCAATGGCATTTACTCAAGATGATCTGGATGCGCTCGATGAAGCCATTGCCAGCGGTGAACTCACCGTAAAAATCAACGGGCGAGAGGTAACTTACCGCAGCATGGCCGAGCTGCTACAGGCAAAACGTTATATTGGCCGAGTCTTGGCGAAACGGGCAGGCCGCCGCCGCAATCCATTATCTGGCATTGTCACGGTAGGTGATCGGGGTATTCGATGAAAGAAAGCATCATTGTGGGCATGGATGGGCAACCGCTATCCACGCCCGCCGCCCCGTATGAAGGGGCAACAAGAGCACCGCGCTCAATCGGTTGGTCAGCTCCAGCATCGGGGCCGAACAGTTCACTGGCTACGGCAATCAGACCATTGAGAAACCGCAGCCGGGCAGCTTATCGAAACAGCCCGTTATTGCGCAGTGCAATCAACAAGAACACCACCAATGAGGTGGGCCGTGGTTTCTGGTTACTCAGCACATGCCGGGATGATAAGTTCAGACTGGCGGCCAATGAGCTTTGGAAACTGAGCAGCACCCAACTTGATCCCGAAGGCGTGAAAAACTTTGGGGCGTTGGTAGATTTGTGTGTGCGTTCGCGCCGCATGAGTGGTGAGGTGTTCATTCGCCGTTTACGCCGCCGTTTATCGGCTGGCTTAGCGGTGCCTATTCAAGTGGATGTAATGGAATCCGACCTGTGCCCGGTGGAGTTTAGCCGCAAACTAAAGAACGGCAACCGAGTGGTTCAAGGGGTTGAGTTTAAGGGCAAAGTTCGAGTGGCTTACTGGTTTTACAAGCATCATCCCCAAGATGGTGTGGAAGTGGTCAGCTTGCATGATTTAGAGCGAGTGCCAGCCAGTGACGTGATCCACCATTTTAAACAGTTGCGCCCCGGCCAAGTTCGTGGCGAACCTGATCCAGCGGCGGTGCTGCTAAAAGATCGCACGTTCCATGATTACGATGATGCCGAGCTGGTGCGCAAGAAAGAGCGCAGCAACTTCACTGGCTTTTTGTACCGTGAAGCGTTTGACGAAGATGATTTTGAGTTTGACCCAATGACGGGCAAACCGATATTTGATGAAAGCGAACCCGTGGACGAAGTTTCCCGCATAGCCACTGGCACATTGTTGCGAGGGGTAGCCGGGGAAAAGCTGGATCTGTTTGATGGAGACAACACGGGCAGCGGTTACAGTGATTTTGTGCGCTGGCAAGCCTTACAAATGGCCGCCGGGCAAGAAATTCCCTATCCGTTATTAACCGGGGACTGGGCGGGCTTGAATGACAGGCTGGTGCGGGCGTTGCTCAATGAGTACCGCCGGGGCATTGGCTTTGATCAAGTAAACCTCAGCGGTTTCCAAGTTGCCTTTAAGATTTGGCAATGGTGGTTATCTGATGCGGTGCTGGTGGGCAAGCTCGATGCGCCCGGCTATGCCGATAACCCTTATTACTATCTGGCGTTAGATATTCGCCCAGATGCGTTTAAATGGCTTCATCCTGAGCAGGACGTTAACGCTCGACAAAAAGCGGTATCAAATCAGCTATCTAACATTGACGTAGAGGCCGCAGAATATGGACGAGATCTTGACGAAAACATGCGCCGAAATGCCAAGGCATTGAAGCGATGGCAAACAATCTGCGAGGAAGAAGGTGTTGAGAAGCCCAGCAATTTAGCTGGGCTTTTTAATGCCCCAGAAGAAGCCGCAACATCAAAAGATAAGGAGGACAGCAGCGAATGAAAAAGCACTTAGCTCTTGAGTACCTGCTTAGTACCGCTTGGGCGCTTGATGAACGATTGCTGAGCATCATGGGCCAATTAGCGGCCCGTGATGTGGACAGTCTGGACTTATCCGAGCTGAAAACCACCGCTGAGAATTTGCCGCAGTATCAAGCCGTGATGGCGAAAGGTGGCAAAGCCTTGGGCCAGTGCCTAGAGCTGCGAGAAGGCGGGGTGGCGGTGCTGCACGTCAATGGCGTGATCAGTCGTTATGCCACATGGTTGCAGGCTATTTGTGGCGGTGCGTCTACC
>NZ_CAKZKO010000027.1 GCF_937123705.1 uncultured Paraglaciecola sp. | reverse complement strand
GATATTCAAGCCGTTACAGATACCAAAGGTAAAAAGCTAAAACATACAATAGTGGGTACCAATATGCGTATCGACTTACCCATTCATTTAAAGCCTGGCAAAACCGTAAAATTCAACATCGATTATGCGTTTAATATTGTTGAAGAAGACGCAGTATCGGCTCGTTCAGGTTACGAGCACTTTCCAGACGACAAACGTAAAGGCGGCAACGATATTTTCTTGTTAGCCCAATGGTTTCCTCGTTTACATGCCTATACCGATTACGAAGCATGGACTAATAAAGAGTTTATTGGCCGTGGTGAGTTTACCTTAGAGTTTGGTAACTATGATCTTGAGCTAACTGTACCTGCCGATCACATCGTTAGCTCTACTGGTGCACTTCAAAATCCAAAAGAAGTTTTGACCTCTACCCAGCGCAAACGACTAAAACAAGCTGAAAAAGCGGATCGCATTGTATTTGTAGTAACAGCAGAAGAAGCACTAGAAAACGAAAAAGCCGGTACCAACAAATCTAAAACCTGGAAGTTTAGCGCCAAAAACGTACGCGACGTGGCTTGGGCATCATCACGTAAATTTATGTGGGATGCACGCGGCCATCAGCAAGGCGGCAACGACCAACCACTAGTTATGGCCATGTCGTTTTACCCTAAAGAAGGTGGCGACTTATGGAAAAAGTATTCAACCGAAGCCGTGATTCAAACCTTAGAAGTGTATAGCCGTTTCTCTTTCGACTATCCATATCCTGTTGCACAATCAGTTAACGGCCCTGTAGGCGGCATGGAATATCCAATGATCACCTTCAATGGCCCGCGCACCGAGTTACAAGACGATGGTAGCCGTACTTATTCACAAGCCGAAAAACGTTTCTTAATTGGCGTGGTTATTCACGAAGTAGGGCATATTTACTTCCCTATGATAGTGAATTCAGATGAACGTCAATGGACTTGGATGGATGAAGGTCTTAACAGCTTCTTAGACGGTGTTGCAGGTCGCGAATGGGATCCTACCATTCCATGGGGTGTTGAGCCTCGCGACATTACTGGGTATATGAAATCTTCAAACCAAGTACCTATTATGACCCAATCAGATAGCGTATTGCGTTTAGGGCCAAATGCTTACACTAAGCCAGCTGCTGCTCTTAATATTCTGCGTGAAACCATTTTAGGCCGTGAATTATTTGATTTTGCTTTTAAAGAGTATGCCCAGCGCTGGAAATACAAGCGCCCTACGCCTTCAGATTTTTTCCGCACTATGGAAGAAGCCTCGGGTGTAGATTTAGATTGGTTCTGGCGCGGTTGGTTTTACAGCACAGACCACGTCGATATCTCTTTAGATAAAATTTCAAAATTACGCGTGGATACTAAAAATCCTGATATCGATTTTGCACGTTTGCGTCAAGAAGAAGCAGACAAACCAGTATCGCTTACCGACGAGCGTAACAAAGCCGAAGGTAAAAAATTATGGGTTGAACGTTTCCCAGATATCACCGATTTCTACGACGAAAATGACCGATTTACTGTGACTAACAAAGAGCGCAATAAATACAATAAATTCTTGGATAAACTCAAACCTTGGGAAAAAACCGCCTTTGAGCGCGCCGTTAAAGAAGACAAAAACTACTATGTGTTGGAGTTTTCTAACAAAGGTGGTTTAGTGATGCCTATTATCTTAGAGCTCACCTTTGCAGATGGCAGCACCGAAAATCAGTACATTCCTGCTGAAATTTGGCGTCGTACGCACAAAGCCGTGAACAAGATGATCATCACCGACAAAGACAAAGTGCTGGTTAGTGTGACTGTTGATCCACGTTGGGAAACAGCCGATGTAGATGTAAGCAACAACCACTATCCTCGTCAAATTATTCCTTCACGTATCGAAGCTTATAAAGCCAAGAAAAGCACTAAGAAAGTATCTCGCGATATTATGCAAGATATTAAAACTGAGCTGAAGAAAGACCAAGATAAAAAAGAAGATGACCAAGACAACAATGACTAAAATCATGAATTGGTTAATGGGAACGCTGCTATTTGCAGCGTTTTCTGTTTCAGCCCACCAGCAAAAAACGGCTATTAGTACCGTATTGTTTAATCCGCGTACCGAAAATATTGAAATCATGCACCGATTTAGAGTCCACGACGCTGAACATGCGGTAAAAGAGATATTTGGTAAAGATGCCGATATTATAGGGTCCCAAAAAACCCAACAGCAATTTGGCGACTATGTTCACCAGCGTTTTAGTTTGCTTGATAGTAACAATAAAGCCCTGCCTCTTAAACGAGTAGGCGTTGAAATTGATGGCCAGTTTTTTTGGGTCTACCAAGAAACCACACAACCAACGCAACTTAGCAATATGAAAATACGTCATAATGCCTTACGTGACTTGTGGCCAGAGCAAATCAATACCATTAATGTGGAAGGTAAAGGTAAATTACAAACCCTCACATTTACCGATTCTGTGGAGTTACTAAAACTCAGCTTCGAGCACTGAGCACTGCACCCGCCACAAAGCTGATCTAGATCAACCTTTAACCTAAATGATGACTTACCATTACCTCTGTTACGAAAACCAACAGAGGTAATATACATTATGTGGGATTTAATATTGAACGACCCAGTTGCTTGGGGCTCTATCCTAGGTATTGGTATTATGGTAGCAATGGGCGCATATTACGTTTACTTGTTTGTCCACAATATTAAAGATGATCTTTAATATTGATAGCCAACTATTAAAGTTTTCACAATCAAGGTTCTCTGAGTCCTTCAAATCGAGCCATTAGCATTTATACCAATCCATCCTAACAATCTCGCTGAGTGAGCACTTATTTATGGAGATTGGTATAACTTACCCCTGCCTCGAACATGGGCTCAGAGATATTGATAATGTCGCTTTTTTTAAGGGATAACATAGTCGCGTTTATCAAAATACTTATACCAAGTACCAACTCAATCCAATGGGGAAAACTATAAAACACTAACGTCAACAAAATTAACCCGCATTTAGTCCATTCTGAGTATATGGCCAGAGGGTTGTTTTCAAGTACCATGCCTGCCGAAACACTGCCAAAAAGTACAAAAAACACCACCGCTAATTGTTCAGGTACGCTAAACACAGCAATGTTTATCATTAGCAGCAAGCCCACAAAAGAGATAAGCGAATACTGTAACAAGCTATAACACTTATTGGTCAAGGTCAGTGGGATATCAAATTTTCTAAACTTAGTGAGATCGACTCTACCGAGTGGGTAGTTTTGCTCAACATCTGCAGGTCGCCAACCGGTGCGTTTAAACCAAATAAGCAGTTTGTCTTGCCAACGCTTTGCATGCCAGCAATCTTTACATAACTGTGCGTAAACGTGCACATTAGCCCACAACGGATTCCAACTTTTAAGGGCCTTGCGAATGCCATAAATAGGCTTCTCATCTTCTAATTCTTCTTGAAAAGAGCCAAATAAACGATCCCAAAGAATAAAAACACCGCCGTAATTACGATCTATATATATTTGGTTTTGCGCGTGATGTACACGATGATTAGATGGCGTCACAAAAAACCATTCATACCAGCCTAATTTAGGGATATGCCGTGTGTGTACCCAATATTGATATATCAAATTTAGAGAACCAACGGTAATAAGCACTACAGGGTCAAAGCCCATTAGCGCCATTGGGATGTAAAAGACAAAACTAAAAAAGCTAGAGCCGCTTTGGCGTAACGCAGTAGTAAGGTTATATTCTTCGCTAGAGTGATGTACTACGTGAGAGGCCCACAGTAGGTTCATTTCGTGGCCTAAGCGGTGATTCCAATAATAACAAAAATCATATAGCACAAAGGCAATCAGCCACACCCACCAACTTTGCGCCAAATTAAAGAATGCCAGTTGTTCATAAATCATCACATAAATACTTAACGGAAATAACTGCTTCACTATGCCAGTCATACGGCTCAAAACGCCCGCTGTTAAGCTATTAATAGCATCGTTAACACGATAGTAATCTGTGCCCTTGATTTTTTCTAACAACAGCTCTAAAAAAATCAATAAGAAAAAAAACGGTACCGCATATAAAATTATATTCACTTTATTTGTGCTCTAGCTAAAGTATATAAACCACACAATCAGTCTAATGGCCTATTAATGGTCAGTCCAGATAAGTTTGTGATTACAGTATTTTACAATCTACACATATCATTTTTAGGTAAAATTAAGTAGGCTAAATTGTAGAAGTCATAATTAATGTTTGGTGAACAAAAACGTCATGAGTGAAGATTCGAACAAATCCTTAGTACCTCATTTTGCTATTGGCACAATAGTGATAGCTATTATTCTGGCAATTGTGTTTTGGCCGAGCGAGCCTGAACCTGTGGTTGTAGTGCCAGAGCCACAGCCTATAGTTGTTGAGCCTGAAGTATTAGAGGCTGTCGAAGAGCCGCCTATTGAAATTGTGCCTGATCCAATAGCAGCAACACCAGAGCCTGAAATTATCCCCGATCCAGAGCCCTTAGACACCAGTGATGGCACGGTAAAAACTAAACTGTTAACACTTTCTGATTACGATGCTTTCGCCCGCTTACTTATTGATGAAGCCTTACTAGAACGCTTTGTAATTATGACCAACACCCTAGCTGAAGAAGAACTCGCGGCTAACAATAGAGTATTAGTTAAACCAGAGAAGTCGTTCCGTACCTACAGACAAGCCGATAAAGAGTGGATCGATCCAGCGAGTTATAAGCGTTATTCTCCTTATGTAGAAATATTTGAGTCTCTTGAAACCGAGTCCTTATTACAACTGTATCAAGAGTACAAACCCGCCATTGAAGAGATATATGCTGAGATTGGCAGCCCTTCATATAACTTCGACGAAAAACTACAAGAGGCAATAGATGTATTACTGGATACTCCAGAGGTACCTGTTCCTGTAGAAGTATTTACCGATAGCGTGATGTTCAAGTTTGCAGATAAGCGGCTTGAATCATTAAGCGCACCGCAAAAACAATTACTACGTACCGGGCCTGAGAACATGCGTCGCATTAAAGCCAAATTGCGTGAACTAAAAGAAAGCCTTTAATGACTAATTTCGACTTAGGAGCATTTCAACAACAAATCAGCGCTCAAAATGCCGCTTTGCCTCCCATTGAAAAATGGAACCCCGACTTTTGTGGCGATATAGATATCCAAATAAAACATGACGGCACCTGGTTTTACATGGGTACGCCCATTGGCCGCAAACCCTTAGTCAAACTGTTTGCCAGCGTATTAAAACGAGAAGGCGATAACTACTTTTTAGTGACACCCGTAGAAAAAATCGGCATTCAAGTTGAAGACGTCCCGTTTATCATTACACAATGGCAAAAGGAAGAAGATAAGTTAGCACTTACCACCAATACAGGTGATGATTTAATTGTAAGTTCAGAAAATCCCATCAAAATATTTGCTGATAAACAAACCGCTGCGCAACTGCCTTACGTTTTAGTACGTAGGAACTTATGGGCCCGCTTACATCAAAATGTATATTACCAACTCGCCGAACAAGGAGAAGAGCAATCATTAGATGGCAAGCGCCATCTAATGCTAAAAAGCGGTGAGTACCGTTTTAGTTTGGGCGAGTTATAACTGGATAAATCAATATGAAAAACACTGTTTTTAAGGCAAGCCTTGTTTTGGCTACTTTGGCACAACCTCTTTTAGCGAGTGCGGTAATGGCCGCAACTGTTATCCATGCCGGTAACTTAATCGATAGCACCTCCAATAAGGTGATCCATAAAGCAACGGTCGTTGTCACGGATAATAAAATCACCGCTATTAACCAAGGATTCACCAAAGCGAGCAGTGAAGACACCCTTATCGACTTATCAGAATACACCTTAATGCCGGGATTGATGGATATGCACACCCATTTATCCAGCCAAAATACTGGGCCGGCCAGTTATATGGAAGGTTTTACCTTAAATGCAGCTGACTATGCGATTAAAAGCGTGCATTACGGTGAAAAAACTTTGATGGCTGGCTTTACCACTGTACGTAATGTCGGTGATAGGCACAACGAAACCGCCGCCCTAAGAAACGCCATTAACAAAGGTATGGTCAAAGGCCCACGTATCTATACCGCTGCAAAATCAATTGCTACAACCGGGGGTCACGCCGATCCAACAAATGGCCGCAGTAAATCGATTATGGGCGACCCAGGCCCCCTAGACGGCGTAGTAAATGGCGTAGCCGAAGCCCGAAAAGCAGTACGTCAACGTTATAAAGATGGGGCAGACTTAATTAAAATCACCGCAACGGGCGGTGTGTTGAGTGTGGCAAAAAGCGGTCAAAATCCGCAATTTATGGATGATGAATTACAAGCCATAGTGGCCACCGCCAAAGATTACGGCATGACAGTCGCTGTTCATGCCCATGGAAAAGAAGGCATGTTGCGGGCCGTTAAAGCAGGCGTTGATTCAATTGAACATGGCACCTACATGGACAAAGAGGTGTTTAAGCAAATGAAAAAATACGGCACTTATTATGTGCCTACTATCATGGCCGGAAACTGGGTAGCCGAAAAAGCCAAGATTGATGGCTTTTTTCCAGAAATGGTGAGACCAAAGGCGGCCACTATTGGTCCGCTGATTCAACGAACCTTCGCAAAAGCCTATAAAGCTGGGGTAAAAATCGCATTTGGAACGGATTCAGGTGTGTCAGCTCACGGCGACAACGGCCTAGAGTTTGTCTTGATGGTTGAAGCAGGTATGAAACCCATTGAAGCCATTCGCAGTGCCACTCAAAGTGCCGCCGACTTACTCAAAGTAAGTGATACCTTAGGCACAATAGAAGTGGGCAAGCTGGCAGATTTAGTGGCGGTAAAAGGTGACCCTTTACAACACATTTCACTTATGCAGAATATTCGCTTTGTGATGAAAGACGGTATTGTTTATAAAAACCTCTAGCGTGAAACTAATTCCAATTTTTAACGGTCAGTTAACGTGTAAAAAACCTATCAAAATCAAAAACTACAAATGGAGAGTCACCAGTGAAAAAATTGTTACCTATGTTGTTGCTAGCAGTTAGCGCTAGTTCATTAGCAGCAGATAATTTCGATGCCACAGCAGAAAAAATTAAAACAGCACTAAAAGCTGAAATCAGAACTGAAGCAGATACCAAGCGAGACAGAAACCGCAAAGCCTTAAAAACTCTGGAGTTTTTCGAATTCCGTGACGACATGAAAATTTTGGAATTGATACCAGGCGGTGGTTGGTATACCAAAATTTTAGCACCTGTAGTCAGAGAAAAAGGTGAATATTACGCCACCATAGGTACGGGCCGTATTAAAAAATTAACCGAAGAGTCAGGATTCGATAAAATTAAAATCGTAGCCAAAGAGGCCAGTTCACTTAATGAAAGTGACTTTGATATGGTGCTGACATTTCGTAACTACCATAACTTTGATGAAGAAGGTCGTCGCAACATGAACAAACTGGCTTTTGAAGCCCTCAAGCCCGGCGGTGTTTATGCAGTAGTTGATCATACGGCGCGCCACATGGAGCCAAAAAATCCTGCCAATGGCCGCCGAGTCGATCCGGTACTGGCGATCAAAGAAATTCAGGAAGCTGGTTTTGAGTTAGTCGATTATAGCGATTTACATTATCGCGCCGACGATGAACTGCGTTACGAGGTAGGGGTTAAATCAGTGACAGGTAATACCGACCGCTGGACACTAAAGTTCCGCAAACCTAACTAATTTAAGCTTAGTTAATCCTAACTAGGTAACCAAAAGAAACAAAAGGCCGCTTGTATCAGCGGCCTTTTTTAATCACATATCGATACGGGCTTTTTTCCATATCACCGGCGAGCAGCTCATGCTCCATAAAACGGCAAAAACTGGGGATATCA
Organism: uncultured Paraglaciecola sp.; assembly: GCF_937123705.1. Taxonomy (GTDB): domain Bacteria; phylum Pseudomonadota; class Gammaproteobacteria; order Enterobacterales; family Alteromonadaceae; genus Paraglaciecola. Next base: position 11,343 of record NZ_CAKZKO010000027.1, on the reverse strand, counting down.
CGGGTTGTCGAGTGGTCATCGGCGGTAACAACTAAGGTTTCGCCAATCTGCATTTCACGAATTTTTAGCCGCACCATCATCACAGGCTCTGGGCAACGTAAACCCATAGCATCTAATTGATAATCGGCCGACTCAAATGGGCTATTTTGGCTCACTGGCTAACTAAATTCCGTAATCTAAACGATATTGTTTAATGTTAGCCAAATGCTCGGCCATATCGTCTTTATCACTTAAGTAATCGACCAAATCCGCCAAACTGACAATAGATACCACCTGAGTATTAAAGTCGCGCTCCACTTCTTGTATGGCCGATAACTCACCTTGACCTTTTTCTTGCCTATCTAAGGCAATCAACACACCTGTAAGCTGGGCATTATTGGCGGCGATTAACTGCATAGACTCGCGAATAGCGGTGCCAGCGGTAATCACATCATCCACCAGCATTACTTTACCCGCCAATGGACTGCCTACCAGATTGCCGCCTTCACCGTGAGCTTTGGCTTCTTTGCGGTTAAAACAATAAGGTTTATCAACATTATATTTATCGGCTAGCGCCACGGCTGTGGTGGTGGCAATTGGAATACCTTTGTAGGCAGGCCCAAATAACACATTGTAATCGATATTTGAGTCTTGCAACGTTTGCGCATAAAACTGCCCAAGTTTGGCCAAATCACCACCGGTATTAAATAAACCCGCATTAAAAAAGTAAGGGCTAGTGCGGCCTGATTTAAGCGTGAATTGCCCAAATTTTAATACATTACGGGCTAATGCAAACTCAATAAAATCACGTTGATAATCTTGCATTTTAAGGTCCTAGTTTAAAGCGGATTTTTGCTCGTCGAACAATTCACGAATACCGTTTCTGGCGAGTTCCAGCATTTCGTTAAGCTCGTCAAAATCGAAAGGTTCGCCTTCAGCTGTGCCTTGCACTTCAATCAGTTTGCCGGTGTCTGTCATCACTACATTCATGTCAGTTTCGGCATCAGAATCTTCAAGGTATTCCAAATCAGCAATAGCCACACCTTTGTATACACCCACAGACAAAGCGGCAATCATATGTTTGATTGGATTGGCTTTTAAAATACCTTTTGCGCGCATCCAAGTCAGTGCATCGGCCAACGCCACACAAGCACCCGTGATAGAAGCAGTACGTGTACCACCATCAGCTTGAATCACATCACAATCCACCACTATGGTATTTTCACCTAACAGCTTTAAATCAACTGCGGCACGAAGTGAGCGCGCGATTAAACGCTGAATTTCAAGAGTACGCCCGCCTTGTTTGCCACGGGCCGCTTCACGATCAGAACGGGTATGTGTGGCGCGTGGCAACATGCTATATTCTGCGGTTACCCAACCCTTACCTTGGCCTTTCATAAAACGTGGCACACCTTCGGTCACCGAGGCATTACACAACACTTTAGTGTTGCCAAACTCAATCAAAACCGAGCCTTCGGCATGGCAGGTAAAGTTACGGGTAATAGTAACAGGGCGAATTTGACTGGCTGTTCTTCCACTTGGACGCATAATGCTCTCCTAAATATTCACATTCAAAATAATGCGCCGAATTATAGAGGCTTCCGTAAAAATTATCTTGAGTTTTAGGTGGTTCATAAAGAATTAATTACCCCAAGGCGTAACACAGGTATAATGTTTACAACTAAGACATAGGAAGATTTCGATGATTTACAGTATGACTGCTTTTGCCCGCCGCGAACTTAAAGCCGATTGGGGCACAGCCGTATGGGAAATACGCTCGGTTAACCAACGCTTTCTTGAAACCTATTTCCGTCTTCCTGAACAATTTAAAAGCATGGAACCTGTGCTACGCGAGCGTTTTCGCAAACAATTACAGCGAGGCAAAGTAGAATGCTCACTGCGTTTTATGGCTAACGATGCAGCCGTTGGCAAACTCAACCTAAACGAAGACTTAGCCAAACAAGTGATGCACGCCGCCGATTGGGTACAATCACACGGTCAATCAGCCGGCGTGAACCCTCTAGACGTATTACGCTGGCCCGGCGTTATTTCAGCCGAAGAAACCGACATGGATCAAATTCAAGGCGATGTACTGGCCGAATTTGACTTAACCCTAAAAGACTTTATCGCCGCCCGAGCCACCGAAGGCAGCAACCTAAAAGCCATGATCGAACAACGTCTAGATGGTATTAACGCAGAAGTCGAAAAAGTCACCGCCCACATGCCAGACGTGATCAAATGGCAACGGGAAAAAATCCAAGCCCGTTTCGAAGAAGCCAAAATAGAACTCGAAGCCACCCGCGTCGAACAAGAAATGGTAATGTTAGCCCAAAAAGTAGACGTAGCCGAAGAACTCGACCGCCTACTTTCACACATTGGCGAAACTCACAAAATTCTCAAAAAAGGCGGCGCAGTTGGCCGTCGTTTAGATTTTATGATGCAAGAATTCAATCGCGAATCCAACACCCTAGGCTCAAAATCCATCAACACCAACATCACCCAATCGGCGGTAGAACTTAAAGTATTAATTGAGCAAATGCGCGAGCAGATAGCGAATATTGAATAACAACTCAAGAAAATGTTATTAAATATATGAGGTGCGAGTTCAATCTCGCCTTTGAACAATACGTCTTTATTATTCGATGTCATTCTCAATAAAAAATAACAAGCAATTTTCTGTCAGATAATTTTACAACTACCTAATCGCGATCTTCCAGAACACAGCTATCTTGTTGATTTATAATATAAAAATTATATTGGCTCAGTTTTTGATAGTTATCTAAGTATGTAAATTAAGAAGTGTTACATGTGTGGCTAATATTGATGGCTCGCGGGTAACTTTAATTCACTTTTAACTGGTTAAGATGTGCATATGTCTTGTTTAACTCGAAAATTACAGCAAAAGCTAACGCGATACGTGCAGAAAAACAGCGCTCAATTTTCATCTAATGATCCTGAATATATTCATGAAGAATTGGTTAATAAGGGAGTGTGTCCTTCGGATGTGACAACTGACCAGATCTTGATCATCCTAAAGGACGCAAAAGTTAGTTAACAGGCTTTGTGAAATTTTAGCTTGACTTGATTTATACCACTATTGATTCATTAAAATACTTATTGAAATCAAGTTTAAAGTCACTTGCAATCACTGCGTCAACAATTTTTACACCATTAACAACTGTTGCTAAGTCCAATTCCTTAGGCTCTAAATAGTGGTTACCTCGAATCGAATAAAACACTTTTACTAGAGGTTTAGTGGAATGCACTGGATGTTGTTTGAGTACCATGGCAATTTTTTCATTGCTTAGTTTGACTAAACTGCCAGCAGGATAAACACCGATACATTGTACAAATTGAGTGACTAACCCTTCATCGTACTTTTCAGGTGCGTCTTGTAGTAAAATTTGTAATGCTTTTTTAGATGACATGCCTACCTTGTAACATCTGTCTGCCGTTATAGCATCATAGGTATCGACTATGGCAATCATTCTACCAAATAGTGTAATTTCATCACCTCTTAAGCCGTCTGGATATCCATAACCATCAAGCCTTTCGTGATGTTGACCTATAGTCTTAACAATTAAGTCAGGAATACCCATTTCTATTAGAACTTTAGTGCCGTAATACACATGGTCCTTCATTATGGTCATTTCTTGATCATTCAGGCGTCCAGGTTTGTGCAATATTTCATCTGGTATCTTGATTTTTCCAATGTCATGCAAAAAACCTGATAGGGCCAATTCTTGTACTTGTTCTTCTGGCAAATCTATATAAGTACCAAAATTGGCTAATAAAATAGCCACATTTAATGAATGTTCTAACAGGTAGGTGTCTTTTTCGCGTATTTTTGTCATGCACATTAGAGCATTTGGGTTGCGATCGATTGAAGATACTAAGTTGTTAGTAAAAGCTTTTGGGATGGCAATATCTACAGGCAGGTTTTTACCTATACTTTGCAACATGGATTTTTGTAGATTTTTACCTTTGTTATGCAGTTTAGTTGCTACTTGAAGCTCCGCTTCAAACGAAACTTTAGCAGAAATTGCCGGTACTTCAGCGGGTGATTTTGATTCCTCTTGTTCGGCCACTTCAGGCTTGAGTTGTTTGCTCATATCTACAACAACTGACAAAATTCCTTTTTTTTTGAGTTGCTTTATAGCAGCAAGAGAGTTAATTCTACCGCGACTGGTAACTTTAAGTTTACCTTGTTGCTTTGCTATAGAATCGACGAACATTCCTTCTTTCACTTCGTCTATATCAAATGTTTTTAACAATGCCAAAATCTCTGATAAATAAGCCTAATTTATACACAAAAGTATCTGATTTGTCTTGTTAGAGCAAGACTAACCGCTGCGTCTATTCAGTACTCCAACTTCCAAAGAATCTCTGCCAAATCTGGTTGCCATTGAAAGATGGCGAGTTTTACTCGATTGTTAAATACCGCTACGTTTTCTTGTTGCAATAAGCCGCTTTGTTTTATTGATTGCTCTGAGCCTAAGGGAAACGCAATTTGACCATTGGATCGCAAAACTCTGTACCAAGGTACTTGCATATCGTTGGGCACATAGCCAAGTGACTTACCTACAAGCCTTGCTCGGCCAGGCAAGCCTGCAAGATCGGCAATTTGACCATAGCTGGCAACCTTTCCGGAGGGAATAAGCTGTACCGTGCGCCAAATTTTGGTGTATTGGGGATGGTCTGACATAATCATCATTTTTACACGAGAATAGGATAATGCATACTCTTCAGCTTTCTTATAAGTAAAATATTATCATGCGTAATTTGGAATAGGATTATCAGTTTATCAATATGAGCACACACAAAAGGCAGATGTGTCCAACCTGCCACTACCCACAAAGTACCTGTTTATGTGCTTGGGTTAGCCCTATTTCGTCACCACTGAATATTATTATTTTACAGCACCCCAAAGAAGCCAAACATGCCAAAAACACCGTTAAGCTTTTAACTTTAGGTATTAAAAATATAACAGTATTGCAAGGTGAAGAACCACAAGACTGGTTAGAGCTCGCGCAAAAAGTAACGAGTCACCCTCAAAATTACAGTTTATTTTTCCCTCACGAACAAAGTACTTCGATTGAATCTATTAGCAAGTTGGAACAAAAGACCAGACTCTTTCCTAATAATCATCATGTGATATTTATTGATGCTTCTTGGCGCAAAGCTTTAAGAATTTGGCACCTTAATCCTTGGTTACAACACTGTGCTAGTTGGCATTTTGATAACCCACCTGATAATCAATATCACATTAGGAGTACCACAGTAAAAAGTAGCTTATCCACCCTTGAGGCAGTGGCGTATGTACTTGAATATATTCATCACACCGACTGTACGGGGCTGCATACATTGCTCGCAACAATGCAACAAAAGTGTTTTTTACACAAGGCGAATAAGAATAGTTGAGTCAACATCATAACTTCAATAGGATAGACGTATTGCTTATTAAACTTGATATTGATGCAGATTAGCCACCAGATTTTGCCTTTAATTACACTTTTATCGTTATCCACTTGTATTATTTTTTTAGGATTACTTGTTAGGCATGCTAAACACGCTATTGGCTGGATATGTATAGGATTTTGTATCGCAGCCAGTGCAGCGACTACCCCTGAAAATCATATTACCAGCTTTAACTTGAGTAGCATCAATAATCAAAATATTAGCGATAATGTGGAGTATTTTTCACTGCGCAACACCGCCACTGGCACTGGCCTTCCCAAACATTTAGGGCAACTCCCCTCTTGGTTAGAAACTTTAAACAAGCACCACAGCACCCGCACATTGGGCGACAAGTTCGCGGTTGTTTTTGAAATATACAATGACACCCAACAGAATGAATGGTTTATTTACCCCTATGGATCGGTTGTTCAAGAAATAGAAATAAGGCGTTATAGCCACAATGAACAGGTTTACATAACCAAAACAGGACACAGCACAAATAACCAGCAAGATTTTCATTACGGTAGCAAAATCGACATACTGCCAGGCCAACGAAAAACGTTTGTGGTCATATTTGAAAGCGAGTATTTTTTTGCGCCTATCAAACTATTAATAAAGCCTTTGAATCAAGCTGAACAGCTATTTCAACTAGAAAACATTATCATTTTGCTAAGTTTAGGTATGTGTTTAGCTATGGCTATTTACAATCTATTCCTGTTTATTAGCACGCGTAATAACCAATATATAACCTATGCATTGTCTACCTTAGCCTATACCTTTGGCTGGGCTGCGGTGTTTGGTGTGCCCGAATATGGCGGTATGAGTGGTTCAGATAGTTGGCTAATGCCTAGTTACATTATTGGTGCTATTTTCTCTTGCTTGTTTTACATCCAGTTTTTAAGCCTTAATAAATCTGCACCAAAAGCAGCCATGGCACTAAAAATTACTGCTTTACTGGCTACCATATCTTTACCTTTTGCCTTCTATAATCAAGGCGTAGCTCTATATCTTGCTTCTGTGGTTACCTCTGTAGTGCTAGTGTTAGGCCTCTACCATGGTATAAACCGCTGGATTAAGGGGTATCTGCCTGCTCAATATTTTGTGTTGGCATTGCTATCCATAGCATTGCCCAACTTAGTCAGTAATCTAATAAATTTAGGCTTATTACCCGGCTTAAACCTCAATGTTTATTTATTCGGTTTGATTGGTACTAGCCTAGATAGTCTGCTACTGGCTTTTGCCTTGGCATCAAAAGTTAAATTACTGACCAATGAGAACATTAAACTCACTTCAACCCTCGAACATAAAGTAGAAAAACGTACTGCAGAATTACGCCAAGCAAATGAACAATTAGAGCAAACTAATAGTGACTTGATACAAGCAAGTCATGCAAAGGGGCGGTTTTTAGCCACTATGAGCCACGAAATTCGTACACCCTTAACCTCAATCATTGGCTACGCTGACGGTATTTTACTAGGAGACATCGACAAAGCAGAGCAAGAGCGCGTCACCAAAATTATTGCCGAAAATGGCAATCACTTATTGAGTGTTATCAACGATATTCTGGATATCAGTAAAATAGAAGCCAACAAATTGGATTTTGAGTCTATACCTACTCCTTTGTTTTCGGTATTAGCTCAAATTGAATCAGCCATAGGTAAACGCGCCCGAGATAAAGGTTTGGCGTTTCATTTAGAGTATGAATATCCCTTACCGGCTCAAATTAATACCGATCCCACTCGGTTGAAACAAATCTTATTTAACTTGACAAATAATGCCATTAAATTTACTGAACACGGGTTTGTTGGTATATCGGTACGTGTAATTAATAGTCACTTACAAATACAAGTCAAAGACTCCGGAGAGGGCATATCGGTTCAGGAGCAAGCATTATTGTTTCAGCCCTTTACTCAAGTAGACAGTTCAATCAACCGACGTTTTGGTGGCACCGGTTTGGGTTTGAGTATTTCACAAAAACTGGCCAAAGGATTAGGCGGTGAAATTAGCGTGAATAGTACTGTGCGAAAAGGTTCTATTTTTACCCTAACTATCGAATTAAATGTGGTAAATGGCTCGCCTTGGATAAACAATGTGAGTGAAATATGGCAATCGACACCTACCATATCGGTTAAACCTGTTGCCTTACCAAACTTTGTTGGAAATAGAGTATTACTTGCGGATGATCATCCCAATAATCGCGAATTAATTTCCATTTTATTGAAGCGTATGAATATTACCGTGACAGAAGTAGAAAACGGAAAGCAAGCCTTAGATACGATTTTTTATCAAAAGTTTGACCTGATTTTACTGGATATTCATATGCCGCAAATGGATGGTACTGAAGCTATTAAACAAATTAGAGCGGCGGGAAATTTCACACCCGTTATAGCGCTTACCGCCAATAATATGAAGCATGAAATCGAGCATTATTTACGCTTAGGGTTTTCTAACCATCTAGCCAAGCCAATTTCTCGCCTACATTTTATTGATAAATTATCGCTTTATCTCAACAAACAAGGGGAAATAGACAGTCCTCTTCTGCAGGGAGATATGCTGAGTTTAATAAAAGATTTTCAACAAAGCTTAGATGAGCAAGTCACCCAATTACAGCAAGCATTAGAAAACAATGACTTGACTATTATTAGTGAGATTTCTCACAAAATAAGAGGTTCAGCAGGCGCTTTTGGGTTTGATATTATTACCCAGAAATACGCCGATATTGAACACTGTGCTTTGCAAGACGACGAAATAGCTGTTGCCTATGAACTACCTAAAGTATTAGCCCTTACTAAACAATGTATCGATTTACCTGGGGTGGATATTGCCCAAGGTATAGTTAAACATCACAACAGTGCCGAGAAATTTTTAAATTCAATTTTTGAGTTACTTGAACATTCACAACAAACACTTAAAGACTTAAGCAATTCCTTACATAACAATGAAACTAACAGTGCGTTAGTGCATTTATACAAGTTTATTCCGACTAGCTATAATTGTGCCCTAATACGTTCGGAGCAAGCCTTTAAGACCCTAGAAAAAATAATCCAAAGTGGCGACCTTAAACCTGATGATTTCACGCCGCAGCTAGATATCATCCAAAATCACTTAGCGGAGTTAACAACTGTGATGCAGCCAAGTTAGTAAAGAAGCTGTTTGTTTTTATTTTTTCAACTAGCAAATACTCGTAAAACGTCATACTGTAGCCGTTACATATATTTATTAAGTAAGAATAAAAATGTTTAATAAGGTAGCAAATAAAGCAGTATTGTTAGTGTTAATTGGCGGAATATCTTTAACCAGTGTTGCCCAAAACCGTATTGACCAGCAGCGACCAGACGCCCCAAAATTAGCGGCTTACGGACAATATTCCATAGGGGTTAAGACCTTAAATATTAGTCACGCCCAGCAGCTAGATATTGTAAATATTGATCCGGCCGACTCAAAACACTTACCCAAGTATGACCGCCCTTTAACCGTAGAAATTTGGTATCCAGCGACTCAAGATAGCCAAGGCGAAACAGCATTGGATGCTTTCATACGAGATGGCAAAACCGAGGTGAAAATTGTAGGTAAAGCAGTTCGCGATGCCAAGCCTTTAGTTGGCCCTGATAAGTACCCTTTAGTATTAATCTCTCATGGTTATCCGGGTAATCGTTACTTAATGGCGCATTTGGCCGAAAACATCGCCTCAAAAGGCTATGTGGTTGCCTCGATCGATCATACCGATTCTACTTATAGAACAGCCGCAGCTTTTGGTTCGACTTTAGTGAATCGCCCTATAGATCAAATGTTTACTCTAGACCAAATTGAGATGCTGTCGAAAGACAAAAACTCATTTTTATACCAAGCGGTTGATACCCAAAATACTGCATTAATTGGTTATTCAATGGGCGGCTACGGTGCAGTGATTTCAGCAGGTGGTGGTGTAACTCAACAAGCAGTTAATTTTCCAAGAGGTGTTCCTCACGGCATTTTAGGTATTCATCAAGATAAAAGTACCACCATGATCTACCCAGATAGTCGTCTAAAAACAGTGATCGCTTTTGCACCTTGGGGGATGAATTACGGCATGTGGAATAATGATTCTTTAAAAGGGGTGAAGGTGCCCATGCTGTTAATCGCTGGCTCTGACGACGATGTATCTGGCTACAAAAAGGGCGTACGTGCTATTTGGCAAGGCATAACAAGTGTTGAACGCTCGCTATTAACCTTCGAACACGCCAATCATAACGCTGGCGCCCCTATGCCTGCACCTGAAGAATCTTTTAGGTTTGATGAAGCCCTAGGCTTTAACGTGAGTGAACACTACATAGACGCAGTATGGGACAACGTGCGCATGAACAATGTATCGCAACACTTTGCTACAGCTTGGCTGGATACTCATCTAAAAAATAGTAAAGAAGCTGAACAATATTTAGCACTCACACCTAAATCAAATGACGGTGTTTGGGCTAAAGATAAGGAAGGAAAAGCCAAGCCAGAACATAGCTATTGGGCAGGCTTTGAAAACCGCACAGCTAAAGGTTTGCGATTTGAAACCTTAGCGAAAGGTGAGTAGGGCTTAGTTACTCTCTAACAGTAAGTAAATTTGATAAGGCGAGTGTTAATGACTCGCCTTATCGCCCCAGATCTCTTGTAGGCGTTGATCACGTCCACAATTCCAACGATAAAATTTATACCGTACTGGGCTTTTTTTGTAATAGTCTTGGTGATAACTCTCTTTGCCTTTAATAGGATAAAAGGTCCCAACGGGTAAAATCGGCGTGACTACCTGTTGATTGGGAAACTGATCAATCACCTTTTGTTTAGATATCTCTGCTAAAGTTTGTTGCTGCTGATCCGCTACAAAAACCGCACTTAAATAACTCGCTCCTTTATCGCAAAACTGACCTTTGTCATCAAATGGGTCAACATTGATCCAATAATGATTGAGTAAAGCTTGGTAACTAATTTTACTCGGATCGTAAGTCACCTCTATCGCTTCATAATGCCCTTGGTGATTTCCACTATAAGTAGGGTTTTCTAAGACGCCGCCGGTAAAGCCAGATACAACTTCTGTGACGCCATCAAGTTTTTCAAAATCAGACTCCATACACCAAAAACAGCCGCCTGCAAAGATCGCTTTATCTGCAAAAGCTTGAGAGGTAGCCAATATCGAACCCCATAAAAAAACCGTTAACAATTTGTATTTCATGAATTTTTCCTAAGTAGTTATACAACTAGAGACAGAGATTACAGGAAAAAAATTACACCATTGATTTACCTGCTTAGGCGACCCAAGATATTGTGCCTGTGAATGGCTTTAAAAAACAATTCCTAGGCTGCTGCCGTATCGGCAAAGAAAGCAACAACCCCGCCTTACCTAGTCAATATCGAAATAATTTCTTTAGCTTTTTTATTACCAACACCTGCCACTTTTGTTAATTGCTGCTCGGTTGCTGACATCACAGCCCGAATATTGCCGAAGTGAAGCAATAGCGCTTTCGCTAAAATTGGACCTACGTTAGGCAATCCTTGCAACAAAAATAGTTGCCTTTTATAAAATGATTTAGGGCGATAGCCGTACCGAGTCATTTTCGCTTTTTGATTAGGAAGTTTTTGCTGTGCTGCGTAAAGCATTATTTTAACAGTTTCAATCTTATTTAGAGTTCGTAAAATGCAGATACCAAAGGTTAGGCTTATACCATTCTCCATAAATAAGTGACCACTCAGAAAGCCCCAGCCATTTTTGCGCAAGGCGTCACTATGCAGAAATGGTCAATCCCTTTCAAATAGTGAGAAAGCAGCGCAAGAATGGCTGGGGCTTTCCCTTTAGGGCGAGTTTTAAAAAGGCTTACTCTGCGTTGCTCGAATTCGCAATAGAATAACTATTACTTTATTCAAGCGCCTTGATTAAGCCATTTTAAA
>NZ_CAKZKO010000026.1 GCF_937123705.1 uncultured Paraglaciecola sp. | reverse complement strand
GTGGCCGACTTTTACGCCGCCCGCGACAACACAATGCCGCCGCTACCGTGGCCGAGTATTGCTCCGCCGATTACACTCGATAACATCTTCATCGAACGCCTGTGGCGATCTCTGAAGCAGGAGGCCATCTACCTTGAGGAAATCGACGATGGCTTCCACGCCCGGCGCGTGATCAAGGACTGGATGGCATTCTACAACACCAAACGCCCCCACTCCGCGCTTGATCGGCAGACACCCGATGACGCATATTGGGCAGGCTTGGAGCAACGACACGCAGCATGAAACCTAAACACGATACACCTTAGAAACGCTGCGAACCTGTCCGAAAAGGTGGAACCACTTCAATATAACTATTATTCAAAGTTGTATTTTTCAACATCAATTGGACCTAGTAGGGTTGCATCTTTCGCAGATTTTATATCGACCGATTCTGTCTCAACAAAAAACACACATCTCGCTTCATCAAAGCTGATTTTTGAAAGAATTATTTCTTCCAAGTCAAACGGGAATAAGTCTTTCACATATGCCGCGTTGAAATCATTCCCGTATGTTTCCTTCCCATATACCTCAAAAGAACCTGGTTGAATGTAGGGGGAGCCAAAGTTTTGTTCAAACTTTGATAATCGGTCATCGTGGAGTGGATCAATATCAAAGTACTGAATCATCTCTCGACCGTTGAGGGTTGTGGAATAGCCTATATATACCCGTCTCGTTTTGTTATTGCTTGTGCATTGATCTTTTTTTGGTTGTGCTTCGTAGCACGTGGGCTCTTCAGAAAATCCATTCCAAAAAACCCACAGTCGTTGGCAATTTGGGCAGCGCAACGCATGCTCGAACTCCGAATAGAGGTCTTCGGAGTTAACAATTCCATCATATTTGTCATAGGCGACATCAGATACAAGAAGCCATTCATTTGGGTTTGGAATTTGTCCAAAGTCTATTCGGTTATCGCACCTGCATTTTAATGATGGCATTTTAATTTCCAATTATCACGATATCGGTAATGTTTGTGGCACCAGCGCCATTTACTCGCGCTAGCACATTGCCAAGTTGCTCTGATGACACTGGGGAATTGCTCAAATCTAATACAATGCCAGATGCTTGATCGTTCTTCTTCGCAATCGCCGAAATAATTCGGTTTGGGTTCGCAGATGTTGGAGTGTAGACATCATATGGAATACCATCGACAAGCAAATCAGATGTCCCGCCTCCAGCTCTTGTTCCAATCGGATCGCGTATTTGTCCCCGACTTCATCAGTTTCAATGCGCCAACCTAGAAATCGCAGGTGTGAATATACCTCTTCTTTATTCACTGCCCTGCTCCTGGGAATTCTCGAACTTCAATTGGAATGCCGTTCGGATAGCCCTGATTTCTCAACGGAATTCCCCGAATCAACACACTCTCCATGCAAGGTCATATATAATCTCCAGCCGTAACCAATTTTAGAAACTGCTCCCAGTTCCCTAAGACGCGAACGTCTTCTTCGTCACCAATGTCAGGTGCAGATACAAAAGATACTGTATCATTCTTTATGAAGAACCCAAACTGGGTACCGCCTCCATCAGAAGCAAAAAAATGGTACTTATCGGGATACGCTCCTAGGTTAGCCTCTTGGAAGTTTTGCACTTCATCCTGTGTCCATATTGCGATATAGCCGTTTCCCAACCAGCCTTCAGCCCGAGAATAAGACCGGTAGAACTGGTTAAGGACAAAGGCTTCTCCTAACTCTGGCCACAAATCAGAACTCGCAGTGTTTAGTTGAACAAGGCTTTTGTTTGGGATGTTCTCAAAGTCGTTCATCGCTCCAAATCCCTTTGCAACCTATTCCACCATGGTGTGACCTCAGATCGGTGTGTACCACGTGGTAGATACACTTTGTTCGCAGGATCAGTCGGGCTTCCTCCATATTTCACCGGAACAATTTCATGGATTTCGTGACCTTCAGGCACTACCCCACTACGGCGCAACTGAGCGTTGGCATTATTTGCTAACCGTCTTGCCTCAGCATACTCTGATCCAGTTAGAAGCCTATAAGTAGCTCCTTCTGGTGGCCTTGGAACGCCAGATGGGTATCCAGTCCAATCGGAAACGCTGAAAGTGCCATCAGGAAACTGTGTCAATATTCTGTCAGGCGGTGGCAGATCAATATCCGGGCCTCTATCAGGAACGGCCCTTCCGATTTTCGTCGCTGCTCCTGCGGGTATTACGAATGTTGCAACAATTGCGCCGCCTTTAATCGCGTCCTGAACTCCGGTTGGCAATTCATTCCAGGTACCGCTGATGGTGTTTCCGGTTGCGTCGTCAACATAGGTAATTGCTACGTTTGCAACTTCACCAGCGGCTACCATGGCCTCAATGACAGCAGCTGTTTCTTCAGGGAAGTGGCTGGAAGCAAAAGCGATCCCTTTTTCTGTTCCTGCGGCAGCCAGTTCTGAAAGTAAATCTTCGCCACGACCAATCGTTTGCAAGCCTTCTATCGGATCACCGCCACCTGATAAGAAAACATAACCAGCGGCTAATAATGCAGCGATACAAACGCCTCCACACAGTGCGTTGTTCTCAAAACCGGATTCAGCAACTAGAGCCGCAACATTGACGTTTTCGGCCTCCCCACTGGAGAACAAGAAGCCAGCGAGTGCGCCAATAAACTCCGCACTGTTTGTATACTCTTCAGCGTTTAGATGGCGGCCGATTTCATCTGTGGTACCAGCATACAGCGATTGTGCAATTCCCCCAGCAGCGCCAGCAGCACAACTTGCCCCGGTTGCTTCAGCGGCAGCACACCCCGCAAGGCCGTGTAGCAGCGCGTGTTGGAATGATCCTTCTTCAAGTCCCAACTCTCCAATTTCAAACTGCACATCGGCTAGGGTGAGATTGACCACTGTGTTGACGAGTGAGCTTGAGAAGCCTTCAAGGAAGTCAGTGCCATAGACGGCGGAAGACAGCCCTGAGGAAATCGCCCCATCGAGCGCCCCTTCAAGGATACCGGCCATGGTGAGGTTTCCATTACCGAACTCACCCAACAGACCGTTAAACAAATCAGGGTTGGTTTCTGCGGTGATGCCCAGAGTGTCGAGATTGATGCCTGCGGTCAGGCCAGCTGAGATGCCGGAGAAAGCGGCACCCTCAAGGATGGCCCCGAGATCGAAGTTGCCAGAGACAATGCCATCAAGCGTGCCGACAATGGCAGAGTTGACAAATGCGCCCACACCACTGGCCACAGCACCCGTCGCTCCAAGGGCAGATGCAGCAGCAGCCCCCACGCCGGTAAAGGACAATGCAATACTCACGAGCGCCTTAAACGCAGGACTTAGGCTTGTCTGCTTATCATAGAAGTACTCATTGGCGAGGTCCTGGGAGAGCAGATTGAGGCCTTCAAGGGCGAGCAGCTCTTCTGGATAGAGGTCTTCGAGGCTCGGGGCATCGACACCTAACTGGGTGTAGACGGCCAGCTCTGCTTCGCCACCGATGCCAAGGTTGATCCCCTGCCCTGCCAGAAGCTGTGTGAACACGGCTGTTTCAACAAAGCTGCGCTCCTGGATCGTCGTCATGGTGATGAGACCCATGTTCGACGAGAAGAACTCGGAGCGTTGGCTGTCGATGGCGGCCTGGACAGAGAAGTCGCCGCCTGTGTTGATGTTCAGGTTTTGCCCAGCCGAGAGCGTTGCGCCCACCAGCGTGGTATCCTCACCGGAGACGAGGCTCAGATCGAGCGCGGCCAGCGCATCGGTCCCTGTGTTGAACTGATCCACCGTGTTGAGCTGACTGGAGGAACTGATCAGCCCCCAGAAGAGGCTGCTGGATTTCTTGATCTCTTCCTGGAAGATATCCGTGTAGGTGCCCGCGTAAATATCGCCCTCCACGGCCGAGAGGTTAATATCTCCATTGTTAGATACGAACGACGTGCCTGCCGTGGTGAGATCACCGGTTTCCGCAATCACATCCACATCGCCAGAGGCGGCAATGCGCACGCCTTCATTGGTTAGTTCCGTGATGGAGTGGGAGGAGGACTTTTTCTTAAAGCCAAAGAGCCCGCTCTTTTTAGAGCTGCGGGTCTCATAGGTGTAGATGTCCTGTGCAGCGGCCAGCACCACATCTTCAGCAGCCGCGAGTTGAACCGCACCACCTGCATCAATCTGCGTGCCAACCAGAACAGCCTGACCACCTGCTGTGGCAGTGAAGTCACCACCCGTGTTCAGCTCGGTCACATGGCTGGTCACCGTGTGGAAGTCAGTGCCGTTCTTGGCGTTACCCGCATGGTATTCAAATTCAGACTGAACGGCTGTCAGCAGAAGATCACCAGCTGCTGAGAGCGTGGTGTTGCCCCCAATCTCACCGGCAACACCGGCCAGAGCCAAATCACCAGAGGTGACAATGGAAAGATCACCCCCCACATCCAAAGAAGAAGTCAGCTGATCCCGCGCCGTGACCGTTCCGATTGAGGTCTTCTGTACTTCCCCGGTTAGAGGATTTGTGCTGAAGCGGTTGCGGTTGAACTCATACTCATTTTCAAGGGATGTGAGCGTGACACCTGCGACCGCAAAGATCGAGGTATCGGTCTCAGACGAGATAGCCACGCCTTTGCCGGTAAAATCCTGCCCTGCGATGATATCGACACTGGCTCCGTCAATGGTCACATCTTCAAAATCGATGCTGCCGAGGGCGGTAAGCGCCACCTCACCCGCATCTGCGGTAATGGAGCCGCCCGTGCCGGTGATATTATTGGCTGTGACCGAAGCGTCCAGTGAGGCCAGGATGGCCCCTGAGTTATCAATCGCATCTCCTGAGATTGCGACCGTGCTACCACTGATCAAAGCACCCGTGCCATCCAGCTCAAAGCTGGTGGCCGCAGGATAGATGGTCGTCAGGCCAGAGCCATCGGCTGCGGGGATTTCAATCGGCTGGTTGAGATAGTCCAGCTCGCCAACATCTGTAATCACATCAGCCTTGCTGAGTGCAGCCAGAATGGTTTCAGATGTGTTGTTGATGAGGTCATCGCGATACTGAAGTCGATCCACATCCATCATGTAGTTGGAGGTGATGTAGTTGCCGTATTGCGTGAACTCCGGATTTGTCTCAGCAATCGTATTGAGGCCCGCCGCCAGCAGCGCATCCACTGGGGCTGTTGGCGTCAGGGTAGGGGTAACGGACGTGACCACCTCCACGCTCGTGCTGTAGCTGCCAGGATCAATTGGAATGACAGTGGACGTGCCGCCCCCTGTATCCACCGTTGTGGTTGAGCCGGTATCAACCGCGACCACATCGCGGATATCCGTGCCATTGCCTTCTACAGGGGCTGTATGATCATCGGTACGCTGATCGTGGAATTCAAGGTTGTTGCCCGCCACCAGAGGAACACCAGTGAGGTCTGCATCCCCCGCCGCTTGCTGTTCCTGGATATAGGCATTCATCTCATCCATGACGTCTTGGAGCGACAACTCGGATGAGTTCAGGGTCAGATTGGTCAGACTGCCAGCAATCGAGACATTGCCAACCGCTTCGATACGTCCGCCGAAAGTGTCATAGAAATCCACCTCGCCTTCATGGCAGGTAAAGCAACCCGGCTTCTTATGAACCTCCAAAAGAACCTGACTGGCTCCCATGGCTTGGTTCGTTACCGTATTGGCAGTAATGAACAGGTCTTCCCCGGCAGAGATATTACCGAAGATATTACGCACCTCATCGGCTTCGATATCAACCGTGCCCCCGGCGACCATCTCGGCCAAAACACCATCATCGTTGAACCGATCCTGATAGAGGATTTTGACGATATCATAAGCAGCCCCTGAGCCCGCACTCATCGCGGCCCAGACATCGGTGTTGTCGCTCACAAGATCATTGGAATAGGTTGTGGTAACCACCCCGGTCACGGGATCGGTTGATGTGCTCTCTACAACAAGGGCAGATGGATCAAGAATATCCTTCACCGCATCCGAGACAGAGCTGCCACCAGAAGCCAGTGTGACCCAAAGTGCTGCATAGGCATCTGCATGTGCAGGCAGAACAGACCCATCCACATCAAAGATCGTAGGGTCCACCATCGAGGCGACGAGGGCAGCTGGATCAGGCGTGCCATCGGCATTGGCCTTGGCGAACATATCTTCCCAAAGACCTGCAAAATCGCTCTTGAGCGCTGTGCCACTTGGTGTGGTCACAGTGGATTTAAGGATCGACTGTGCGTCCGCCGAGAGCGTATCGCCGCCATTGATGGCATCGGCCCAAAGTGCAGCATATTCCGCCGAATAGGCAGGCAGGATATTACCATCACCGTCCAGATAGGTAGGATCGATCAGCTTGGAGAGCTCTTCCACCGGATCAGTGGGGCCAGAGCTGCCCTGCTCCAACCACTTGATGATCTCACTCGCCCCAATCGTGGGGGCTGTGCCCAAATTGGCCACTTCATCCGCACGAACAGTCAGATCGCCCTGGAAGGCTTCAATCCGGCCACCTGTGTTTTGAACGAGGCTGGCGGGATCAAGCGCTGCATTGGAAGCCAGCGTGATGCTGTCATTGGCCCAGATCACCCCGCCATTGTTCAGAATTTGATCCGCATAGATGTTAAGATCATCACCGGAGATCAGCGTAGCCGCATTGGTGAGGCTTGTGGCTGTGTCCAGCGTCAGAGTTGTGCCAGCTGAGACAACGCCTGAGTTGCTGATTGTACTCTCGGAGGTGATGGTCGTGACAGGCGCACTCAGGCTACCGCTATTGGTGGCCCCGCCAGGACCAGCGGTGACGGTCAGGGTTTGACCCGCATTTACCACCCCATCAGTGATGACACTCGGCCCACTCAGGGCGATGGCATCACCATAGATAGCCGAGCCGATACGGGCCTCCAGAGACGTTGCCGCCGTCAGAGTGGCAAAGCCCTCCCCTGTCACCGTGCCACGGTTTACGATCCCGGACTCGGAGGTCAGGGTGGTGGCGGGCCCGATCAGCGCGCCGCTGTTGTCGAGTCCACCTGCCCCGGCATTCAGATCGAGGGTGATGGAGGCCACAGCATCGCCATGAGTCGTGAGTGTGCTGCCTGTCAGCTCCACATCACCGCCAGACACCTCAGAGCCTGCGGATGTGCTCAGCGTATCGGTTGCCGTAAGGGCCGCTGAGACCGTTCCGGCAATCGCGCCATTATTGGTCAGATCAGCAGCTGAGGTGAGCGTAGTGCTGTTTCCGGCCACTGTACCGTTTACAATCAGATCACCACTGGTCGTGGTGATGCTGAGCGCATCATCGGCCTTGATGACCCCATCAAGCGTGGCTGAGGCGCTGGAAAGCGTCACGTTATTGCCAAAGGTCTCAGAAGCCGCACCTGTTGCAAGCGTCGTGGCCGCTGTTAGTTGTGTCAGGGCACTGGCAGAAATTTTGCCATCGTTCTGCAATGCGGCTGCGGAAGTCAGCGTGACATCCGTACCTGAGAGTGATCCGCTATTGCTCGCCCCGCCTGTGCCTGCGGTGACAGTCAGCCCCTGGATCGCCGTTGCATCCCCAGCCGTCGTGACGCTTTGCCCATTCAGAGCAATGCTATCGGCCGAGAGTTCAGAAGCGGAGCCCGTTGTCAGCGCCGTGCCTGCATCAACGGTAATCGCACCTGTGGCCGTGGCCTTGCCATTGAGCGCCGCCGAGGTCACCGCATCCACATCAATGGAGGCAGCAGAGAGTTCCGAGCCATCGCCCAAAGTCACCGAGTCCGTGAGTGATGTGACCTTGAGCGCGTCTGAGGCAGTGATTGCCGCCGTGATGTTGGCAAGCCCTGCACTTTCGAGAGTAATAGCCCCACCATCAGCCTGGCCGGTAAAGGTCAAGGTGCCGCCAGAGGTGCGGATATCAATCAGATTGCCATTCTCGGACGTGATGGAACCTTCCAGCAGCAATGGCCCCTGATTGCGGATGATCACCTGTTCACGGGCTTTGATCTGCGGCATATGACTGCCAGAAGGTGCGCCAAGGGTCAGCTGTCCATCAGCCCTCAGCGCAATATTCGTGCTTGAGGCCATCTCGCCATTGAGACGCACCCCAACACCGTTTTCCGTGGCCACCATCTGAATGGCATTGGCATACATGCCGCCTAAAGCCGCTACATCCACAGCCAAAGCAGGAGCAGCACCCGTTCCGGCTTGTTCCGTAATCCCGGTGACCGCACCGGTTTCAGGATCATAAGACCAGTTGTAATCAACGATATTGGCCCCGGCGACCACGTTCAGCTGATCAGCCCGCATCGCGCCGTAGATCGCCGCAGCCCGCGCAATTACATCCACGCGAGAGGTATCAGTCAGCGACAGACGGCTTTCCGGGTTCAACCCGCCAGACCCGATTGTCACCGTGCCTTGTTTGACATCAAATCCTGAGAGTGAGCCGTCCGAGCCAAAGCGCGGCGTACCTGTGGTCAGTGTTGCGCGGCCCGTATTCACAAAGCCGCAGCCATTGCAGGTGATGCCAAACTCATTGGCCAGCACCACATCCATGGTTTGGCCGCCCACTTCGAGAATACCATTAAGCTGGGTCTGATTGCCGCCAACCACTTCACCGATCCAAAGATCAGCCGCTTGTCCGGGCGCAAGGTTCGGGTTGCCCTCAATCCAGCCACCCAGTTGTGTATCCACATTGGTGGCTGAGTTGTTGAGGATCAGATCATCAGCGGTGAACTCTGTATAGATATCATGGGACACCCCCGCCCCATTGGGCGTGCCAATGTTGATAACCGTGGTGCCGTTATAGGATTGATCCACATGCGGACGTGGGCCATTATCCGGCCCCACCACCTGAATGCTTTGGGCATGAAGAAGGGCCGGTTGAACCGTCAGAGCCGCAATCAAGGCCCAGGAGATCAGCTTTTCAAGTTGCTTACCCATTTCAAAACCCCTTTATCCCAAATCCACCAAACACATCAAAACTCTACTTTAAAGCCAACATAGCCGACGGTTCTACTCGCCTCGAACGCGGGTTGCGCATTGGGCGGGTTTTCATCCGGACGGCTGAGCGCATGGGCCACTTGCAAGGTCAGCGTTGCCTGGTTCTGGATCTTGATATCCGCACCGAGGCTTATGCCCACAAGATAATCCTGCGACCAACTGCGCAAAGCGGATGGCTCCACATAGCCAATATCCAGACCCGCATTCATGCGGACTTCAACATCGGCCCCTTTATAGGCGTCCCATTCGACTGTGTTGCGCAGATAAATGCCGCTATCGCCATACATGCTGTCATCATGGAAGCCGCGCACCGAAGACCAGCTGCCGATAGAAAATTGCTCCGTTCCCGGCAGAATGTCGTCTGAGAGCTGCGCAACTAAGGTCCCCCTGTAGAGCGTGCCCGCATCATTCAGCGGATGTTCATAGGTCAGGCGAGCTTTCAAGAGGCGGAACTCAGGATCAACGATGCTTTTGTCGAGTACGTAGGAATCGAACGCATCAAGACCAAACCTGGCCCCTACGTCCCAGGTCAGCTTTGAACCCTGCTCAAAGCTCCTCTCACCCCGCAGGCCAAGGGAGCCAATAGTCAAACGGCGACGCTGGCTTTCAATTTCATTATTGTCGATGAAGGTCCGCGTGCGCGTGAGCTTCAGATCGCCATAAGCATATACCTTGGCTGTCTGGTTGCGCATCAACAAACGCTCGGCGGAAAATGTCGCGTAATGTGAGCGCCCTTCCACCGGGTAGGACTGGTTGATCCCCGGTAGGATGAAGTAATAATCACTCGCCCCCACATCGATCCCATAAGACCAATTGCCAACAGGCACATTCCAGCTCGCGGAATAAGCATCTGAGTGCTTGTTGCCACGATCATCAAATGGGGTCGAGGTCAGGCTGAAGCGCAGCTGGTCATTCAGCCCCAGCACATTATCAAAGCCTAAGTTCGCCGTGGCTTTGACAACACCGGTCGTATCAAAGCCAGTATTGTTGAGGCTCAAATCAAAGTGCCAGGGGCGTTTGTCCTCAACATGGACCTGCACAAAAGACCCACCGGGCTCTTCGCCGGGGATCAATTGGAAACGCCCGCTCGCTGATCTGGGACCATTGATGTTCTCAAGCCCCTGCTCGAGATCACGCAGGTTCAAAAGATCACCACGCTCTCCCGGAAACGCAGTATCAATCCGCGCATCTGCCTGAGCACCATCCCCATAAACATAGCCTTCAAGCCGTCCGGGCACGACGGTTATTTCAAGCGATCCATCAGCCACATCCTGCTCCGGCACATAGGCCCGCGTGGTGATGTAGCCCAACTCCTGATAGTGTTGGTTAATGCTGTTGAGCACGCCCGCAATGTCTGCCGCTGTGGCGCAGCTTCCAATGAGGTCTCGATAACCTTCTGGCTCGCGTTTGAAGGCCTCAAAACCACTGAGGATAATGTCGCGGATTTCAAAGCAGGGGCCACCTGGGGCCGGGGCCAGAGGATCAACACCGGTGCTCGGCGCTCCTTGCGTACCACCTGTGCGCCGCTGCTCAGCCCGTCTGGCCGCTTCCGCCTCAGTCTGGGCAGACTGCTGTTGCTGGATTTCGTTTTCGGCAGCACGCAAATCAGCTGGAGGAATAGCCTGGGCATGCGCTATCCCAGCACCCATCAGCACCGCAAGGCCAACGGCCTGAGGATATGTGCGCAACGCTCTCACTTAGTCAGCACTTTCATCGGTGAGGCAACAAAATCCCGCGCTTTCTCTTGTGCTGCTTCCACATCTGCTTGCGTCATCGCTGCCGTCAGCTCTTGTAAAGCTTGCGGTGCATTGGGATGCGAGCGGGCCGAAGCAAGGTTCAAATGCATATGCGCTTCAATCTGATTGGCGGGCTCAGCGCCCTCTTCCAGAATGAGACGTGCCATTTCAAACAAGCCAACGGCATTGCCAAAGGCAGCAGAGCGTTCAAAATACCCCCGTGCCCGTGCAATATCTTCAGCGCTTGTCGCGCCAGCGCGATACAACGCCCCAAGTGTGTTCAGCGCAAGGATATGATCTTTGTTTGCGGCTTGTCGGTAATAGGCAATCGCTCGAGCGGGGTCTTTCTCAACACCTTTGCCTTCAAAGTAGAGCTTGCCGAGATTAAAGAGCGCGTTGCGGTCGCCTTGCTCAGCGGCCAACCCAAAAAGACGCACCGCTTCTGCATAATCCTGGGCAGCGCCCGCTTCGCCCCGGTAATGCATCAGTGCGACGCGGTTCAAAGCCTCGACATTGCCGCCCTCGGCAGATTGGCGGTAAAGCCGCATGGCCGATGTCGGATCGGCTTCAACACCAAGACCCAGTTCCAACATCCGGGCCAGGTAGTAGCCCGAGGCCGCATCCCCCGAACGAAACCCTTCGCTGAAGGATTGCATGGCGGTTTCATATTGCCCCGCATCAAAAGCAGTTTTGCCGTCTTCCAACGGCCCAGCCAATGCGCCAGATGCGAAGGCGAGGCTCAAGAGTGTTGCTGATGAAAAAGAAAAGATACGCATCATCCGGAGACCTGTTCTTGATAATGGCGGTAGGCAGCGGAAAAGCCGCGTAAGGAAACGGGGAATTCAACCGCCTGGGTTTTGGCAGTCCAGACGCGCACCTTGGCATCAAGGCCATTTCGGAAAGCACTCAGTACGGAGCCCGATAGTTTAAACCCGGCATGACACCCGGCCCGGTCGCAAATCTCATAGAGCACTTTGAACGGGCGGCGGCGATCTACGCGGATTTCAATGCCGGGGGCGAGGTAAACACCAGTTGGAACGGTCACAACAGCGTAGTTTGCTCCAGCATCTTCCCCAGGTGAGATACTCAGTAGAAATACCGCAGGCCCATCTTCGCTGGCCGAGGCGCTTTGCAGCATTTGGCAAGTGGTGGTCTCCTCGGCCGACTGGCACAGTACTCGCCAATCGGTAAAGATCTGCTCATCAGGATGGGCAGGCGCTGTCTGCGCAAAGGCTGACTGCCCAAAGAATAATAACGCGGCGCACCAATGCCAGAGAGAGCTCAAACGAACCATGACAAGAACCTATCCTGCCTGATCAATCGGAACCGCTTTCCAATCCCGCGCGAAGGCCTGAGCTGTTTCCAGAGACGCCGCATCAAGCTGGCTCGCAATCTCATCACGCAACACACGCGCCTCGTCCAGGCCCCGCACCGCAGCAAGATTAGCAAAGCCATGGGCCTTCACCAAATCTCGGTCTACGCCAGTACCCGAAGCATAGGCTTTGGCAACCTCATGCAAACCCATCGGGTTGCCCGCCGCTGCGGTAATCTGGAATTGTGCAAACGCAGAGGCGGCGTTTTGTTCTATACCCGTGCCGCTCTGGTAAGCCTGACCGATATAGTTGATCGCAGCCACATGATTGGCCTCAGCCGCTTGCTGCCAATATTCCACAGCGCGAACAGCGTTCTGCGCCACACCTTTGCCTTCCGAATACATCAACCCACAATTGAACTGGCCATTGGCATCGCCTTGATCGGCGGACGCGCAAATCAACTCCGCTGCACGCTTGTAATCCTGAAGAACAAACTCGCCATTCAAATGCATCAGGCCCAACCGGTTCTGAGCTAGAGCACTGCCTTTGGACACAGCCGCCGCATAGAGCTCCGCCGCGCGTCGCATATCTTTATCCGTGCCAAGACCCATTTCAAAAAGACGGCCAATGTAAAACGCACCATCAGCATCACCCGCTTCAAATGCCGCCTGGAATTCCTGCACGGCCCCCTGAACATCACCCGCTTCCAGCGTCTCAATACCCTTCGCAACATCCGCCATCACAGGCACCGACAATCCCATGCAAAACCCAATTGCCAAAAAACCTCTAAATATCTGCATAGAAATAACCTTTCCGAATTCGTCGCGTTTTCCTTAACGCATTTGTTACCACACGTTAAGGGGGAAGATGGAAGATAAGCACTCATGGTGTAAGCCGTGATATGATCCGCTCGTTCACCTCATCGGTGATCTTGATGTACCGATCCCCTTCCCCACGGATGCGCTGTTCGCATAGTCCTTTGGCCGTGAGACCATCGGGGGAATAGGCTTCAATGTCTGCCCCCAGCTCCGCCAGCCGTTCAGCCACTTCCAGATTCTGGTTGTCTGAGCAGGCCAGGAGGAGCGGCGTCATAGGGTTTTCCGTGACCACCTCAAGATCAGCACCGGCATCGACCAAGGCATTGATCACATCGGGGTTCGGGTTGAAGAGCGCCGCCACATGCAAAGGGGTCAGGTCCTGGACATAGGCCTGGGCCGAGATATCCGCCCCCTGCCCCACCAAAAAACTGACAACCTCTGGCGTGTTGTATGCGGCGGCAAACATGAGCGGGGTGTATCCCGCCTCATTCTGGGCATTCACATCCATTCCAATGTCCAGCAGTGCTTGCAGCAGGTCCGTATCTGGCGTGATGGCTGTGAAGAGCATCAGCGTATTGGTGCCGCCCTGGATCAGCTTTTCGAAATTCGTGCGAGGCCCAAAGGTTCTGCCATCAAAGGTCCGGGTCAGGAATTCGTCGGGATGGTCAGCAATGTAGCGGCGGGACAGACCGTTTATCTGATCTATCAGCTCCTGGGGAACCTCTTCGATCCGTTCCAGGGTGCGGGCATGGGCAATGCGTTCTGCGAGCCTTGCCGCTTCTTGTTCTGCCCGCAGGCGTTCGGCCTCCTGACGGCGGGCTTCTTCCTCAGCTTCCCGTGCCAGACGCCGCTCTTCCGCAAGGCGTTCCTCTTCCAAACGCCGCGCTTCAGCTTCGGCCTCACGCTGGCGACGTTCTTCCTCTTCAGCTGCGATCTGAGCTTGGCGCTCTTGTTCGCCTTGAACCCGGCGTTCTTCGGCCAGACGATCTTCTTCGAGCTGGATGGCCTGTTGCTCCTTGAAATAGGACCACAGATTGTAGCCAGCGAAGCAGAAGACCACGCCGAGGACGATGGCGAAAATGAGCTTGGGATTTTTCATGAGGAAATGCCTGTTTCTTGTTCTTCTTTGAGGGCTGGGACACTCGCCCGCCCTGCCCTGCGGTGTTCCCGGTATGTATTGAAGGCAAGCACCCCCGCACAAGCCACAATGCCCCCGCCAGCAGTGAGCGCCCCGTCATAATCGACCTGAGAAACGATCTCTTTGGCGCGATCCCCGCCCTTGATGTAGCCGAGGACCAGCTCGACCATGGGGTTTTCAAAGATGATTTTCTGGCCAAAATAGCCCAGCAGATACACCGATGACAGCCCGATCCCACCACGAGCCAGGAACGAGGTCTTCGAGACGCGGACGAAATATGCCTTCGTCCGCTGATAATCCGCATAGAGCATTCCGGCGATGATGCCCGGAGCGCCATACAGCAGCGACGTGCCATAAAAGCCGATCAACTCAGGCATTCCGGCGATATGCCGGAAAGAGGACCCCATCACCAAGGGGGACAACAGCAGGACCAGAACCAGTGTTTTGAACCGCAGGAGCCAGGTCAGCAGACCTGCAAGAACGCCCCAGAGAATTGAGGCGTTTAAAAATAGGAAGAAGGTTTCAAATGTGGCAGGCATCGGTCACGGATTAATCATTTTTGAAAACCCTTCTACTCGAACAGCTTTGGATTTGAAATACTCTACAAAATAAATATAATGTTGAAAGTTATGTTGCCCCCTGCCCTATTTTGTTAGGGTTTTGAGGTGGATCAGACAGAACGCCAGCTTATATTTTGTAGAAAGTTACATGAACAAGGTGAAAAACTGGGTCACGGCCAGTGAGGTCGAGGCCCTACGCAAGGCAGCACGAAAGACCAGGAACCCAGCTCGTAACGAGCTGATTATTCTGATGCTCTACCGCCACGGCCTGCGCGTGTCGGAGCTCTGCCATATCAAGCTTGAACAGTTGAACTTGGATCAAGCCACGGTATTCGTGAAGCGATCCAAGAACGGTATCGACGGGATGCACCCGATTGCTGGTGACGAGCTGAGGCTTCTCAGACGTTACCTGCGAGAGCGTGAGAGCGAGTTGCCCTGGCTCTTTGTATCCGAGCGCGGAAGCCCCCTCGCCCGCAGCACCGTGAACAAACTTCTGGAGCAATGCAGCCAGTCAGCCGCCCTGCCCCGCATCAACCCGCACATGCTGAGGCATGGCTGCGGCTTCTATATGATCAACAACGGCTATGATATCCGTGCAGTGCAAATCTACCTGGGTCATGTCTCGATCAGCAACACGGCCATCTATGCCAGGTTCAACGAGAAGCAGTTTGTGGGGATGTGGGAATAGCGCCTTGCGCAGCTCTAGGGGTGGCCTCCCAGGTCTCAGGGCTATATCTACCATAAAAAAGATAATTACCATTCCTACCATATTAATGGTGAGAATGGTAAAAGATATAGTAACTCTTATAATGATAGGTAGGGTGGTAATGGTGAAAAAACTTGCAAACATAAAAAAACTAGATACCATAATCACCATATCAACTAAGCTGGATCACTATGAAAATCGTTGTCTGGAATCTGAAAGGGGGACAGGGGAAGACCGTACTCTCCGTCGCCATTGCGATGCTTGAGGGCTTCTATGTCGTCACAAATGACGTTCACAGCCCGATTGATGAAGTGTTGGGAGAGGATAGGGCGCTGCGTATGGGAATGCGTGATGACCTTCCTGAAGTGCCGCCAGAGCTCAATCTGATCTATGATTTTGGGGGCTACCCTGATGCACGCATCATCCAGGCCGCAAAACAAGCCGACTGTGTCGTTGTCCCAATCATCTACGAGTCACCACTTGAAATGCAGGTGACCATCAACGCGTTGTCCGAGATCGAGAAGTACACGGACCGCATCATCATTGTGTTGAACAAGGCCAAGCCAGGGGACTTCGAAAGGGCGCAGACCGTTCTTGCGGAGTTCGACTACGAGTATCCGATCTTTGAGGTCAAGAAGTCCACAGCCTTCAGTCGAGCCATCGAGCACAAGAAATCACTTCAGCAGATGGTCGATGAAAGCCCGCTTTTCAGCTTCCACTATTCAAAGCCCCTCGAACAGGTTCGCAACCTGATCAAAGCTATCTCCTAACCCAATGTGATCATGAACATGAAACAGCCAGCAACCGCCTTTTCCTTCAAGAAGAACACTGACGTTGAAGCTCTTCCTCATGCCGTGCCGGGAACACCTAAACCAAAACCGGCCGCAAAACCTGGTCGAAAGCCAAGCTCTGACGCAGGAGTGCGCCAGAAGCAGGTGAGTGCATACTTGGCTCAGCCTGAATGGGAAGATCTTGAGCGCAAGCTTGATGGACGACCGGCATCAACAGTACTGCGCAACTTAATCCTTGACTATTTGAAGCATGGCTAGACCAAAGAACCCTATCATAAACATCAGGATGAAGGACTTGGGAAAACAACCGATCCAACTAGAGCTCTTCCGCCTCACGGACGTTCCTTACACGAACGCCTTTGAGTTCTATGAGGCTATCCCGCGTTTTGTGGCGGGCGGTGATCGTGCCAAGTATATCCGTCCAGACGGTACGATAGGGGAGGTGAAGCGCAACGAAGATGGAACAGCTCTGCCGATTGAAAAGTTCTATGTTCATCGCGGGAAAGGGTACAATCTCACCATCAAGCCAGCCAGCCTTGAACAGAAAGAGGGCTACAAGTCTGTTTTCCCAGGGGTGCGCGAAGAGATCATTGAGTTCATCATCTTCAAGCTTTCCATCGAGCGTGGATTTTTCTTTGATGGAGAGGATGAACCATCAGCAAAGACTGATAACTACGTTGTTTTCACAACCGTTTATGAAATCCAGCAAGAGCTGAAGAAGCGCCACGGTACCAAACACCCATCCTACAATCACACTCAAGTCCTAGAGGCACTTCAGGTGCTTTCAGAGACCCGCTACGTGCTGAAGGGCGAAACAAAAGAGGAAAGCATTACCTTCTCCCCCTTTGTTGAGTTCGGCTACATGAACGAGAAGGACAGTAAGAGTAAGACTGGCAAAAACGCCACCGTCTACATCAAGCTCAACTCACTGGTCGCCAAGTCAATCCTTGCAAAAAACTGGCGTCAAATCGGCTATGATAATGTAATCCAGGACGACAGCTTCCTTGGCCGTTGGTTCCGTAAAACCCTCAGTCTGCGTTTCACGCAGGCCGATCCGTTCAAGTCCTACAACATCAAGCTTTCGACCGTGATCAACCACTCAGGCATCAGTCCGTACACGCGCGTAATGGACAATGTGAGATACGTACAAAACACGCTTGAGGCTTTGGATATTGTTTCCGAGGTGAAGGTCCTGAAGGAACATGCGGTCAATCCCGAAACCCGCCGACGCCAGGTTGTTGATGCTAAATTCATCATCTACCCAAGCCGCGCCTTCACCCACGAACAGGTGAAGAGCAATGCTCATTCCAAACGCCTAGAAGGCGCAGTGGAAGGGGAGGCCGGATACCCTCTGCTTGAACCGAGGAAGAGCGACTTCAAAAATCTCAGGGACTACGAGAAGGCTCGCAGGGAATTTCTGAAGGCTCAGACCTAGACAAAATTGTGGAAAACTCGCCCGATAATATAGGGTTCTGGTTCACGCTACACAGGGCCAAACATAGGGTTCTGGTTCACGTTTCGGATTTTACACCCCTACGACCCCCATAATGTCTGAGACAGATCACCATCAAATCTAGGGTTCTGGTTCACGCTAGAGCGGGTTATACATGAAAACCTAGGGTTCTGGTTCACGTTTCATATGATCGAGGCCACAAAATGTAGGGTTCTGGTTCACGCTAGAACACAAATTGCTCCAATGTAGGGTTTTGGTTCACGCTACACAGGGTCGAACATAGGGTTCTGGTTCACGCTACGAGCCAAATTTACAGGGTTCTGATTCACGCTACCACCTCAGAAGATACTGATCTTAAAACAAAACCACAAAACCCAACCTCTTTTTCAGCCGCATTATTAACCTTTAACCTAATTCTTAGCCCCGAAATCATTGTGGAAAACTTTCCTAACAGACGCTCAAACAAATGTTTGGGCAGGTAAACATCTACGATGAAAAAGAAAAACCAGGGCTGTCACTCATGGTCATTTCATTGAAATCCTTAAACCCACGATACTGGTCACGACAGTCATCAACTGAAATCGTCCCCAAAAGCTCCTGGAAGTAAGTTGTTCCCGCATCACCCGCCTGGTCATTATCCAAAAACAAACGAACCTCATCATACTTGCCTTCAAGTACCTGAGCTACAGCACGAGTCTTGAGAGCGCCTGAGTTGAGCACAACCACCGAAAATGGTGGCTCAGAATGATTGTGAAAACTTAGGTAAGCCAAGAAATCGAAAAAACCCTCAAAAACGGCGCATACAGAACTGTTAGGCGCTTCGAGGTAGGTGATATCCTTTCCAACCCCAACAAAGCCCTTGAAGAGCGAATTTCGGGCCTCATGGCCCGATCCAGCAGGCCAACCGATAGCGAAATATTTTTTGGCCTGGTCTGGTGGAGTGAAATGTATCTGGTGAAGGTACTTTTCAATTAGCGTTGAAGCTATCTTGCGTTTGTCCAGATACTGAAGAAGGGCAGGGTGCTTAACCGGCCCTTTGTGAAGCAACTTCAAAGCCGTGCCACCATCTTTTTCTTTTTCAACAGCAGCGCGTCTCTGATCCAAAAGCTCCGGTAGGTGCGTGGGGTTGGATGCCTGGCGATATCCGTAAGCTGAGTATAACCCCGTACGTTCCAAGTGACGCAGGGCATCACGAACAGAAGAGCAGCATAGTTCAACAGCAAGATCGAGCGTGTTGCCGCCACGTCCAATGCCATGATCATACCATTTGTTGATGATGGTATCGACTTTGAAAGATGGAGAACTGTCGCCGCTGCGAATGGGGCTCTTATACCATAGCTCACGGCCACCCATTCGGGTTTTTGCGGGTTTGTACCCTTGGTGCTCTAGGTAGAGGTCAAGGGGGATGGTTTTTGCTTGGTCAGCTCTCATGGTGCAATGGTTAGGATATAGACGGGCTAGCGCAGAAAGCGTTCAATGAGACGATAGATTTCATCGTCGTTGCGCTTGCCAACCAAGGCGACACGCAAAATATCCACATCAATCTTGTAGATGATGCGGTATTCACCGGACTTTGCTCGCCGCCATGGCGCGTATCCTTTCAGCTCGACCGTAGGCAAAGTCTCAGGATCGTCAGCCAACTTTTTGATACGCGCTGCAATCTGTTTGGCTTGCTTGGCTGGTATCTTGCCGAGCGCTTTGTCCGCTCGCTTGGATAGCTTAATCGTCAGCATCGAGCAGAGCGTTAATGCGCGCCGAGCTTTGTTCAGCCGTCAAGTAACCCTCAGCGTCAGCAGCTTTGGCTTCTTCGCCCCAGATCGTGTCCTGGAT
>NZ_CAKZKO010000025.1 GCF_937123705.1 uncultured Paraglaciecola sp. | reverse complement strand
GTCATATCGGAGGGCACAAGAGAAACCATGCTGGTCACAGGCACTTCGGCGGTAATCACAGGCATTTTGGTGGAAATCAAAAACACTTCAGTCGCAATCGTAGTCACAACAGTGGTATTAGTAGACATAATTCTCGGCATAACTACAATTATCATCGTTATGGCTATTCATTTACACCCAGCAACTCTTTTCGCTCCTATTCACCCTATCAACCCAGGCACTATTCGCCTCGTTCCTACTCAACCAATACGCCAAGCTATTCTTCTCCTACCCCCTACATTAGTATAAAAACTTATCCATCTAGCTATTCTAGCGACACTAACACCAACAACAATTCAGCAGGTACCCGTAAAATAGAAAAAAACAAAGTTATTAAAGTGATAAATAATGCTGAGGTGAGTTTATTGGCTACAGATGTTGAATGGAATACGGTATCCGCCTGTTTAAGCAATAAGAAATCATGTAGTTGCTATGGTCACTCAGGTGATAAGCTGGCAATACCGCAAGAAAGTTGTGAGCTGGCGGCTAAGTATGGGTGGCCACAAAAGCCCAAAGCTCGCACATAAAAGTATATTAATTACGATAAAAACACCGAACAATCATTTTTACCCTCTGGCTTGGGAAACTGAACCACTACCGGCTGGCGCCGGTAGGATCGAGTTTGGGCTGGAAGCCTTTAGCGCTTTTCTGAATGCTGTTCCAAGTACTGCAATATGATCTCGTCAGTGACGTTACCACTTGTCGTACAGAAATAGCCTCTGGCCCAGAAACGCTGCCCCCAATATCGCTTACGCAAAGCTGGAAATTCCTGCTGAACCTTTCGTGAAGAACGCCCTTTCACTCGCTGCATGAAGCGACTAACAGCTATATGCGGCGGTATCTCTACGAACATATGCACATGATTCGTTGACAATACACCACGGATAATCGTTACACCCATCTCCTTACAAACTTGGAGAACAATTGTGCGAATCCGTTCCCGGACTTCTCCTCGCAAAACCTTGTGTCGATATTTAGGAGTCCAAACTATATGATAACGATGATGAAAAATTGTGTGACAACCAGTTGTATATCTCATATTCTGTCTCTTTAAAATGAAGGTTTTACCCCTAACGGGGCCTTCATTTTAAAGAGACAGAATATGAGAGATTACGGCTAAAGCCTTTTTCCGCCTGAAGGCGGAGGTTTTTAACCAAAAAACGTGACAATAAAACAACTGAGAGCGAATAGGTCTAGAAAAGAAGCCTATTATCTAGACCTTCCGTGTAAGGCAATCCAAATTTTTCATTCCTGCGGCTTGGATCGGCGCTTGTTTCGCTCGTTCAGATTCTTTAAAAAGCCCTTCATTTCTTCTTTTCCCCATTCTTGTGCTTCTGACTCAGTTGAGAAACCATCTTGGCGCTTTGAAACAACAGTTTTCTTTGATGAAACTTGTCTGATAATTTTAGTCGTCCAACCTGCGTTACCCTTTGTTATTTGGCAATCGTATTTCTTACTTTGCGTCATTACTGTTAATTTTCTCTTTAATTAATCATTTGAGTTGTATGCGAATGCTGACTCCGTTAAATAAAACAACATCCCCAGAAACAATCTTTTTTCTTTTTCTTGTTTCGATTTTCCCGTTGACTAAAACCCGACCTTCAGCGATTGCAGATTTTGCCTCACCGCCACTTGCAGCAAGACCTTCAAATTTCAAAATCTTAAATAGCGCTATAGGTTCTTTGGAAATTTCAACAATATTTATTTTTTCAATAATATTTTCTCAGTTTTTTAAAAATAAAGTGTATCAAGTGTCCTTATTTTACAGTCATTGCAAGTAGAATAGATCATTCTAAAATAGGATAGCTAGAATTTTACGCTTTTTTCAGAATTGATTGCTTTTATTGCCAATGCGCGCATTATTGCGAATCGCTGATTGCGGATAGGACACAAGCCCAATTAAATATTGCGCCCCCAGAGCTACAGATTCAATTCCCACGGTGACAAGAAAACCGGAGACCTTGGCAATTAAGGTTATCCGGGGTTTTTATACCCACTCTCAATATCAAAAGTTAACAGCCTGCATTCATTCCTTGCTACACAACAAGTTAATACTTGGCACAATGCTTAATCAATGTGACTATCATCCCGGACTACCAGTGATTTAGCAACGTAGCAAAATCCCATCTGATTGATTAGCTAAAGTCGACTTGACACGTTTTACATCTTTTGGTCCATCTTCCCACTTTCATTGACCTGTTTTTCCACATAAGCGGGTCAGTTTTGCATGATTATAATGGACCCTAATTTTTCAATTCGCTATTGTCTTCAAACACAGCTAACTTAGTAGCACCTGCACCTCAGTACACTATTTTTTCCCTCCACTCAGAAATAAAATGCTCTCCAGCACTCATCCCATCATTGTGATAGGCATGAAAATTAACTAAGCAAGAGACGAGTATTTTCAAGTTAAGCAAATTTGAACAAAGATTAGTCAACGCACAAATTCGTTATCCATTGGCTTCTCAGTTTTCAAAACCCCGATCGAGGTAAAAAAGCAGCCCGGTTTGACTTAACTTGACAATACCAATAAGTGGAGTAAGCCGTCATGAGCCTCATACAAGAAAAAATTCACACGACCAACCAGCCCAAACCAAACAAGCAAAAATCCCGCTGTCGTCGGATATCCTGGGTGGTGCTTATTCTGCTGGCAATAGTGACAATATTTTTTTTCGCCGATGAGATGAGCACATCCCGACTACAGTCTCAGACTATTTCACGCTACGCCAGCACCCTCACCTACAGTGTTGAGCCCGGTATCAGTACCGCCATTCATTATCCGGAAACGGGTCCTTTCGACAAACGTTTGGGCTATAACTCCCTGCCCACAATACTCAACCGACTACAACATAGTAGTTTCAGTGTTGAACAGCAAGCACAATTCTCCCCCGCACTACTAGACTATTCCAAACGTGGATTTTTCACGCCCTATCCGGAAAAAAGCCAGGCTGGATTGGTAATTAATGATTGCCGCGCCGAGCCCATCTATCGCAACAGCTTTTCGCAGCGGAGTTACTCTGATTTTACCGACATTCCCTCCTTGGTTGTACAGACCTTGCTGTTCGTCGAAAATAAAGGCTTACTTAGTAATCAGCATGCCAAAATTAACCCGGCGGTTGACTGGCCACGCTTTATCAAAGCCGCCCTGTCTCAGGCCGGCAAAGCCTTAGAGGTACAAGTTGACTCAGTCGGCGGCAGCACACTGGCCACTCAGCTAGAAAAATACCGTCATTCGCCGAATGGCCTGACATTATCTGCCAAAGAAAAACTGCGACAGATGATTTCTGCTAGTGTGCGTGCCTATCAATACGGTCCGCAAACCTTGACGGCTCGTCAAGACATTGTCCTCACGTATCTAAATTCTGTACCCCTGTCTGGAGCTCCAGGTTACGGCGAAGTAAACGGTATCGGAGATGGCCTTTGGGTCTGGTACGGAGCCAACTTTAATAACGTTTCCCGCCTACTGGCACAAGATGATGAGCAGGATGAAAACCTTGATGAACAGGGGTTAGCACTACGCCAAGTACTATCGTTAATGATTGCTCAACGCCGGCCGTCTTTTTATCTGACCCGCGGCCGAATGCAATTGTCTACCCTCACCGACAGCTATCTGCGCCTACTCGCTCAAGACGGACTAATTAACCCGCAGCTACGAGATGCGGCGCTAGCACAACAGCTAACCTTCCGGGATTTCAAGGAAGATTCAGCGGTAATCACAGTCGATCACAACAAGGGCCTACAAGTCGCTCGTAACCGGCTAAGTCATCTACTGGATTATTCCATGTATGATCTCGACCGTCTCGATTTATCGGCTTCAGCCACGCTTCAATATGATCTGCAACAGCAAGTAACGCAATATCTTTATCGACTGGCCGAGCCAGATTTTGCAAAAGACATCGGTTTGCTCGGCGAACGCTTGTTAACACCGGAAAATACGCAGAATGTGAATTATAGCTTTACCCTGTTTGAACGAGGCCAGCACCATGCTAAGGTCAGGATACAGACAGACAACACTGGCCAACCTTTCGATATCAATGAGAGCAGCAAGCTGGAACTGGGATCGACCGCCAAGCTCCGGGTAATTACCACCTATCTGGAAATCATCGCCGAGCTATATCATCGCTATGTCAACCATAGCAATGAAGAACTACGTCAACTCGATCTTGATCGGCAAGATCTACTAAGCCTCTGGGCCGTGGATTATCTTCTTCACTCCCCGGATCGAAATTTAACAGACATGCTGCAATCGGCCCTCGAAAGACGCTATTCTGCTAATACCAGTGAACGCTTTTTTACGGGTGGTGGTATGCATTCCTTCCGAAATTTTCGTAAAGAAGACAATGATCGTAACCCAACCTTGAATGAAGCATTGCGAGAATCTATTAATCTGCCCTTTGTTCGCTTGATGCGGGACATAGTCCGTTACAGCATCTACCTGAATGAAAATCGCACTCAGCTTTTAATAAACGATCAAGATCCCCGTCGACAAGAATATCTGAGTCGTTTTGCTGACCGGGAAGGTCAAGTGTTTTTACTACGCTTCTGGCGAAAATACCAGGATAAAGATGAGCAAGCACGTCTTGAAATCTTCATTGATGGT
>NZ_CAKZKO010000024.1 GCF_937123705.1 uncultured Paraglaciecola sp. | reverse complement strand
TAGCCCTCTAGCTCTGAGAAAATATCAACTTGCGCCGTTTCCTGATCAAAGCGTTCGCTAGCCGCTTTGTAATAATCTTCGTCTAGCTCACAGCCAACAAAGTCAAAGCCGCCATAGTGCGCGGCAATGGCGCTTGAGCCGCTTCCGAGGTGAGTATCTAAGATTCTGTCGCCTTCTTTGGCGTAGTTGGATAAAAGCCAGTCGTATAGTTTTACCGGTTTTTGTGTTGGGTGGATTCTGTTTTTTTCCCTGCCAAGCAACCCGTTATACTCAAGTGTGTGCATTTTTATTGATTTTCTAGGTAGGCTTGTCCATGCTAATTCGCCATCACCGAATGTCGGCATCGTGTTTAGCTTGTTCCAAAATATCCAATGGGTTCCCGCTGGCAAGTGATCTGCAAAAAAATTCCCACCCCATATTATTTGATTACCCGATATCCTAATAAGCTCTTTGAAATATTGCTTTTCCGGCCTCGCAGAATCCCAATCCCCTTTATATTCCTTTCTCGCAATAGGCCGCCCCCCAAAGCCGCCAAAGCCGCCAAAGCCTTTATCGCGCTTTACACCATAAGGCGGGTCAACAATCGCCAGCTCAAAAGCGTTATCAGGTAGTCCTTGCATATAATCCATGCAGTCAGCGTGTAATAGCTCTATTTTTGGCAACGTAACTACTCCCCGCTAACGTCTTGCTCGACGCCGCGCAGTGCAAAAAATCGGAGGGAATCTAAATATTCTTTGGAGTGGCACTCGTGGCCGTGAGGGACAACCTTAAAGCCCATAAGCGCGAGTAACTTATGGTAAGCCTCTGAATGCTCTGTGATTAAACGACTTACAGTGGCCTTAGAAGCGCCTAATTCAGTCGCTATTTCGTCGTAAGTCGCGTTGGCTGAAACAGCTTGTAACAACTTGCTATGATTGTTTCTAGCCGATTCAGGCCAGTTAGGGTTTAATATTTCCATGCTTAACAAACTCTCTTTTTGTTTAGCTATAAAGCCAAGGATGTAGGAGTCTTTGGCTTTTTTTTCGGTAAATAAAAAGCGTGGTTAGACGCTTGAATTAATCGTGCAGTGAAAAACGCAACATCACTGCAAGTACAGAAACAAAAAAAGCCCCGAAGGGCTAATGTAATGAAATTAGGCTGTTAATTTCGACTCTGTTTTTTTGCCGCCGAGTTTCTTTATCTCAAAAGCTTCGATCTCACCCTTGGCTTTTTCAGTGATAAAAACATCTCGGTCACTTCTCAAGAGCTGACTTACTGCGCTCTGAGTATTGAAGTGAAGGAGCTTGCGCATTTCGTCTTGCGTCAAGCCGTTGTCTTTCATGTATGTAGTGATCGGTACTCTATTATCCATATCGCGAATATTAGCAATGCTGCTTTGTTCTGTCAACAGTATTGCTAATATATTTTATTACGCTTATGGGTATCATCTAATTATGAATGCGCGGAGAAAATTAACCGAAGAAGAAGTAAGGGTGAAAGCGGCCTGCAAAAAGGCTTGGGATGATTTCCAAGCTATTTCAGGCTGGAACCAAGATCGAGCAGCGAGCGAACTGGGTTACAAAACACAATCGGCATTCAGTCAATACATCAATGTAAACTCTACTACACCGCCGATAGTCCTGGGCTTAACATCTTTAATCTTCATGTTTACATGAGTTGAAAAGTTTAGTTTAATGGCTCTCGCTGATTCAGCGCTTAGCCAATACCAAAAGAGGCGGGCGTTAATTGGCTTTTTAAGGACATGACAAAACAAATTAAAACCCAGTCTTGGTTGGTGCCTGCTGGGTTTTTTTGTGCCTGAAATAAACTCGATGCCATCAAGAGACAAGGAATACTGACAAGAACCAAGGCATATGTCAGCACGCTCATGACTGAGCGCACTCCCATGTATAAGAACGTTAAGGCTGTAGCCCAAGCCCATGGCGGGTTTCGGGGTATCAAATTTTGGCGCTGAATTTGCGTTTAGCTTGTCTTTTTGGCGATCCCCCCTTTCGCATCACCACATCCAGCAATTCCTAACCCTTCTTTATTTCCGCCTTGTGTAATAAAACAGGGAATTTAAACAAAAGTCTTTCTAAATATATTAGCATTGCTGTTGACAGTATATAAACAGTATTGCTAATATACCTACATACCCAATCAAACAGGAAGCAGACAGATGCAAACCTACAACGACGATCCCGCAAGAGTCGATCCGCCAGAAAGCCCAATCGAGCTAACCGAATTGCGCCGAATCAATCAAGATAAAAACGATGCTGATCAGCTTTGGCGATCACAGGATGTTTTGTCGGAAGCTGTTGGTGATGGCTTAGCTTATCGCATTGCAACTGATGACATTTTTCACGCGAATTTAGTCAAGGCAAAAGAGGCTGGCGATGTCAATACTTTCGGCACGATGTGCTTAGAGGTTATTTCTGATCAAGTCATGCAGTGGGTATGACATGCGCCACGCGACTCGTTTGCCTATTCACTCTGATGTTTCTAAGCCATCACGTTATGACCGCCATGATGCTGTATTAATAGGGGTTTCTGTCACTCTTGCAACCGCCTCATTGTACGGCCTTATTATTTTATGGGGCATAGATAGAGCGTTAGGGTTATGAAAGAGCTAACGCAAGAACAGATTAACGTTTTATTGACTGAGCGAAACGTAAAAGCAGTTGATACAGCACGAGCGATGATGAAAAAAAGCAAGGATCAAGCAGAACGATTAAAAACACTGCTGCTTATGCAGAAAATGGCAGCTAACGATAGCAACTATAAGAGGTGGGTATGAGCGATAAAACACACTACAGAAAAGTATTTAAAAGCGACCACTTAGGCGTTGCTGATATTGAAGACTTAATAGAGAGCGGTACAAGGCTTGTCTTCACGATAGCCCACGTTAAGCAAGAATATGATGTTGCTGTTGCTGGCCGTAAAGGTAACTACAACATTGCTTATTTTAGAGAGCCTATTAAGCCGCTGGTATTGAATGCTACCAACTCTAAAATTATGAAAAAGTTTTGTGGTGGGTCTTCGTTTGTAGAGGACTGGAAAGAAGTAACGATTGAGCTTTATATAGACCCCTCTGCAAAACTTAAAGGCGAGATTGTTGGCGGTGTTCGTATTAGCCCTAACCCGCCACAAATGCAGAAGCGCGAGCTTACGCCGGACAACTCGAAGCAGTGGGAAAACGCGATTGCAGCGTTTAAGCGTGATGGAAGCCTTGACGCTGTATTGTCTAGGGTCATTATCTCTGAAGCTAACCAGAATGCAATTATCGAGGCTGCAAATGCTCTACCACAACATTGATCAAAATACCGATGAGTGGCTTGCTTTACGCGCTGGCAAGCTTACCGGTTCAGGGTTTAGCAAAATGATGGCTAACTTTGGAAAAGCGTTTGGCGAACCTGCCAAGAAGTATGCCGCTGATATTGCTATAGAGCAGATTACCGGAACGCCAACTGGGCAAGGCTATTCTAACGAGCATATGGAGCGAGGGCACGAACAGGAGCCACTAGCAAGAATGAAGTACGAAGAGGACTTTTTCTGCGAGGTGACTAACGGCGGTTTCTTTGAGTCTGATTGGATTGGCGTTTCGCCGGATGGGCTTGTTTATGATGATGGGTTAATAGAAATTAAATCTGTTATTTCCAGCGCGCATTTTGCCAATATAAAACGCCAGTCTTTTGACCCTGCTTACAAATGGCAGTTAGTTGGTAACTTAAAATTCACAGGTAGAGAATGGATTGATTTTATTAGCTTCTGCGCGGACTACCCAGAAGATAAAAAGCTCTACACCTACCGGCTATTTAAAGATGATTTAACCGAAGAGTTTGCGCAAATGGATGAGCGAATAGCGCAATTCAAAGATTTGGTTACAGACACGAAAACCAAGATACTCGAAAGCAAATACTACTTAACATCAGCAGAGGCAGCATAATGGCTATTTACTACTGCCAAGAATGTGAACAATACATGAATGATGATTATGACCCGTGCCAAGAGCATCCAGGAGACAACTGCCATTTAATTTGCCCTTACTGTATCGACGAATTTAAATGCAGATATTGCGGCGAACTAACCGACGATATAGGGTCGATGCACAAAGAATGTATAAAAGAACTTCAAGCAGAAAAAAAACACCAACAAAACAAAGACGAAAAGGCAGAGGCGAACTATGGCACAGCGCGGAATTAATAAAGTTATCTTGGTCGGCAATCTAGGCCAAGACCCTGAAACCCGATTCACTCAAGACAGTAAGGCAATTACTAATTGCTCAATTGCCACATCGGACAGCTGGAAAGATAAGCAGACCGGCCAGCAACAAGAGCGCACAGAATGGCATCGTGTCGTGTTCTTCAATCGACTAGGTGAAATAGCTGGCGAGTATTTAAAGAAAGGCTCGAAGGTTTATATCGAAGGCTCGCTTCGCACTCGTAAGTGGCAGAACAAAGAGGGTCAGGATCAATACACGACTGAGATTGTGGCTAACGAAATGCAAATGCTCGATTCAAAAGATTCGTCCGGTGCGACTAACAGCAGCAGTCAGAATCAAGCCCCAGATCAGTCTAACGATGACTGGGACGATGATATTCCTTTTTAGTTATGTCCTTACCCTCTCTTCGGGGAGGGGTTTTTAAATAGAGAATCTGTCAGTAACTAAAGCGAAGCGAAGAACGAATCCCAGCGCAAGCGGCATGACTAACATTGTTATAAACCGATGGAGATAAATATGTCAAAGATCAGAATTACTTACACAATAGATTTAAACGAAAATGAGGCATCAGCACTAAAACGGCTTCTTGGCTCGATGAATGACAAGCAGTTTGCTGAGTTTGGAATAAAAGGTGATGACAGGCAGGCAATGTCTGACATCTGGAACTTGTTACCTTATGACGATGACGAATAGGTTTATAACCTTTGCGATAAACGGCAAAGCACAAACTAATTAAATTAACGGAGAGAAACTATGAGTTGGTTTTGGGGTGCAGAAAGCGCAGATGTCGGGCTTAACTATAGCGAGTCCGATCAACAGCGTGTTGTTATGCGCTTTTACACAAATAATTTAAAATAATGCTTGTATTCTTTAAATAGTTGGGTATAATGATTACATCAACTAGAGAAATGGAGCAGGAAAAATGTTTAAGAAGTTAGAAGCAGCAATGAGAAAAGACTTAGTAAAAATGCTTGAACAGTCTGACGACAAAAAAGCCTTGGATTTTGCAAAAGAATTGAAAGTCGCTGGAATGTTTACAGAAGCAACAGAAGATGAAATTGAGCGTTTTATGGAGTTGGTTTAATGACCCCAGCACAACAAGCTAAAAGCGTAGGACTGAAAAGCCTTACACAAGTTAGCCAGATAACCGGCGTATCACTAAACACGCTCACCAACTGGCACAGGGATAAGCCCGAGCTGTTTAGAGTTGTGTTGCTGGGATGCTTGGCAGATATTGGCGCATAACGCGCAAAACACCGAGCGCAGCGGTGTGATTGTAGTTGTTATGCGGACTTACATAATTGAGGTAACGCTATGCACTTGGAGGACACTAAATACATTTGGGTTGTGGAGGACGAATACGGTGATATACGGACAGAGTTTTTCTACCCAGAAATTGAGGAAAACAAAATGCCATACCAGCTTGAGAAATATCTTTGGAGTATGGATTTATGTAAAGGTGTTCGCCTCAAAATTGAGGTCGCATAACCCTTAAAGCAGCGCGTTAATTGGAGCGCAGCGTAAATTAATCCGCCTGACTTTTGTTGTTAGGCTCAGATACTGAGAGACAGACTATGACTGATAACGAACTAATAGCAAAAATAAGCGAGAAAATTCTCGGATATAGGGAAGGGTCTACCACAAATATACTCTTTAGCATAGACGCAATGCAGGATAGAGACGCGACATTGTGGATAGGCGCATTCCGCTATTACTGCGGGCGTATGACAATATCTGTAAGCGGCTTTTGCGAAACAATGATCAACAACATTGAAAACATCCCAAAAGAAGCAATCTCAATAATTAAGCGCGATCTGATGGAGGCTTTTGCTGATGATGATCGGGACCGTGGAATTGGCAATGATGTGAAACGGCTTGGCATGGACTGCGACCGGCAGAAATGGCTGGAGGTTCTAGCCGCGATAAGTGGAGCCTAACCATGAGCTAACCGAGTGCCATTTATGGCATCCGGTTTAGCGTGTTGTTCAATTACGTTTAACTTACGGAGCTACCATGACAAAAGACGAAAAAGAGGCAATGCGTGACGGATTTAATTTATGCCTGACGAAGATAGAACAACAAAAAATTGTGATTGGAACATTGATTTCATGGCTGGCTAGGGAACTTGGCGAGCATAATGTTAAAGCCTTAATTGCCGACCTGGAAAAAGAAGTAAAAACCAAGGATGTATGGGAAAGGAATTGAACACTATGAAAAACCTAAAACGAAGCACGTTTGCTTTGTCCATTTTAATTGCGTTGTTATACGGCTGGAGGTGGTAAATGAGCGACACTAAACGACTAGAGTGGATTGCTGAAAATAGTGCAGCAATAAGAAAAGGCGGCGAGAAGTCGGCTGACCCTTATTACTTTGTGATTTACAAAGACGGTACTTCATCTGCCGCAGACGGTGACTTACGAAAAGCTATTGACTACGCAATTGAAGAGAGTGAAGCCATATAACCTAGAGCTTTGCGGCGCGCTGCAAGCGCGTCCGAGGAGGAATGAAATGACGACTGAACAACAGCGTGTTGTTATGCGCTATCGGTGCGGCTGGTGCGGACGGCCTACCTTAGAGGACGGAACACCAATACCGCT
>NZ_CAKZKO010000023.1 GCF_937123705.1 uncultured Paraglaciecola sp. | reverse complement strand
GACAGGCTGGCAAGACGGATAAGAAAAATCAGAGCGCAAACATGGGGCTATGATTGGCCTGATAGATATAACTTGATTGAAGGTTCAATGTGGTGGCCTAAACCAAAAGGGCTTCATGGTAATACGTTTGCCAAGGTAAGGGCTGAACTTAAAAGCCTAGAAAATGAGTATAACTATTTATCAGATCTTAAAATTAGAAAATTATGTGGTTATTAGTAAAAAACAGCTGCCAACGACTTTGTAAAAGCTTGGCAGCAGAATATTATCTAGAAAGGACTAAGCAGCGTAAATTTTATATGAGTTGAGTCTGCTTCTTCTACACTAAACCTAGCGTTTTTATATGCATAAGTACCACCAGCTTTGTAATCCAAACTTACTTCTTGTGTGAAAGCTGCTCTTGCTAACCATTCATCTGTGAATTCCTTATAAACAAACTTAATTTGCCCCGCTGCAACACCAATATAAGTTAGCGTAATATTAACATTAGAGCGCTCTTGAGCTTTTAAATAAGCCTTATACTTCCCATTCAGTATGGTTAAAGGTGATGCTAATTTAGCTTGATAAATAGCAGAGGCAGGAAAATGCCAGCTCCAATAAAACTCTGTTGCTTCAGTTGAACCAGTTGGTATAAATAAGCCGCCAAACGCTTTGTTTGTTCCATTTAAACTATTAAAAGGTGAC
Organism: uncultured Paraglaciecola sp.; assembly: GCF_937123705.1. Lineage (GTDB taxonomy): Bacteria > Pseudomonadota > Gammaproteobacteria > Enterobacterales > Alteromonadaceae > Paraglaciecola. The sequence continues at coordinate 52,171 of NZ_CAKZKO010000023.1, read as the reverse complement.
GCAGAGGAATAGTATTTACCTCTATTGGTGATACTACGGAGTTGATAATCACCGGTAGGTAGAGAAAATTCAAAAGTTTGCATTTTGTGATCTACTTTTGCCATGATGTTTTCATCAACATGGAACGATCCAAGATGTGTCTCTGAAGGCTCCTTTAAATACTGTCCAGAAGTCAACATTATCTCACCAACACTTGCTGTAAGTTTTACCGGGACAAATTCTTTTTCTGGATTTAGTTGAGGTGTAACACGATCAAGTAATAGTACATTTTGAAGTTGTGATGAACATGAGGCAATAAAAACAATAAGGCCAATTAAAATTAAACGTGGTGTAAATTTTTCAATCATCCCTGAATTTCCTATAAGTTTATAAATTCACAGCAATGAATTTTTATCTAAAGCAATATAACTAACTTATCCTGCACACTCAATCATATTAAAAAATGGAAAACTAGATTGGCGAGTCTTTATTATTAAAAAATGTTGAATTCCGATCCGTGACCGATCCGTGAGATAGATAAATTTGTAATGTTGTACGGGAGTAGCTATGGAAGTCTTTAAAAATGGTGGCCCCTCCCTGACTCGAACAGGGGACCTGACGATTATGAGTCGTATGCTCTAACCAACTGAGCTAAGGGGCCATTTTGTATCTTACTTTTACTAAGCCAGTGTCACACCTCCATGTGGAGGGATCCGGCTCTACGTCCTTTGTCTCGCGTTCGTAGCGGCAAAGCTATGCTTTGCTATTTCGCTATTCGCCCAACTGAGCTAAGGGGCCGTATTGTATACAGTGACTTTGATAAGCGGGTGCTTTACAAAATCGAGGCGCAGTATAAGCAGTTTTTTTTTCTTTGTCATCTTACTTGTGGGCTATTGTGTTTGATTGCTGCATTTTTCTACAGATTTTCTTGATATTCCACATCTAATTAGCATGAGCAGTATCAAACCAAAGACACTGCCGCCACCTGAGTTGTTTGGTGGAGGCTCGGGATTAGGCGCGATCACTGTTATCACTATGCTATCTGTGCTGATAAGGCCAAAATCGTCTGTCACTGTTAGTGAGAAGGTCAAGGTACTGGCGGTGTTTGGGGCGGTAAAACTGGCCTGAGGATTGTTGGCATTGTTGATTGTGACATTGCTGCCTGAGATTTGTTGCCATTGATAGTTGAGCGGTTGTACTTCTGGATCGCTGCCGCTGCCGTTGAGTACCACATTTTGCCGCGAATTAACTTCTATGTCATCGGCAGTGGTTGCGGTTGGTGGCTGATTCGATTCGTCGTCTCGTATGATTATGTCCACCGATGACTGTTGACCGAGTACTTGTGTTTCATTTGCCTGTAGAGTTAATTGCAGTGACTCTTGTATTTCAGTTTCATTGTCGTTTATGAGTGATATGTTGATGTATTGGGTTGTGCTGTTTCCATCTGGCCATTCGAGGGTGCCATTGCTGGCAGTGACATCTTCACCTAAAATCGCCGAGCCTGATGTGAATTCATAAGTTACTGTTAAGGCGCCATCGCTGCCACCTTGACGGGTAACGGGTATTTGTATATTTGAACCTGTTTCTTTTACCTTTATTTCGTTTGTAGCGAATACAATTTTGCCTTGTTGCAGGGCATCGATAATGCTCACTTTGAGCATGCTGGGTTGTACTAGGGTGGCAGAGTTTTTAGGATCAAATAGCCTGATGAATAGGGTTTCGGTTATTTCATCTAGTGCGTCTGGGGTTGTTTGTAGTTGAATACTTTGAGTTTGGTTATCGTTGTTGGCCCAAGTTAGCTCACCACTAGTTAATATTATATCTTCTATGCCGGCAGAGCCTGGTAAAACTTCGTAACCAACACTAGTGGCGCCAATGCCTGTTTTTAAAACTTCAATGTTGAGGTTGTCGCCTTCATTTACACTAACTTGGCTAGCGCTAAAAGCGATATTTCCGGTTTCGTTCGCCAGCGTTTGGTCTTGAATGATGTACAGGCCGCTGTTGATATCGCTGACTAGAATATTGCCGCTTGGTAAAAATGGATAGACACCCCATGCGCCATTAAAGGTTGCGTTGTTCGACACCGGATAGGTATCGAAAAAGCCTACTTCGAGCGGTGTGCTCGGATCGGTGATGTCGAGTACCGTTAGGCCGCGTTCATAGTTGGACATATAGTAGCGATTACCGCGCACAAAACCGTTGTGATCAGAAGCGCGAGTAGGGCCTGTCCACGTGCCAACTAAAGTTGGGGAGCTAAGAGAGCTAATATCAAATATGTTTAACGTGGTATTTAATCCGCGTCTTTGTTCGTCTAGCTCGTCGTGGACGATGACAAATTGTTTATCTTCGGTCCACCAACCCGAATGGGTGTATTCAGCATTAGGGTAGGTACCTGTGCCTAGCCTAATGGCCTGATTTTTATCGGTGTGATCCCAAATAATGAGTGAATCTTCATTAAAGTCCAGAAACACCAAGCAGCCGTTATTGCTGGTTTGAATACAATCTGTTTGCGCTCTTGCATCCTTTACCACTAAAGACGAGGCGTCGTGGCTATAATCCTTTGGTTTGCCTTGTAGATTGCGGTAGGTTGTGCCTAGCGTTTCTGGATCGCCCAATGAATAAGAGCGAAACGCGCCACCATATTGGTTCGAGCCGAGAATATGAACCGCAGGGGTTTGATTTGCAGTGGCAATATTTAGGGTGTAATCAATACCGCTAATATATATATTGTGTGCTGAACGATCTGTTGTTTGGCGATTTACTACAGTGATGCCGTTTTCAAGGTCGTTCAAATCAATAATGGTTAAGCCTTCGTTGGCCTCTGTGGTTGAATAGGCATAGGCCTGCCATCTTAATAATGCGGCATCAAAATATTGGTATACTTTTATATCTCGCCAAGTTGAAGATAAACCTTGCACACTACCAACCACTGCGGGTGAAGTTGGCGAAGTGACATCTACGACAGAAACACCGTTTTTAAGGCCTATAATGGCGTATTCTTTTTTGCTGTTAAGATCCACATGCCCCCATATATCGTTTGCTGCGCTAGGGCTGTTTGGAAAGTCGGCTAAGGGTACATGTGCGAGTAACGACATATTTTCACATGCAAAACCATCTGCATTGCCGTTAATGCATGGGCTGCTTACTTGTTTATTTTGCATCAGTTTTATTTTTGAAAACTGGCGACTATCGTTAGATGAATATGATTTCGACAAGGCTTTTGTGTCGCGTATAACATGAAAACCTTGTTGACTCAGTTGTTGGGCATATGCAACTGGCACACCCGTTACTGTGGTTTGATAGGTGTCGGGGTTTTGCCCTTGATATTGCTCAATTAGACTAAAACCACCTAAAACAGGCACAATTTGGCCAGTGAAATATAATAAATCTTGTTCGGACTTAATTGAGTATTGCCCTTGAGCCACCAATATGGTGTCACCTTTATTGGCATTTTTTACGGCAAAAGAGACCGTTTTACATGGTCTAAACCTATTGTTGCAGGTTCCTTGATCATGACCCGTGGTGGCAACAAAACGCGCTTTGTCATGCTCTGCATGAGCCTGAACATCTTGACTGCACCCTAATGTCAGTATCATTATGGCGCCAATTAAATATCTCATGAAACCTATTTAAATTTATATGAAGCTTGCTTACACCTTACCTTTTAGACCTGACATTACAAATAATTTGTTCAAATTAACCATACAAAAATCACGTTCCTTGGTCTTAATCAGTTGTTTTGCGCTGATGTTCAGTGCTTGTTCTAGAACTACCGAAGTGCAAAATATCGAAGTTGAAATCTGGAGAGATGGCAAAATACTCACTTGCTCAACCTTTGAAACTCAGCAGCAACCTTGGTCTATTCAACAACTTGCATTTTTTGTCAGTAATCTTAGATTAATAAACGACAAAAACACCCAAACAGCAATCTTAGGTTCATCTCCTTGGCAAGCAGAAAATGTGGTGTTGATTAAACCCTATTTGCCAGACTGCGCGACAAACTCTGCGGCTGATGTTGGTATTGCGGCGGAAACACTAACCAGTAATCATAATTTGCAATTTTTAGCGCCTGTGGATCTTGACCATTATCAGCAGTTGTCTTTTACCCTAGCTGTGCCTTTTGAGTTAAATCATGAAAATCCGTTACAGCAGCCTTCTCCTCTAAACTTGCCTTCTATGTTTTGGTCGTGGCGTGCGGGGCACAAGTTTTTTAGATTGGATATGCAGGGGCCTAGCAATAATTGGGCGTTTCACCTAGGCAGTGTTGGATGCACGGCAGCGTCGACCATGCGTACCCCTGAGAACGAATGTGTTCAGCCCAATAGAGTTAGTTTTAAATTGCCCAAAAAAGCCGACGGTACCAAGCTTGTGTTGCATTTAGACAGGTTGATAGCCAATACCCCCATGCAAAGTGATGACTCTTGCTTGTTTCATCAAGGGCAACAAAGTTGTGCCACTTTGATGTCAAACCTTCAAAATCACGATGTGTTCGAGTGGCACTGAGTATGTTGGCTACAACTGTGGTTCGTTTTGCTGTTTGCTGCAGTTTGAGCTGTATGTTATTCAGCTGTAAGCCGCCTGATGTCAAGCCGCAGGTATATAAGTGGAATATACCTAAAGGCTTTCCGTTGCCTAACGTACCTAAAAACAACCCTATGACTACCGCCAAGGTATCACTGGGAAAACAACTATTTTTTGATGAAAATCTGTCTTTTAATCAAACCACTTCTTGTGGCTCCTGTCATTTGCCGCAGTTTGCTTTTGCAGAGCCGAAAACAACAGCCATAGGCGCAACGGGTCAACTGATCAAGCGTAATAGTCAGTCTTTAGTTAATGTCGCATATAACAGTAACCTTACGTGGGCGCATTCAGGGCTGAATCAAATAGAGCAGCAAATTCTTATTCCGATGTTTTCAGAGAATCCAATTGAGCTTGGTATTACTGGGCATGAGGATAAGGTATTAAATAGATTTAAAAGTCAGACGTACTTAGCATTATTCAATGAAGCGTTTAACGATAAGCAAGTCACTTTTGATCGGATAGTAAAAGCATTAGCGAGCTACGTGAGAAGTCTAACTAGCTTTGGGTCACCATTTGATAAATATGCCTATCAAGGGAATGACGACGCACTCTCAGACGCTGCTAAACGGGGCATGGAGTTGTTTTTTTCGGAAAAGTTAGAATGTTTTCACTGTCATGGTGGATTTAATTTTACCCAATCTAGCCAGCACGAAAATCAAAAGTTGGACTTACGGCCTTTTCATAATACTGGACTATATAACGTGGATGGGAAGGGGGCTTACCCACTTTTTGACCAAGGCTTGATTGAGGCTACCCTTCAACCTAAGGATATGGGAAAGTTCCGAGCACCTACTTTACGCAATGTATCGGTAAGTGCGCCTTATATGCACGACGGTAGTTTAGCTACATTGGAAGATGTCATTGAATTTTACGCCTCAGGGGGCAGGGGGCATGGCAAAACTAATCCCTTGAAAAGTGCTTTTATAAAGGGATTTGAATTGCAGCCAAAACAAAAACAAGACCTGATTGAATTTTTGCAAAGTCTAACCGACCAGAAGTTTTTAAATTCAAATCTAAATCGTCATTAAGTTTCATCTGTAGTGCTTAAAAACTAAGGGGTGCAAGGGCTTAAGAACTTTGCTATCGTTTTAAAAAACTTGGCAAAAATTATAGATCGCATTTTCATTGGAGAGCGAAATGACCGAAAAACCCTTTTTAGTAAGTGGTCGTAATACCCTAATTCACAAAATCCGAAAATTAGATTTACTGGTTATTAACGGTGACGATCAACCACCAGTTGTTGTTACCCATAAGGGTATAAAAGAATATTCTGGGAAAATCCCTGAAAACAAACGTGATGCTAAAGCACTCGATATGGAAATGGTCGATGTCACTAGCATAGATGTATTTGGTGAAGAGAAAACCTTGTTATTCGTCCAAACCATTAATGGTAAAGAATACAAAGTGGATTACAGTAAACATGGCACAGACTTGTTTATTAAAATTCATCAAGAAAACGCCTTTTAATAGAATGATATATGGCCCTGTTTTCAGGGCTTTTGTATAAGTGTGATGCTAATTTTTAATAGTTTAGCCGCCTGCGCTGATGTTTTAGCGATTGAAACATGACTCCTATCCCAAGGATTTGGTCCTTATCTTTAAGAATGTAAAATTTCGTCCCTAGATTGTTTATATTTTGGAACACTAAGCGTGGTGTTCGTCCCTATGCCTGCTTCACAAATGAACTTTTTGATAGTGTCAGATTATCGCCAAGCTGCATCCGTAGCAAATCGATCAATTATAACTAAAAACACATATCAGGGAGTTTTCCATGGGAAAAATCACATTTAGAAAAAGCATAACGGCATTGGCCGTTGTGGCGTCTTTGGGCATGTCTGTTGCTGCATTCGCGGCCGACACGGGTGGCCTAAAAATTAGAGTAACAGATTCAAGTGGCAGCCCAGTAGCGGGGGCCACAGTATTGGTTAAAACGCCAGACAGTTTAACTAGTAAAGAAGCGGTATCCGATGCTGAGGGTAATGTGCGTTTGGTGGGATTAGATCCCTCAAACAAATATGAAGTGGCTATTGAAGGCGCAGGATATAGTCCCTTTGTTGCCGACAACGTACGAGTAGTAACAGGTAAAAGCCTTAACTTAAATTATGTTGTTTACAGTGGCGATATGGAAACCATTGAAGTGTCGGCTCGTCAAATAGCGGCATTAGACACCACTTCTTCTTCAGTTGGTTTAGATATAACCTTGGATATGACCGAGTCTTTACCCACTCAGCGTAGTTACCAAAGTTACTTGCAGTTAGTACCAGGTGTTAAACCTAGTGCAGGAAACAACCCTTCATCAAAGTCAGGTGTTAACTATTCTGATATTCCCGATCCTAAAACGGGCAGTGCCGGTAGTTCCTCTGACAATGTGTATTACATAGATGGTGTAAACGTTACCGATAACTCAACAGGTACATTTGGTGCCAACTTTAACTCTGAAATTATCCAAGAACAGCAGATTATCACTGGTGGTGTGGCTGCTAAGTATGCCGGTGGTGCGGGACTTGTATCGCGAGTAACAACCAAGTCAGGTAGTAATGAGTTTCATGGCTCTGTTAATTACTATATGCAGAACGATAGCCTAGTAGGTGATTACAAAAGTGACAGCATCAGTGAAACAGGCTTTAAAAACTTTGATACTGCTGTGACATTTGGCGGTCCTATCATTAAAGATAAGTTATGGTTTTTTACTTCCTATCAGATTAAAAATGAAAAATCTGATGTGGCAGATCCAGAAACGGGTCAAGTGTCGCGTTCTGTAGAAAGAGAAGAAAAACTAGGTTTTGCTAAATTGACGTGGCAAGCAACAGATGATGATCGTTTGACCTTAACGTATTTTAACGACCCTACAGAAATTAGCGGTTCTGACGATTTTAATCGTTTAAATAACCGTGATCGCGCTAGAAATCAAGGAGGGGATAACTTCAAAGTTGATTATGTTCATTCTTGGGATGACGTGATTTTATCCGCTGGCTATATGGATCATGAAGGTGAGTTAAGTGATATAGCAGCAGATCAATCTACCCGAAATGACGTAGCATTCTTTGGTGGCAATCCTTCTCAATCACAACAAGATACCGGTGGTTTAGGTGCAGATACCTTGCGCTTTAGAAATAAACAAGGTGCTTATATTAATCTTGAATATTTCTTATATACAGACTTTGGTGATCACACCATTGAGTTTGGGTATGAGAACGAAACCAACGAAAATATCAGTAACTCGGTATATAGCGGTGAAGGCGCTCAATATACCTCTATTGCCAGCCAAAATTCTGGCGTAACACTTGATGAATATACAGCTGGTGGCTGGACAGGTGCCAGAGATGTAGCCACGGCAGATTACGAACGTATCATCGAAGCCATGGGCAACAGTGGTGAAGGCGCTTATTATGTTGGCTTGCTTGATACTGACTCTGATGGCGTGATCAGCAATGCGGAATTGGGAGCCCTAACCTTCAATAGTTCTGCAGGCAACCCTGGTGGTCAAATTAATAACTACCGTATCGTACAAACTCAACAGGCCGAGTCTAAAATGGAAACCAAAGGTCAAGTTTTGTATGCTCAAGACAGCTGGACCTTGGACAACTTAACTGTGATTGGTGGTGTGCGCGCCGAGAAGTGGGAGCATTATGCCTCTACTGGTGCCAAGATCTTTACCTTCGATTGGGAATATGCACCTCGTTTAAGTGTGGTGTATGACATCCATGGTGACGGTGAAAGCAAGGTGTGGGGCTTTACTGGGCGTTATTATGATCCAGTAAGAACCAATATGACCAGCTTCGCAGGTAACTTGACCGGATCTGTACGGGAAGAACAAATCTTTGTTGAAGACCGTTGGTTAACTTTCCGCGAGCGTGGTGGTGTAGGCACTCAAGATGCGTTCTTCTCGCCGTCTACTAAAACACCTTATACCGACGAACTTATGTTTGGTTATTCACAAAACCTAACCGATGACATTAGTATCACTGGAACCTATACCAAACGTGAAACCAAGAATATCTTAGAAGACTATGATTTAGGTCTATATGATGAAGAAGGTGATTACGCAGGCTCTTGGTTGGAATTGCCTTTGGAATACTTTGGCTATACCGAACGTCCAGCGTCAAACTATGTCATTGGTACCTTAGCCGGCGGTATTCGTAAATATCAAGGCTATGAATTATCGTTACGTAAACACCGTGCCAATGATAACTGGCAGTTGTTAGCATCTTTGACCCATAACAAGGCCGAGGGTAATTCTAACTCTGATAGTAATGCCGATTATCAAGGTGATTGGAGTGTACTCGACCCACGTGCGCCTAATCAATACGGCAATCAGCCCGGAAACATCAAGAATCAGTTTAAGGCTGCTGGAACCTACTTCTTTGATAATGGAATTGAAGTCGGCGCTGTTTACAACTGGAATTCAGGTGTTGCCTACAGCGAGACGCAATTAATTGGTGGTCGTCATTTACCTATTATGGATGCAGCTTATGATTACAATGGATTTGTTGACACATGGATTAGCGAAGGTGCGGTCGGCTCGCATACCACACCTTCTTACGGTGTGTTGGATCTGCGGGTTAAATACTCTATGGAGTTCAACGATACCTATAAAGCCGAATTTTTCTTAGATGTATTTAATGCTCTGGATAACCAAGCGGTAATTCGTGAACAAGACTTGTATGCAGGTGGTGGTGAATTTGCCTTTGGTGAAGCTATGGGGTGGGTTGAACCACGTCGTTTCTACCTAGGTGCGCGTTTGTCATTCTAAGCTCAACTCTAATGTAATTAGGGGGACAAACCTGTGTTTGTCCGCTTTTTTGTTTTTATGGATAGTGCCTGGGTATGACAAAAACTCAAAATTGTGGTGTTCGTCCCACCAAGTGCACGATTCAACACATTTGGGTTTAATTTCACATCGATGGATTTACACTAACCATGTCGGAGTAGTGACCGATGAATATATGTTTCACAGAATTTCAAAAAAGCATGTATTGATTCCTGGATTGAGAAAGGGCTGAAGCTAGAAAGCGCAGCCCTTTTTTTTGTCTTTAAAACACTTTGTTACAGCTGATAACCATTTATCTTGTATTTCCGCACTTGGTCTCAGAATCTTTCGCCGTTCATCCTGTTACTTGTATATTTTATCCCACGCATAAATAGGATAACGCTTATGCACCACTGCATAGTAATAGATGATGAGAGCTTAGCTAGGGAAAGAATCTCTAGTTTTGTAGAACAACAAGAAGATTGGCAAGTAGATGGGCAGTCCGGTGAGTACAAAGATGCGGAAAACCTATTGTTAAAATATCGACCAGATGTTTGTTTTATGGATATTAACATTATTGGCGGTAGTGGCATTGAACTAGCCAGACAGCTTGCTAATAGTATTCAGTGCCATTGGGTGTTTACAACTGCTTCTAGTGAGTATGCACTGCAAGCATTCGATCTTGAAGCCACAGATTATTTACTTAAACCATTTGAAAACAGTCGCTTGGTGAGTGTTTTACAAAAGATTGAGAAAAATAAAAAGCAAACCATCAAACACTATAAAAACGTACTGGCAGTGAAATCGGTGGGCGCCGTAGAGTTTATCAATGTCGAGGATATTATCTGGATCAAAGGATCGGCCAATTACGTAGAGCTGCATTGTAAACACCGTATGTTACTCCACAGAGAAACACTGGCCAAATTAGAAACACAGCTCGATCCTCAGAAGTTTTTTCGTGTGCATCGCTCAGCTATGGTGAATGTAGACAGTATCAGCTCTTTGAGCAGTGAACTGGGGCGTTTTTCGTTGTTGCACTTGAATAATGGTGATGAAGTCAAAATTGGTAAGGGCCATAAAACCGCACTTTTTGAATTTTTAGGTTTGGATACCTAGTTTATGTATTTTGGATTGGATTTTTAAGTGATGGGCACCGCAGAAAAAGTTATCGCCAATAAAGACAAACCCTCATTTTGGTTCTTGCACACTCTAGGTTGGATGACCTATGTCTTGATTTTTACAGTAGACAATGTGTTTTTCTATCGTGATTTTAACAAGCTTGGATTTGAAGTGTTTTTTCCTTTGGTATTGGCGGGCATATTCGCAGCTTTGCTAACCTTGCCTTTACGGTATATTTATCGGCGATGTTGGGGATTGCCTTCTGGCTGGTTAATTGCCGCTATCATGTTTTGTAGTCTGGTGGTTTCTTGCATTTGGACGCCGTTAAAAAATATTGCCATGTGGTACTTCTACGAAAATTTTGATGTGCTTGGGTTTATATCAGGCAATATTGCTGATGACTTTAAGTGGTATATGTTGCTTATGTCGATCAGTTATGCCTTTTTTATGATTTTTGTGTGGAGCACTTTGTACTTTGGTATTAATTATCATTTTCGTCTAATCAACGAAAAAATGCTTAACATAGAAGCCGTCCGCCTTTCGCATATTGCGCAAATTAAGATGCTGCGTTATCAGATTAACCCTCACTTTTTATTCAATACTCTCAATGCCGTATCGACCTTAGTGGTAAGAGGAAGTAAAGATAGGGCAAATAGTATGTTGATCAAGCTATCCAATTTTTTACGCTTTTCTTTAGACAACGACCCTGAAAAAAAAATCTGTTTATATGAAGAGTTAAAAGCGCTGATGTTGTACTTGGAAATTGAGAAAACCCGATTCGACGATAGATTAACGGTGAAGTTTGAAATTGAACCTCAAACGGAAGCTTTGCTCGTACCTAGCTTATTGTTGCAACCTTTAGTTGAGAACTCAATCAAGCACGCTATAGCGCAGATGACCCAAGGAGGCCAGATTTGTTTGACTGCGAAGTGCCAAGACGGTTATTTGTACTTAGAGGTGGCGGATAATGGGCCCGCTCAAGGCAATAATTGTTACGAATCTAGCTCTGATACATATAGGCAAACGTCGTCTAGCCATACAGGTGTTGGCGTAAAAAATATTGTCGATCGACTTAATGTGTTATACCCCAACAACCATAGCTTTAAAATTGTACGAGGGTTATCGAAGGGATATCGAGTGAAAATTTCTATACCAATGGAATCACTATGAATCGTCAATTGCGGGTGATTATTGTGGATGATGAGCGTTTAGCCAGAGAAGGCTTATTACTCAAGATACACCAAGATGAAAGGTTTAAAGTGGTAGCACAATGTGCATCTGCGACTCAAGCACTCGAGTCGATTGACCAGTATCATCCAGACATTGCATTTTTAGATATCGAAATGCCCGGATTAAGTGGTCTTGAACTAGCCGAACAGTTATCAAAAGACACCATGCCTGTTCCTAAAGTGGTGTTTGTAACGGCATTTAAAGAATTCGCCTTCAATGCCTTTGAATTTTACGCTTTTGACTATTTGCTAAAGCCTTTTTCAGACGACAGGCTAGCCAGCTGTTTAAATAAACTAGTGGCATCTTTTTTTGCAAGTGATGTTGTGCTGCAGCACCATAAATTGGATGAATTACTCAGTCGCAAAACAGGTAATTCCATCGACGGCTTTATTCGCAATCTTGAAGTAACCAGCGGTGGCTCAATGAGCGAGCTGCAACGCACAGTATCAATGAAAAGTGGCTCAGAATGGATCAGAGTGAAGCTTGATGACATTACATGGATTGAAGCTGCAGGTGATTACATGTGTGTTCACACATCCGATGGCACCCACATTATACGAAAAACCCTTAAGCAATTTGAACAGGAACTCGAACCTAGCTTATTTCCAAAAGTTAACCGTTCAGCAATGATCAACTTGAGTAAACTAACAAGATTGACACCCAATTCAAACGGTGAATATATGGCGCAGCTTACATCGGGCGACAGTGTCAAGGTCAGCCGTAAATACAAGTTTAAATTGGAAGAACTAAGAAAAAACAGCCCCTAGTAAAAAAACATAGATTTATGCTTTGTTTTAAAGCCAAACTTGAAATTCTCTGTTATAACCTCAAGATCTACTCCACATATATTCGCTCGTCATTTACAGTGTTGTTAAAACTCTGTCTAAGGAACAATCTTGACTATTAAACTTGGCATAGTGATGGATCCCATTGCGGCCATCAATATCAAAAAAGACACCAGTTTTGCTATGCTGCTCGACGCACAAAGCCGAGGATACGAACTGTTTTATATAGAAATGGGCGATTTGTATTTGCAAAATGGACACCCCATGGCGCGCATGGCCAGTTTGAATGTTGAGTCAAATGCCGATAATTGGTTTTCGTTAGGTGCTGAGTTGCATCAAGGTTTAGCAGAGCTAGATGTGATCTTGATGCGTAAAGATCCGCCAGTAGACAATGAGTTTATCTATGCCACCCACATGTTTGAATTGGCTGAACAAGCCGGTACTTTAGTGGTCAATAAGGCACAAAGTTTGCGAGACTTTAACGAGAAGTTATTTACCTCTTGGTTTCCCGATTTAGTGGCAGATACCTTAGTAACACGAGACGCCACATTAATTAGGGAATTTCACAAAAAACACCAAGATATTATATGCAAGCCATTAGACGGCATGGGTGGCACCTCTATTTTTAGAGTCAAAGAAGACGGCAATAACTTAGGGGTAATAATTGAAACGCTTACCGAGTTAGGCAGCCGTTATGCCATGTTTCAGAAGTTTTTACCTGAAATTAAAGATGGCGACAAACGTATTCTGATTGTAGATGGTCAAGTCGTGCCTTATGCGCTGGCGCGTTTACCTACTAAAGGCGAAAACCGCGGTAATTTGGCGGCAGGCGGCACTGGCAGACCACAACCTTTGTCAGCATCAGACTTAAAAATTGCTGAAACTATCGCCCCCCTTTTAGTAGAAAAAGGCCTGATATTTGTAGGTTTAGATGTAATAGGTGATAGAGTCACTGAAATCAATGTCACTAGTCCCACCTGTGTACGGGAAATCGAAGCAGCTTATGATGTGAATATAACCGGCATGTTATTTGACGCCATAGAGAAACGTTTAGTGGCGAGTAAAGGAGCCTGAACTCAAAGATGCAAAGTTTGCAAAACTACCTACTTATCGCGTCTCCCAGTATGGAAGATCCCTATTTTGAACGTACTGTCACCTATATCTGTGAGCATAACGAGCATGGCGCTATGGGACTTATTATCAATCAACCCGTAGGCATGAAACTGAAAGAATTGGTTGCTCAAGTTGACGACAAGGCAGAAGTGATTGACGAAAAGGCCGAAGATATTGTTTTGGCTGGTGGCCCAGTCAGTCAAGATCGTGGTTTTATTTTGCATAGTTCGCAGCCCGGTTGGACTTCAAGTTTAACCATGACGCCAGATGTGATGGTTACCACATCGAAAGATATTATTTCATCACTAGGCAATAACAAGGCCCCTACTAAATCTCTTGTTATGCTTGGCTATGCGGGTTGGACTGCAGGGCAATTAGAACAAGAAATTCAAACCAGTTCTTGGCTTATGGTCGAAGCGGATCTCGATATATTATTCGACACCCCTATCCACAAAAAATGGGAAACAGCGGTGCAACGTTTAGGCATAGATGTATGGCAGTTAGGCCCAGATGTAGGGCATGCCTAATGAAAACTCAGTTTAGTGACGTTTGTTAAGTGACTGCTCAAGGCCAACGTACCATCTTAGCCTTTGACTTTGGTACTAAAAGTATCGGCGTGGCAGTAGGGCAAGAAATCACAGGCACAGCTTCTCCTCTTGATGCGCTAAAGGCCGTTGATGGTATTCCCAATTGGGAGCAAGTCGCTAAATTGTTTGCCGAATGGTCCCCGCACTTAGCAGTAGTTGGTTTGCCACTGAATATGGATGGTAGTCAACAACAAGTCACTTTTTCAGCCAAAAAGTTCGCCAACCGCCTTAATGCCAAGTATAAAATCGCCGTTGAAACCTGCGATGAGCGACTCACTACAGTAGATGCAAAAGCCCGTTTGTTTGAACTAGGCGGCTATAAAAAACTCGATAAACAAAAAATCGACAGCGTCTCAGCTTGTTTGATTTTTGAAAGCTGGATTGAAGGGCAGTATTAAAAGCAAAGAACAGCTTTAGGTAGCAGGCATCTAGTGACTAGCATCGAGCAAAAAGACATAGACAAACAAATTTGAACCACAGAGAACACCGAGCGCTTCGCTGCACAGAGGAAACGAAGGGTAAAGATCAGAATTGCCTTTTACATTGCTTTTCTCTGTGTACTCTGTGGTTCCAAATTCTTTTAACAGCGATTTAAGCCCAGAGAAAACCTAGTGATCCCCGAGATCACCTAGTCATCCCCGAGATCTTTTGATCGGGGACCCAGCGCCTTTAGCAGCTACATTTTTAGAGCATTATTATCGAAAAATTTACGCACTTCGCTCAAAGTCACTGGATCTTCCCGCCTGTGCGGGGATGATGCTTTTTTATTTTTTCAATCGAATATTGGTTATAGCCACAGGCTCTGCCAGTATTTGGCCTGTCACGTAGTCGTCTTCTACTTGTTGTGCTTTGCGGATTTGATGGATTTTTTTTACGATATCCATACCTTTAGTGACGCGACCAAATGCGGCGAAACCTTGGCCGTCTGGGTTGCGTTTTCCGCCAAAATCCAATGATGGCTGCGCACCGATAACAATAAAAAATTCAGAGGTAGCAGTATTGGGCTCACCCCTTGCCATAGATAACACGCCATCTAAGTGTTTAATACCTGTTTGTTTTGTGGTTTCTAGTTGTATCGCAGCAAAGTCTCTAAAAGTCTTATTAGATCCGCCTTGAACTACTTCAATTTTTGGAAAGCCATTATCATTATCTAAACGCACTACCCGATAAAATTGTCCATTTTTAAATGCTCCCGCTTTGATATATCGAATAAAATTCGCAACAGTATTAGGCGCATCATCCCCATTCAGCTCGATTTCGATTGGACCTAAATGAGTATTAATTGTTGCCTGTTGAACTAAGGCATGAGGTAAAATTTCCTCCGCCATTAAAGAAAGATGCACAAAAATATTAAAGCCAATTATTAGTGGTAATGCGTATAAAAGGCGGTTTTTTGTTGTTTTCATGTAAATGACTCTTATCTAGTCGCTATTATCTCCATTCTGGCAGACAAATTTTATGAGGTATACACGAGTGTTGTTTGGTTTGAGTGAATCAAACTAGAAATTAAATAACAATTTGTGGATAAAAAGTAAATAGCAGTGCTAAAGTCAAAGGTGATCATAACTTAATAGGTTGAAACTTAGTCTCAATAAGTGGCCATATGGCCTGTTTTCCTAACGAGATAGCTACCTATATTTTAGGGTACATTTGCAGGGAACTATTATGAATAAATTTTTTAAAATATTAATTGTATGTTGTTTGGTAACGTCATTTGTTACTCAGGCAAAACTAATAAGAGGGGGCGGCCGAGGTTCAGAAACATCAACATCCCCAAACAGTTATTACCTAATTGATGATTCTTGGGTGGTGCTTAATCCAAACGGCTCCCCCACGTTAGACGGCTATACCTACAATGACGCCTTCAGTGCTTCACCTAGAAAAAGCACCACATCGGGCAAATATGATCTTTTAGTGGTGCCTTTTGATGGTTGTGCTGAAGAATATACTTACGATACGTACGAAGGGGTGCCTCCAGAGTTTTTACCAGACTGGGGTGGCTGTACTTGGGAATTCACAGAAAACGAACGTTTATTTGTATATGGTGATTTTCCATTGTATTTAGAAAACGCTTTTGACTACGAGGTAGTGTTTACTATTACTAATGATAGTGGTGATAGATGGGATATATCTGGCAATGATACCTATGTTGATACTAGTGGAGGCACAGTATTGGAAGATGGCGGTGAAACAAACACTGGCATGGTCATTTTAGATGCCCAGCGCCCAGCAAACTTAGGGCCAGGTGAGTACAAGATCACAGTATCTGTAGAGATGTTTTCAGGCCCCAATAAGACATTTTTTCACTATCAAGATGAAAACTCTGGTTTAAATGTTGATTGTGTTCCCACAGCAGGCCCAGATGACTTTTGTTTTGTTTCCAGTGGGTTAAATGCCAGCGATACTCTAAGTTTTAGTGCTGATTTTTCTGAAACATTTCGTATTGTGGTTGATTCGCCCAACTCTGTTTCTTTATGCGTTAGTGCCATGTTGTTAATATTTTATCGCCGTAGAAAGTGCCAAAACGCATTCAAGTGAATCAGAATATTTTATATAAAGGCGTTAATTCTTAAATAACCTGAGCTCGGGACAAGAAACGCCTGTAAGTAGCGCTATTTTTACCCCTATCTTCGTTGTTCATCATGAGTTTAGAATGACTAAACAACATAATGAACGCCTCGATATGAATAAAAATGTCGCTACTTACCCTTAAATTAAGCAATCATATCTCATCAATGTTGCATAACCATTTGAAATATCAACAAAAATTAAAAGTTGTCGACATTTCTTATTCCGAGTTCAGGTTAAATAGAGTTAATGCCTTTTTTCTTTGGCTGGTTAAATCACTATTGATAATAGCCACTTGTTTTTGAAATTCAGGAGAATCTGCAATAGTAGACAATAGAGGATCCTTTTCAGTCCACCAGTCTCGCCAACCATGTTCAATAGCAATTGAAAATTGTTGTAATGATTCGGGAACATTACTTTTTAGTGCGTAAATTCGCGCACCCAAATAATTGATTTCACTTTGTTTAATAGCGCTTTGTACGCTTTGTTGAAACTTCAAATCACATTCATCAATTAGCTTATTTGCTTGCGGTATCAGGTTCTTTTTTTTGTAAGCCCAAGCGATTTCTATTGCCGGGCTACAGTAGGGCATATCAAACTTATCGCTTTCGGGTATTAAGTGGTCAGCTTGTATTAACAACTCTATTGCTTGGTTGCTATTTCCTGTTTGCATATAATAAATAGCGGCTTCAAACTTTAACCAAGGATCATCAGGCGCTGCACTCATCTGAAAATGCATTTCATCAAATAATTTTTGATATTTTTGCTCGAGTAACAATAGCGTTGTTTTATAGGTGGCGTCTGTCATAAAACGCTTAAATTGCTCTGGCATTTTTAATGCGAGCAAACAGGCTAATACCTTCTCTTTGAACACTTCGTTTTCGGGAGACATTTCAGCAGATAGCCGCCAATATTTTAAGCTCGAAACATAGTCACCTTTGCTATATGCAACATCAGCAAGCCCCACGTACCCCAGAGGCGACTCGGGATATTCTTGCACCAGCTTTTCGAAAAACTGGTTGGCCTTAGTAAAGTTGCGCCGCTCTGAATATTTAAAGCCAAGATTGTGGATGATTGCCAAAGAAAGCGGGTCTATCTGAAAAGCTAATTTAAGCTCCTGTAGTGATTCATCATGTCTTTGCAAATCTTTCAAAGCCAAGGATTTCCAAACTCTAGCGATAGCCAGATTAGGGTTGAGCGTTATGGCCTTATCAAAAAAAGTAAGTGACTCCGCTGGGTTATTCAACATAAACGGAATATAGCCATACAAAGCAAATGCCATGGGTAACTCTGGTTGTCTAACAATGGCTTTATCTAAATGCTGCTTGGCAAGCGTCGCAGCAATGTCCACTTTTAGCACACCAAAACGCTCGGGTCCTTCGGCTAATAAA
This sequence comes from uncultured Paraglaciecola sp., assembly GCF_937123705.1. GTDB lineage: Bacteria > Pseudomonadota > Gammaproteobacteria > Enterobacterales > Alteromonadaceae > Paraglaciecola. The sequence continues at coordinate 34,068 of NZ_CAKZKO010000023.1, read as the reverse complement.
ACAATAGTATCTGCTAAGGCCACATAAGCCTGTGCATACTCAGGGTCAAGCCCTAAAGCCTGTTCAAAGAGCTTACGGGCTTGTTTCATGGATTCGGTGGTTTGTTGGCGATATTGCTCACGTCCTTTTAAATATAAAACGTAAGCATCAACACTTTTACTTGCAGCGGGATTCGTAAGGGTGCCCGATTCAATATAGGTATCTTGTAGCAGGTTTACGGTAGAGCGGGCGATTTCTGTTTCAACTGAAAAAATATCTTCAAACTTGCGGGCAAAGCTTTCTGTCCACAACACTGCACCATCTTCTGCATTAATCAATTCGACTATGACTTTTAGCTGATCCCCGGTCTTGCGCACGCTGCCGGTTAAGATAGTTTGTACCGCTAAGCGGCGGGCTATAGTAACGGCATCAAGGCCTTTTTCACTTAATATCGACGTTGAACTCGATGCTGAGACTTTAAGGCCGTCGATACGCCCCAATAAACTCGTAATTTCTTCGGCTAGTCCTTGAGCTAAAAATCCTTGGTCTTGATCCGGGCTGTTATCTTTAAAGGGTAATACCGCAATAGAATTTGCCTTGATATTTTGCTTTAGTCCATCTTGGGTTTTGGCTAATTCAACTTTTACTTCGTGAAAATATTGATAACCAAAACTTCCAGAGCCCAATGAAATCAAAATCAGAACAGTCCATCGCACTAAGCCAAATGCTCTTGTTTCACCGCTCTCTTTGTCTGCAATAGGGACTAATCCTTGCAAGGTAAAGTCAAAGTACCAAGACAAATACAACATAACTGGGATACCCGCAAAAAGTACCACGGCAAAAAATGTGCTCACCAGTGGATGCCAATGCAGCATGGGGGCGACAACAGACACTATCTGTAATAACAACCACACAAACCCTAAATAAGGAATAAAGGTTTGAATAACATGACGTCGATTGATTTCGGCTAAAATTTTTGACACGTTGATTTTCGCCCTTTTCATAGATGAATAAGCAATTAAACCTTGTTTTCAGTTTCTTGAGACTGCAACACTAAGATAGTACCCCGTTTTTTATTGATGTTAAGTGTTTACTGGAATTTAATCATGCGCAGCCTTATTGTTTTCGTTTTTATGAAAAAGCACCTGCCAGAGCTTGCTTCTGCTATAAAGCGCCCTTATTTATAGGGTATATTGATTTTCTGAAATTCTATTTCCCCCTTTAAAAGGACAGTTATGCCTGGGTTACTCCGCATTATTCTGATTAATTGTCACCTTCCTGGTTTTGTTGAACTTGATGTCTCGGGCCACAGTAATATTTGCGGCACCAATGCCTCGGGTAAAACTACTTTACAACGCTTGATCCCAGTTTTTTATGGCGAGCTACCTAGTAAAGTGGTGCCTAAAACTCGCAAAAAATTTGATGAATTTTATCTGCCCCACGCTAATAGCTATTTGATTTACGAATATCAAACAGAAAACGGCCAGCACTGCCAAGTTGTGCTTACCCGTAAAGGTAACGAGGGCGTGCAATATCGCTTTGTAGAAGCGCTTTATCATAGAGAGCAAGTATTAGTCGATATCGAAGCGGGTAATGTGCAAGCCATGTTGCCTGAACAATGGATTAAACAGCTTAGGCAGTTGGGCATTGAGTTTTCACATAAAATTCAAGCCACCAGTGAGTTTCGCAACATTATACAAAATGATGTCAGCGTAGGCCGAGGGGCAGGGCGTGATAGCACTAAATTAAAACAACTTGCCAGTCGTTACAGCTTAGTGTCGAGCCAACATCGCATTAGGCACATGGAAAAATTAGTCAGTGCGGTGCATGCCAAAGAAGGCAAGATGGATACCTTGCGCACTATGCTTGCCGCTATTTTTGAAGAAGAAGGGTTAGTGCAACCTACCACCACAGTAAAAAATACCAAGGCGCGAGAATGGATCACCCAAATGCGCCAAACTATGCGTTTGCAGTCGATGCAAAACGAATATCAAAATATTCAAGGGCAAACCGAGCAACTTAACTTAATCGAAAACCAGTTGTTGCAACTCAAACCTGTGTTAGAAAAAGACTTACAGACCCTGACAACCCAAAAAGCAGATACCCAAGAACAGCGCAGTAAAATTAAGCAGCAACAAAGCAGCGAAAAAGACACTTTTGAACAGGCTGAAGGCACACTAAATAGCCGCATTAGCGAAACCACAGAAAACCTTAAAGCCAAGTCGTCAAGGTTAGATCATATTCAGCAGCAATACGAAAAATATCAAGACTCTGATGTAGAACAACTGCAAAAAGATATGGATGCGCTGCCCCTAAAACGGGAAGAATACGAACAAAATTTAGAGCAATATAACCTGCTAATAGAGCAGCATAAAGATTTGCAGAGTCAGCTTGATCAGCAAAAATTTAAACTGTCTGAGTCATTAGAGCGTTTGTCTCGCAAAAATCAGCAACAAGTTAAGAGCATGGCCGACAAAAAAGAAGCTATACGCCTGACTCACAGCGAAAAAGAAGACAACTTACGAGCCCAGTTTGAGCAGCGCAAAGAATCCCAAGCCCAAGAGTTTGACCAGCAACTACTGGATACCGAACGCAACATAGTGCGCCAAGAGCACCAAGCAAACCAAGCCGTACCCAGCGAACAAGAGTTAGAAAGTGGTGCCCTTGCCGATAAGCGGTTAGAGCTTGCCCAGCGGGCTTGGCAACAAAGTTCGAAAGCTAAAAAGCAAGGCGAAACCAGCTTGCAACAGCTTAAAAATACCCGTCAAGAAGCAGACCAAAACTTACATAAAGCCCGCCAAACCAGCCGCCAAGCCAAAGAGCGTTTGCAACAACTAAACAAGCAATTTGCACCCGAAAAAGACAGCCTACGGCAGTTTCTACGCGACAATAAACTTGGCTGGGAGCAAAGTATAGGTAAGTTAATAGACCAGCCTTTGCTCGATCGTAAAGATTTAGCCCCGCAACTTATGGACAACAACGACCATGAGTCAAGCAACAATCTGCTTGGTGTGCAACTCGATTTAAGTGTCATTGATGCGCCAGACTACGCCCAAGATGAAACCGCCTTAACTTTGTCTTTAGAGCAAGCTAAAAAGCATTTATTGGCCGCCGAAAAACAGCAAAAACAAGCCGAAGCCGAATTGGATGAATGCCATAAAAATGCCGAGTGTCAGCGAGAAAAGGTCACCGAGTTAAACCGTACTTTCGAGCAAGCCGAACAAGAGGTAAGCTACGCGCAAAGTGCCAAATTACGTTTTACCGATGAACTGAAAATATCACTGGATAAACGCAAGCAGCAAGCTAAGCAAGCGCTGCAACAATACTTAGATGAAAAGCAGCAAATACTGTTGCAGAAACAAAGTGCGATTGATCTATTAAAGTCTGATTTTGAAGAACAACTGCTTGAATTTAAGTCTGGCTGGCAAGGCGAGCTGGCGGTATTGGATGATCAAATCAACGAACTAGAGCAACAAGTTGAAAATAAACGCCAGCAAAACCGTGAACAAATTAAGCAACTTGAAGACGCCTTTAATCAAGAATTAGCCAACAAGGATATTGATCCTAATACCTTGCGAGCGCTTAAACAGCGCATTGAAACATTAAAAAACCAGCTGCAGTCCATTAGCGCCAGGCGTGATGAGCTAAACGAATATAAAAGTTTTATGCAAACCGACTGGTTACAACAACGCCCAGAATTGCTGGAGCAAGAAGCCGAATTAAAAGCCCTCGCCCAGCAATTGCAGCAGCAACAAAGCAGCTTACGTAGCCAATACCAAGCAAAACGCGGAGAATTATCCAAAGCGTTGACAGAAATTGAAAAAAGCCTAAGTAGTTTTGGCTCTTTAATAACAGAAATCGAACCTATGGTGCGGCAACTTGGGCATATCCGGTTTTATTTTAGTGCATCCGAGCAACAAGATATCAATCTTGGGGATCAGGCCGAACGCATTAACCGTTGTACCCAAGCGTTAGAAAGCCGCAACCGTGGTGAGAAAAAACTCAAAGAGTCGTTAACTGAGTTTGAAGCCACCTTAGGCAAAGATGCCGGCAAAGACTTTTTAGATACTATGCACCAAGCCTTTGCTGTATTAGATGAAGATGCCAACGTTCGTGAACGCCTACCTATCTTGCAGCGCTTGTTGAGTATTTTGGAGTCCCGTCAACGGCAGATTGTGGAACAGGGCGAAACCATAGGCGGCGACTTAAATAAATTCTTTACGGTATTTAGTGATATTAACCGTAAAATCGCCCAGCAAAGTAAACGTTTAACCGATGAAGTATCCGACGACTTAACCCTAGATGGCATCGCTCGCTCCGAAGTGAAAATTATCTCAACAGTAGACGAACTTAACTTTTGGACACCACTTAAGCGTTTTGCCCAGCAATACAATAAATGGCAATCATCGGAAGATTTTCTGCCAAGCGAGGCCTATTTAGATAACCTTGCCGATGTGGTTGAAGTGTTACCTAATGATGCCAACTACAGCATTGAGTCTTTGTTACGCTTGGAGCTACATCTAAATGAAGGCGGCTCAGACTTGGTGATCAAAAACGATCGCCAACTGCTTGAGTCCTCTAGCCATGGCATGGCCTATTTGATTTTGTGTAAGTTTTTATTGGCCTTTACCCGTTTGTTACGTAATCAAGCCGAAATCCATATTCATTGGCCCATTGATGAGATTGGCACTTTGGCTTATCACAACGTAGAAAAATTATTTAAAGCCTGTGGCACCAATCATATTCACATATTGGGGGCATTTCCTAACCCCGAATCAGATGTGTTGATGTTGTTTAAACATAGATACTTGATTGACAAACAAAAACAACAGTTAGAAAAAATAGAGCCGAAAATCAGCCGCATTGCCCAGCGTTTACAGCAAGGTAACACTTCACACGCCGAATCATCACAGGTGAAAGCATGATAGAACATGGTCCCTTATTAGAACGCCTACTCGAAGGTGAGTATATTTGTGCCATCAGCGACGAACATAGTTTTCATAAGTTGCAAAATGAAGAATTGGTTAACGACTTTAATCACTTTTTACGGCCCTTAAACAGGCGGGTGACGAAAAACGATGACGGTACTGTGTATTTTCTGGCCTATTGCGACTTAACTCAAAACGCCCGCCAGCATCTGAGCCAACAATTTTCCGCAACAGTTCAGTCTTTATTGCCTATGTTGGAATGGATGCAACTGGTGCAAGAAGCGCTGGGGCGAGATGGCGCACTGAGTTTAGGCGACACCATTAAGTTGCAAGACTTTGAGTCTAAAGTGGTCGATAACCAATCTTTGTTGCAGCGTTTAACTCAGCTGGCCCACGACAAGCTGTTTAAATCCAGCAGTGATAAGCCCGATATGCAGATCAAGCAAGTCTTTAAACGTATCAAAGAGTTAGGTTACTTACACCAGCCCCACAAAGACCGTTTGTTTTATATAGTTACTGGCAAAGTTGAGCAATTGATTGAATTGGTGCGTTTTATCAAAGACGAAGAAAATCTGCCCCTTGACGACAACACGCCCGAGCAAGAGGCGATGTTTTGAGTCAGCCATTAACGCCAAAAAGCACAGCTCAAAGTAACCCTCTGTTTGAACTTGGCAAAGAGCGCTTAGAGCTTATCGGCAAACACGCCGAAGCCTTGATGCAAGGGTATATAAAGGGCCAAGTGGATGAGTCTGAGTTTTCCCAACAAGGGTTACAAAAGTTGCTCGACAGCAGGGTGTTATTTTACCCCGATGAACAATCATTAAGCCTGCGCCCAATAGTCAACGAACTCATAGCCAGCCTGACCCAAGATGAGCGTAAACGGCAAATCAACTCAGATGTAGGCGAGCATCTCGACCAAATTCAAACTAGGGTGCAATCCTTACAAGCTGCCCGGCAAAAAGGTGATTTCGGAGCCAGCGAACACCAAATGCAATTGCTCAGTGAGCGCGTGTTAGATATGACTGGGCAGTTTGGCGACGCCATTGAAAGCCTGTGGCATAGACTCAATACCGAGTTTGGTTTTGTGAGCAGTTTAGATGACAAGATATTAGAAATTGAATTAGCCCAGCGCCAACTAAGGCGCATACTCGACGGTTTTAGTATTATCAATTTTGACGATCTTATTCAACTTGCCGGTAGCGATGGTGCATTGAGAAAATTACTGGTGAGTCAGCTGCAGGCCCGTATTTCTGAGCATTCTGGCTCCTTGTTAGAGGTGCAAAAACGCCTGGTTTTATTGATGTCGCGCTTTCGACAACAACAAGACAAAGCCTTGCTTATTAATCGTATGAGCGCTTTTTTGCGCCAGCATCCTAGTTTTCAAGTAGGTGATTATCCCAACCGCAGTCAAGTACCGGCTGTAATTAATCAAGCCCATGGCATTCATGCGCAAGCCTTTATCGCCTTAGACAGGCCCCAAGACAGTTACGCCTTAGCCGAACTTGCCCGCGCCATACCCAGAGAGCCTGAACAAGATTTGCAGGCTGATAAGCAAACTGAAGGTTTTTCAATGGCGCTGCAAAATTTGGTTGCTACCGAACAAAAGCAATTAGCCAAAGATGTGGAAGACTTCTTTTTGCAGGTGATAGACAGCCCTCAAGCCATTAGCGGCGTGGACTATTTAGCAGAAAAAGCCCTGCCTTGGGAGCCAGAAATGTGGTTATTCCAAATCGTGGCCGAATATGAAGGTATGCCCCAGCAAAATAAACAAAGTTTTATGCTTGAAAAAGACTCAGCACCACAAAGCCGCTTTAACCAACTGCATATTATACAAGACGTCACTGTTGGCATGGGCTTTTTTGGTGATTTTCAGGCGGCAGGGTAAACTGTCTTATGCTTGCTCATTTGTCTCCAAAGGCTAAACAGCTGTTAACAGAGCAACACGACCAGCTAATGCTTGACGCACTAACCACTACCACTAAAGTCGCTACAGTACAGCAGATAATTAGGTGGTGTGATCATGAGCATATCCAGCCTGGAAAGTGGATAGTCTTAGATAAAAAATACCGCTTTACTCGTGATGGTATCAGCAAAATCCAGCAAACCTACTTGATGATTATGCAAGAAGATATTTTTGACGACTTTAGTCAAGATAACCATCAAACTGCAGCCGCTAAAAGTGCTGATGAAAAGCTAGGAATAATAAAGCCAACACATCATATTATTTTGACTGCATTAACAAAAAATGCTTGCTTTGCAGGTTTCCAACAGGCGTTTTACCCAAACCAGCAAGTGAATCTAGAGTTAGACATCCGTGAATTGGATTTTGCTGTTTACGACTCACTCGTCATGATTGAGAACCGAGACAGCTTTAATGATTGGCATATGTTTGCATCGCAGATAAAAGCAGAACTAGGTAATGTGTTAGCCATTTACCGCGGCGACAGTCAGTATTCCGTTGCTGCGACTAAGGTGCTTCAGATGTGGCGAGAAACTCGACCACAGGGCAAGGCTATTTATTTTGGCGATTTTGATTTAGCAGGGCTAAGAATAGCCACATCTAGCCAATGTACTCATTTGTTGTTGCCCCAGTGGCGCTACTTAGAGTCGCGACTTGTTAGCCAACATTATACCGAGCAACAACAAAGGTTTTTGGAAGGATTAAAGCAAGACTGCCCAAGTGCATGGCGACCTTTGTTACAGCTTATGCATAACAATCGGGCAGGGTTAAGACAACAAAAGATGTATCAGGCACCATTAGTGCTTTACTAAATGGCCTTATTTAGGGCAGCGCCTTCATTGCTTGACTGTATTTATCTTGGCCTTTAATAACCCAAGAAGGGGTTGCGTCACCCGTACCAGCAAATATTAAAGAAGGGTGACGTTCCACCACCTCTTTAAGCGCATTGACTTGATGAGAGCCTACATCCACAAAAAAAACATGCTTGCCTTGTTTGAGTAATGCCTGAAAACGTTTAAATTGATAGTTAGGAATTTGAATACCTACTAAGCCTCCTTCCCAAGTGCAAAACCCTAAGACCACAACCGCCAAAAAGCCTGAAGGTAACCATCCAACTATGGATGTATGCCATTGCATCGCATAGGTTAACCCCAAAATAAAGGCTGCACCAATTAACCCCGCAACAGCACCTAACTGCGTGGATCGAACCACATCCTGCTTAAGCACTGCCTCAATAGCATGTAGATGATGCTTCTCTACTGCCGCATCATTTTCGCTTAATACATGTATTTGAGGTGTACTTAGTCCACTTTGCTCGAGTTCTTGTTCAATTGCCTGCAAGTCATTAAGGTCACTGCTTATATAATAATGTCTTAACATAATCATTCCCTCCAAAGGGTAGAATTTAACCTAGGTACAAACTGCTTTTGAATCCTTGTTAGTGTAGCAGCAATAGCAAAATACTGATCATTGCCCGTTACAAGAACTATACCAGTACAAAAATAAAGGAAGCGGCAAGGCCCAAAGCTACAAATCCCCCTCATGCCATTTCCGAATGCCTCACACGTCATATCCGAATGCCCACACGTCATTTCCGGAGCCCCACATGTCATTTCCGAATGCACCACATGTCATTTCCGAATGCTGTTATCGGAAATCTAGTGCCTTACCTTTTTTACGCCACTGCCCAACACTAACCTGATAAAGTCAGTTTAAATTATGTTTTTAACCTATTTGAGCTTTATACAAATGTAAAGCGATTCCCGATAACAGCATTCGAGAATGACTAGTAAGCACATGCGGGGTCAGGTCTTGCATTTTGCTCGAAGTTCAAAGACTCAGCCTCCCCGCTACTAATTGAGTACAATGTCTTAACCGATATGCAAAACCAACTGGAAATTATATAATCAGTAGGTTTTACGGGATAATGATTGCTATGTATTTTAAAGATCATAACCCACCTCATTTTCATGCTAAATATTCAGGGTACGAAGCACTCTTTAACTTTGAAGGTGAGGTTCTTGAGGGAGAACGTCCGAGTAGAGCCGTTAAGTTTGTTATGGAATGGATTTCTTATCATAAAGAAGAATTAGAAGAAAACTGGGAAAGAGCTAGTTCCGGTCAACCTCTTAACTACATAGCGCCATTGGAGTAGCTAATATGCTTCACATAAAATCTGCAAAACATATTTCAAACTATAAAATTTGGGTCTCGTTTGACGATGGCACTGCAGGCGAGGTCAATCTTGAAAAGTCGCTAATTGGCCCGATTTTTCAACCTCTCAAAAATATCAATATATTCTCAAAGGTTTCAGTTGATCCTGAACTGGAAACTATTGTGTGGCCTAACGGTGCAGATTTAGCCCCAGAGTTTGTTAAAGAGTTGCATAATAAACAACAAGCCAACCTACAGTAACAAAACGCAAGACTTGACCCCAGTTACTCTCGCAACTACACGTCATTTCCGAGTGCTGCTATCGGAAACCCAGCGCCTTTACGCTTCAAAGCCACTGGATCCCCGCATGGGCGAGGATGACAAACCCTGTAATGTGCTTGAAATTGAAAAGCATATTCACCACAGAGCGCCGCGCTTCACAGAGGACAAGATGGTTAAGACTTTAATTGCTTTTCTCTGTGCTCTCTGTGTCCTCGGTGGTTCAAACCTCTTTTGCTTTTAAAGCTTATTACCACAGAGAATACAGAGCGCTGCGCTTCACAGAGGACAAGATGGTGAAGATTTTAATTGCTTTTCTCTGTGCTCTCTGTGATCCAACTTCTTTTAGTTTTTAAAAGCATATTCATCACAGAGCAGCTGCGCTGCAGAGGAATAATAGTGAGTAATAGGTATGTTATAACTTTGGTGGGTATGTGCTTGCTAGGTGTCGATTGCTTGATTTACATCAATAATAGTCGCTTCCTTATTCCCTTTTAAAAAGGGTTCTGCGCATTAATTTTGTTCTGATAGCGGTTTTTTAACTTTGTTCTGACCTTTACAAGTGCTGCCGGTTCATTATTTTCCCGCTTTGTATGCAATACAGTTACAATTTGCACAAGCTGATTACAAATTGTGTACAAAATCTGTTATTTAAACTTTGCTATGTGCTATAACCTATGTAATTCGCTGGATACGTTTAATAAAATGTATACAGCGAATTTAATTTAGTTACTTGACGGCGGCGATGCACTCATTATACAATTTCTTTTGACCTCATATAGTTATCTATATGTAGGCCTAAATTTTGTTTGATGCAGAACCCAACACGGATTGTTATAGGTTTTAACTATGAATAAGTGTTTCTACGGTAAATGTTATTTGTCATCATATATATGATGATATATTGTTTGCCCGTAAAACATGATAATGTTGCAAACCGAAAAACAGGATTAAAATGTACAAATATGCTTAGCATGTACGTACTCAAATAATATTTTTTAATAAATAGGAACACTATAATAATGGTTAATACAACTCAATTTTATAAATCTAAAGTAGCACTTGCGGTAGTCCTAAGTTTAGGTCTAGCAGCATGTGGCGACTCTGAGGGCGATGCGGGTAGTACTACTAATTCCGTCTCTGATACAGTGGTTGAAGCAGTCGATAATACTGTTGAACATGTAGCCGGTACTGGTTCTGTACAAGGTACAGTTTTAGATACTAATGGTGGCGCAATCATGGGCGCTATGGTTTCTTTGGCTGGTCAAACTGTAGAAACTGATGCCAGTGGTTATTATTATTTCACTAATGTACCTGCTCCAGGTGTTGACGGTGTGAACGCCGATGAAGGTAATGACGTTGATATCGAAAGTAATGGTTATAATATCACAATTACTGGCCCAGATGGCTATGCAAGCGCTATCGTAAAAGTGATTGCTGAAGATATTCAAGTTGATTCTGGCAATAACGGTAGTAATGATGGTGCTGGAGATGTAAATAACGCTGGCGAACAAACAACTTGGTTTGACGGTTTCTTAGCGCAAGCAGACACTGCAAAATTACCAATGTTTTCTGCTGCAGTAACTGGTGTGTTACGTAATTGTTATACTGGAGCGGCTTTGCCAGCTGGTGTTAAAGTGGCGGCTGATTATGCTGGCTTAGCTGCTACAAATACTAACCCTGGTGATGACACGGATGTAAATGGTGGCGTGACTATTGGAATTCCAGTTACTACTGTTATGACAGATGAAAACGGGATGTTTAGTTTTGACTCTCTTCCAATTGATTCTTCTTTAACCCTGACTGTTGAAGGTTATACATCTGTTGTTGATGCTGGTACTGCAACTGAATTGACTGGCGTTGCTGTTGATACTACTCGTGAAGGTGTTGTTGAAAATCTTGGCGATATACAAGTTTGTGCAATCACTTCATCTGATACAATCGCTCCTCATATTTCATCAGTGGGTAGCACAATTAGCGAAAACACCAGTGAAGGCTTCCAATGGAATGTATTATCTGAAGGTGTAGACGGTACACAAGGTATCGTTATTCGCTTTAACGAAGCGCTAAATGTTGACGCTATCGATGTAGATGCTGTTATTGTTACTTCACAGGTTAATTTCAATAATGTTGGCGCTGGCGAAAAGGTAGAAACAGTTGATTCGGTTATTGTGGCTGATGATGGTTTGTCAATGACAGTAACCTTAGCTGCTGCGCTTCCAGAAAAAACTAAGTTCTCTATTTGGATGCCACGTCATCAATATGAAGATGCATCAGCTAATCGTATTGTTACCGGTGACCCAGATTCGGGTGAGACTGAAGTAAATCCTGGCAATGATGATTTAGTTGTTGATGCAGCTGGCAACACACAAGCTGTTCCTGCTGTTCCTGCTGTTCCTGCTGTTGTAGCTGCTGCTGCAAGTCAGGATGTCGGACTTGATATTGTTACCAGTTTATCTGTGACGGCTGATACTGTAGGTGTTGCTGGTAATGGCTTAACTTTGAATGTAGTAGATGTGGCTGGTCCTATAGCAGTGACTCTAACAGCCACAGGTGTTCAGGTTACGTTCGATTCAACTATACCTCACACACTTAATGATGTTGTTACTGCTTTAAATGCAGATCCTGCTGCTTCAGCATTATTTGACTTCCAAATAAATGGCGTGGCTGCGACTGATCTTACTGCTGGTTTTGCACAATCGATTACTTTAATAGGCGGTCTTGATGCTGCAGCTGCAGTTGCTGCAGTTCCTGCAATTCCTGCAGTGCCTACTGGTTCTAGCGAATTCGGAAGTCTTTCTTCAGATACTATCAACGCGTCTGCGTTCAAAACTGAATACGTAAGAACCCGTCTATGTACTTATATTCCACCAATCACTAACCCTGGAACAATTGAAGGTGAGCAGCTAGTTAAGCAAGTTGTTGCTGCTGATGACGATATTGATGCCGTAGGTGTTTTCTGGGATAACGGCGGTACTGCTACAATCTCTAACCTTAACGGTCAACATGGCCCTACTGAAGATGTATTGCAAGAACTTTGGGATCGCAAAAACCCAATTAGTGCCCAAACTATTGTTGATAACACCGCCGTAATTACTGGCGACCTAAATGATGCTATTTCTATCATTTCTAGTAAAGGTGTTGCATCTTCTGGAGCTGGTGAATGGAGTGTGGTTGTTCCTAATACTAAGCATGGTGCAAAAGTTACTATTACGCCTACTGCAGCATTTAACATTATTGGTACGCCAATTACAGTTACTTTAGAAGATAAAGTAGCGCCTACAACGGTCATTCAAGACAGTTATAACTATGCAGATACTTTTGGTGCTGATTATGTAAACGCTGTTGCCGCCGATGCAGGTTATGCTAACGGTGGTGAATTATCAGAAGCGGGTACTTCGGGTTCAGAAGGTTCACCAATTCTTTATGTTACACCGCGTTTATTCGCTGAAGATGTAGCTGGAGATGACGATGCTAACTTCAATAACCGCTTCGATGTGTTTGGTACCTTAGTTGACGGTAATACATTAAATGATGAAGATACACCTGCGCCATATGTAACATCAACTACAAACTTCGTATACGATGTAAATGCTTTTGCGAACTGGGCTGCAGTTTCAGCTGATGTGGGTGTTGCTTTCTCTGAGAATGTTGACCTAAACGCAGGTGAAACAGTTGACTTTATGTTAGATAATGCCGCTGCGAATACAACCTTAACTGGTTTTGTTGCAAATAATGGTCTTCGTAATGAAGATTATATTGCCAATGACGCGGATCAAGATGGTTATCATACTTATCTTACTCACGGTATTATCCAAATGACTACCAATGACGTAGTTGGTCTTGCTAACTTAGATCACGACGCTGTTATTGACTATACAGGTGCAGTTTTGGATACAGTCAACGATAACGTTGCTTTATCTGATTCATTAGTAGTCATTGCTGATGCAATTCCTCCTTTTGTTACAAGAGCAGAGTTAACAGCAACAGAATTTGTGGTTACCTTTAACGAAGCGGTTACAACAACAGGTGGTGGTGCTCTTGAAGTAATTGATCCGGATACTGGTGTAGTAGCAGCTACATTAAATGTGACAACTGCAGTAGCTTCGGCTGATAACACAGTACTTACATGGTCTGGTGTTAATTTACCACCTCGTGCTGCTTTCTCTAACTCAGGAACAATTGCAGCTCCACAGCAAACTGTTGCTGATATAGATGGTGTAGCTACCTTTAATGGTAACCCTGAGAATGAAACTGTTACAGGTGTGTTCTCATTCCCTGAAGAAGTGGGTGGTGATGACCTAAATCACGCTCTATTAGCATGGGGATCGGTTGATGATGCTCGTGGAAATAGCTGGAATGATTACCACGGTCTTTATACCGATGCCGGTGTAACAGGTGTTGCCAATAATGGTGTTATCGATTCGCAAGAAGATGCAGATTCAGCGACTAACGACTATCGTTTAGCACTTGCTGATATTCCAATGTACTTAGCCACTGATACTATCGTACCATTTGGTGTTGAAGTACAGTTTGGTCCATTAGATGAAGATGGTATTGCCGGTGTGGATGGTGCGTTTACTATCACTATTACGGCAACAAATCCAATTAGCATGAGTAATAATGCTGCACCATTTGAGTATGTGGGGGCTGATTTAGCTAACGTCGGTGCAGAAGATGGCTGGAGAGCGTTAGGTGGTGCTCCTTCTAATGTTATTGATGGTTGGGATTTAACAGAAATTGCATCGCATTTCCGTATTGTTAATACCCTTACTTTACAAGCAGATTTGCAGCTTGATATAGCTAATGCTGATACAGGGCTTCCCGGTAACAATGATGGCACGGTATCTGTAGAAGAGTTTGTGAACAGTACTACTCATGCTAACGCAGCGGCTGGTCGTGCAGCATTACTTGCTCTTTATGATAATAATGATGTTGATTGGGCAGCAGGTACAGCAGCATCCTTCAATGCTGATGGTACAGTGTTAACTATTAATGCGGTTATTGCTGGAAACGCTTTCCAACAGTCAACTGGGTATAGTTTTATTAAAATTACACCTACTACTGTTCTTAGAAATGGTGCAGCAGTTGACCCGTTAGTACTTGGTGGTAATGTTAATACCAACAACGTAGATGATATTGACATTCGTTTTGGTCAAATCGAAAGTACTCTGGAAGGTACTAACGGTGAAGAGCAATCACAAGATGTTAGACGTTCTTTCTAATTTGAGTTTTACAATTTGAATTAGTATTGAATAAACCATAAAAGGGCCGCAAGGCCCTTTTTTATTTTGAGGATTAAAAGGTACAGATGAAAAACCTAATATTTCTTTTAGTGCTTGCTATTACATCGTTAAATGCTGCAGCTACTGAACATAAGCCTTATAGTTTACAATTTGTTGAGTTGTTTACTAATGAAGTGCTCATGGACAATTACAAGAAGCAACTTAAAAAGCGCATACTCGAAAAACAGCCTAGCTATAAAAACCAACAAAAACAGGTGGATATTTGGCTAAATACGGTATTGGCAAGCGGTGAATATGAAAAGTTTCTTGCTGCTCGTTATAAACAAATATTTACTGAAGCAGAATTTAAAGACTTAGTGGCTTTTTATAAAACAGACACAGGTAAAAAGTTTTTAACAACAGCGCCAAAAATGTCAACCATGAGCGCAACAGTGGCAGGCCAGCTTATCTACAAAAATTTGCCTGAGCTTGATACATACTTAACTAAAAGCAAAGGTGCCAAAAAATAGCCCTTGAAATGGACGCTTTGCATCATATATAGATTATGTATTTTAAAAACTTACAGAATTAAACTTAACCAAAATTATGGAGTTATCGTGAAAAAAATCATTCCTTTAGGACTATTAGTATTGAGCTCGTTAATGGGCTGTACAGAAAACACAGTTGAAGAACAAACTTCAACAACTGGCAAAGCTAAAGTCGAAGCATTTAGAGGTGCAGAGGCTAGTAATGGAATATCACAAGAAGGTTTTTGGGGATTCTGCAACGATAAAGTAGCAGCCGTGACTTTAGCTGAAGATAGCTGCCAAACAATAGATGCCGCTATTTGGCATATGGCTGATGGAGAGCTTACTGCTCTGGAAGTAACTAGTATCGCAGCCGAGGGTTGCACCACAGATTGCTTTAACCTTAAAAGTGAAGCAATACAAACTAAGGTATTAGCAAAAGGTAAATACCAACTCTATGAAACCGGTTATAGCTTTACCATCACCGAATCATCAGACGAGAAAAAATTTCCAAAATGCACAGTAAACTGGGATTTTGGCGAAAAACTAGCAGATGACTTAGTACAATGGAAATTCCAAAACGTAGACTGCGAGCTTCCCGAAATAAACTACAGCGCTTGGGCCAGAAAATACCAAGGTGAAGTAAACTAATTAACCAGCTCTAGAAAGCCAAAAAGATTGAACCACAGAGGGCACAGAGATCACAGAGAAGAGATCTTTTTGATCTAATTATTCTATTTTTTTTCCTCCGTGATCTCTGTGGTGAGTTAGTTTTTCTAGCGGTAAGTTTTCCAGTTGATAGAGAGAGAGCAAACATGTGGGGTCAAAACATGTGGGGTCAGGTCTTGAAACATGTGGGGTCAAAACATGTGGGGTCAGGTTTTGTGTTTTGCCTTATTTTTTCAAGCACATTACATGGCTTGCCATGCTCACTCATGGGGTATCCAATGTCTTTAATACGATAAGGCGCTGGGTTTCCGATAAGAGCATTCGGAAACGACGGATAATTGCTAACAACTTGAGCTAGGTCTTGTGTTTTGGTTTTCTGGCAGTTTGCTTTTAAAAGCAAGAGAATTTTAACCACGGAGAGCACAAACAGCTGGGGTCAGGTCTTGTGTTTTGCCTTATTTTTTCAAGCACATTACATGGCTTGCAATGCTCACTCATGGGGTGTCCAGTGTCTTTAATGCGGTAAGGCGCTGGCTTTCCGATAACAGAATTCGGAAACGACGGACAACTAGGGTGTTGCGTTGTGCTTTTCAAACCACTGAGGTCAGGTCTTTTTTTTTTGCAAATCAATTTCGCTCACATTTGATGGCGTGTCATCTTCGCGCATGCGGAGATCTAGTGCCTTTAAGGAGGTAAGGCGCAGGGTTTCCGATATCAGCATTCGGAAACGACGTGGGGCCATTTGATTCTTAGCGGTAGGTTTTCCAGTTAATAGAAAGTGAAAGCAGTAATTCGCGCAGTGACAGCGCGCGCTGTTGGCCTTTGCTTTTGTGATCCCAGCGGTGGCCACAGCAGGCTGCAGTGAATATAGCCTTAGTGGGTTTGAGTAGCCTTAGGTTAAGGACATCTGTTTGTTTGACATCTTGTTCGGCAAATTCACCATCAAGGGTAAACCAGCCGAATTTATTGGTGTGTACCTTGTGGTTGTGTATTTCAATTCTATCTATCGAGTCTAGTTCTATATGTTCACTGCCAAGTTGCTTAACGTGAATGGCGATTGTGCAACCAATCTGGGTATGGTGGGTAAACCAAGCTTGTGTTTTTTCAGGTGCGTAGTTATTTGCCATACATTTTGCAGCTTGTTTGGCTTGCCAACTGGCGTTGTGTACGTCCACTTGTAATGGCGACTGGTGTTGTAAAAGACTGTATGCTGCCCGTTTTACATGGTGCCTTAGGCCGGCTATTTTCCGTTGCAGTAGGCTAATATCGGCCAGTTTTTGTTGGGATAAGCTAGCAAGTTCACGCTCGTACAGGGCATTACATAGTTCAGCATAATGCAGCTGACGTTGATCGTCAGAAAAAATATCTACCTGTTGGGAGTTTGAAATGTGCATGGATTGCTTTTTTAGATACTGCTTAAAATAAAAATGGCCAGCGTTGACTGACCATTTTATACCCTAAACGAGTAAATTTGCAGTGTTATTATTGACCTTTAATTTCACTACGGCCCTGGTATGTCACATCGGTGCCTAGCTCTTGTTCGATACGTAACAATTGATTGTACTTAGCTACGCGATCAGATCGGCACAAAGAGCCGGTTTTAATTTGACCTGCCGCTGTGCCAACAGCCAAATCGGCAATAGTGGCGTCTTCGGTTTCACCGCTGCGGTGAGAGATCACAACGGTAAAGCCCGCTGCTTGAGCCATACGTATGGCTTCTAGGGTTTCGGTTAGCGATCCGATTTGGTTAAATTTAATTAGAATTGAATTACCAATACCGTTGTCGATGCCACGCTTTAGGATTTTGGTATTGGTTACAAATAAGTCGTCGCCAACTAATTGTACTTTGTCACCAATTTTTTTGGTTAAACTGGCCCAGCCATCCCAGTCGCTTTCGTCAAGACCATCTTCGATAGAAATGATAGGATACTTGTTTGCCAAGTCAGCTAAGAAGTCACCAAAACCTTCCGAATCAAACACTTTACCTTCGCCTTTAAGATCGTATTTGCCGTCAACATAAAACTCTGAGGCGGCGCAGTCCATGGCTAGGGTGACGTCTTTATCCATTACATAACCGGCTTTTTCAACGGCTTCGATGATCACAGTTAGAGCTTCTTCATTTGAACCAAGATCTGGCGCAAAGCCGCCTTCGTCGCCCACTGCGGTGTTTAGACCTTTGGCGTTGAGTACTTTTTTCAAGCTATGGAAAATCTCGGCGCCCATGCGTAGTGCTTCTTTAAAACTTTTGGCCCCTACTGGTTGCACCATAAATTCTTGAATATCAACGTTGTTGTCGGCGTGTTCGCCGCCATTGATGATGTTCATCATAGGTACGGGCATGCTGTATATACCGGCTGTGCCATTTAATTCTGAGATATGTTGGTACAGTGGAATATTTTTATAAATCGCTGCCGCTTTAGCTGCGGCAAGTGATACCGCTAAAATAGCATTGGCACCAAATTTTTCTTTGTTTTCGGTGCCGTCTAAATCGATCATGATGTTATCTAGTGCTGCTTGATCAGTTGCGTCTTGGCCTAAAAGCGCGCTTTGAATATCGTTGTTGATAGCAGCTACGGCTTTTAGTACGCCTTTACCAAGGTAACGACTTTTGTCGCCGTCACGTAATTCTAAGGCTTCTCGGGAGCCGGTAGATGCACCAGATGGCGCAGCCGCTCGGCCCATAGCACCAGATTCTAGATATACATCGGCTTCTACTGTGGGGTTGCCACGTGAGTCCATGATTTCACGGGCGATAATTTTGCTGATCTTTGACATAGTTTTTGCCTTAAATTAATTGTGATTTTTAAAATATTCGCCTGCGGCTTTTACAAACCCTGTAAAGAGTGGGTGCCCGTCGCGAGGGGTGGAGTTAAATTCAGGGTGAAATTGGCCGGCTACAAACCACGGGTGTTCAGGGATTTCAATCACTTCTACCAAACGTTTGTCGGTAGACAAACCGGTGACTTTTAATCCTGCGGCTTCGATTTTATCCCGTAGATTATTGTTCACTTCATATCTGTGTCTGTGGCGCTCATATATTTCACTTTCGCCATACATTTCGTGCACTTTGCTGTCCGGTAATAAATGACACAATTGACTGCCTAAACGCATAGTGCCGCCTAAATCTGAGCTTTCACTACGAGATTCTGTGGCACCTGCGGCGTCTAGCCATTCGGTTATTAGTCCCACAACAGGGAAGGGGGATTCAGGATCAAATTCGGTGCTATTGGCGTTTTCCATGCCTGCAACGTTACGGGCATACTCGATGATAGCCACTTGCATACCTAAACAAATGCCTAAGTAAGGTACTTGGTTTTCGCGGGCATATTTGGCCGCGGTAATTTTACCTTCGATACCACGCTCGCCAAAGCCGCCTGGTACTAGAATAGCATCCAGTCCGTGGAGTATTTGCTCGCCTTTGCTTTCGATATCTTGGGAGTCCACAAACTTAATATTCACCGTTAAGCGGTTTTTTAGGCCTGCGTGTTTAAGGGCTTCGTTAACGGATTTATAGGCATCGGGCAATTCAACATATTTGCCTACCATGCCAATGGTCACTTCGCCTGTTGGGTTAGACTCTGCGTACAGCACTTGCTCCCATTCTGTTAAGTCAGCTTCTGGGCATTCTAAACCAAAACGTTCAACCACAAGCTCGTCCATACCCTGTGCTTTAAGCATAGCGGGGATTTTGTAAATGCTGTCGGCATCTCGAAGTGAGATAACGGCTTTATCAATAACATTAGTAAACAATGCTATTTTTTGACGTTCGTTCGACGGCAAAGGCACTTCTGAGCGGCATACTAATATATCGGGTTGTACACCCACAGAGCGTAGTTCTTTTACAGAATGCTGGGTGGGTTTGGTTTTTACTTCGCCCGATGCCGCTAAATAAGGCACTAAGGTGAGGTGCATAAACATGGCGCGATTACGGCCTACTTCAACACCTAGTTGGCGAATAGCTTCAATGAAAGGTTGTGATTCAATATCGCCCACTGTACCACCCACTTCTACTATCGCCACATCTACACCTTCGGCACCAGCAATAATGCGGCGCTTAATTTCATTGGTGATATGGGGGATAACCTGAATGGTGGCACCTAAATAATCACCACGGCGCTCACGTTTAAGCACTTCTTCGTATACTCGACCAGTAGTAAAGTTATTACGTTTGGTCATGCGGGTACGAATAAAACGTTCGTAGTGACCTAAGTCTAAGTCGGTCTCGGCACCATCATCAGTAACAAATACTTCACCATGCTGAATGGGGCTCATTGTGCCGGGATCAACGTTAATATAAGGGTCAAGTTTGAGCATTGTGACGTTCAAGCCCCTCGCTTCTAGAATCGCGGCAAGCGACGCTGCGGCAATACCTTTTCCAAGTGATGAAACCACACCACCTGTCACGAAAATATAATTAGTCATGAGAACCCTAAATAAAGATGTTGGAATTGAATAGGCTGTGTATATTTGGCGTAAATATTCAGGCTAAAAAAGCGCAGCTGAAAATCACGACCAGACGGCGCAGTAGTATACGCAAAATTGCCAAATCAAACAAAGATTAATAAAAAATAAAAGGTATGATCAATGGGGTCAGAGCAAGTTGATTTTCAAATTGCTCTGACCCCATTGATTTTGACCCCATTGATTTTTCTATGCTAACAGGTTGTACATTGCGCCGCCTAGGCTACCTAGCGCTAAAGCGACGTTGGCAAAAAAGCCTAATAGAAAACCTAAGGCGCGGGTGCGTGGGTTTTTAACATAACTGACATAATAAATAGGTCGACCGACTAAAAATAAAACACCAATCGCAGCACCGACTGCGGGGTTGACAAAATGGGCAAAAATCCACAAAGCCGGTAAAAATATGATTAATTGCTCTAGGGTGTTTTGTTGGACGCGATACATTCTTTCCCATGTGGGATTGCCCGAAACGGCAGGGGCAATAACATTATATTTTACTCTGCTAAAGCCAACTCTAAAGCCAAAAAACATATATTCTAACAACGCTAAAATGCTAACAATTGCGGGTAATTCCATAGTAATTCTCTCTTTATGTGATTTTGTGATTTAATGTTTTTATTCTTCTGCAGCCAAGGTTTTTAGTTGATATAAGCATTCTAAGGCTTGTTTAGGGCTAAGATCGTCTGGATTGATTTGTTTCAAGCTAAGACGCAAATCATCTACCGCGTTTAATAAGTCGAGTTGCTGCTCTTGTCTTGGGAGTGTTTGGTTGCTTGGTGTTGGTTGGTTTTCAAGCTCGGCTAGTTTTCTTTTTGCCCGCTGGATAACACTTCTGGGCACACCAGCGAGTTGTGCCACTTGTAAACCGTAACTTTTGTTAGCAGCACCTTCTTGAACGGCATGCATAAAACGTATGGCTTCTTGGTGCTCTACTGCATCAAGATGCACATTGGCCAGCTCTGGCATGTCTTCGGCCAGTTGAGTGAGCTCAAAGTAGTGGGTGGCAAATAAAGTATAGGATTGTATTTTAGTGGCTAGATATTCCGCACAGGCCCAAGCCAATGACAAACCATCGTAGGTGCTAGTGCCGCGGCCTATTTCATCCATTAGTACTAAGCTATTGGCGCTGGCGTTATTAAGGATGTTGGCAGTTTCGGTCATTTCCACCATAAAAGTAGAGCGCCCCGATGCCAAATCATCAGATGCACCAATTCGCGTAAAAATGCGGTCAATTGGGCCAATTTGGGCATTTTCGGCGGGAATAAAACTACCAATATAAGCCATAAGCACTATTAAGGCTGTTTGCCGCATATAAGTGGATTTACCGCCCATGTTAGGGCCGGTGATCACTAACATGCGCCTGTGTGGATTCACTGCAATGGGATTGGCGATAAAAGGGGTCTTCATTACATGTTCGACCACAGGGTGACGACCTTGACCAAAGTGAATGCCGCTTTGCTCGCTTAACTCTGGGCAATGGTAGTTCAACGTTTCGGCGCGTTCGGCTAAGTTAGTCAGTACATCAAGTTCGGCTACCGCATCAGCACTTTGCATTAAACTGGCTAGTTCAGGCAATAAAATATCAAACAACTCATCATATAAACGTTTTTCTAGCGCTAAGGATTTACTTTGGCTGGTGAGCACTTTGTCTTCGTGCTCTTTTAATTCCTGAATGATGTAGCGTTCGTTATTTTTGAGGGTTTGCCTGCGTACATAATCTGCGGGTACTTGGTCGGCATAACTACGGCTGACTTCGATAAAATAGCCATGTACTCGGTTGTATCCCACTTTTAAGGTGGCAATGCCGGTGCGGTCTTTTTCCCGTTGTTCCAGCTCATCTAAATAATCGGTGGCCCCTTTTGATAAGGCCCTTAATTCGTCCAGCTCTTCGTTGTAACCCGCTTTGATAACACCTCCATCGCGTATTAGTACAGGGGGCGCGTCTTCAATGGCCTTGTTGAGTAAATCGGCAAAGCTTGGAAACTGACTGATTTGGTTGGCCAATTGCATTAAACCAGTGTTGGCCGACTCTGCCGATTGGTCAGTGACAAAACCTTGGATGTCGGGTAACAACATAAAGGCTTGCCTGAGGCGAGCAAAATCTCTGGGCCTAGCAGAACGCAGCGCTAAACGTGCCAAAACTCTCTGCATGTCGCCCACTTGTTTAAGGTAAGTTTGTAACTGAGGGTAATCACTATTAAGCAATGATTTTATATTGAGCTGGCGCTGTTTTAGTAGAGTAATATCGGTGAGTGGGCGATGTAACCAGCGTTGCAATAAACGGCTACCCATAGGAGTAGAGGTGTTGTCTAATACGCTAGCGAGGGTATGTTCTTTACCGCCTGACAGATTCTGGGTGAGTTCTAAGTTACGCCTAGTGGCGGCATCCATTAAAACCGTGGCTGATTCTGTTTCAAGCACTATGCTGCGAATATGGGGCAGGGCGCTTCTTTGCGTGTCTTTTACATATTGTATCACGCAACCGGCTGCGCAAATGCCTGTTTTGTTGGTTGTTACCCCAAAACCGCTAAGTTCTTTGGTGCCAAATTGTTGGTTTAATTGCTTGTTAGCCGTATCAAAATCAAACTCCCACTGAGGACGACGTCTTAGGCCTTTGCGTTGTTCGATAATATGCAAGAATGCAAAATCTTCTGGGTAAAGTAGCTCAGCCGGATCAGTACGCTGAATCTCAGCTGCAAGGGCATCACTATCTTTTGGCTCGCACAAAGTAAAGCGGCCTGAGGTGACATCTAAAGTGGCATAACCAAACTGCTGGTTATTGTGTTGTTTCACGCTCACCACTGCGGCCAAAATATTGTCTTGTTTATCTTCTAATAAAGCTTCGTCTGAGACAGTGCCTGGGGTGACTATTCGCTGTACTTTCCTTTCGACCGGCCCTTTGCTGGTTGCCGGATCGCCCACCTGTTCTACTATGGCTACCGATTGCCCCATTCTAACCAAACGCGCCAAGTAACCCTCTACCGCATGATAAGGTACACCAGCCATTGGAATAGCATTGCCACCGGACTTGCCTCTAGCGGTCAATGAAATATCCAACAATTCAGAAGCCTTTTTGGCATCATCAAAAAACAGCTCGTAAAAATCACCCATACGATAAAACAGCAATACATTTGCATGCTCTGCTTTTATCTTCAGGTATTGTTGCATCATAGGGGTGTGTTGTGATGTTGAGGTCATGGTTTACGGGCATCTCATATTTATAAATTGTTGTTTTTATTAGCTTAAATGTGCTTGTGTAACTTTCTGGAAACTTGTGTTATTAATTGGAATAACATGGGACTACAAAAATAAGTGTAGGATTTTGTTATACTTATTCTGAGATCTCAAAACCTACATTATTCACATTATGATACGAATAATACTTGGGATAGAAAAATAGAACCAGTAATTCATTTTAGAACAACTGAGTTAGAAGAGAGACGTTGTGGTAACTGCTAGGCCCTGTGTACAAACATTTTTTTTACTTCCTTTTTTGATAATTATATTAAATACAGCTCAAGCCGCTGCGTTTGAAATTGAAGGTGTCAAAAATGAAAAGGTTTTAAAAAATATTAAATTGCACATTGAAAGCCTTCCGATACCTACGATGCCGTTGCAATTGGTGCAATATCAAGACGATGTACAAGAAAGGGTGCAGTCCGCTACTCAAGTTTTTGGTTACTACCATGCTACTGTAAGTATAGAGGGTTCGATTAATACAGAAAATGGTACTTTATCACCTCGTAAAAATTGGCTGTTAAAAATTGACTTAGGCCCAATAACACTAATTAGAGAGTTGTCGATAGAAGTTATAGGGCAAGCCGCGCAAGATAAAAAAATTCAAGACTCAATAAAATCGAGTAACCTAAAAGAAGGAAAACCTTTAGAACATTTAGATTACGAAGATTTAAAAAAACAACTTCAAAGCATCGCTTTATCAAGAGGTTACTTTGATTTTAAATTTGAGAAAAGCAAAATAGAAGTATTTGAAACTCTCAATGTCGCCGACATTACCTTGCATGTAGATAGCGGTGAGCGATACAAGTTTGCGAGTTTAAGACTAGGCAAAGATGACCGGACCATAGCGTTAATTCAGGGTTTATTGCCTTTTAAAACGGGCGATTATTACGAAGCGCGCAAACTAGGGTTGCTCAACCAAAAGCTTAAGCAAACTCAATATTTTCGTCACGTGGTTGTACGGCCCTTAGTCTCTGAGGCTAAACAGGCTGCGGTTCCTATAGAGGTTATTTTAACTCATAAACCGAGAGATAATTTCGATGTTGGAATTGGCGTGTCATCTGATGTGGGCCCGCGTTTTACTGGAAAATGGAAACGTCCCTGGGTTAATAAAAATGGCCATTCTATTGGAGCCGAAGTGTTTGTCTCTTCTCCAGAACAGTTTGTATCTTTAGATTACAAAGTGCCCCTAGAGGATGCCATACAAAACTTTTTGAGTTTTCAAGGTGGATTTCAAGCTCAAAATGAAAATGATACGAGTAGTCAAAAATGGTCAATCTCTGCTACGCGTCATTGGACTATTGAACATTCGGATTGGCAGCGCTCGGCATTTATTAGAGTTGAGCAAGAAACTTTCACCCAAGGTCTAGAGCCAAAGCAAACAACCCAGTTATTGACCCCAGGATTCACTTTGAGTCGACTACGAAGCCGGGGCGGGTTAGATATAAACTGGGGTGACAAACAAACCCTAACGACAGAGTTTTCTTCCGGTTCGTTGTTCTCTGATATTGATATGTTCAGAGTGACGGCTGCTTCTAAATGGGTGAGAAGTATCGAACAACACCGTTTTTTATGGCGAGCTGAAATCGGGGGGATTATTACTGACGAATTTGCCAAAGTGCCTTCAAGTTTACGTTTTTTCACAGGGGGAGATCAAAGCATACGCGGATTCGACTACAAAACATTATCACCTTTTGAAATTGATTCAGATGGTGAAAAGGAACTCATCGGTGGCCAATACTTGGCAGTAGCTAGTGTCGAGTATTCCTATCCTGTATCAGAAAATTGGCGAGCTGCTGCTTTTGTAGACGCCGGTAATGCGACTGAAAAACCTTTCAATGACCTAGCTGTTGGAATTGGTCTTGGGGCAATTTGGAATTCTCCAATTGGTCCAATTCGATTTTATTTAGCCAAAGGCAAAAGTGACTATGGAAGTACGCGGTTTTTCCATTTTTCGATGGGGCCATCGTTATGAGTGTCGATCCCGCTAAAGAAGAAAACACTGCTCCTCAATCAAGAGTTAGAAGTTCATTGGGTACACTTTTTATTAAAATCTTCCGAGTTTTGTGCATTTTTAGTATCACTTTTAGTTTATTGATTGGTGCGATTCTGACTCCATGGGGTACAAAGGCAACCTTAAATCTGACTGATAAATTATATGAACAACTATCAATAAGATACCAAAGTGGTAGTTTGCTTTCGGCTTTGAATTTGTCCTCTGTAACGTGGCAACAATCTGACGCAAAAATTAATATAAATAATCTTAGATTATCGATTACCCCAGCATGTTTGTTGAGCTTTGAAGTTTGTATAGAATCTATACGCACGGACAAAACGACAGTTGAAGTTGCTCAACCAAAATCATCTGGTCAAGATCAACCAACCACTGCTATTTTAACCTTACCCATACCGGTTTCAATCCAATATATTGAAGTAAATGAATTTGCGCTAAACATCAAAGATACAGCTCATTTAACCTGGCAAAAATTAACAGGGAAATTGGATTTTCATAAAACTCTTAGAATAGAGGAAATGCAATTAAATCAGTTAGCTGTTCGTACTCTAGAGGCTGATGAGCAGAACGCTTCGCGGTTTTCAGAACCATTTAACTTTTCCAAATGGGAATACCAACCAATCAGAAAAGTACCATTTCACCTGCCTCTTCATTTCGAAATGCTGGCTTTTGATATGAATGAAATAAGTGTGAAACTGGCAAGTAAAGAAGAACTTACACTTAACAAAGTTAACTTGAAAGCTTCAGGCAACAACCAAAAAGTAATATTGCGAGAATTGGTTGTAGAGGCCCCCCAAGGGCAAATTCTAGCAACTGCCAGTCTATTGCTAGACGGAACCTTAAAACATGAATTGGTTATTGAAGCGGACACTAATTGGGTTGAAAAGCTTCCTGCTAAGATTTTGGTTAGCTCTGAAGGAGATATCAATTCATTATCGCTTCAAGCAAAAGTGACTGAAAATACTGCATCTATAAACACGCAATTAGATAATTCTGAAGATGACCCATTAACCTTAGTTTTAGATATTGTGGTGCAACCTTCTAATCCGTTGTTACCCATTAAAGGGAAAATTAATTGGCATAAATTGTCATGGCCTTTAGGCTCGCCCGAAGTGAATTCAGATATTGGTACAATGGAAGTTAGCGGCGATTTAGAAAACCTCAAAATCGCAATAGACACGAGTTTGGCGGGTAAAAACTTCCCTTATTCAACATTGAATATTGCTGCAAATGCAATCGCAACCTCTCAAAATAAAAGGCTAGAGCTTGATAAGCTCTTAATAAACACTTTAGGTGGTAAGGTGTTAAGTAAAGGTCACTTGAAATTCACCGAGTCAATTGAATGGAATGGCAATACAGCTATTAGTGGTATTGATCCAAGTGTTCATTGGCCAGCGTGGCAAGCAGATATTAATGGTGAGGTAGCGTCACTAATTGAGAATGACAATGGTATTTTGAAAGGAAAAATATCAAAGCTGGATATCAATGGGCATTGGCAAAACTATCCATTAACCATAAATGGTGTTATCGATTATCACCAACAACAAGGCCTAAACCTTAGTTCTTTAACCTTAAAAAATGCCGATAATCAGTTTTTAATACATGGTGGCATTTCTAAGCATAATCAGTTTGATATCGAATATGAATTAATTGCACCCGATATAGCTAACACTATTCCGCAATTTGGCGGTTCAATTAAGTTGCAAGGAAGCTTAACGGGAAACACTAAACAACCTGAATTCAATTATGAGTTTGCGGGCAATGATTTATCAATATGGCAGGTATTTGTTAAAAATGCCTTAGGCACAGGAAACCTTAAATGGAATGATCAAAAACCTATTGACCTAGAGCTGGAGTTATCTGGTTTGCAGGGAAACAACAATCAAATTGAAAATGCCAAACTATCGTTAAAAGGTCATGCTGACAAACACCAATTGTCTATCGTTACAACAGGTCAAAGTACAAGTGTTAATTTAAGTATTCAAGGACAATTCGCTCAAACTTCTTGGAACGGCGAGTGGTTATCAGGGGAGATTAAATCTTCGTATGCTAATTTATCCTTGCAACAACCATTTAATATTAAAGCTGATTGGGTAAACAATTTGTATGCAATAGCGCCGCATTGCTGGGAGCACGGAAATAACGAGTTGTGTATTAACCGAGCAAAATTACAGCAAAATGTTGCCGAGTGGGATTTATCTCTTAAAGAGTTTGATGTGTTATCTGTGGTTCATCGCTCGTTACCCAGTATCCCTAAAATAAAAACCAAAAGCCGATTAAATTTAAAAACGTCAGGAGAATGGGATTTAGACGAGTTACCCAATGCCAAACTACAAGCTAGTTTGAGCCCTGGTGTTTGGGATATAACAGGTAAAAGTAATCTTAATTTGGAATTAGACGAAACCCTATTTAACTTGCAACTTACGCCTGAACGAACCTTAGCTGAAATTAATTTGTCGGGAAGTAAAATTGGGAGTGTAAAAGCTACAATGCAGGGGCTGGCTGGGGGATATTCTGATCCCTTCGATAGACCAATTGAAGGCGATTTTTTAATAAATCGTTTAAATTTGCAAGCTTTTAAGGCTCTTGCTCCTAAAATGGAGGTGTTGCAGGGGATCATAAATGGCCAAGGGAAGGTTTCCGGTTCATTTAGCGCACCAATGTTAACTGGGGATTTAAATCTTATTAATGGTGCGATTAAAGACGAATCGTTACCCGTTTCGTTAAGTGCGGTAGAACAAAATGTAGTATTAGCTGGAGAAGGCGCTGAGTTTGATGGCTCATATCAATTAGGAAATGGAGTTGGCAAGTTGCAAGGAAGCCTAACTTGGACTCCCACCTTAAAAGGAAACCTACAAATTACTGGCGAAGCTTTAGAATTTGATTATCAGAATACCATTAAGGCCAAAGTAAGCCCCAATATCGACATTAGTTTTGAGCCGAATAATTTAGAATTAAACGGTGACATAACTATTCCTTATGCCCGAATAAAAGTACAAGAGTTACCTAAGGATACAATTTCACCTTCTAAAGATGTGATTTTAGTTGAAAATCAAACGCCGTTAGATGCAATACCTCAACGAATAGCACTCAATGTTTTACTAAAAGTCGATCCATCGAGAAATGGTCAGGTGAAATTAGATGCCTTTGGACTAACAACTGATTTAAGAGGTAACCTTAAATTAAAAAATAATAGCAATGAGATTTTTGGTAGTGGAGAAATTGCTCTGATCAATGGTCGTTACAAAGCTTACGGGCAAAATCTCCTTATTCGAGAGGGTGATCTTATATTTACCAATGTAAT
Source organism: uncultured Paraglaciecola sp. (assembly GCF_937123705.1). Classification (GTDB taxonomy): domain Bacteria; phylum Pseudomonadota; class Gammaproteobacteria; order Enterobacterales; family Alteromonadaceae; genus Paraglaciecola. Next base: position 5,331 of record NZ_CAKZKO010000023.1, on the reverse strand, counting down.
AGATAGACCTTACCTAAATATTGAAGCAATTCGCGATCCTGATTTAACTGCTGATGGCGTTATAGCTGGACTAAAAGTCGAAGGAGAAGTCCAAAGTCCTAACGTCAGTGTGTTTTCTGAGCCGGTAATGGAACAACAGCAAGTGTTGGCTTATATGCTAACAGGTCGCGGTTTAGGGGAATCAAGCGGGGATAGTCAAGATACCGTATTAACAAATGCTTTATTGTCATTAGGTTTAGGTAAAAGTGAAAATCTTATTAGTAAAGTGGGCAATAAGATTGGTTTTGACGATGTGACAATTGAAACCTCGGGGCAGGGTGATGCAACCCAGCTCTCCCTTAGTGGTACCTTGGCTCCAGGCGTACAGTTAAGATATGGCGTCGGAGTCTTTGATTCAATTTCAGAAGTTGCTGTTCGCTATCAATTAATACCCAAACTTTACTTAGAAGCAGTCAGTGGCGTAAGTAATGCCATAGATATCTATTACCAATTTAGCGTCGAAGGCAGTCAAAATAAAAAAGTTAAAGAAGAATAAACCTTAACTGGAGCCAGTAACAGTTTCTGTGTAACTGCCATTTTCTGAGTGGTCATTTATTTATGGAGAATGGTATATAGGGCTTTTATTTGCTTGCATTTTATTATCTTGGTAATTTATTTAGAACCTGTAGAGCGTTATTAGTAAGGATGTCATATGTCAGCGATAAGTACGGTGATTAAATCAAAGTGTTTCTTTATATTTTTTGTTGTTTTTTCTGCAGTTTCTTCAGCATCCGTTCAAAATACAGCCAAAAGTGTCGATTCGAAAGCTTATCTTCAGGAATTTATACAACTGAGTAGTATTGTCCCTAAAAAATGTCAAAAAGGGTTAGAGAAGTTATGTTTGCCCAAGTGCGGAAAATTAAGTGCCCATGCAAATACTGTAAAAAATGCCGTTCAAAAAGGAGACATGGCTGAGTATAAAAAAGCCTTATCTGCATACAGAGTCGACTATTCAGGATGCACGCTATTTACAACTATGTCCCCTGAAATAAGCCGTACCTCTGAAGTATTTACCCACTTATTGTTTAATGGCGAAGATTTGTTTTATTCAACAGCTGATGCAAAATCTTCCATGGTGTACGTGTTAGCCGAAACTGATACCCACAGAGAATTGCAGTTGAGCTCTAGTTCTACTACTTTAACACGCGAAAATTCGCCGAGTTATCAGTGGATTAAGCCAATTAACAAGCAACAAAAAGTATGCCACTCTGCTAACAATACTGAATGTACATTGGCCTGTGCTAATGCTGTTGCCGCTACCGACACTTTATTACAAATGGAGCAAAATAATCATGTGTTAGCCACACCAAATATCGAAGTTATTCAGGAAAAATATATAAAGCAATGCGTTCAATTAAGTCGTCAGCACAAATTACTTTCTCAGCCATCTCAACAGGCATTAACTGCTTTGGTGGATAAATCATTTTCATCTAAATCCAATTTATATGTACGACCCACTAACAAATCAAACAACAGCGATAGTTTATATCAGTCAAAACCAAAAGAATTAGCGCCGCACGATACTCTTAGGGGAATGAGAGGGGAGTTGTTAGGAGTCGATGTTAATGATCTTGTAGAGAGCTTTGTTGTTGCGCATAACTATTGCCCTATTTCGAACAATGGTTTTCAATGTGTACCTATTCCTTATACCGCTTGGTTAGAACCAATAATTGGTATATCTGACCCAAACCGCTCAACCGATAACCTTTTTATGGATATAAAATTTTTATTGGAAAAATTTGCGACTGACGCCGACATAGACACTAGAAACGCCTATTTTACTGAGTATGGCTATGCCCCACTGGATTCATATCAATTGAGTGCTAATCCAACAGCTGCATATATAACGCAAGCGAGTCATTCCTTTTTAGTACCGCAAATAGTTACTATGCGTAAGTTTTTGCATCATGCATTTAACTGGCACCCTGAAGAAACACAACGAAATGATTATCGATACTATTGTGAAAGTGCTGGGAAAAAAGCTCAGAACCCCTTTATTAATAGCAAAGGAGCATGTGAATATTTAAGCGCAATATATTATGGTGACTTTGGGCAACTAATTACCTTAGATGCTTTGTTTGCAGAGCCTTTAGTACGAACCTTAGAAAATGAGGCAAACGCAGCTCATCAATTCTTATGGAAGGTTTTCAAAGGTCAAAAAATTAGCGATATGCGCCGCCAAATAAATAGAATGTCTATGATGCCTTTTATTATTATGAGTTATTTAATGGATTATAGTCTTAACGCCAAAGGCTGTTTAGGCGATGATGCAGTTGATCTAACTTACCAATTTAATAGTGTTACAGAGATAAGAAATAGATGGGGATACACTAAAAAAAGTTTTGATTCTTCAACAACTGAAAAATACTATGTCTCCCCAGCTTGGGCTGCGAGTCTTGAAAAAACTGGGCTAAACCTGTCAAGCGATTCAGCTGGGATGTTTGCTCAAGTCGATGTAGGTTATCAAAACTCGAAATACACTAAAGAAGCTGAAAAAGAGTACGGACTAGAGAGACCGTCTTTACGAGCCGTAACATCAGCTATTCATAGCGATATTATATTTTCTTCTTGTGATAATCCTCATTTAATCAAGTTGGATAAACGATTATTGGAATATGCCCACTTCTTAGAAAACAGGTATTAGTGCAAATGCTTGTAACAGTGGCTGCCTTGGTGTTTATGCCAGAAAAAATCATAAGGATTTAAAACCATTGAATGAAAATATTAGCCAGTTAGCACAGCAGTTAGGACATGAACTTTTGGCTAAAGGTTGGCAAATTTCTTGTGCTGAATCATGCACGGGAGGAGGAGTAGGGTTCGCTATTACAACTACTGCTGGCAGCTCTGCTTGGTTTAGAGAAGGTTTTATCACCTACTCGAATGACGCCAAACAATCCCTATTAGGTGTTTCTGAGCAAACACTAATTGATTATGGTGCGGTATCGGCGGCTACCGTTGAAGCAATGGCGGTTGGCGCGGCAAGGAAGGCAAATGCTGAGGTGGCAATTGCCATCAGTGGTGTAGCTGGCCCAGGTGGTGGTACGCTCGACAAGCCTGTGGGTACCGTTTGGTTTGGATTTTTTGTTCAAGGAGAAAAAATCAGCCAAAAACATCTGTTTAGTGGTGATCGACATGGGATAAGATTGCAAGCCATTGAGTTTGCTTTATCAAATACTTTAAAGTTGCTGTCAAAATAAACAACTTTAATAGCGCGACAAATAATTTCAATTTTTTCTTGTAACTGTATAACCATACAGTATACTTCAAAGCAACTACTGTATATCAAATAGCAATGAAGTGAATCACTTCATGCGAGACAATCACAAAGGACATTCTGATGGATGACAACAAAAACAGAGCGTTAAGCGCCGCCTTAGGCCAAATTGAAAAACAATTCGGTAAAGGCTCTATCATGAAGTTGGGCGATAATAAAACTATGGACGTTGAGACTATTTCAACGGGCTCTCTGGGTTTAGATGTAGCCCTTGGCGCAGGCGGCTTGCCTTTAGGCCGTATTGTTGAGATTTATGGTCCAGAGTCTAGCGGTAAAACCACCTTAACCTTAGAAGTGATTGCCGAAGCGCAGCGTAACGGTAAGGTATGTGCATTTATCGATGCCGAGCATGCGCTTGATCCTATCTATGCAGAAAAACTTGGTGTAGATGTAAACGAACTTTTGGTTTCTCAGCCCGATACCGGCGAGCAAGCGCTAGAGATTTGTGACATGTTAACCCGCTCTGGTGCGGTGGATGTGATAGTAGTCGACTCGGTTGCGGCGCTAACACCTAAAGCTGAGATTGAAGGGGATATTGGTGATTCTCACATGGGACTGGCAGCCAGAATGATGAGCCAAGCCATGCGTAAGTTAACGGGTAACTTAAAACAATCAAACACTATGTTGATTTTTATTAACCAAATCCGTATGAAGATTGGAGTGATGTTTGGCTCACCAGAAACCACTACTGGTGGTAATGCATTGAAGTTTTATGCTTCGGTACGTCTAGATATTCGCCGCACGGGGGCCGTTAAAGCCGGTGATGAAATAGTAGGTAATGAAACCCGCGTGAAAGTGGTTAAAAACAAAATTTCACCTCCTTTCAAACAAGCTGAATTCCAAATCATGTATGGTGAAGGGATCAACAGCCATGGTGAGCTGATTGATTTAGGTGTAACCCATAAGATGGTTGAAAAAGCCGGTGCTTCATATAGCTACCTCCCTGCTGACCCCAGCAAGCTTGAAGGAGAAGAGGAGATTAAACTAGGGAGAGGATACGACGCTGCACGCAAGAAACTAGAAAGTGAAAATAAGACAATGAAACAACTTGAAAAAGAAGTTCGAAAAGCAATGAAAGAAGACGACCACAAATAGTGGTTGTTTTTTATATCATATATCCACCAGTATGTTACGATGTTTGCATGAAGATAAGTCAAAATACTATTGAAAATTCACTCCTTATTTTTACCGATGGCTCTTCGCTTGGTAACCCAGGTCCAGGCGGATACGGGGCAGTTCTTGTATCATCAAAACTAGGAGAGGTCATTGAGCTTGGAGGATCAAAAGCAGTTACCACTAACAACGAAATGGAGTTAGGGGCAATTGTTGCAGCTCTCACCTATGCGGTTAACAACCAACAGCCGGTTCACATTCTTACTGACTCTTCATATGCAATTAATGGAGCTACTAAATGGATGTATGGCTGGAAGAAAAATAACTGGGCCAAGAAAGACGGAGAAGAACTTAAGAACCGCTTTCATTGGGAAACGCTCTATTCTTTAGTTGAAGAACGAGGGGCTGATAGCATTACATGGAATCACGTACCAGGCCACGTTGGAATTGCTGGGAACGAACGAGTGGATGATATTGCACGCTGGTTTGCTGAAGGAAAAGACGTAGAACTCTACAGAGGAAACTATGATGGATATAGTGTTAAAAATATCTTTAAAGTAGAAGTTGATGATGAAGCAATGAAAAAGAAATCACACAGCAAGGCTAAAGCATACAGCTACCTTTCTGTTGTTGATGGGGCACTGGAACGTCACAATACCTGGTCAGAAACAGAGGCTCGTGTAAAAGGTAAAAAAGCAAAGTTTAAAAAAGCTATTTCTCTTGAGCATGAAAAAGAGATCCTCAATGAGTGGGGGTATAATACGGGAGGTAAATAAAAAGTAGTACATATACATGTGCTACTTTTTATTTAATCAATTACCACATCAATACCGGCAAGTGTTCCTTGGACTAAGAAATCAAGCATTGCTCCGCCACCAGTGGAAACAAATCCGTAATCTTCATCT
>NZ_CAKZKO010000022.1 GCF_937123705.1 uncultured Paraglaciecola sp. | reverse complement strand
AACAACTTCTCCCTGCTCATCGAGCAAGCTGACCACACAACGATACAAGTTAGGGGTTTCGGCTGTCCATTTTCGCGGGCTTTCTATGGCAATAGTTTGAAAAACCACGTCATCCCAACCGCCTTTTTCATCAACGCGCTTATTGTCGGTACTTTGTATTTCGGCTTCACCGATAATTGCATTTTTATCAAAAACCTGCACAGACACCTGGTAATGTTCAGGTGCATCTACAGTGGTTTTGACGGCCAAGGTAGCATCGCGGTAACAGGCATCAAGATCAGGCGTAATAAAAATATCTTTGATATGCGCTTGTGGCTTAGTCAATAAAGTCACATCACGAAATATGCCACTGAGCCACCACATATCCTGATCTTCAAGGTAACTGCCATCACTCCAACGTATTACCATCACCGCAATGCGATTTTTACCGGCAATTAAGAATGGCTGTAAATCAAACTCACTGGGTAAGCGACTATCTTGTGAATATCCCACCCACTCGCCGTTACACCACAAATGAAACGCCGAGTTCACACCATCAAAAATAATGTGATTACCTTGGGTTAATTGCTCTTGGGTGATAGAAAATTCAGTTCGATAACAGCCGGTAGGATTATCACTTGGCACAAAAGGTGGATTGACCGGAAAAGGGTATTTAACGTTGCAATAAATGGGCTTATCAAATCCCTGCAACTGCCAATTAGATGGGACAGCAATGCTGTGCCATGGCTCTGGAGTGTGTTCCTCCAGAAAAGAGTCATCTACCGCTTCGGGTTTTGCAAAAAGTTTAAATTGCCACTGGCCGTTTAGTAGCTGCCTGCCTGTGTTTAATTTATGTAGCGCGTCAGCAGAGGTTTTATATCCGTTTAGAGGGCTATGAGCCTTAACATTATTGATTTGGGTGCTTAATGGCGTTTCCCAGTCGCGGCGCAGAATAACCTGCTGTAAAGTCGTCATGAAGTTTTCCGTAGGCTGGTAAATGGTTAATATTTATTGTGCCAAATTATCATTTCATTTTACGAAAAACCACACAATAGAACATGGAAATACTGATAGGAAACACTAAAGGATGATTGCGTCCCCCTTTTTGGGGTTAACATTCAGGTTATACCAATCACCGTAAGTAATCAGCCTTTGCGTATTAATCTAGTCCTCAGTCACTCCAAGTGTCGACTCTCTGGTCACTAATTGCGGCCGGTAGTGCAAATGAGTAATGCTATCGGCATTGGTTTTAGGGGATCGCAAATGAGCAAGGTGCTGGATCAAAGACGCCGCTGCTTTGCGTGCAATCACATTTGTTGGCTGAGCGGCTGTGGTTAACTGCGGCCATGTTTGACGAGAAAAAGGGCTATCCTCAAAACCGGCGATGGCCATATCGCTGGGCACATTTAGTCCTTTTAAACGCACCGCAAATAACGCCCCTGCCGCAATCTCATCGTTACAAGAAAATATGCCTGTGGGTGGATTATCTAGAGATAATAGTTGTTTCGCCCCTTGTACACCAAATTCAAAAGAGTACGAGCCATCTATTTGATAATCTTCAATTATAGGCAAATTGTGCTTTTTTAAGGCCTGCTGATACCCTAATTTTCGTTCATGACTAGACTGGTGGCACTCGTCACCCCGTAAAAATGCAATCTTCCTATGACCTTGCTCAATTAAATGTTCGGTAATATCGAAGGCGGCATCGCGGTCATTGATACATACACAAGGTGAAGATCCTTGGCTCACTTCACTGGCAGAAATAATCCGAATAAAAGGAATATTCATGTCATCTAAGGCACTGAGCACATCGGTCATTTCTGACAGCGGCGGTGAAATAATCAAACCTGCTAATTGCGAGCGTTTAACCATAGTGGCTAATTCATCGACTATATCTTTGTTAGTGGCCGAACAAGGGTGAATAACCAGCTCATATCCGCGCTCTCGGCATTCCGCCAAAATGCCGTTTTGCATGTCGAGTACATAATAAGCATTGGGGTTGTCGTACACGTAACCTAGTGAAAAAGATTTATTCCCAGCTAAATTTCGCGCCGCATTATTGGGCTGATAGTTTAACTGACGGATTGCGTCGTTGACTTTTTTGAGGGTCTCTTTACGCACTGAGCCTTCATTATTAGTAACCCGCGAGACTGTTTTAAAAGACACGCCCGCCAGCTCAGCGACATCTTTAATGGTCGTTTTTGTTTTCATTGTTGTATCAAATACCACTTTTATATTGAGTTATGATGTCAAAATCCAAGGTCAATATTAACTCATTTAATTTCAATCGCTTACTAAACTTTTGCACACTTTTTTAGAACAAAAAATAAGCGCGATGCTGAATAAACACACATTTGGTTTTGTGTTTTTTTTGTAAAACATGTTGCAGAATTATTTCAATTGGATTAGATTACCCACAAATGACAACGCTGTCACCAGTTTACACAAAATAAAAACCAAGTTGTCATTATTATTTTTGGATGAATAACAGGGCTTAATCTTAATCATACCAGTGCATTAAGTTCAGGTGATCTAAGCATAAGTTCTATGTGAGTGCTTGAGCTTTCATCCTAGGTATTTTAAATATTTTTTTAGAATAAAATGACAACGCTGTCAATAATAACTGAAGGTAGGATATACATGAAAATGTCAAAGTTTAATAAAATCACTACAGGCATTAAAGTTGCCTGCGTAGTGGGCACGGCAATAGGAGGCGTTACGGCAACTTCTGCCACCGCCCAAGAATCTACCGGTAACGCCACCGAAGTCATTGAAGTGAAAGGTATTCGTGGTTCTTTAAAAGAAAACATCAATGCCAAGCGCTTCGCCGACGGCGTTGTTGATGTTATTACTGCTGAAGATGTAGGTAAATTTCCAGATAAAAACGTAGCCGATACGTTATCGCGTATTACGGGTGTGGCAGTAAGCCGTGAATTTGGTGAAGGTGAAAAAATTACAATTCGTGGTGCAGGTCCAAAATACAACCGTACTTTATTAAATGGCCAATCGGTGGGTACTGCCGATTGGTTTATTCTAGATGAAGCAAACCGCAGCTTTAACTACACCTTGCTACCTTCTGTTATTGTTAAAGGGTTGGAAGTACATAAATCTCCTTCTGCTTCAATTGATGAAGGTTCTTTAGGTGGTACGGTTATTCTAAACACCCGCCGCCCATTAGAGTTAGATGCCAATACGGTCAGCCTAGCTGCTGAAGCGCAATATTCAGAAAGTTCTGGCGAAACTGATCCTAACCTTGCCGCTATGTATTCATGGAAAAATGAAGACGAAAACATCGGTTTCATGCTATCTGCGGTTAAACAAGACCGCAACGTAGAACGTCAAGGCTTTGAAGTATTAGGTTGGGTTGAAGGCCCAGATGACGAATTCTCTGTGCCTCGTAACATAGGTGTGCCAAAGTTTGTTCAGCAACGTGAACGTGAAACCCTTTTCGGTACATTACAATACGCCCCATCTGACGACCTACTCATAACATTTAATGCTCTCTCTTCTGAAGTCGATGCCAATAACGAAAATGCTAACTTAATTAACTTTGCTGGTGTTTCTGAGCGTGATGAAAACATTGCGAATGCGACCAATGTTGTTAATGGCGCTGTATTGGCTTCATCAAGCGCCGAAGGTCGTTATGCTTACAACATGATCAACCGTGTATCATCAACAAAAACCAACCAGTTTCATCTAGATATTGATTATGCGACGGATAGCTTAGCAGTCAACTTTGAAATCGGCTCAACCGAAGCTAAAGGTGGAACATACCGCGAAACATCATGGGAATACGTAGCCAATGGCGTAGGTTATGCTTATGATCTAACGGGTACTCCAACGGTAGAAGTAGGCGCAGATCCGTCAGATGGCAGTAATTTTGCGGGCGGTTGGTTATGGGGTGGCTCTAAACCCACCACTGATGAAGAAACCTTTGCTCAGGTAGATCTTGAATTTCAAGTAGACGCAGGGCCATTTACAGCCATTAAAACCGGTGGTAAATATCGTCAAGCTGAACGTACTCAAGGACGTACTGCCTTTAGTTGGCATGGTCCACAACCAAATGGTGCGGGCGATCAAGATAACTACTTAGCCTATATTTTTGCCCAGTGTCCAACTATGGCTGATTGTGGCTTAGATGGTAACGGTTCTGTCAGTATTGATGCATTAGCCAACGGCAACCTAACTGAACAGGTCGCTCAAGTTCGCTCAGTAATGGAAGATATTGCCTTTAACGGCTTAAATGGTGTTGATGCCTTCCATTTTGAACATGATAACCTTGCTGAAATTTGGGCGGTAGAAGAAGATATTATTGCCTTATATGTTCAAGGTGATTTTTCAGGTGACGGTTTCCGCGGTAACTTAGGTTTACGTTACGTTTCTACTGACCAAACCTCTTTTGGTTATGAATATTCCAGTGATTCATCTGGTCTTAAAACCCTTAATGGAGAATGGTTAAACCCAAGTAGTTTAGAGTGGGTTTCGCAAGACAATGATTATGCTGAGTTTTTACCAAGCTTTAACATTGCCTTTGATTTAAGCGATGATAAAATTTTACGGGTAGGCGCAGCACGCGTTATGGCTCGTCAGAACTGGGCTGATATTTCAAGCCTAGAAACCTATGGTTCTTTAAGCGGTGATACCGCCAATGGTTCTCGTGGTAATCCCTTGTTGAAACCCACTATCGCCAATCAGTTTGACGTATCTTTTGAGTGGTATTATGGCGACTCATCAATGTTTTCAGCTGCTTACTTTATGAAAGACCTGAACTCATTACGTACCACAACCTTTTTTACAGAAGACCGTTTTGACCAACAAAGAGAAGTTAATGTTCCTGTCACCTTCTCTCAGCCGGGCAATGGCTTAGGTGGTGTGATTGAAGGTATTGAGCTTGCTATCCAACATGATTTTGGTGGTTATGGTGTAAGTGCAAACTATACCTACACTGATGCGTCTGCGGATGCCGAGCGTGACCCTGCCAACGTAGGCTCTGGCTTAGTTGAAGGTACCTCTGACAACATGCTTAATCTCACCGCTTACTATGAAAATGATACCTTTGGCGCCCGCTTAATGTATAACTACCGTAGTGAATGGTACAAAGGTATTCATTCCAATGGCGATGAAATTTATAATGATGAATTTGGCCAATGGGATGCAAGTGCTGCGTATAACGTCACTGAGAGCCTTTCTTTTACCTTAGAAGCCGTTAACATAACCGACGAAGAAGTCATGGAATACAACCTTGATAAGGCACGTATTATGTCTTTGTATGCCAACGGTCGTCGTTTTGTAGCAGGGGTACGTTATAGCTTCTAGCTTCTAGCTTCTAGCTTCTAGCTTCTAGCTTCTAGCTTCTAGCTTCTAGCTTCTAGCTTCTAAAGTGGGCATCAATAGAATATAAAAGTCGAGCTTAGGCTCGACTTTTTCTTACTACATTGCTTGCGAAGGTTATAAAACTCACTGAGGGTTATATGGATTCACCAATAAAACATATTGCCATTGTTGGGGGAGGCACAGCTGGGTGGTTAACGGCTTGTATACTTGCCAAACAATTAAATAATCAGGGCGACCTCACAACCACTATTAGCCTTATTGAATCGGCAGATATTCCACCTATAGGCGTAGGCGAAGGGACAGTGCCCACTATGCGCCAAACCCTTAAAATGATCGGCGTAAACGAAGCAGACTTTATTCAACAATGCGACGTTACCTTTAAGCAGTCCATCAAGTTTGTCGATTGGTTACACGCTCCCACAGCGCAGCGTAGTCACAGCTACCATCATTTATTTAACTACCCCAATACACCAGGTTTTGATCTGACCCCTTATTGGTTATTAAATAAAGCGCATAATAGCTACGCCAGCCATGTAAGTTTTCAAGAAAATATATGCGACTTACAGTTAAGCCCTAAACGTATAACAGACAAAGAGTATGTGGGCAGCTTGGAATATGCTTATCATTTAGATGCTGGCAAATTTGCAAAATTTTTAGCACAACATGGCTGCGACAAACTCGGAATCAAACATAGATTTTTCACTGTAGAAGAAGCCATATTGGGGCCTGATGGCAGCATACAAACATTACGTGCCAAAGACGGACAGGTAATAGCGGCAGATTTTTTTGTAGACTGCTCTGGTTTCTCTAGCCGCTTAATGGCAGAAGCGTTAAAGGTGGGCTTTGTCAGTAAAAAACATCAATTACTGGTCGATCATGCCATCGCCATGCAAGTGCCCTATAAGGATGAAAATAAAGAAATCTCCCCGTATACCCTAGCTACTGCCCACGAAGCAGGCTGGACTTGGGATATTGGCCTGTCGAAAAGAAGAGGTGTGGGTTATGTGTATTCTTCACACCACACCTCCCATGACAGAGCAGAACACATCCTAAGGCAATATGTGGGGGATGAGTCCATTGGACTATCCCCTAGGCGGATCCCCATGAATGTGGGATACAGAGAAAAATTTTGGCATAAAAACTGTGTAGCCATTGGCCTTGCCGCCGGTTTTGTAGAGCCCTTAGAAGCGACAGCCCTGCTTATTGTTGAGGCTTCAGCTAAGTTGTTGGCTGAAAAACTACCCACAACAACGCGAGGCATGGCCTATGCTGAAAAAACCTTTAACGACATCAGTCGTTACGCTTGGGATAGAGTCATCGATTTCATCAAGCTACATTATTTTTTAAGCCAGCGCCGCGACAGCGATTTTTGGCTGGATAATGTCAACCCAGACACCGCACCAGACAGTTTGTTAGCCAAGCTCGATTACTGGAAATTTAATTTACCTAGCCAGTCAGACTTTTCCAGTAAGTATGAAGTATTCCAATTAGAAAATTATCAGTATGTACTTTACGGTATGGATTTTAACACCGACTTGAGCCAAATAAGCCAGCGCTATCCACATCTAAAGGTGGCCGATAAAGCCACACAAAAAATGCAACAACATGGCCTTCAGGCACAACAGCATTTATCGTCTCACCGAGATACTATCAACAAAATTAAACAATTCGGTATGAGCAAAATATAATTGCATGCTTATGCTAACAGTACAGTTGAACACCACAGGACTTAACAATGACCAACATAAATATGATCCCTTTAGATCCCGTTAAACACAAAAACTTGCGTATCAATGTTGATCGTAATTATTCACACGTCAGTCATCAAAATATGACGGCTTTGCTGGCGTCAGAATTTTTACAGGCATCCACTAACTTCCCCATAGTCTTTGTTAAACAACCCGACACCGGCAAATTTAAAAGTGTGGCTTTGCTAGGATTAGATTCAGAAGAAAATGTAGTGTTTGCTAATAACAAAATCCACAGTAACTATATTCCTATAAACATTCGTCGCTACCCTTTTGCTGCGGGCGCAAAAAACGCAAAAGAAGATGAAATGATCTTATGTATCGATGAAAACAGCAGGTTACTAAATGAAAAGGAAGGTGTAGAAATTTTTGATGAAAATGGCAAACCTTCTGCTGCTACCAACCAAGTTACCACTATGCTCACTGACATTTTAGCCAAAGACGCCGCCACAGATATTTTTATCGAATTTTTGGTTGAGAATGATTTGCTACAAGCAGCCGAAGTGAAATTAACCCTAGGTGAAGAAGGGGAAAGAAAACTAAATGGGCTATATAAAGTGGATGAAGAAGCATTAAACGAACTCGATGATGATGAAGTACTCACCCTATACAAGCGCAAGTATTTTCCTGCCATATACGCACACTTAGCCTCGTTAAGTCAGTTTCAACGTCTGTTACAGCTAAAGTCTAACTTTACACCTGAGTAAGAGTGTCATTATGAATCACTCCGCCCTAACTGAAATTGAACATTGGCATAATGTCACCCCAGAGATATTTACCAAAGAAATACTGCCCTTACACAAACCCGCCGTATTAAAAGGGCTTGTTAATGATTGGCCTGCAGTAAAACAGGCAAAGACAGGCGTCGAAAATTTATACCAGTATTTTTCAGACTTATATGTGGGGGGCGATATTCAGTTTGCACGTATTCCCCCCAAAGAAAAGGGGCGCTTTTTTTATAACAAGGATATGTCAGGCTTTAATTTCAAAAGAGAAATAGGCCCATTAGATGTTTTTTTTCGTGACGTTCTAGCAGCGAGTCAAGATGACAGCGCCGATATACTGGCCCTGCAAAGCGCTCCTATTGCCGATTATTTTCCCGACTTTGATAATCAAAATCCCTTTCCCTATTTTGCCAAGAGTGTGCCCCCCAGAATTTGGATTGGCAACAATGCCATTGTATCCGCCCACTATGATGATTCAGAAAACCTTGCCTGCGTGGTAAGTGGTAAACGAATATTTACCCTATTTCCCCCCGAACAAGTTGAAAACCTCTATGTGGGGCCAATGGATTTCACTCCTGCAGGCGCACAGGTCAGTTTGGTTGATTTTGATCAGCCTGACTTTGATAACTTCCCAAAATTCCAGCAAGCATTAGAAAATGCAGTAGTTGCGGAATTAGAACCAGGCGACGCTATCTATATTCCAACGCTTTGGTGGCATCACGTACGTGCGCTAGGCGGTGTGAATATGTTGGTTAACTATTGGGAAGGAGGCTCTATTAATAGCACTACCAAACCTATGCCATCAGATAGCATTTTAATGGCCATGTTAACTATCCGTGATTTACCTTTAGAACAAAAAAACACTTGGAAAGCCTTATTTGATTACTACATTTTTTCAGACCAGCACCAAAAATACGATCACATCCCACAGCAAGCCAGAAGTATTTTAGAGCCGTTAAATGAGCACGCCAGAAAAGCCATTAAAAAATGGCTCAAAAAACAACTTAAATAGCCCAGCACTTGAATTTGACTAGATACACTAAAGGCAAAGAGACGCTGAAGGAAAAATACATGAATAAAGCGATAGAGAATATAGTGATTGTTGGTGGAGGCACCGCTGGTTGGATATCGGCGGCGATGTTAGCCAAACAACATTGTGGGGGTAAAAACTCTAACATTAGCATCACCTTAATTGAGTCGGATCAAATTGCGACTATAGGGGTAGGTGAAGGGACGTTTCCAACCATGAGAAAAACCTTAAGCACCATAGGTATCTCAGAGACTGAATTAATAAGGCGTTGTGACGCAACATTTAAACAAGGCGCTAAATTTGTAAGCTGGCGCTTAAATGACAGCAAAGAGTTTTATTATCATCCCTTCAATGTACCCAGTGGTTATGGCCAATTTGATATGACCGCGTACTGGCAAAAGCCAGAAAATCAAGCCAAGTATGGTCGCTTTGCAGAAGCGGTAGATTTTCAAGATCAAATTTGTGAAGCCGGACTCGCCCCGAAAAAAATAGTCACACCTGAATATCAATCGGTCTTAAATTATGCCTACCACTTTGATGCCATAAAAGTGGCAGAGCTTATTAAAGAAAAAGCCATTGAATTAGGCGTGCAACATGTGGTCGATAAAGTCATGGATGTGCAACTAGATAAAGGCGGTTACATTGAGCATTTGCACTGTGAAAAAAGCGGCGCCATTGCAGGGGATTTATTTATAGATTGTTCCGGTTTTGCCGCAGTATTAATTGATAAAACCATGAAAATCCCCTTTATTCCCGCTAAGAAAACCTTATTTAACGACTATGCAATAGCCACACAAATTCCTTATGACGATGGCGAAGATATTGCTTGCCACACTATTGCCACAGGGCAAACCGCCGGTTGGACTTGGGATATTGGCTTAAGTAGCCGTAAAGGTATGGGTTATGTTTACTCGAGCGACCACACCAGCCATGAAGATGCCATTCAAACATTTGCCAAACATATTGGCCCTAAAGCAGAAGGGCTAGACTTTAGGAAGATCCCTTTTACTTCGGGATACAGAGAAAAATTCTGGCATAAAAACTGTGTGGCGATTGGTTTATCTGCTGGGTTTTTAGAGCCATTAGAAGCATCGGCCCTCATACTGGTCGATAATTCAGCAGAATGGATAAGTGAGCGCTTACCTATTGACTTTACCAGTATGAAAGTGATTGCCAAACAATTTAATCATGGTTTTACTAAAAAATGGCAAGCCATAGTAGACTTTTTAAAGTTACATTATGTGCTGTCAGAAAGAACCGACGAAGCATACTGGCGGGATAACGTTCAAAAAGAAACCATGTCTGATCGCTTGCAAGATTTGTTAGCACTTTGGAAATACCACCCACCCCATGTCAATGACACCGATGCTCAGTTTGATGTGTTTCCGGTGGCCAGCATTCAATATGTGTTATACGGACTAAATTTTAAAACTGATGTGAGCAAACATGGGCACTTATACCAAAATGATATGCGCGCCCAAAAACACTTTCAACAAAACCTTAAAATGTTAGATAAAATCAAAACTAGCCTACTCAATCACCGTGATTTTATAGAACAAATTAAGTTACATGGCTTGCAAAAGATTTAATTTCAAGTTGGAGAATTAGCTAGCCCTAGTATACGTTTCGCAGCGATTATTATGTCCTTCTTGACATATTACGAGCAAAACCAATACCAATCAATGCTAGGCTAAAGATGGCAAAAGTGGATGGCTCTGGGACATCCGATGTTGTTGGTGAGTCCTGAACCATAAACCAACCCGACAAGTCCCATTGGGTTGTGCCATTGGCAATATGTTCATAATCATTTGTTCTCGCGTAGTATTCAAACAAAAAGTCATTTTGTAATGGGTCGCTTCGATCTGCAGACGCTATTCCTCCTAAACGGGTCGCAGTGCCATCCGCATAAAATCCATAACTATACAAACTATGCAAACTAGCATTGATACCTTCATTAGTGGCGCCAAAATATTGGGAAAATAAATTGTCGGTAAAGCCCGTATCTCCAACGGAATCACACCTTGCTCCTGTGCCATAATCAAAACAAGGCCCATTAGAAACAATGTCGATACCAAGTTGATCAGTAGGGTCGGCAAATTGTGAAAACATAGCGCTAAATTCAGCGAATGAAGCCACATGATACCCGGTTAACGCCAGTGTTTGGTTATAGGTCCAACCATCTGTTTCTGTTAAATCCAGCCATTCAACACCGTCAACTGTCACGTGATTGCCGTTGTCTATTATGCTAGCGTTAACATTAGCACTCAGTGCCAACACTAAAATTAGCGCCACTAGCAGTGTTATTACATGGTTCATTATTTCTGTGTGTTTCATTGTATTGTCCTTAAAGTAATTTAACTCAATTTTTGTTTTTTTGATTGATTTCAGTCGGAGCACTGATATACCCGTCATTAAGATAGTTTTGATCTATTTAAATGTTCTATGGAAAAGTTATGGAAAACCTATGTAAAGCTATGTGACCTAGGTATAGTGGGTTTTATGAGCAGTACAGGGGTAGGAATGGGTTTCAATGACGATTGATTTCCACGTAGGTAAATGGCAGTGTTTTCCTAATGGTTGTTTAATTTCTGATGGCAAACAGCAGATAAAGCTTGAACCCAAAGCCATGGATTTATTAGTGGTGTTGGCCTCAGCGGAGGGTCAATTAGTGACCCGTGATGATATTTTTGCAAATGTTTGGAAAAACCAGATTATTGCCGATCATGTCTTGTATAACTTAATTGCCAATTTACGCAAAATTTTAGAAGACGATCCGCAAAAACCGACCTACATAATTACGGTACCCAAAAAAGGTTATCGCTTAGGCCAGCCAACTCAGCCCTTGCAACAACCCGCGATTCAAGTAAAAAAACCAAGATGGCACACTTTAATGAATATCGCTGCCGGTATTTTATTGTTTGTTATTATGGCTTATTGGATCAACCAACCGCTTGACCAAAATCCAACACCCACAGAAAAAACGGCCATACCCTCTTCAATTGCTGTTTTACCTTTCGATATCTACGATGCAGACACTAATTTAAGTTACTTTGCCGATGGTTTGTCAGAAGAGATTATTCATCAATTAACGGCGATTCCCGAGTTGGCGGTGATTTCGAGAACCTCTTCGTTTGCTTTCAGAGGGAAAAGCATGGATATCCAATCCATTGCTAACAAACTCAACAGTCAATTTGTATTAGAAGGCTCAATCAGAAAATCAGGAGAGCAGCTAAGGCTGACCATTCAGCTAATTAAAGCCAAAACGGCGACTCATTTATGGTCAAAAGTATTTGATATAACAGAAACTGATGTCTTTAAGTTGCAACAAGACATTAGCCTCTCCATTGTAAATTCTATGCTGCCCGAATATGGCGATATCCCGGTAGGAAAGCTTCGCGTACACCCCCGTCATGGCGAGGCTTATCGGCATTTTTTGCGGGGCAAGGCCATGGCTGCCAAAGCCACAGTTGAGCATATCCAACAAGCCATAGCAGAATGGCAAACAGCAATCGAATTGCAGCCAGATTATGCGTTAGCCCATGTTTCGATTGCATTTAATACTATGGTGCTTTATCAACATCGGGTCATCGAGGCCGAAGAAGCCCGAGATATTGCGCAAAGGGCGATAGCAACGGCATTGCAACAAGACCCTTTTCTGGCATTAGCGCATACGGCACAAGGGTTATTGCATGTTAATTATGGGGAGTTTGCAGCTGCAGAAACCGCCTTTATACGTGCGCTTAATTTGGATCCCACTTTACCCCTAGCTCATCATAATTATGGCTATTTATTGTGGTTACAAAGTAAGCATCAGCAAGCATTGGGGCACTTTCAACGGGCGTTAGCCACCAATCCTATGTCTGCTATTAGTAACTTTGCGGTTGCGGATTCTTTATTTGTGACCGGTCAACTCGATGCTGCTTTAAAACAATATAAACATTGTGTCGCGTTACTTCCCGACTACCCGGCATGTCAATTGGGGATTGCCAATTTTTACCGTTTTACCGGTCAACCTCAAAACGTGCAGCAGCATATGCTAAAAGCCCAACAGCAATTAGCAAAAGACAATACCTATTGGTTAACGGCTAAGACTGTCGATGCAATGTGGCAAGGCAATCCCGTACAGGCTAGCCGCATACGAGACACAATGGCGATTTTTGAAGACAGTCATTACCTAGACTTACAACTGAAAACACTGATGAATGTGCAAATAGGCAAGTCGCAACAGTGGTCATTAAAGTTAGCGTATTCTGCTAAAAAATGGCCACAAAACAAGTCGATTACGCTGGTCTTGGCATTAAATTATTATTTTGCTGGTGATTATCCGGCTTCGATTAAACTATATGAATCGATCCCATTTAAAGACATTGAATTATATGAAAAATTTAGTGTTGCTGCGTGGGGTGTATCCCATGTAGCCAATATGGCTGATTGTTATCAACAATCAAATAATCAACCCAAGCTTCAAAAAATGTTGCTATCCCTAAGGCAACAAACAGACAAATTTAAGACCGACAACTATGTCATCCCAGGGTTGATGTTGCTACAAGCAAAAATGGATCTGTTATCGGGTAACGCTGCACAGGCAAAGACTAAACTGTCCAACTTAGATAAGTTAGATTGGCCATTAGAATGGATGCAACAGGTTGATCCTATTTTTGGGTCCATTCGATAAAGTGATTTATCTTGGGTAAATGCAATTAATCAGATTCTATTCTAAGGTTAGTTAGTACTCACCAGTTAATCACCCCTTTCACCACCACATCTTTTTGCTGTAACACTTTGCCCATTTGTGAGGTGAGCAGCAGTTTGATTTTGGGCTGGCCTAGTTCTAATCCTAAAGCGGGATTGCTTGTAGCGGCGTCAATTACTCTTGCTATGGCGATGATCTCATCTATTGCTGATGGCCGTCTAATTTGTTTGATCTGCTTGGCAAATTTAGTGCCTTTAAAATACTCGGCTACCGATTTTTTGAATAACTTTACCCAATTTTTGGCGTATTCTTTTCCCGATCCTGTGGTTTTATGTAAATACAAATTAAGGGTCACAAAAAAGGTTTTGTTTTCTTCGATAAAGCGACGATTTGAGAGCTCGATATCCAAAATACAATTCCAAACCGTGTAAGGAATAACAAAGTCCAATTTGCCACCTTGGTATTTTATTTTATTGATTGAAAGTTGCTGCGTACGCTCGATGAGTTTAGCCTTGCAATGCTGGTAAAGTTGCAAATCAAGCTCATTAGCCGCCAGTATTTTATCGACTACTTCGGAGGAAATTTGTTTAACACTTGGGCGGTTGATGGTGGCTCTTTTGACATCAATAGTCTGCGGCCAAGTAAAGTCTCCGACCTCACTAAAATAACTTAAAGAACGATCGTATTCTTCGAATATTCCCACATGCATATCTAACTCATCGATAAGGGAAATAATCTCTGTGGCCCGCTTGGATGTTAAGGCGCTTTCTGAATAGATACGTTGTCCATCTAAAAACTTCAGCATGTAGTTCGAGGTTTGTGGGTTAGAGATATATTCTGCAAAGCTGTTAGGGTGAGTCGTTAAAAACCCCATGAATTCGGGATTTTTTCTGATGTAGTAATATTCTGAGATAAGCCTATCGACGGGATGGCGCAACATCATAAAAATAAACTCTTGCTTATATTTTTCTCGGTTGGCGCGGTCAAAAATATCGCCGCAAGTAGACGTTTTTGTCTCAAATTCCAAATGCCGATAATAATAGTCGAGGGGCGTTTGCCACTCGGTACCTTTGATCACGCAGTTGATGCTAGTGCCACCTGTTTTAGGAATGTGAATAAATATAGGCTGCTGTTTTTCTTGCATAAAACTCTCTAAGGCGTGAAACCATGATAAAAAACGGTAGTCTGGATCTGGCTCTACAATACGATTAATTATAGGTATTGTCGATCCTAGCCATCCACCCAATCGATCAAAATGTTGCAAATAGTTTAATACAATGTATTATAAATGACAACGCTGTCATTTTGACGAATAAACAAATAACAAAAGGGTTTTGTCGTCGCCATTAGGGCAACGAATACCAGTAAGTTGATTGAGGTTTTAGAAAAGCTTATGCAAATTATTATTTATGATAACGCTCAGCAGGTTGCTCAAAGTGCCGCCCAATGGGTTAAAGAGCTTATCAATAAAAAACCCGATCCTGTGTTAGGTCTAGCCACGGGTAGTACGCCTATTAGCCTATACAAAGAGTTAGTTGCGCAATATACAGCTGGCCAACTGAGCTTTAAGAATGTCAGCACTTTTAATCTTGATGAATATCACCAAATCGACCCAGCTAATCCTCAAAGTTATCGCAGTTTTATGCACCAAAACTTATTTAAGCATGTGGATATCGATACAAATAATACATCATTACCTACTTGCGCTGTGGGCGAAAACCCAAGAACCCAAGGCTTGGCTTATGAGCAAAAAATCAAACAAGCCGGTGGCATTGATTTGCAAATTTTAGGCATAGGAGGCAATGGTCATATTGGTTTTAACGAGCCCACTTCCAGCCTGTCATCCCGCACTCGCATCAAAACCTTAACCCAGCAGACTATTAGCGATAATAGCCGTTTATTTAAACAAGGTGAGGTTCAGCCAACTATGGCCATGACTATGGGCATTGCCACTATTATGGATGCCCGTTACGTAGTGTTAATGGCAACCGGCGCAAGCAAAGCCCAAGCAGTAAAAGAGATGATTACTGGTGGTGTGTCTGCCATGTGCCCTGCTTCTGCGCTACAAATGCACGAAAATGCCATTGTATTGTTAGATCAAGCAGCAGCCAGTGAATTAGGTGAAAAAAATTATTACCAATGGGCCAATAACGAAAACCGTAAGCTCATTGAAGATTACGGTTATTTTCATAACTATTAAAGGAAACTATCACTAAATAGCCCGCTCAATTTGTTGCAAATAGTTTAATAATAGGTAAACTAAAATGACAACGCTGTCATATTGTAAGCATTTAACCCGCTTACAATGACTTTAACTATTGATTGATGCTCGAAAATTAGTGCACAGATACACCTTTACAAGTAGCTATTGTTTTAAGAACAGAGGAATTATTTTTGACTAATTCAACAGACATCTTTCTAGGCATTGATGGCGGCGGTACTAAATGTAAGGCTCGCTTGGAAGATGCACAAGGCAAGTTATTGTCCGAAGCTATGGCGGGGCCCGCCAATGCTTATCGTAATTTGCCAGGTTCGGTTGCAGCGGTTCTAGAAGCCAGCCAAAAAGCAGTGGCTAAGGCCAATGTCCAAGGGTTAGACCTAAGCCAAGTTCATGCTGGGATCGGCTTGGCTGGGATTAATATTCCTCAAGTTAAACAAGCGTTTTTAAAACAGAGCCTTCCTTTTGCAAGTTGGCATGTCACCACAGATTTGCATATTGCCTGCCTTGGCGCGCATTTAGGCCAAGATGGCGCCATAGTGATAGTAGGCACTGGCTCGTCAGGTATTGCCATTCACAATGCTCAACATCTAGAGATTGGTGGCCATGGCTTTATTGTGGGCGACAAAGGCAGTGGCGCTTGGCTTGGCAAAAAAGCCATTAGTCAATGCCTAGAATCATTAGATGGGCTCAGCCCCCATAATTTGCTGAGCCAACAACTTATGCACAAACTCAATTGCCACAATGCCTATGATGTAGTGAGTTTAACCTTAGAAGCAAAACCGGCATTTTACGCTTCGATTGCGCCCCTCATTTTTGAATTGGCCGAAAGTCAGCAACAAGATGCATTATTATTAGTGAAACAAGCGGCGGATTATATTAACAAAATTTGTTTTAGGCTATTGAAGGGCAATTCAGGTAGTCTTTCTTTAATAGGTGGCATAACCCAGCCGTTACTGGGATATTTGCATAGCGAATTGCAAGCAATCATTCAGCCCGCCAAAGCGACGCCCGAGCAAGGTGCTGTTTTGTATGCTAAGTCCAAGTTTACTCAGAATATAAGAGGCTAAAATGCAGCATTATTTTGCCCAGCGTTTATTTGATGGCTCCACAGTAAAGCAAAATCAATTGATTAAGGTTAACAAGGGCAGCATTCACTCTATTGAATCATCGCAACCGCTAAACCAAGCCATTCAACTTAATGGTTTAGTGGTGCCCGGTTTTGTGGATGTGCAAGTCAATGGCGGCGGCGGGGTATTATTTAATAACCATCCCAGTGCAGAAACCTTAGTGACCATGAGTCGCGCCCATCAACAATTTGGCAGCACGGCTATTTTACCTACCCTTATCACCGATGATTTAGCCACCATGCAATCGGCGGCCCATGCCGTGGCATCGGCTATGGAACAAAAAGTGCCGGGTATAGTGGGTATTCATTTTGAAGGGCCTCATTTAAGTCAGCCCAAAAAAGGCATTCATCCCCAGCAGCATATTAGGCACATTAGTCCTGCCGAAATGGCCTTATTTACCCGCCAAGATCTTGGTGTGGTTTGTGTCACCTTAGCCCCAGAAAATGTCTCCATTGAGTCAATCGAAGAGTTAGTCAGCGCTAAGGTCAAAGTGTGTTTAGGCCACTCAAATGCCAGTGCCCAACAAACTCAAGCAGCACTTAATGCTGGCGCAACAGGCTTTACCCATTTATTCAATGCCATGTCACCTTTGCAAAGCAGGGCAGCGGGCATGGTGGGAGCAGCATTATTAGACTCATCCAGCTATTGTGGACTCATAGTTGATCACGAACATGTTGATATTCCCAGTTGCCAATTGGCCATAAAATGTAAAACTCCTGAGCGCATCATGCTGGTGACCGATGCCATGTCTCATGTGGGTAGCGATCAAATTGCACTTGAATTTGCGGGTATGCAAATCCATCGACAAGGTAACAAATTAACCATTGAAGGCGGCAGATTAGCCGGCTCGGCTCTCGATATGGCCACTGCGGTGCGTAACAGCATAGTGGATCTAGGCTGCGCCGTTGAAGATGCCTTAAAAATGGCCTCGGCTACGCCCGCAGCATTTTTAGGGTTGCAACAACAAAAGGGCGCTTTAGCCGCTGGGTTTGACGCCGATTGGGTAGTACTAACTGACCAATACCAAGTAGATGCCACTTACATCGCGGGCCAACACGTTTCCGCTTAATTCAGACTTAACATTAGACTCATTGAGAAGGTGAACAATGCAAACAAATTCCTCACAACAGCCTAGTTCGGGCGCACTGGTACCTATGCTCATAATAGGTATGCTGTTTTTTGTCTTTGGCTTTGTCACTTGGCTGAACGGCGCCTTGATCCCATTTTTACAAATTGTATGTGACTTAACTGAATCACAAGCGCTGTTGGTGGCCTTTTCTTTTTACATTGCCTACGTGGTAATGGCGCTGCCTATGTCATGGGTACTCGACAAAGTAGGGTATAAACACGCTATGTGTTTAGGGCTAGTCGGCATTGCCTTAGGCTGTCTATTGTTTATTCCCGCCGCCTATTCGCAAGAGTTTGCAGTATTTTTAGTGGCGCAATTTATTGTGGGGACGGGACTGACTATTCTGCAAACCGCTTCTAATCCTTATATCGTTAAAATTGGCCCCCAAGAAACTGCCGCGGTGCGTATTTCTATCATGGGACTACTCAATAAATTTGCCGGTTTCTTAGCACCTATCGTTTTTACTGCCTTAGTGTTAGGTGAATTTGCAGGGGTGAATGCACAGTCAATCGCGGCCTTATCCGAGGCAGAGCGAGTCTCTCAAATTACTGCTTTAGCCGATGGCCTAGTGTTACCTTATGCCTATATGGCGCTGGCGCTATTTGCTTTAGCGGTTTTATTAAAGTTTTCTTCATTGCCTGATCTTGTGCTTGAAACGCCCCCCACAGCAGATGCCGAAGCCGGTAGTTTAAATGCCTACCCACAACTAATACTTGGGGTGATTGCACTGTTTTTATATGTAGGTGTTGAAGTGATAGCCGGCGATACCATCGGCCTATTTGGCTCCCAGTTAGGTGTGGCGAATGCCACTTCGCTTACCTCCTATACTATGGCGTTTATGGTGATTGGCTATTTGATGGGCCTAGTGTTAATTCCACGCTTTATTGATCAAGCGCAGGCGTTGGCTGGCTCGGCCATTTTAGGTTTAGTGCTAAGTGTGGCTGTGGTATTTGCCGATGTTGAATCCACTTCTATCTCGAGTGTGTTATGGGGTTGGATGGGCATAGCCGAACTACCTAACGCCGTCACCCTCATCGCCATATTAGGTTTTGCCAATGCATTAGTGTGGCCTGCAGTGTGGCCCTTAGCCTTAGACGGTTTATATAGCTTAACGGCTCGTGGGTCGGCTTGGCTAATAATGGGAATATCGGGCGGCGCAGTATTGCCGTTACTTTATGGTGTTTTGGCCGAGCATTTTGATAGCCAGGCGGCCTACTGGATGATGCTGCCTTGTTACGGTTTCATCCTATTTTATGCCTTAAAAGGGCATAAAATCAGGACATGGTCTTAACCCTATAGCAAGCCTAAAGATCCCATCTTTAGGCTTATTTATTCCTTCACATTGAATAGTAAACCAAGCTATCAGGCTTCATTTTTACTGGAATCCCTTATGACTAAAATGCTCTATCCCGTGCCAGATAACGCTACGCAAAATTCTTATTTGAGCGCCGAAAAATATCAAACCATGTATCAACAATCCATTGGATCTCCAGATGAGTTTTGGCAGCAACAATCACATATTATAGATTGGTACAAAGCCCCTACTATCATTAAAAACACTCAGTTTGCTAAAGATGATTTACTTATAAAGTGGTTTGAAGATGGTGAGCTAAATGTTAGCTACAACTGCATCGATAGACACCTAGCCAAACAAGCTCAACAAACCGCCATCATATGGGAAGGCGACGACCCAGACACCGATAAACACATCAGTTATCAACAATTACATGATGAAGTATGCCGTTTAGCTAACGGTTTAAAAAAACTAGGGATAACCAAAGGCGACAGAGTGGCAATCTATATGCCCATGGTGCCAGAAGCCGCATACGCTATGCTGGCTTGCACCCGAATTGGCGCGGTACATTCAATCATTTTTGCAGGGTTTTCGCCTAATGCCATAGCCGATCGCATCAACGACTGCGATGCTAAAGTAGTGATCACAGCCGACGAAGGTCGCCGTGGTGGTAAAACAGTTCCCCTCAAAATCAACGTAGATGTGGCCTTAAAAGATAACCGCTGCCCCAGTATTGAGCACTGTATTGTGTTTCAAAACACCCAAGCTGACTTACAATTGAATACGCTAGATTGTTGGTGGCACCAATTAGTTGCAGACTGCGGCACAGATTGCCCGCCAGCCGTGATGAACGCCGAAGATCCGTTATTTATTCTCTACACCTCTGGCTCAACGGGCACCCCTAAAGGTGTGGTGCATACCACAGGGGGATATTTAGTCTACACAGCACTGACTCACAAATACGTGTTTGATTATCACCCCGGCGAAATATACTGGTGCGCCGCCGATGTGGGCTGGATCACCGGCCACAGCTATATGGTGTACGGCCCCCTCGCTAATGGTGCCACCACCTTGTTGTTTGAAGGCATACCCACCTACCCAGATGTCAGGCGTATTTGCCAAGTGGTTGATAAGCATCAGGTGAATATTCTGTATACCGCGCCCACTGCTATACGGGCGCTCATGGCCCATGGTGATTATCCCGCCGCTGGCAGCCACTGTGACTCACTGCGGCTACTAGGCTCGGTTGGCGAGCCCATCAACCCTCAAGCGTGGCAATGGTATTATCAAACCATAGGCAAAAGCCGCTGCCCCATAGTCGATACTTGGTGGCAAACCGAAACGGGCGGCATCATGATCACTCCTTTACCCAGTGTCACCGACTTAAAGCCAGGCGCCGCAAGTATGCCATTTTTTGGGATCCAGCCCGCCATAGTCGACAGTACAGGCAATGAATTAGTCGGTGCCGCTGAAGGTAACTTGGTAATTCAAGACAGTTGGCCAGGCCAAGCCAGAACGGTTTATGGCGACCATGAACGGTTTATTCAAACCTATTTCAGCACCTACCATAACCAGTATTTTACCGGCGATGGTTGCCGCCGAGATGAAGACGGCTATTATTGGATAACGGGACGCGTGGATGATGTGCTTAATGTGTCTGGCCATCGCTTGGGCACCGCCGAAATAGAAAGCGCGCTAGTATCACACCCAGCTGTAGCTGAAGCGGCGGTTGTGGGCTATAACCACGATATTAAAGGCCAAGGGATATACGTGTATGTAAGCCCAGTCGCTGGCCAACACTATGATGAAGACCTCACAATCGAACTCAAAAACTGGGTGCGCCAAGAGCTCAGTCCCATTGCCACCCCAGATATGCTGCAATGGACCCAAGGTTTACCTAAAACTCGCTCAGGCAAAATTATGCGTCGAATTTTACGGAAAATTGCCGCCAATGAGCATCAGCAACTCGGTGATGTATCGACGCTGGCAGATCCTAGCGTGGTAGAGAGTTTGATTGAAAATAGACTAAACCGCTAACTTACCCACTATGTACACAGGACTTAACCTATGAAAATCGGTACTGCGACTACGCCGTTAAACAACCCACTAAAGAAACCTGCCTTTGCTTGTTTAACTGTTTTTTTGGCACTGTTAATGGCTGGTTGCGGCCAAGCAAACCACGCACAACTAGCCTCTCAAGAAAACTTGCCCCTTAAGGTAAGCGAGGCGGCGCAACATATTAAAATCAAGCTGGGGATTGAGCACAATTATCTGACTGCAGGTTGCCCCAACAACACACAAGATTGTTACCGGGCCACCATGACCCTTCAGCTTCCAACTAATATGCCCCAAGATTGGCGCATACTATTTAGTCATTTATCGCCTATTAATAAGTCCATCAGTGAGGCATTTAATTTAAGCCATATAAATGGCGATATGCATCAAATTTCCCCCAAAGCAGTTAAATTACAAGCAAACACTGCCTATAAGATTACCTTTTATGGCAACACACCTTTAGTCTCAGGCTCTGTGTTGTTTCCTAATTACCTACTCGTGGCAGGCGATGGTAAAACCAGCATAATAGCCTCAACCACAGAACATATAGCACCTGGGCACCAAGTGCCAAGCCCACAACATATAATGCCATTTACCCGCCCAGAACAAATGCTCAGAAAGGCAGATGACAAGGTGGCGATTGCAGATGCCAATGAACGATTTGCGCGATTTTCTGCAAGAACAGTCAATCATACCGCCGCTCAAGCCCCGCGTATCATCCCCCAATTGCATACCGCCAAATGGTCAGGAACGACTATTGAGCTACATACAGGGCTGCGATTACCCAAAATGCCCAAAAATCTCGCTACTGCTGTCATCCAAAGATTTAATGCCAACGCCATAGAAACAAGCCCACAAGGTTTACCTATAATGGCAAAATTGCAAACCGATGCCACACCGCAAAGCTACGTTTTGAGCATCAGCACTAATAAGATACAAATAGACTATGGCGATAGCGCTGGTTTTTATTACGCCATGATGTCAATCGCCCAACTTTATGATGCCAGTAGTCAGTCTCTGCCTATTGGTGTAATACACGACCAACCCAATATGGCATTTCGCGGCTTGCATATTGACGTATCACGAAACTTCCGTAGTAAAGACTTTATCTTGCAAACCTTAGATCAAATGTCTTACTACAAACTCAATAAACTACATTTACATTTAGCCGACGACGAAGGCTGGCGCTTACAGATTGACGGCTTACCTGAGCTAACCCAAGTAGGGGCATTTAGATGCTGGGATGAAGCAGAACAAAACTGTCTATTACCGCAACTTGCAGGAGGCAATGGCGAACTGGCTACAACTAGACAAAACAGCGGCTTTTATAGCGTTAATGATTACATAGAAATCTTGCAATATGCCCATGCAAGGCAAATTGAAGTGTTGCCGTCTTTGGATATGCCAGGTCATTCTAGGGCCGCCATTGTCTCGATGAACGCCAGATATCACCGCTTGATGCAGCAAGAAAAGCCTGCCGAGGCGCAACAGTACTTTTTAACTGAGTTGGCGGATAGCAGCCAGTACCGCTCTATTCAGCATTATAACGACAACACCTTAAACCCCTGTTTACCCGCTACTTATACTTTTGTTAGCGAAGTGCTGAACCAGTTGATTCATATGCACAAAACCGCGGGGGTACCGTTAAAACGCTATCACATAGGTGCAGATGAAACTGCTGGGGCATGGACTGATTCACCTGCCTGTAAAGCGCTGATTGCTAGTGACGATAGGCTTACAGAGGCGGCACAACTGGGCTCTTATTTCGTCGAGAAAGTGGCCAATACTATCAGCGAGCTGGGTATAGTACCGGCTGCGTGGAGCGATGGCTTTACCCATGCAAATGATAAAAATTTGCCCAATAAAGTCCAATCTAACGCATGGGAAACTTTGTACTCAGGCGGCCATACTAAAGTGCATAAGATGTTAAACAAAGGCTGGGAAGTGGTATTGTCTTCACCGGATGTGCTGTATTTTGATTTTCCTTATGAAGCCGACCCTATAGAGCCGGGATATTACTGGGGTTCTAGAAGCACTGACACCTATCAAGTCTTCCAATTTATGCCACATAATTTGGCTGTGCATGCCGAAATTTGGAAAGATAAATTTGGCCACGATTACCAAGCATCAGCCAGCATAGATATTCAAAACAACCGACAAGTATTAGGTATTCAAGCACAGCTTTGGGGAGAAACCGTACGCTCAGATGCCCAAGCAAACTATATGCTATACCCAAGATTACTAGCCGTTGCCGAACGAGCTTGGCACTCGCCGGCTTGGGCAGAGCCTTATCAATCTGGCGTAGATTATTCCGCCGAAAGCACACATTTTGACGACACCCAAAAACACGCCATGAACACAGATTGGTTAGGCTTTAGCCAAGTGTTAACAACTAAGGCTATGCCGCAGCTCATAAAAGACTCCATAGTGCCCAGAGTGCCATTACCCGGCGCTAGGCAAAAAGACGGGGGGTTGACCTTACACTCTGCTATGGGTGGCTTACCACTTGAATATAAAGTGTCTGGTCAAGATTGGCAGCTTTATAAAAATCCAACAGCGCTTCCAAAGCAAAATGAGATCCGTATCAGGGCAAAGATCCCTAACAGCCAAATTAGCAGCCGCGAGCAAGTTTTGCCAGCGATGGAACAATAAATGTCACAGCCTAGCCAAACCCGTATCGATGCCATTGATGTATTACGAGGCTTAGCCTTAGCCTTGATGTTGTTGGTGAATAATCCAGGCTCGTGGTCGGCGGTTTATGGACCATTTTTACATGCAGATTGGCACGGATTGACGCCAACAGATCTAGTATTTCCGTTCTTTTTGTTTGTGGTAGGCGCGTCAATGGCATGCTCACTTAGAGGCCAAATTCAACACTCTGGTTTACCTTGGTTGTCGGTGCTAAAGCGTAGTTTTTTATTGTGTTTGATTGGCTTTATTTTACAGATTATTCCTCTTGACCAAACACCAGACACATGGCGAATAATGGGAGTGCTACAGCGCATCGGTCTGTGTTTTTTATTGGTTGCTATTGCAATAACCATCCTAAAAGAGCGTTGGCTTATACTAGTTTGCAGCTTAGTTTTAATAGCATATTGGTTGTTGCTGTTAACCGCAGGCTCCTCACCTTATTCTTTAGAAAGTAATCTTGTACGTCATGTGGACATGGCCATACTTAGTAGTTCACATATGTGGCCAGGAAAAGGCTTAGCGTTTGATCCTGAAGGCCTGCTTAGCACTATTGGCGCTAGTATCACTGTATTAAGCGGTTATTTAGTCTGCGTTAAGGTTTTACAACAAAAAACTAAAAATCAGCAAATCATACAGCTACTACTAGTTGCATTTGCCTTACTTTGCATAGGGTTAATTTGGTCTTTATGGCATCCTATCAATAAAAATTTATGGACAGGCTCTTTTGTACTAGTTAGCAGTGCAGCAGCGTGTTTAAGCCTCGCGTTAATCATTTGGATGTGGCGCGTCTCGGTTTTCACACCTGTACTTAACGGATTAAAAATCTATGGTAGTAACCCAATATTCATCTACGTGGCTGCTTGGCTTTTTTCGGTGTTTTTAAGTAGAGTTACAATCACCGTCAATCAGCAAACACTGTCTGTTCAGGAATGGATATTTGGCTGCTTACAGAACCTTATGACCGCAAAACTTGCTTCTTTGATATACGCGATAATTTTTGCAACATTATTCTATTTAGTAGCACTAGTTTTATATAGAAAACGCATATTTATTAAACTGTAATTTAATTAGGCAGTGTCACACGAACCATCAAACCGCCTTGCTCTCGGTTGTATAGTGAAATATTGCCTTGATGTGCCTCCACAATTTCTCTACACAGTGCTAAACCTAGGCCACTGCCCGTTGCCTTAGTGGAGTAAAAGGGAATCAATACGCTATTTAATCTAGATTCTGCAATTCCTTTGCCTTGGTCGGTCACAATTATAGTGGTGTCGTTGACTCGTTGCTGGATTTCTACTGTGACCTTATCGGGATCAGTTTCGGACTCATGGGCATTTTTTATTAAGTTTATTAGCAATTGCTCTAATTGTGACTTGTCGGCGAATAGGTGTTCCACACCATGATTGACATAGTTAAACTGCCATTGTTCAGACAATTGCTCAAAAAGCTTTCCGCAGTCTATCGCTTCTTGTTTAGGCTCGGGTATTTTGGCGAATTTTCCGTATCCTTGCACAAAAGTACTTAAGTGTTTGATGCGTTCATCTATGGTTTCAAACACTCTTGTTAGGCGATCATCTTTTGCATTGTTACTTAAGATTTGACCACTATGTAGCATTGAAGAGATCGGCCCGAGAGAGTTGTTAAGTTCGTGGCTAATGACTCGAATCACCTTTTTCCAAACAGCCACTTCTTGACGACTGAGTTCTCGCGTCATTTGCTTAAGTATGTACAAGGTATGAGATTGGTTATTTAAGACAAATGTGCCTAAGGAAATATGCCAAGTCTCTGGCTCTTGTTCGTCTTTAACGACACTAAAAAGCCCTTCTTTGTTTTCTTCAATGGCTGCTTGTGTGCCTTTTGGGGTGTGTTCATACAAAGACGAAAGTTCTCGCCCTTCTATGCCGTCGTGTACTTTAAAAAAATGCCGAGCGGCAATATTGCTAAATACAATTTGCTCTTGTTGATTAACTAAAAATAAGACTTCTGGCGAACTTTGGGTAATTTTATCGAGCATAAGTTCGCGTTGATACAGCCAATGCTTTTCATCTCGTAGTTGCTCAATGGTTTGATTAAAGAGCGCGCACATAAGCCCTAGCTCATCTTTATTTTGATAATTTAGGCTAGTTGAAAATTCGCGATCTTTTAAGTTGAGTAGTCCTGTCTCTAAGGCGCTTAAACCCTCACCAAGATCTTTGAACAAAAAACGCAGTAATAAAAAGCAAATTGACATGACGCTTGCGGCAAAGCCAAACTTTTTTAATATGTCCCAATCTAAAAACCAAAATATTGGAATAAGGGCAAGCACACAGCAAAACGAAGTGATCAGCCAAATCCGCGTAACTATGCGCAAATTTTTCAATATTCAATCCCAAATTTATTTAAGCGCCTATACAGCGCTTGGCGACTCATACCATAATGTCTGGCTACTTTTGCAATGACACCTTGGTGTTCCTTCATAGAGGCTTCAAGTTGATCTTTATCCGGCTCAATAGTTTTAGGCGAAGTGGCAGACGCGCTGTCTCTTGGCTGTTCTGAAACAGCGAAGTCTTCTGGTTCAATAATCCCTTCGGCTTTAAGTACCGCGACTCGTTTGCAGGCATTTTCAAGCTCACGGACATTGCCTGGCCAAGCATGTTGTAACAATGCTTTTTCCGCTGACAAACTCAGTGTTCTGTGAGGTAAAAAGTGGTTTACCAGCGGCATGATATCGTCTACACGTTGATGCAAAGGCGGAAGTTGCAATTCAATCACGTTCAATCTGTAATACAAATCTTCTCTAAAAGTGCCTGCATTTATGGCGTCTTTTAAGTGCGCATTGGTAGCTGAAATCACTCTTACGTTAACTTGTTGGGTTTTAACTGAGCCTACGCGCTCAAATTGCCCAGTTTGCAATACCCGCAAAAGCTTGGTTTGACCGGAATAAGACAAATTACCAATTTCGTCTAAAAATAACGTTCCTCCGTCGGCGGCTTCAAAACGACCTATTCTTGTTTTGGTTGCTCCGGTGAAGGCCCCTGCTTCTGCTCCAAATAATTCTGCCTCAATTAAATCTGCGGGTAACGCGGCACAATTCAATTTGATGAATGGTTTTTTGAATTGCTGTGATTGTGATTGAATAACTTCTGCAATTTTTTCCTTGCCAGAACCATTAGGACCGGTAATTAACACTGAGACATCTGACTTTGCAACCTGAATGGCCATATCAATCACCCGCTGCATTGCCGCACTAGCGTAGACTAAACCAACATTTGCAGCAGCAGTTTGAGTAGGCGCTTGTTGCTCTTGATGTCGTGCTAAGGTTGCTGTTTTTTCTCGCGTTTTGCCTAGTTCTATTAGATTGGCAACGCTGGTAAGCAATTTTACGTCGTCCCAAGGTTTAGCAATATAATCAGCAGCTCCGGCTTTTACTAAACCAATGGCTTGCTCTAAATCGGTCCATGCGGTGATTAAAATAATGGGTAGATTAGAATTTAGGTTTCTCAGCTCTGTGAACAGCGCTTTACCTTCCTCGCCTGATGTTGTGTCACTGGTAAAATTCATATCTTGAATCACTAACGACACTCTTAGTTGATTAACAAATTGGAGCGCTTGTTCGGGAGACGTAGTGGTAACCACCTCGTAACCATGGATTTCGAGCAATAATGATAGCGCTTGAAGCACTGCGGTGTTGTCATCTACTATTAAAATCTTATCCATTTATTATTGTATTTACTTACTTTTAAAAGAGTTTTTTAGAAAAAGCTTTAACTCATCTATTTAAAAAACGACATTATTGTTACCTGTTAAAGGTATCAATAATGCCAATCCGTAATTGTCTATCCCTATTAGAGATAATGTTGGTTATATGCTTCTTGTTGCAATGCTGGGTGAAATATTAGCCGCTCTATTGGCTGGCAGTAAGACCGACAATAAACTAAAACTCAATACGAAAATAGCGGTTATCGCTATATAACTGTGGTTCAATGCAGGCAAAGAGTAATATTCAAATAGGGCTTGCCCTAAAATCAATGCTCCCACGGCTCCAAATATCAAGCCGGCAATACAAATCAGACAGTTTTCGACCAAAAAATAGCGGACAATAGCCGACTTGCGTGCACCTAGTGCTCGTCGGGTGCCAATTTGTTTAGTGCGTTTGTTAATATTAAAAACGGTTAAGCCAAAAATCCCCAACGCTGTCACTAGCACTAATACAACTATCAGCACTATCAGCATTCTCATCATTAACACATCGCCAGCGTTATACTCATCCTTGGCATCATCTAAGCCCTTTAAACCGAAAATAACTCGTTTGTTATATGACGCTAACATGGCATCTTCAATTTGCCCCAAAATGGACGAACGCGAAGATGCATCGGTGCGTACTACTATTTTCTGCAACGAGCCCGTTTTAGACATGGGTAAAATAACCATATTCTTAGGAGAATCATCTTTTAGCCAAGGCCCCAACATTTTGTTTACCACACCAACAATTTTTACCGGATAAGGGCCTAAGTAAATGATGTTGCCCAAGCCGTCACCATTAGGGAACATTTCATCTAAAAAAGATTTAGACGCAATCGCTACCGTTGGTATAGTCGCGCTTCCTTTAAAGACAATAACATCATCTGGCGTAAAGCCACGTCCTTCAGACACTTCAAGTCCCAGTGAATTAAGTACATGTTCATCAGCCATGGTAAACCCAGCTCGCACACCTTTACTGTCTTTCGAATCAGCATCCAAATGAAAGCTTGAAGCCGCTCCACTGCCACTTAATGGAACTGTGCTTAAAATACTAGCGTCGATTACGCCAGGAATATTGCGTAACATCGCTTCATCTGCTTCAAAAACTTGATTTAGGTCTCTGTCTTTACCGTAGGTAAGTACCGCAAAACTGAATATTTCATCTTCTGGATAACCTGTGTCTTGCTGCAAATACTCGACTTTATCTTTAATAATAAATGCGGCATTGCTTACAATGGCGGTAGTAATCGCTATTTGAATAAGTAGCATCATGGCACCCGCTTTTGAGCGACACAATGAGTTGAATATTGGTTTTATTTCTAACATTTTTATCCGCTCCTATTGGGTTTTTAAATAAAGGGCAGGTGTGGTTCTACACACTAACCAAGCTGGGTATAATCCGGCCACAACGCACGCGCTTATCGCAATTACCGGCGCTGCAAGGAGCATACTTAAGTCCATTGTGGCCAAGTCCGAGTAATAACTGTAAGTTGAGCGCACACCCCACAATCCAAGTTGGGCCAGACCTATGCCTAAGATCCCTCCCATAAACCCAAGCAATGACACTTCTACTAAATGCTGCATAAAGATATTGCGTTTACTTGCACCTAGTGCTCGACGTACTCCCACTTCTGGTGCGCGGCGCAAAAACTTACCCAACAGTAATCCTAAAATATTTGCCAAGCACACAACAAGGAACATAAAACTTAGTCCAACTAAAATTCTATTCTCTTCAGACACAACATTATTGTAGGTTAGCCACTGGTTGACGTTGCGCAGGCCGAAATACTCTTTTTCTCGGGTGTATCGCCCAAGCTGACCTTGCCCGTCTAAATAGGCACTTAAAAACTCACGATATTTTGTTTCTTGTTTAGGTGATGTAAGTTCAACCCAAAACTGTATCCAGTACATTTCTGAGTTTAAGCGATCTTGATAGGTGTTAACTTCTTCATATTTCCAGCTATTGGTATTACCCCAAGTTGGAATTTCCATAGCGGGTATCAGTGAAAATGGTATAAACACTTTTTCGCTGTTAACAAACGCGCCATTATTAATATCGTAGTACTTAATATGAATATTCCATTTTTTAGTCACGCCTACTATTTGGAAGCTAGCGTCATCTAAGTAAATTTGTTTGCCAATCGAGTTTTCACCTCCAAATAATTTGTCGTTGAGTTCTTCACTTATAACAACTACCGGTGCGGCCCCTTTTTCTTGCGCCATTGACCAAGTGTCGCCGTATAAGAATTCAAGATTAAACATGGCAAAAAAGTCGCGACCCGTTACGCGAGTACTTTCTAAAAATGGTTTTACGTGATCGCTATTCATGTGCACTGTAAACCCACTTTTGATAGACGGCACTTTGCGCATTGGAGTGTCTGCTTGATAGAGTGATATGGCGTCTTTGTATGTGATTTGATGGGGCAAATCATCTTCAGTCCACCATGTATTGCCATCATCCATAGTGCCTAATTGAAGGTTAAAAAGCTGGTCACTTTTTGATGGAATGGGATCCATAGACATCATGTGATAAACCGACAAACTGGTCATGGTAATACCAATCCCTACGGCAATAGCCAGCACCATTAATATTGATACTAGAGGCGTGCGTTTAAAGCTACGCCAAGCTAAATCTATATAGTGGCTAAACATTTTACACCTCCGCAACTTTTGGCAATTCTGACTGAGGTACAACAACTCCGCTTTCTCGACTTTGATATAAAGTAAAGTCCGCTAATTGACCATCTACAACTTGAATATTTCTAGGTGCACGACGAGCTAATTCAGGATCGTGAGTCACCATAACAATGGTTGCCCCTTCTTTATTGATGTTTTCTAGCAATTCCATTACTTGACGCGCCATCAAGCTGTCTAAATTACCGGTTGGTTCATCCGCTAGTAAAAATCTAGGTTCGCCCGCTAATGCTCTTGCAATTGCGACTCGTTGTTGTTGCCCACCTGAAAGCTGCTGTGGCAAATGTTTTGCCCGGCTGGCTAAGCCTACTTTTTCAAGACAGTCTTCAATTCTGCGCTTGCGTTCAGCTGATTTAATGCCACGATAGCGCAACGGTACTTCAACGTTTTCGTACAAGTTCAAATCAGGAATTAGGTTAAACCCCTGGAATATAAAACCTATTTTTTGGTTTCTCAAATCGGCGCGTTGGTTGTCGTTTAGTTTACCAATGTCAACGCCATCCAATAGAAATTCGCCAGAGCTGAAATCTTCCAACATACCCGCAATGTTCAAGAACGTAGTTTTACCCGAACCTGATGGCCCGGTTACGGCGATAAACTCGCCTTCTTCTACATTTAAATTAAAGTCTCGCAGTGCGTGTGTCTGCACTTTTTCTGTTTGATAGACTTTGGTGATATTTTTCATTGATAGCATGTTCATGATCCTTTTAAATAATTCTGTTTAGTTTCTATAAATTCTTGGTTTAACTTAGTTAAGTAAGATTGACTCGGAATCGTCAAACGCTTCGTAAGTTGAGATGATAATTTGGTCGTTGGCATTTAGGCCGGTGAGTATTTCCACTTCTCGCATGCTGGTCGCGCCAATTTGGATAGGCACTCGTTTTGCTACATCACCTTCTAACTTGTAGGCAACAAAACCACCTGCTTGTACAAAACTTCCGCGACGTACTTTTAAAACTTGGGATTTGTTTTCTAACAAAATACGCGCTGTGACTTGTTGATTTTGGCGGATACCTCTGATGTCTTTTTGATCGAAGCGCACTCTTGTGGTTACTTCACGATTAGTGACCTCAGGGGAGATACCAGACAAGGTCCCTACTAACTCTTGTCCTCCAATGGAGATTTCTACTTCCATGCCTAGGCTTAGTTCATTTGCATAACTTTCTGCTACATTTAGCTCGGCCTCATAAGCGCTTAGATCGACTAGTGTCATAAGTGGTTGGTTTTTACTGACTAACGAACGTTGTTGAGTAAGTAAGTTACCCACCACGCCATCTACACTCGCCAAAATATTCAACTCACTGGTTTTACGTTCGAGTTCAGCCACCACTAATTCTTGGCGGGAAACGGTACTGCGTGCACTATCCAGTTCAAATTCAAGGGTATCTTTAGCCAATGTGACTTCTTCTTTAGCGTGCTTAAAAGTCAATTTGGCGCGGGCTAAATCATCGATTGCTTTTTCCAAATCAATTTGACTAATTACGTTGCTCACAATAGAAGTTTGGGCACGCCTTTCTTCACGATGGGCAGCTTGTAAGTCAACTTCGGCTAAATCAAAAAGTTTAGTTAACTGTAAGGTTTGACGACGGGCGTCGAGTTTTTGTCTAGCCAGTTCGCCAGATAAACGCCCCAATTCAGAACGTTCTTGTTGCAATTGATTTTGCAATTCAGGGCTATCAACAGAAGCAACAATTTGTCCAATGGTTACTGTGTCGCCAGCATTAACCTTTAAATTTACGAATCCTTGCTCGGGTGAATATAGTTGCGGTGCATTGGCAGCAACAATTTTACCAGTAGATAATACGTCTCTTATCAAATCCCCTACTTCTAAGGTCGCTATTTGAACCGATGCACTATCGATGGAGCGATTAGCTGAGGGAGACCCAATGTAAGCGTATGCACTTGTAGCAACGATGAATATTAATATTGAAACAATCATCAGTTTGCGTTTATTGAATGATGTTTCTGAGACTTCGATGTCGGTGGCGCTAGTGTCTTTAATCATATTGATGAGCCTTTGATAAAAAATTAAAAAATAAGCATTACTTATGCGCTTACAGGTTGTTCGAACAAAGAAATAACCCAAGCAAGCATCAAAACGGTTATTGGTGAGATAAGAAAATAAATAATCATTTGAATACCTTTAAAGTTCTGTATTAATGAGCCAATTGCGAACCGTAATTATAATCATCATTACATTTCGTCTGCTTTATTTAGGAATTAATGCTAAAGCCGTGCCAGTTATTAAGTCATTGTTTTTTTTAAAATAACTATTGAATTTTATTTTTGAAAAAAGTGTCCGCGGACACAAATACCGTCCGAATCGGACACTATTCTATGAGTGGATTGCGTGAATGCTAATTGCAGGTGTTGGCATTTGTATATGGTGCCTCAAGCTAATTGAAACTGGGGGTTAAGGCTATGGAAGGCAGCATCCTATATTTTTTCTTAGCGGGTGTACTGCTAATTGCCATATCAATAAGAGATTTACTATTGCTCGCGACTAACCCGTTTCTTGGTATATACCCAAATCTTAAACTTAAACTCAGTGGAGACTTTTGGACATTTCTTTTAAACCCAGAAGTTAAGGATAAACAATCTACTTATTGAATGATGCTACCTTGTTACGGATTTATCCTGTTTTACGCCTTAAAAGGTCATAAAATCAGATAATGATCTTAACATTCTATTAAGCCTGAAGATCCCATCTTTAGGCTTAATAAAAGAGAGACTTTACGCCCAACATTCTTTAACGACCCAAACAACCTTGCTCTAGATCTCTAGCTGGAAAGATCTGCTGCAATGTTCTATTCAATTGCAGCCATTGCTCGGCCATGTTATCGGCTTGATCTTGGGTTAATACATGGCCAAATTGTTTTTCGCGCTGATCTTCTATATGGGTGTAGTGATAAATGCGCATATCCAGATTTTTAACATCCTGATAAGCCTTATAGATATTATCAATATTCTTTTGTGAATCATCTACAAAAACAATAGCCGAAAATTCTCTCTGAGTTTTATCTAGAAGGTGTTGCAACATTTCGCCTTTATTCAAGCCAGAGGTCATCATCACCCCTTGCATGTAGCTAATTTCTCGGCCTTTTATCTCGCGAAATGTCATTGAATCCTGCCCTTTTGGTACAAGAGCGCTTGCCGCTAAATTAACCTGATTACGGGCTAATTCACGCTCGGTCGCCGCACGATACTTAGGTGCACGTGAGGTTAATGCAATAACGGTATGCCCTGCTTTTTGCCAGTTAGTTATGTTGTGATCCACATTCTGCTCGGTCAGCTTCATAGGCGCTAATTCGTATAGCAAGCCGATTGAGTCTTCAAACAAACAAGCGACTTGCTGCGCTGCAGTGGGCTTTACGGCAAGTTTTCCCCTTTGCCACTGATACCAAACATCACTGCCCAAATCTGTCGTGCTAGTCAGAATGGTGTTATCAATATCCAGCACAACCAAAACGTTCTCCGCGCCATATTGCGCAGTTAATGACGCGGTATCAGATACAATCTCTGCATAAGCATTGGATTCAATTTTGACTACGCTTTTTGCCACAGGGTTTGTGCTAGCAACAGCCGATTCATCTTGCAGGCCGACTGCCGCGCATGATGACATCAACAAAGAAGTGAAGAAAAAGGGTAAATAGCGTGATAGGTTAATTTTCAAAATTATTCCAGTAAATATTGTTTAAAATTTTCAGACTTGACAGCCTATTATCAGCATATTCAGAGGTGAAGTCGAACAATCTCGCATTTTTTATCTGAGATAAAATGAGTGAAGGGGCTGAATAGCCCCTTTTTTTCAAGCGTTACTTAATGACCATAGGATTGATTGGAGAACCTGTTCCGCCTTTCATCTTGAGAGGAGCAACAGTGAAAAAGAAACTATACTGGCCATCTTCTGCAGAATCATCTGCCAAATCATCGAGCCAATATAACTCGGTTAAAACCACACCGAGGTTTCTAATTAGCGCGCCGTGTAAAGGGATCACCACGCTGCTGCCATCAATATCTTGAGCGGCTTTTTCAACGGCCAAATTATC
Source organism: uncultured Paraglaciecola sp. (assembly GCF_937123705.1). GTDB lineage: Bacteria > Pseudomonadota > Gammaproteobacteria > Enterobacterales > Alteromonadaceae > Paraglaciecola. Next base: position 18,273 of record NZ_CAKZKO010000022.1, on the reverse strand, counting down.
CGCTGCGATAACAGGAATTTCCATATCATCGATCCAATTAACTAATGCGTCACTGTGACACAATCCTGGTTCGCTTAGGGCATTCCAATTTTTGTTATCGGACTCATCGTAAAAACGGCCCATTGAGCCAGTGCGAATAAGTAAAATATCTCTCTTTTTGATTTCTAGTTTTTGCTTTTTAGCCGCGGCTTCAATGTCTTTTAATGTGACACAATCATTAGGCGCCAAGCGATGATTAGCATCACCACGCAGTCTTCCTACATCAACTAACACACCTCGGCCAGCCACACCTACGTTGCCTAACTGCGCGATATCTACGAAATCATGGCCGTGTACGGTCGTGTCTGATGATTTGCCATTATATACTTGGTCCGAATACCACGCATGACCCAGCGCATCCATGTGGGTGGTGCCTTGCAAGTACATAAATACGGCATCATCAGAGTATTTCATTCCACCACTAGCTGGCTCTGACTTATTGGCAGAATAAATGCCTTCGTCTTGTGACATAAAATGCATCACGGGGATCCGACCAGGAAATACTGGACCAATGCCGTGAACCATTGGTAATTGCAGGGTGAAGCGATCCCCAGAACGAACGGCTTTAACACCACGTTTGACTTGATTCTCATCTAGATAATTGAGCGCCCCAATTTGGTCGTCCTTTCCCCATTTACCCCAATTTTTTGGCGAATCGGCTAATAAATCTGCAATTTTTGTTGAATCCTCTGCAAGCGAGGCAAAAGAGATAGTAGCCATCGCCACCCCAAAAAATAACGTAGAGAGAGTCGTCTTAAATTTTGTCTTAATCGTAATATCTGACATGTTCCACCTTTCTTGTTATGCCACTAATGGCGAGTTATTTTCCCTGTACGAACGCACAAAGATCTTTCAACTTTACATGCTGCTGTATCGTTCCTATGCCACATCTAAAATTGGCAAAAGTAGCATTGCGGTTAACCACCTTATTTATCACCTTTACGTGGCAATGGTTTAAACAATGTATTTTCGGTATCACCCTTAAAAAAATGTTTGCCGTAAATCAACAATACCAACAATATTCCTACAGCAAATGCCCACGCGGCCCCTTTGATGACAAGGATCGCGGCAATAACCCCAGCGATACCTAAGTCTGTTTGACTCTTGGCTTCCATAACACCAATACGAAAGCTCACAAAACCTTGGATTAAAAGTGTTAGCGCTAATGCGACTCCTAAGATCGGCTGAACCAAACTAACAACAGGCAGCAGCAATAACCCAGTATTGGTGCCCCATCTAAATGAGCCAGAACCGCCAAAGATAGATTGCATGGCGGCCCTTCCCTGCTTGTATCTTTCTACAATAACAACGTGCATTGCGGCCCATAAAGGCCCGCACATCACAACATCAGGGCCAAATATGCTCATTAAAACGTTTCTACCGCCAAATATCAGATGAGAGCGATTGGGATCATAGTCAATTTTTTCATCTGGCCTCACGTGGTCAGCCTCATCTAAAATGGCCTTGGTTTGCAGCACGTCACCGAATAACACAATGTATGCAGCAAGTGCCGTAGGGATAGCGGTAAAAAACATAGAAAATTCTGGGAGACCTACACCAAACACCGTGTATTCATTAAACATTAACGCAAAACTTGGGCTCGTTATGCCCCACTCAATATCAGGCCAACTGGCTTCAGAGACCAGTGGTGCGACAATCACCGCTAAAATGATAATGGGAAAAATACCCAAATTGCCAAAAGCAGCCCAAAATTGGTTACGCTTTTTAAGACCAGCAAAGTGTGGCGAAAAAATGAGATAAAATGCCAACCCCACAGCAACTGAGATAGTAATGGGAAATTGCTCAAACCTGCCGCCTTCTTTAAAGACCACTGCAACAGCGGCTAGACCCGCACCTAATATGACGCCCGATTTGATGGCTGACGGGATAAGCATAACAACTTTGGCGGCAAGTTTAGTTTGCCCTAACACCATAACCAGCAATCCAAGTGTGAGCTGAAACGCAATGAGGGCATGCACCCTATCGGTACCTGGATCAAATGTTTGCACATAGGTAATTAACAAAGGTACCGCGGGTGTTATCCATCCTGGCACTACTGGGTCGCCCAATATGTGATGTAATAAATATAAAAATCCATTGATCATGACAATGGCAATGGCAGCTTCAAATGGCATCCCAAGCAGTTCTACCATCAAGGGTATAGCAGCCAAGTCGACGGCACACATCAACAGCCCTTGAAGGTAATCAGGTAATTCAAATCTATAGTGGAAAAAAGGCAGGCGTACTTTAAATGGCCCTAGGGGATAAAAACTAGTTTCACTGCCATATTGGTGGTTTTTCCATCGCATTCGCTGTTGTCCGAATTGTTAAAGGTTGAAGTTAATATGCTTATTTGGATGTACGTTCACTGTCAGCTGCAGAGCATTGTCAGTAACAATGCGCGGAGTATTTAATTTAAATAAACTTTCAACCCGTAAGCTAACTAAACAACAATGCCAAAAATAAAAACATATTACAAACATATAGTTAACAAACGTATGGGTAACATCCGTGTAATTATTAGCGCGTTTGGATATGCTGAATAAGTACCGCATGGATCAGATGTTGACGCTGATTTTTATGCAGCGTTAAGACAATGGAATGGGCTTTGATGCGTTGTTTACAGACCTAAACTTATGAACGCCTTATGGCAACAAGGTTACTGTTACCCCTGGCGTTCGCAAAGACTTATCGGTAATCAGGCGTTTTTTGCGATTGTTTTTGATTGCAGTACAGTAAGAATCACGCTTACTCCAGAGTTTCTATCGATCTAAACAGCCTTGTTCTAGATTTCTCGCAGGAAAGATGTGCTGCAATGTTCTGTTCAATTGTTGCCATTGCTCAGCCATATTATCCGCCTGATCTTGGGTTAATACATGGCCAAATTGTTTTTCACGCTCATCTTCTACACGGGTGTAATGGTAAATATGCATATCAAGATTTTGAGTATTTTGATAAGCGTTATAGATATTATCGATATTCTTTTTAGAATCATCGACAAAAACGATAGCCGAAAATGTTCTTTGGGTTTTATCTAGTAGGTGTTGCAACATTTCGCCTTTATTCAAGCCAGAAGTCATCATCACACCTTGCATGTAGCTAATTTCCCTGCCTTTTATCTCTCTAAATAGCATTGAATATTGCCCTACAGGTACAAGTGCACTAGCAGTCAAATCAACCTGATTACGGGTTAACTCGCGCTCAGTAGCAGCACGATACTTAGGTGCACGAGACGTTAACGCGACTACGGTATGCCCAGCAGTTTGCCAATTAGATATAGTCTGATTTATGTTTTTCTCGGTTAACCGCATCGGTGCTAATTCGTAAAGCAAGCCGATTGAATCTTCAAACAGACACGCCACTTGTTGCGCTGCTGTAGGTTTAATATCCAGCTTGCCCCTTTGCCATTGATACCAAAGATCACTGCCCAAATCTGTAGTACTGGTGAGAATAGTGTTATCAATATCCAGCACAACCAAGACGTTCTCCGTGCCATATTGCGCACTTAAGGATGCGGTATCAGACACAATTTCTGCATAAGCATTGGTTTCTATTTTGACTATCCTTTTTGCTACATGACTTGGTGAAATAACAGCAGACTCATCATCTGAGCTAACAGCTGCACAAGATGACACCAAAAAAGCAGTGAAGAAAAAAGGTAAATAGCTTGGTAGGGTAATTTTCAAAATTATTCCTGTAAATATGGTTTAAAATTTTCAGACTCAACAGCCTATTCAGCTGTGAAGTCGAAACTGAATTACAGCCATTAACTTGTGTTTACCTCTAAACGTCAAGATCCCAAAACCTATGCTGAAGCTGTGTTGTAAGGCAACAAAGTATCTTTAAACGTGGGATTAAATAATGCAGAGACATTCAATCGAATTTATTGTCGCAATCCTTATGGCAGATGATCCGACATTATCGTCACAACGAGTTTGTCGTACCTTACGATAACAACGCGAACAAAACCTACCTATGATTCTCGTCTGGAAAAGCCGTCATAAGGCTCTGGTCTAAAAAGAGGAGCAAACTACCTAAAGCTGTTTTAAGAAAATTCAAACTACCAAACTATTATTGATCCAAAAATCATCATACGATTAATCAAACATAACTTTCGGCAATAGGCAATCTGATGCCATTAAAATAACAACCGAAAATATCAGCGTAGCAATGTTAATATTGCATGGATCCGGAACATGCTTGTTAAAGTTTTGTGAGGCAAGGCTTTCGCAAAAATTCTCAATCAAACATTAAGCAATACATTTAACCGTACTTCTTTTGGTGACGCTTTAAGATTTTTTCTTCCCGTTGTAATGCTGTCATGATCATAGCCGCAATAGATGGTGATGTGTTTTTAACAACTAATATTTGAGAATGCGCGGCGCATAGCACCTCAGCTTCACTCCATTGCTCTGCTATTTGAGCAACCCAAAGACGAAAATCATCAGCAGCACTTTCACGCCGCTCTAACGTATTAGACAAGGTCATATGGAAAGACAATTCAGGACTTTTTAAAACACCGAGTAAACCGGGTAATTTTAGAAACATTAAGGTGTCGTCAACATGTATGGTTTTTGATGCGATGTGGTAAGCCAATACCGATGAAAAATGCAGGTGCTCGTTATTGGAAATAAAATCAACACCTCGAGGCACTGAAAATTCAAAATCTGCCGAAAACAAGCTCTCAAACTCATTTGAATTAGTTAGCTCTGTTTGCCAGGGTAAGTCTGGTAACTTATCAAGATGTCGCTGTGTGCCGTACAATTTTGCGTTTGGATAGTCAGCATGTGCTTTTGCAACATGTATAGTATGGAAGGGGTGCAAGTTGATTATCGCTTCAATGTCGGCGCCATTGTTAGTTAGCGAGTCGACTTGCTGTTTAATATCATCTTGCAAAGTATAAGCGTCTAATAGCACAAACTTACCATTAGCGAGCTTTACCAACGATGCTTGGGTACCAATATTCAACAATCCGAAAACTTTAAATTCGCCGCGAATATTCCAAAAGTCATCAGAAATCTTGATTATTTTGTCAGTCATAAATAATGTTCATTTTGTATAATGTAATAAGTTTAACAGAAAACGACCCCAGAAAAGCTGCCTTGACACGGCTATCTACTATCTTGATATGCACAGCTTGTCGATTAAAGCAGATATAAGAACGAGCTTATTTTTTTTCGGAAGCTAGCGCCTTTATTCTAATCCCTCAACTAATATCGAGCATGCAGTGCTTCCGGCATCACGGTGCTTAGCTATCGCTTGATAGTCATCAGACGTCATCCAAGATAAAGCCGATTTTTTTGATGGAAACTCAATAATCACCGACCGCGTATCGTTCCAGTCTCCCATCAATACCGTCGGATTTTCGTCGACACTTAACATTTTGCCGTCAAATTTTTTGAACACCTCCATGAATCCAGCCGAGTACTTACCATACTGACTACGATCGTGTATTTTGAATCTAGCTATTATATAAACGGACAATGTATTGGGTTCCTTTTTGCCTAGTCTAAGATTAGTTAAACAAACTATTAGCGTGTCTGCAATGTAGTCAGTATTGTTGATATTTATAAGCCCCTAAATTTGGGCTAATACATGTTGGCCTTGCAAGCTATTTCCATATCGAGTGAAAATGCCATTAGTATTATTAAAGATTGCGTAAATACGCATCCAAACCCTTTTTTGGCCTGTTAACTGCTTGCAGCGGAGGTTATTTGGGTATTCTTCTTGCTCCACTACTAAGCCATTGAGTACCGCCCACTTCCATATTGGCTTAAATCGGCCTGAAGTGGACATAAGCTTCAACTCTGTAAAGGGCTTGAATTTGACCTAAAGTGGACCTTACACCAATTACATTCGTATGGCCGCAGATCAGACATACCAGCCTGTTTACTAAGTGGTTAAGGCATGGCTTTGTAAAGTTTATGTATAGGTCAAAAATTAGAATCAAAAGCACGTTATGATGGATTTTAGTGGTGGGTTGCACAAGGCTTAATAGGGACCGCTGCAATCCATTTTACACTTAGGGTTTTAGATCTTAATTTTAAAATATCTCTTTCACTTAGGAATACCATCATGCTTCTGCGTTTCAATTTATTACTCCTACTTTTATCACTATGCTTAATCGCTTGTTCAAGTAAACCAGAGTACAACAAAGGGGAGCCTAATCAATTCAGCACTGATATTCATTCCGATGGCTCAAAACGTTTTACATTGTCTATGACCTATGCAACCGAAAAACCTAAGGGTGAACGAGGTGAAAACAAACGCTCTGGTAAAAGAGGAGAGGGTGAACGTTCAGGCAAAGGTAGAGGTGGTCGCGGACAATCAGGTCAAAAACGCGATGAAAAGCAAGTGAGCTTGCCTGAATATGCTGAGTACATTTCAGACGATGAAAGACGTGAGTCTATTATTACATTGCTAGAGGAAAAAATAGCTGAAACTGGCTATTGTAGACTTGGGTACATTGAATTAGATTTTTCGCAAATGCCTGAAATAACCGAAATAACAGGTGAGTGTGTTGAAAGCGCCACAGACCAAGATAAGCAACAGTGGGATTAGTGAATTGGCATAGCACTTTGTGTCTCAATCTTTAGGCAATAGTGTTGATTGTCAGCCATGACCATAGCGTTTTTTAAGGCCATTTTTACCGTTGCGATTTCTGTTTGCTTAAGCAAAATATATGGAGCCGGCCGTGAGGCGGATCTTAATCAGATACAACACACAACAAAAAGTTAAGAAGCTTAAGTAGACACCCAAAATAATAAAGTAACCAATCACAAGCAAAATCAAAGAGTAAAAAGTGGTAACTGCTTGCTCAATTTTAAGTTTTTCAGTGGAGTGGTGAACTTATTTAGGGATGGGTTAGAAGAATGTTCTTAAAAACGTGACTTAGCTCAAATTGCAGGCAGCATGATTGAGTCACGTTTTTTGAGGGGCTGTAGTGTAAATCTGTTTGAAGCTTAGGCTGACTGAAGCAAGGCTCTGGCCTTTGCCATCCCTCGTATGCGTTGATGGTCAGTTTGTTGTTTGAATTGTTGTAACATATGCTCAGCGCCTACTGCTGTGCTGAAGTGTTGCTCAATATAACCTGCTTTATCATCTCGAATACATCGACCTGTTGAATCAACCAACTCACTGTAATCAATCAAGCTAAAAGCAATGCCTTTAGGCATATCTTGTCTGTGATTGCCTACTAAACGCATAAGCTTTTTGGGTTGCTCTCCATTGATTAATGCATGAATGCGTTGTTGAATACTAGTGTGTTTCGACGTTTCTGGTGTGGTTTCCATTTTGGCTCGTATCGGATTTAAGTCTACATAAGCCATACAGGCTAATACCGCCGTTTCATCTAACAACGCTTGGGATTTAAACCGCCCTTCTCACAAATTTTTCTGGAAAAAAGTTGAACAGCTTCAGCTGGCCCGCGGGGTGAGCGCCAAGGATGGCGGCGAATAAAACCGGCCTGTGCAGTCATCTTCTTTGTTCGCTTCACGGGCAATATGCTCATTGAGATTACGCATCAGCCAACTAATATCATATAAACGCTGGCGAAAAACCGTCACGGTCTCTTCTAAACTGAACCATTCACCTTTGCTGAGTTTGTCCTCTATTTGAAATTTTTGAGTCAATAACGTGCCTTGATACAGTTGATGCCAACGCCTTATGACTTCCTCCACCGACCAACTCTCAGCCATGTCTTTGTCAACACACAGCACCACATGGGTATGATTACTCATGACGGCATAGGCGCAAATACGGTAGCCGCGCTATCGATAGAAAATACCGAAGATAAAAACAACAAACGCTTCTCTACCCAAGCTCTAAGATGCTCATAACTTTGCCCTGTAAATTTGTCTTCAGCGCGGCTGCCGCACCACACAAAAAAGAACGGCGGACACAGCGGGAAACACAATGATAAAACGGGGTATCGATTAAACTGATTTGGTTTTTACGTGGTTGAGGCATGACAGACCATCCTTGGTTATGTGAGAGCCTTTAAGCTTAGTTCATGAGCGCTTTATTGCTATATTTTAAAGTGGGTGTCTGCTTTAGCTATAGGTGGAAACCTGGTTTTTGAGAATAATACTGTGACACAATCAGGTGAAACCGAAGGTACCCTAATCAAAAATCGTGGAATAGTGAACCTAGTATTAAAAGGTAACACCTTTAAAAATAACCCGGTTAAATTGATTGCCGTTCTTTGGGGAGAAAAAGGTCAGAAACCAGAGAATAATACCATTAACCATTCAGGCAAAATTGAAATCGTACAAAATTTGAAACTGAAATTAATGTACTGATTTAAATCAGACTTACCTATTTAAAACAGGCAATTAGCTCCTGAATTACAACAGGAGCTAAAGGTGTTACCTATTGAAACACCTTGGCGTTGCAACTTTACATTACCTTGACGTTACTAAGGTCTTATTTATGTTTTAATTCACCTGTCAGAGCAGCCGCTCTTATTGTGATGGGGTAAAGGCATGATTAAGTTACAAACAGTTGTGAAAGCGACCATTACTGTTTTGATGGTTATAGTATTGTGGTGGTGGTTGATCCCCGAACAAAGCAATGAACAAATTAAATATTACACTCAGGAAATCACCCTGGGTAAAATTGAAAGTACGGTAAATTCCTCTGGTACAATTTCACCAGTAGTTACTGTTGATGTGGGATCCGAGTTGTCAGGATTGATTTCGCAACTTAATGTGGACTTTAATGATGTTGTTACTAGTGGCCAAGTCATTGCTCGAATTGATGATCGGACGGTGCAATCTAAATTACGTCAAAGTGAAGCCGATTTAGCTTCGGCCCGAGCCTCATTGGTACAGTTACAAGCCGGGTTGACTAAAGCGCTCACAGAAGAGAAATTGGCTGAACGTGAAGTTCAACGTACCCGCGAATTACGTCAAAAAAAGCTAGTCAGTGAATCAGAATTAGATATTAGCGAAACAACTTACCAACTATCAAAGGTGAGTATCGAAACAGCTAAAGCGGCTATTTTGGTAGGTGAAGCCAGAGTTCAGCAGTCATTATCGAGTTTAGAGCAGGCTAAGTTGGACATCGATAGAACATACATTCGTTCGCCTGTTGATGGTGTGGTTATTGACCGACAAGTGGATAAAGGGCAAGCAGTATCGGCAAGTTTATCCGCTCCAACCCTTTTTTCGATTGCCCAAGACTTAGTTTCGATGCAAATAGAAACCGATGTTGATGAAGCGGATATCGGGCGTATCAAACAGAATCAAAAGGTAAGATTTACTGTGGATGCTTACCCAGAACACAATTTTTCTGGAACGGTTAGCCAAGTACGTAAATCAGCCACAGTGACCAGCAATGTCGTCACTTATAAAGTAATTATTAGTCTTGAGAATAAAGACTTGTTATTGCTACCAGGAATGACCGCCAACGTTGACATTATATTGGGTCAACGAGACAACGTATTACGGGTAAGTAACTCTGCTTTACGGTTTACCCCAGAAGGCCAAGCAACCGATAGCCAAAAGGGTAATGGTCGAGATATGTCAGGTCGAGCAATAGAACTTGGCGAACAACTCAATTTAACTGCTGAACAACAAAAACAAATGGCTGAGGTGCTGACTACTATGCAAACTAACATAGCCGCAGCCAGAGAGTCTGCACGTGGAAGCAGAGGTGGAAGACCACCATCAGGCCCTAATGATGCAATGAAAAACATTCGTAGCCAAACGGATATTGCGTTACGTGGATTTTTAAGCCCAGAACAAATGCAACAATACCAAGGGTTGAATCAGCAACGTCGTAAACCTCGTAGTAGTCAGGAGGCAAATAATGATTTTCAGCGAGGAGTTGTGTGGGTGCTGCGTGATGGAGAACCACAGCGTATAAATGTCAGAGTGGGTATCGCTGATTTAGAATATAGCGAGATTAAATCAGATGATTTGCAGGAAGGTGATGCCGTTATCACTCGTGCACAAAGAGTGACTAACTAATGTCAGACCCATTGATATCAGTTAAACAAGCTAAAAAGATCTACCAGATGGGTGAAGAAAAAGTCTTTGCACTAAAGGGCGTAGACTTACAAATTGAACAAGGTGATTTTGTTGCAATTATGGGCTCTTCTGGTTCAGGTAAGTCAACCATGATGAATTTATTAGGTTGTTTAGATATTGCCACTGAAGGCAGTATAGCCCTAGATGGTATTGAGCTTTCTCATTTAACTAAAAATGAGTTAGCGACTATTCGCAACCAACGTATTGGATTTGTTTTTCAGCAGTTTAATTTATTGCCACGCACTAGCGCACTCGACAATGTCACCTTGCCTTTGTTGTACAGTCAAGTGCCAGAGTCAGAGTGGCCCAAGCGGGCTAAACTTTGTTTAGAGCAAGTAGGGCTTGGCAGTCGTATGGGCCACCATCCTTCGCAGCTATCGGGCGGACAACAGCAACGTGTTGCTATCGCCAGAGCATTGGTTAATGAGCCTGTGATGATTTTGGCTGATGAGCCTACAGGCGCGTTGGATACCCAAACAGGATTAGACGTTATGGCATTATTTCAGCGACTCAATCAGCAAGGAAAAACCATTATATTAGTCACCCATGAGCCTGATATTGCTGAATTTGCTAAGCGTAAACTCATTTTTCGCGATGGTGAGTTGGTGGCTGATGAGCGTAATCCAAGCCCTCGAGTCGCTAATGATGGTGAGCAAGAATGAAGATATTCATACTATTGAAAACTGCTATTACGGCTTTACGGATCAATTTGTTACGCAGCTTTTTAACTATGTTAGGCATTATTATAGGTGTATCGGCAGTGATTATTATGGTCGCCATGGGGGCAGGAGCGCAGCAACAAGTCGATGAGCAAATCAAGTCATTAGGCGGTAATGTGTTTTTTGTTACGGGAGCTCGTCTATCCAGTGGTGGAGCGCGTGCAACATCTGTGGTAAAAATTAATGAAAACGATGCAAATTTGATTGAGAATCAGGTGCCTGGAGTTGAATCAGCCGCTCCTTATCTATCTGCAAATGGTCAAGTTATATATGGCAATCTTAATTGGTCAACTGAAATTAGTGGTATCGATAATCGCTATTTTTTAGTGCGAGACTGGCCTATAGCGACAGGGCGTCAGTTTACAACTCAAGAAATTAACAGCGGCGCAAAAGTCGCTATTATTGGTGAACGTTTGCGCTCTGAACTATTTGGTATGAGTGAAGCCATCGGCCAAACCATGAGAGTGAAAAACTTTAATGTGACGGTAGTGGGTATTCTGGAAGAGAAAGGTCAAGATGCTCGTGGTGAAGATCAAGATGATGTGATTTTTTTACCAATCAAAACTGTGCGCAATAGAATAACGGGTATCGATTCTACCAACACTAAATCGGTAAGTTTTATCCAGGTCAGCGCCTATGACGGTGAGGATATGGATTACATTGAAGCCGAAATGACAATACTATTACGGCAACGGATGCGAATTCCTGTTGATGGTGACGATATGTTTAGGATCCGTAATGTATCTGAAATGATTTCTACGCGAGCCGAAACTATGCAGGTATTCAATACATTATTAGCTTGGGTTGCCTCGGTAAGTTTAGTGGTAGGCGGCATTGGCATAATGAATATCATGTTGGTATCAGTGACAGAGCGTACTCGTGAGATTGGTCTACGTATGGCCGTAGGGGCAAAACCTGCTGATATTCTCAAACAGTTCTTAATTGAGTCCATTGTTCTGTGTGGGTTAGGAGGCGGGACTGGCGTTATCATTGCCTATTTATTTGTTTACTTAGGTAACAACTATGGCATAGGTGCTGGCGGTGTTATTAATACTGATGTGGTATTAATTAGCTTGGGTTTCTCCGCTTTCATCGGAGTGTTTTTTGGATATTATCCAGCCCTGAAAGCATCTCGTTTAGAACCCATTGATGCTCTACGTTATGAATAAAGCAGTTAAATAAACTAGTTCGGCATGGCTTATGGTGGTTTTGAGTATAGGTAAAATAAAACGTCATTTTTCATAAAATGAAAATACATCTTGCCTCATATTTACCTCTCTTTTATATCCTTGAGTGAGTGAAAATCGGTTGTTTTTAGTCTATTACTCAACCGTTTTCACGTATTTCAGAATTCAAAACAAGCGCCTCCCACTGTTGTGCAAACCAGTTTTAAATATTGCTTTTGTTTATGATGATGAACTGCTTTTATTCAAACAGACTTATCTGAGGTGGCGCTCAAATAAAAGAGTCAGAGACACTTTAATTAAACTTAACTCTAAACCAGTTGGAGAAAGCCTTAATATGAGTTGCTTTTCAGCTATAAAAAATAATTGCTAATGTCTTCTTTGTCGGAATGTTTGTCGTTAGCAAGATGGATGTTTAGGTCCGCTCAAAGCAGTCTGTCAGGTTTGATAAATTAGATGATTATTTCTGGCCCGAAATAGTTTGATAATTTAAATTGTATTATGACGGTTTTAGGTCGCTTTTTGCTAATCTGCTAACGACAAAAACTCCGACATTGCCGACATAAGAGATTCGGCACTCTGGTGAAACGTCATCACAGCAACCCTAGACTTTTATAAAAAGTAATCAAAACCTAGGGGGGGCAAGATCATATTCCACATAACTTAATGACCTTAGTGTCAAACTGCCTGTCTTCCATTGTTAAAGAAGACGTTGCGGAAACTATTTCAGATAAATTACTTATAAAATTACTAAATCTATCGCCTTGTATCAAAAGTAAAATAAATAAATGACCTATGCAGTAGGCATCGATTTGGTTAGGATTTGGGTAATTGAACTGGCTTTTAGGGTTGTTTACGAAGAAAGTAAGGCTATTAATTTGCAAAAACCTTGCTCCACATTTGCGTTGAATATTTGAGCAACTAATCACTTGATTACTTATGGCTAAATATTTTTCTAATATCCATTAGAATAGGAATTTGACTAGATGAAAGCTTTTCCCAAAGTAGTAATAATTAACATAAGTATATTAATAACTTTACTCTCAATGCCTGTTTATGCAGAAAGCTTTAGATGCAATAGCAAGGTAGTGATGGTTGGCTACAGCTCTTTTGAAGTCAAAGACAAGTGCGGTCAACCACAAGATGAAGAGGATATTGGCTATGTTATGTTTGATGGTGAGTATGCAAGCGTCAAGCGATTCGTCTATGATTTTAGTCACGGAAAATTACTAAAAACATTAGAGTTTCACAATGGAAAACCCTTTAAAATTAGTGATGGCTCACGAAGATGAACTCTTAGTATTTGGATAGAGGATTCTATGTCTTTTTGTCGGCGTTAGTAGCACTAGCTACTTTGTGGTGGCAATGACGATTTTAACATTAAGCGCAGCAATGTGCTTTAAGCTGCGTCACAATGGTTACCCTGCTTGCAGCAATCTAGTTACTGCGTTTTTGGGTGTTTTAGCAAGCTTTTGAATGAATGTGAAAGGCACGGATTGTGCCGTTGTTAACTGAGAAATATCTTCCAACATCGATACCCACAATTTAGCGGTCATTTCTGAGTCGTATAAAGCTCGGTGAAAATCACCCTCCGAGGGGATATTTTTATAGGCTATTAACGAGCCTAATTTATGATTAGGTGCATCATGATATAAACGCCTAGCCACCAGTAAAGAGCACGCAAAACTGCCGGTGTAGTATCTAGCAATTCTGCTTAATTCAGCATCCAAAAAGCGTTTATCAAATGAGGCATTGTGGGCAACAAGGTTACTGTCACCCATGAAGTTAGCAAACTCGTCCATGACTTCATCACAAGGCGCGGCTTGGCTTAACATTTGATTCGTGATGCCAGTGTAGTTTTCAATAAACCCACTGATACGTTTCCCTGGGTTCATTAGCGCTTGAAAGCGTTCAACCACCCGCCCTTTTTCAAGACGTACAGCGCCTATTTCTATGGCCCTGTCTCCCATGTTAGGTGACAATCCAGTGGTTTCGAAATCGAGTACAATAAGGGAGTCGGCGCAGGTTTGCGTCATGGAAGATTTACCTGTTTAATCTAATCTAGATATTTTATCAAATATTTAGCTAAAAAATTAACAAGAAATCCATGTTAAGGATCATTATCTTTAGGCTGGGCTACGTTATCAGACTTAACTAACACTTCAATTTTTTGTTCAACCTCTACCATTTCATCTTCTGGTTTATCTAGCATAAAGGCACTGGGCAAGACATTCACACCCAATTTCTCACCCAATTTAACCACAAAGGGTAAAGTAATAGGTGCAAATGGTAAGACTACAAGGACGCCCAATCCTAATCCACGGATGACATCAACAAACTGTTTATTGGCGGCTTCCATTTCTTGCTTACTTGCCTGCCCTTTGCTGAATCGTTTGTAGGTACTCAGCATAAGTTTGGTTTCGCGGCTTTCTTGGGCCAGTCCTTGTTTAACGGTTAACAAACCCTGCTTGATTGGTATCAGCGCTCTATCTTTTACTGCTTCGTTTTGGCGCTTAACGGATTGCGTTATCCTAATAATGTAGTGCTTCAAAACGTGTCGCCTTTGGAAAGTAAGTGCTTTGATTATAATGGACTAAGGGCGTTTTTAGCATCCCAGTTTTTATTACGCGTTATACCAATACAACAAAGCGTAACGCGAGAAATATTGACTTTAATAACAAGCCAACTCGTATCCGCTTATGTAATACGAGCTAGCCTACTCCGATACCTTATTACAGAGCAGCGTTTAATATTTCGCGGCTTACATCTGGTGTCACTGTACTGTGCTCACCTAACTTGACCATGCCGTGCTGGGTTAATTTTTCGATTAACACATCAATATCCGCTGCGCCTAGATCCACATGAGATAAACGGGTTGGCACTTGCATAGTGGTGAAAAACTGCTCAGTTAATTCAATAGCACGATCGATACGCGCATCGTCATCGCCTTCTTTCACATTCCAGATACGCTCAGCATACTGCAATAGTTTTTCACGCTTGGCTTCCTTACATACTTTCATCACAGCCGGTAATACAATGGATAAAGTCCGCGCATGGTCGATACCGTGTGTACCTGTTAATTCGTGACCAATCATGTGGGTTGCCCAATCTTGTGGTACACCCGCTCCAATTAAGCCATTAAGTGCCATAGTTGCCGCCCACATAATGTTGCCACGGATTGCTAAGTCTTTAGATGTTTCAGGTGCCAGTGCTTTTGGTCCTTCTTCAATCAAGGTCAGCAATAGTCCTTCAGCAAAACGGTCTTGTACCTTAGCATTGACACTATAAGTCAAGTACTGCTCCATGGTGTGCACAAACGCATCCACGACACCATTACCTACTTGGCGTTCAGACAATGACAGGGTGACAGCAGGATCAAGCACCGCAAATATAGGACGAACTAATGGGCTGTTAAAAGGCAATTTAGTACCGTTTCGGGTTACTACCGCGCCTGTATTCGACTCAGATCCCGTTGCTGGCAAAGTCAGTACACAAGCAAGGGGTAATGCTTTTTTAACCCGTGTTTGTTTGGCTAATATATCCCAAGGATCATCACCTTCAAAAAACGCTGCAGCCGCAATAAATTTAGAGCCATCCACCACCGAACCACCACCAACCGCTAGAATAAAGTCGATATTATTTTCTTTAATAATACTTTGTGCCTTCATTAACGTATCGTAACTTGGGTTAGGCTCGATGCCTGAAAATTCAAACCAAGTATGCTTGGTTAAAGCTGCTGTCACTTGGTCATAAACGCCGTTACTTTTGATTGAACCGCCACCGTAAGTCACCAATATTTTGGCATCAAGGGGGATTTGTTTGCTTAGTGAGGCGATTTGACCTTCACCAAAGCGAATTTGAGTAGTATTTTGAAAACTAAAATTTAGCATGAATATTGTTCCTATTATTATTAATAATTTAAGCTAATGATGTTAATAATTTTTTTGCGGCTAATTCTGAACTCGCGGGATTTTGGCCGGTAATTAGTAAACCATCTTGGATCGCAAAGGCATTCCAGTCTGCAACTCTTTGATATTTTCCACCACGTTTAATCAATTCATCTTCCAGTAAAAAAGGTACGATCTCGGTTAACTGAACAGCATCTTCTTCACTATTGCTAAAACCTGTTACCCCTTTGCCTTTAACAACGTACTCACCGCTAGCATCCTTAATATTCAAAAAGGCCGCGCTTGCGTGACATACTGCGGCTATAGGTTTATTAGCGGCTAAGAAGCTTTCAATCAGTGAAATTGAGGCTAGGTTATCGGTAAGATCCCATAATGGACCATGACCACCAGGATAGAAAACCGCATCGTAGTCAGAAGCGTCAATATCAGCCAATATAGCAGTATTAGCCATTAGTTTTTGTACTTCTTTATCCGCGTCATAACGCTTAGTTGCTGGTGTTTGAAAATCTGCTAACTCACTCTTAGGATCAACAGGTGGCTGACCACCTGCTACAGACGCTAAGGTCACTTTTAAGCCTGCATCTGCAAAGACATAAAAGGGTGCTGCAAATTCTTCCACCCAAAAGCCAGTATCTTCACCCGTATTGCCTAACTCAGCATGTGAAGTAAGCACCATTAAGATGTGTTTAGATGTGTGTTGTGTATTCACTGTTTTTCTCACATTTATATTAAGTTGCAGCGAGTGTAAGTCTTAATGCAATTTCTAACAATATTAATAAATTGGACTACATTATTCTAATAATTGATACAATGTTTGATATGATGACACATGAACTTATATTTCGAACAACTTAAAAGCATGGTGGTTTTTGCTCAAGTTATTGAGCAAGGCAATCTCACCGCTGCCGCAAAACATATTGGATTATCCCGAGCGGTGGTCAGTTATCACATTAAAAAGCTCGAATCTCAGCTTGGAGTAAAACTGCTCAATCGTACTACGCGATCATTGTCCTTAACCGAAGCAGGGGCCGAGTATTACCAATCTTGCAGGATCATTGCCGAGCGAGCCACCACAGCTAACCAGCAAATAGAAAACCTCAAAAACGAACCCGAAGGGCTGCTGAAAATTACCTGCCCCGTTAACGCGGGTTTACAAATGGTCGTGCCAGCGTTGAATAATTTTCGCGATCTATACCCCAAAATAGACCTCGATGTGATGCTAACTGATGAGGTAGTAAATATCGTGCAAGAAGGCATTGATCTTGCGATCCGTGGTGCTCCTTTACCGGACTCAGGTTTACAAGCCAGTAAACTTGCTACATTGCCCACTTGTTTATGTGGTTCTCCTGACTATTTCAAAAAACGAGGGCGGCCTACAGAACCCTCTGATTTACAACAACACGACTGGATTGTTTATAAAATGACCTCGGGCGCCATTGAACTTAGTAAAGGTAAACTTTCGTACAGCGTTGCAGTGAAAGGCGGTATCAGTACCAACAATGCCGCCGCACGTACCGCTTTTCTGGAAGGTGGTCATGGAATAGGGCGAGTGCCGGTATATGACGCACTGCCCAAGATCCAAGCGGGCAGCCTTGAGTCTGTTTTAGATGATTACCAACTAAAAGACATAGACATATTTGGTGTTTTCCCACCGGGAAGTGCAGCTTCAAAAAAGCTACGGTTACTATTGGATCATCTAAAAGAATACTTCATTAAAATCGAGCGTCAAACACAACATGCTGTGCCCAGTGTAAGGCGCTCAATGTCTAAATAGCATGACCGGTTAGTAGAAAGCCTGAATATCGGTAATCGCACGCCCTAAAATCAAGGCATGCACATCATGTGTGCCTTCGTAGGTATTTACCGCTTCAAGGTTCATCACATGGCGAATCACCCCAAATTCATCGCTGATACCGTTACCACCGTGCATATCGCGGGAAACCCGTGCCATGTCGAGGGCCTTACCACAGTTGTTACGTTTCATCATCGAAATAAGTTCAACAGGACATTGGCCCGCATCCATCAAGCGCCCCATTTGTAAGCAACCTTGAAGTCCCAAGGTGATCTCGGTTTGCATATCTGCCAGTTTCTTTTGAATCAGCTGATTGGCTGCTAAAGGGCGGCCAAATTGCTCGCGATCTAGGGTGTAGGTACGAGCAGAATTAAAACAAAACTCCGCCGCGCCCATGGAGCCCCAAGCAATGCCATAACGGGCTTTATTTAAACAGCCAAAAGGCCCAGCCAACCCTTTGATTTCAGGAAACATGTTTTCTTCAGGTACAAACACATTATCCATCACGATTTCGCCCGTTATCGAAGCACGTAGTGAAAACTTACCTTCAATTTTGGGTGCTGATAATCCTTGCATGCCTTTTTCAAGCACAAAGCCACG
>NZ_CAKZKO010000021.1 GCF_937123705.1 uncultured Paraglaciecola sp. | reverse complement strand
GCGATATTGGCAGCGGCACTGATGTTGTCTTCGTCAATTAACGCTTGCATTTGATCTAAAACGGCGTTGCTGGGTGGCACACCAGCCAATCTATCATGAATGCGTTTGGCTTGTTCTCTTGAACCCGAATGAGCCTGTAAAGTGATGAATAAAAGGACAAAAGCAAATGTCCGATGAATAGCGATTTTCCTTCCGCCAATTTGGGTGATAGGTAAATTCAAATTGGAGCTCCTCTTACAGCCAGTAACAATTTATTTGGCTTAGTATGGGTTTTAGCCAAAAAACATCTGAATAACAATACAATTGATAGCAGTTAGGTTTACTAATCTATACCTAAAAGCAGTATTTAGATTGATTGGGCGTTATTAATGTGCGTAATTTACATTGTAATAGTACAATTGAAAGCGATAGCACAAATTACGCCAAATAATTTAAAGTGTTACTACATCGGCGCTTGCAGCCATATTCTTAAAATTGGGTTGATGAGAAATAACCATTACTGTTACCTTTCCACTACTTTTTATTTATGAATCGAGTCTGTTTTTGTACATAGGGTTTGTATTGAAAGTTAACTAAATCTTTATTTATCAAATAGTTAAAATGTTTTTAGCTGACGTGTTTATGTGTCTGTCATTTGATACACTCATCTATTAATTGATTTTGACTAAAATTTTCTTAATTTTGGACAAGTCATTGAGACCAGAGTATTCGTGGCCTATGCAAAAAGGTATTTAATAATATTCCTATTGATGAATATGAAAATTGCCCAATAAAGCCTTTAGTGCGAGTATCTATGGCCTAATAATAGGCAAAAGGTAGCTGCCAATAGACAGTTTTTGCGTGTGTCTATTACTGTTAACCTAGCTTAAATAAATTTGTTTTATTAACTAGAGCGACATTACCTTGAATTACTTGTCATTACTTAACTTTAGCCCATTTAGTGTGAAGCGAGCCATCGCTTTTCTGCTTACTGTGAGCCTAATAGGTTGTGGTGGCGATCAAATTCTATCGGCCGAGCAAGAACCCGACCCTGTAGTAGTGGATGTACCCATTGCTTATATCAAGCGACCAGCGCCATTAGATGAAAATGACGAATTAATCACTGAAGATTTAAGAGTTCCCAATCAATTTATCCCCGGTGCGCAGTTATTTGTTAAACCAAGAGCGTCTGCCAACGCTATCCAAGTCAACATTACCGATAGAGCGTTTTACACAGAAGAACAAATCTTAGGCGCCACCGAAATATCGCCTTTGGCCGGTTATGACGTCAAAGACTTAATGGTTTCATATGATGGCAACTTTTTGTTATTTGCGATGCGCGCGCCTGAAATTGAAGATGCTGATGACGACGAGCAACCCACCTGGAATATATGGGAATATGACCTTGCAGCAGACATCCTAAAACGAATTATTGGTTCTGACTTAGATGCTGAATTTGGACAAGATACATCACCTGCCTATTTACCCGATGGTCGAATTATTTTTAGCTCCACCAGACAACAAGCCAATCAAGCCTTATTGTTAGATGAAGGCAAACCACAATATCAAGCACTGGATGAAAGTCGCCGCGAGTTGGCATCTGTTATCCATGTTATGGATGCTGATGGCAGTGATATCCAGCAAATATCTTTCAATCAAAGTCACGATCTAAACCCTATGGTGCTCAGTTCAGGCAAAATCTTATTTAGCCGCTGGGATAATATGGGCAATAACAACAGCATCAATATCTACCAAATGAACGCTGACGGCAGTGGCCTAGAAATCGTTTATGGTAGACATAGCCATAATAGCGAACTTAGCAATCAACCCATACAATTCACGCAAATCGCAGAACAACCCAATGGCCAGTTATTAGCCGCCTTAGGATCTTTTACAAATAGCGATTGGGGCGGCGAATACGTTAACATTGATATTGCCAATTATATCGATAACAACACTGCCATCGCGTCGCAAAGTGGACTAACAGGGCCTGCCCAACAATCGGCGTTGTTCGAGAATGTAACTATCGATGGCAACATTTCTCCCGGTGGAAAATTTGCTGCGGTATACCCCCTTTGGGATGGCAGCGAAAGAATGTTATTTAGTTGGAGTCAATGCCGAATATATGACGCTACACAAGAATTAGCGGAAGGTGAGGTGCGTACCATTTTACCTTGTGATGAAGACAGTTTGGCAGACCCTATGACAGAATCTGCCCCGTCTTTGTTTGGTATTTGGATGTATGACCCGCTTGAAAACACCCAGTTGGTGATCAATGTTCCCGAAGAAGGCCAATATTATACAGATGTGGTTGCCATGCAGCCTCGTGCATTCCCTGCAGACTCACAACAAGCTGAAGTATTTGAGCAAGACCTAGCTAACAAAGGCTTAGGTAGAGTTCATATTAAAAGTGTCTATGATTTTGCTGGCGTTGACACTACTCCACAAGGCATAGCGGCTATGTCTAACCCCGCTCAAACCCCAGCTAGTGAGCGACCAGCCAGATTTTTACGGGTGGTAAAAGCAGTGTCAATTCCCACCCGAGAGGTACGCGATTTTGATAATTCGGCGTTTGGTCGCAGCCGCAATCAATTGATGCGCGAGATTATTGGATATGTCCCCATTGAACCCGATGGTTCAGTAATGTTTGACGCCCCCGCTAATGTACCTTTGGCATTTAGTATTTTGAATGCACAAGGTAGACGCATCAGTGCTAGACATCAAAACTGGCTACAACTAGCCAGCGGTGAAGTGCGAATCTGCAATGGTTGTCATACTCGAAATAGCGAAGCGCCACACGGTCGCGCCGATGCCGAAGCAGACAGTATCAACTTAGGTGCCGCCTCAACAGGCAGCCCTTTTCCTAATGCCAATCCAGCGTTATTTGCCGATTTGGGTGATACCATGGCGCAAACAGCAGGCAGAATTAATGGTGTGAACTATCCCGCCGCCGATATTGTTTTTAGCGATATTTGGAGTAATCCTAACGTTCAAACCCCTGAAATGGGTTTTGAATATAGTTATTCAGACTTACAAACACCTTTACCCGTCACCGCAGCCTGTGCCTTAAATTGGACCAACTTGTGCCGTACTCAAGTGCATTTTCCAGAGCATATTCAGCCAATATTTTCATTAGATAGAAAAATCTTTGATGAAGATGGTGTGGTTTTACTGTCAGATCACAGTTGTCTTAGTTGCCATACGCCAGAAGGAGAAGATGGGTTAGCACAAGTACCAGCAGCACAATTGGACTTACGCGCCTCTATTTCAACAGACAATACTAACTTTCTGACTAGCTATCGTGAATTGATGTTTACTGACAACGAACAAGAACTAGTTGAAGGTACTTTACTCGACAGACTGGTGATAGTCACCGATGAAAATGGCGACACTGTATTTGAAGTAGACGAAGAAGGCGAACTGATCCTAGATGCAGAAGACAACCCTATACCAGTTACTCGCACCGTTGGCGTGGCAAATAGTATGTCGACAGGTGGTTCCCGAGCTAGTAATAGATTCTTCAACCCATTTAACATTGGTGGTAGTCATGCTGGGTGGCTCACGCCGGTGGAATTAAAGTTAATATCAGAGTGGTTAGATATAGGTGGTCAGTATTACAATAACCCTTTTGAAGCACCTTTAAACTGATGATATTGATGTTAAAACAGCTAATTGAACGTTTTGTAACCCCACTTAGATTGATGTTATGGATTTGCCTGACATCAACAGTATTAATGTCAGTTGCTAGAGCAGATGAAGTGATTCAAGTGCAGGTCAAAGAACCTTATATTGAATTTCATTCGGGGCCTGCTGGTGGATTTCCTGTAATTCATGTTGCTGAAAAAGATTAATGGATTACGGTTTTAAAACGCCGTACCAACTGGTTTAAAGTTGAAACCAATAAAGGGCTCCAAGGTTGGATAAAACAACAAGCATTGCATTTAACATTAAGCAGTACCGGGCAAGCCGTTAAATTAGCCGATGGTTCGTTTGATTCATTTGCACAGCGTAATATTGAGTTTGGTGCTTTGGGTGGTTCGTTTGAAGGGGTGCCTGCAATGACGGTATTCGCTGATTGGATTGCCACCGAAAACCTCAGTGCTGGGGTAAGTATTTCTCAGGCATTGGGTGATTTATCAGAAAATCAGTTTTTTTTAGTGCGAGTGCAACATTCGGCTTTTCCAGAATGGCAGTTGTCACCTTATGTAACTTTAGGTGCAGGGCAAATTCGCACTAAACCAAGAGCAAACTTAGTGCAAAGTGGTGACGAAGCTCGCACCAGTGACTTACTGGCTGCAGGCTTAGGTGTGCGTTATTACCTGGGCCAAAAT
>NZ_CAKZKO010000020.1 GCF_937123705.1 uncultured Paraglaciecola sp. | reverse complement strand
GACTTTCACATCGATCGGGATCTGCTGAGGATTAAGGGTGATCGAATTCACCATGCCCACATCATGTTGGGGTAAGTCCATTTTTAATGTGCCAAACTTCAGCACCAGCTTTAAGGTTTCCCAGCCATAAGGTTGCTCAATAAGCTTATCTACGTCTAGCAGTAAATAACCACCGTTTGCTCTGTGAATCGCCCCTGGACGGATCATCCGATAGTTAGTAAAAACTGAGCCTTGAATGTTGGTATATTCCACTCTGCCAAATAAATTTTGATGGGTAGGATTAGGCTCATAGATCACTGGCGAACCACTATTTAACTCATGAGATACAATAATATTCGGTAAGTATTGCTCTTCTAAAATCGAACGTTTGTCGTATTCATCATGTTTGTCTTCTTTTTTATCATCGGCTAATACTTCAACTACTGTTTCCACCAAATGGGGTTTGAGTTGGCGCAAAAATTTTAATATGGCCAAGTCCGATGAATACTTGTGTTCTAAGTTTTTTAGCAAGGGTCTAATGCCCTGCTCTGCTGTTTCCTTCTTTAATTTTCTTAATTTTTCAGCGGTCGCTCGTTTCCACTTGGGCAACTCAATTAAAGCTTCACTGAGTTTGTCTTCGAGTTCGTCAATGAGTTGATAAAAGTGTTGTCGTTGACCATCAGACACTTTGGCAAATTCAGCGTCAGTAATGGGTTTACCGTCCACAATGGGCGAAAAGGTAATAGTGCCATTTTCTTCATATAAAGCGATCCCTTGCTGCTGGGCAAGTTGTTCCACTGCATCGATGGCTTTATCGTAACCTTGATCAAATTCGCGGGTAATCGCAGCTTGTTTTCGTTGATAGCCCGGATTATCGAAGGTAGCAGGAAAAGTATCCAATAACTCATCAACCAGGTTTTCCATGTCTTTAACTAGGTTTTTACTTTCTCCTGCTGGCAACTTTAACGAGAAAGGCTCACGCTCATCTTCAAAGTTGTTGATATAACACCAATCATCAGGCGTAACGGTTTTATTCACATATTTGTCAATAAATTCATGGACTAAGGTAAACCGCCCGGTCGCTTGTTCGCCCATAACATAGAGGTTGTATCCCCTAGCATCTATACCTAAACCAAAGGACAGCGCATCACGCGCCCTATCCTGACCAATAAAGGTGGCGCTTAATGCGTGTTGATCTTTTAACGCTTGATTAATTAATCGTCTACTGGGTTTTGCAGTCAATTGCTGCAGATGTAAGGCATATTTGGCTTGCATGTTTAAGGCTTGTTTACCACAAATTTAGAATATACCAGTTAGTGAAACCCGTAATTAGCAAGCTGTCAAACGGATACGATAAGAATATGAAAAACTGGCGATTTTTAGTACAAACACATATGAAAATACCCGTTTCACCTTGATTAAATATCACTCAATTCACTACAAAATACCTGTTACACCTAAATACTTCTGAATTAGCGTCATAAATCGCCTATTTGCTATTGTTTGCAGGGGATACGCTAAGGTATTCTAACCAGCTATTTTTATATCAATGTTTAGGGTCGTTTTGGCCTTATCGCTCTAGTCACGGAAATCTTTTTTAATGGCCGAAAAACAATACCAACCTCAAGAAATCGAAAAAGAGGTTCAAGCCTACTGGGAAACCCAACAAACCTTTAAAGCCACTGAAGACCAAAACAAAGAAAAGTTTTATTGTCTGTCTATGTTTCCTTATCCCAGTGGCCGTTTACATATGGGCCATGTGCGCAATTATACTATTGGTGATGTGATCAGCCGCCATCAAAGAATGTTAGGTAAAAATGTACTGCAACCTATGGGCTGGGATGCATTTGGTTTACCGGCCGAAAACGCTGCAATAGACAACAACACTGCCCCTGCAAATTGGACCTACTCCAATATTGAATATATGAAGACCCAATTAAAATCTTTAGGCTTTGGTTATGATTGGGATCGGGAGATCGCCACCTGTAAAAAAGACTACTACCGCTGGGAACAATGGTTTTTTACCCGCTTATACGAAAAAGGCTTAGTGTACAAAAAGAACGCCACTGTAAATTGGGATCCTATTGACCATACCGTGTTGGCAAACGAACAAGTTATAGATGGGCGCGGTTGGCGCTCTGGTGCGTTGGTCGAACAAAAAGAGATCCCCCAATGGTTTCTTAAAATTACCGACTACGCCGAAGAACTGGTTAACGACTTAGAGCAATTAGAGCAATGGCCTGACCAAGTGCGTGCTATGCAAAAAAACTGGATTGGCCGATCTGAGGGCGTTGAAATCACCTTCGAACTTGCACAAACCGTAGCGCAATTCAGCAATTTTGATGTGTATACCACACGCCCAGACACCCTATATGGCGTCACTTATGTAGCTGTTGCGGCGCAGCATCCTATTGCCTTAGAAGCCGCCAAAACCAACGGTGACTTAGCGGCCTTTATTGAAGAATGTAAAAATACCAAAGTAACTGAAGCTGAAATGGCCACCATGGAAAAGAAAGGCTGTGCAACAGGTTATTATGCGATTCACCCGTTAACGGGTGATAAAGTACCGGTTTGGGTCGCCAACTTTGTACTAATGGGCTATGGCTCGGGCGCCGTTATGGCGGTGCCTGGTCACGACCAACGAGACTGGGAATTTGCCACTAAATACGCCCTTGAGATCAAACAAGTCATAAAAGCGTTTGAAAATAGCAATGTTGAGGCCGATATTAGTGAAGCCGCCTTTACCGAAAAAGGGCTATTGGTCAACTCTGGCGAGTACGATGGTCTGTCTTCTGCTGATGCGTTCGACAAAATTGCCGACACCCTTAGCGAACAAAACAAGGGAAAAAAGAAGGTCAACTATCGCTTAAGAGACTGGGGAGTGTCACGGCAGCGTTATTGGGGCACACCTATCCCAATGCTAAATTTAGAAAACGGCGAATCTGTGGCTGTACCTAGCGAGCAACTCCCTGTTGAATTACCTGAAGATGTGCAGATGAACGGGGTTATTTCTCCCATAAAAGCAGATCCCGAATGGGCGAAAACCCAATACCAGGGCGAACCTGCCCTGAGAGAAACCGATACTTTCGATACCTTTATGGAGTCATCTTGGTACTACGCACGTTATTGTAGCGCCCAAAACAATGATGTAATGCTGGATCCTACTCAAGCTAATTATTGGTTGCCTGTTGATCAATATGTAGGCGGCATCGAACATGCCATACTACATTTATTATATTCGCGTTTTTTCCATAAATTGTTACGTGACGAAGGCCTAGTGCAATCAGATGAGCCATACAAACGTTTATTATGCCAAGGCATGGTGTTAGCGGATTCATTTTATCGTGAAGATAGTGCAGGTAAAAAAGTCTGGTATTCACCGGCTGATGTAGCCAGTGATAAAGACGAGAAAGGCCGGATTTTGAAGTCTGTACTAAAATCAGACGGCAAAGAAGTGACTCATCACGGCATGATCAAAATGTCCAAGTCAAAAAACAACGGCATCGACCCTCAGCAAGTGATTGATTTGTACGGCGCCGATACCATACGGGTATTTACAATGTTTGCCGCGCCGCCTGAGCAAACCTTAGAGTGGATTGATTCTGGTGTTGAAGGCGCTCACAGATTTGTAAAACGTTTGTGGAACTTAGTACAAGATCACGTAGAAGCAGGCGATATTGCGCCCCTAGACAAAGCCCAATTAACGGGCGAGCAAAAGAACCTAAGACGGATAATACATAGAACCATTGAAAAGGTCAGCGATGATATTGGCCGTCGTCAAACCTTTAATACGGCTGTGGCCGCGACTATGGAATTGCTAAATTATTTACAAAAGGCCGCAAAAACCTCAGCCCAAGATCTCGCCATAATGAACGAAGGGATCAACGCTATGGTGTTAATGTTAGCCCCTATCGCGCCGCATATTTGCCATGTAATGTACAAAGACTTAGGCCATACCCAAGAAGTAGAAACTGCGCCTTGGCCTGTGGCTGATGCCGAGGCTATGATTGAGGACGAAAAACTCGTGATAGTGCAAGTTAACGGTAAGGTTAGAGCTAAAATTACCGTAGCAGTCGATGCTTCAAAAGAGCAAGTCGAATCCTTGGGCTTGGCTGAACATAATGTACAACAACATACCGATGGCAAAACCGTTCGTAAAGTGATTTATATCCCAGGTAAATTACTCAATATAGTGGCCAATTAAAGTGTTAAAACCTTTTGGCATGCAGCTAAGCATCTTCGTTATTATCTTAATGATAGCGGGATGCGGCTTTAAGCTGCGTGGTGATTATGGGCTTCCTGCAGAAATTCAAACCATGCAGTTATCAGCCGCGCAACAAAATACGCCACTGCATAGAATATTGGGTAAGCAGTTGCAAGGGCTGAATATTGAAGTACTGGATAATGCAGCAAGGTCTAGGCAAATTGATAAACACCTTGATGCGGTGATTTATTTGCGATCTGATAAACTCGAAAGACGCTTATTATCGCTTTTTTCAACCGGGCAAACCGCGGAATATGAGTTGGTGTATACCATAATGTATCAACTACAATTTCCTGATCAAGATCCACTAGAAATAGAATTCGATGTTACTAGAGAATATCAAGACGACCCCAATGCCGTGCTGGCTAAAACCCGCGAATTAGATTTGATCCAAAACGAAATGCGCAAAGAGGCAGCCAATCGCATTATTCGTCAAATCGCCAGTTCCTATAGTATCTGGCAACAGCAAAAAGGTGGCTAATGCAGGTATATGCCAATCGCTTTAAGGTCGACGCTAACGCTAAGTTAAAACCTTTTTATCTGATTTTTGGTGACGAGCCACAGCAGAAACTCGAATGCATCGAATTAATTCGACAGGCCGCTTTAGAGCAAGGTTTTGACGAACGCCAAACCTTAGTGGTAGATGCTCAATTTAGTTGGGATACACTAATCGAGGCCACTCAGACTTTGTCCTTATTCTCCAGCAGGCAAATCATTGAGCTTGAATTACCCACGGGCAAACCCGGAGCAGAAGGCAGCAAAGTATTAGCCGGCTTAGCGCAACAAATTAATCCTGATGTGCTGATAGTGTTGCACGGCGGTAAAGTGGGTAAGGATGTCCAAAATACTAAGTGGTTTAAGGCGGTGGATAAACACGGTATTTTTGTGCCTTGTTACCCATTAGAAGGCAATGGCTTATTCCAGTGGTTAACTAACCAAATGCGCCTTGCTGGAATGCAATCATCTCCTCAAGTATCACAATTATTGATGGATTATTGTGAAGGCAATCTATTGGCTGCTAAACAGGAAATTCAAAAGTTAATGCTGCTGTACCCTCAAGGCAACCCAAGCTTTAAAGAAGTGGAACAAGCCGTGGTTGATCAATCCAGGTTTACGGTATTTCATTTGGTTGATGTTTTGTTACAGGGCGAGGCACAAAAAGCCGTCAAAATGTTGTATCGCTTAGAAAGTGAAGGCGTCGAGCCTAATATAATAGTCTGGGCTTTAACTCGGGAATGGCAAACCTTGCAAGCCATATTATTTGATAAACAATTAGGTAAACCCATTAACTGGAATCAGCACCGTATTTGGAAAAACCGCCAATCTTTGTATCAATCTGCGCTGCAACGTTTAACCTTAGCGCATATGCGCGACTTACAACAAAAACTAACAGAGTTTGATACGGCCATCAAACAATCACAGGTGGTACGCCCTTATGTTGAGCTATGCCATTTATGCCTGCTATTTATGCCATGCTCACTAAAAAACCTGCCACTAGATTATGCTGTATTGGACTAAGCGAAACCTTGATGCAACTTAAACCACCTTTAGGTATTTTTGGGGGCACCTTTGATCCTGTTCACCTTGGGCATATATGCCCAGTACAAGAAGCAGCGCAAGAAACCCAAATCGAAAACATAGCCTTAATGCCATGTTACATCCCCAGTCATAAAAACCCTGCTGTTGCCTCAAGCCAGCATAGACTCAATATGTTAGCGTTGGTGTGTGCTGATTATCCTTTATTTCATCTAGATCCAAGAGATATTAAACGGGGCAAACCGACATTTAGTCTAGATTCGTTGCAAGAACTTCGAGCGGCCATGCCCACTACTCCTTTATGCTTTTTTATTGGCAGTGACTCTTTACAAAACTTGTGCTCTTGGCATCAATGGCAAACTTTGTTTTCGCTGTGTCATTTTGTGGTGTGTGAAAGAAAAAACGAATCTGTATACAATGTCACGGAAAACAGCCACACCTCTGCGCAACTACAAGAGCTGTTAAACAACAGGCAAACTATTGATCCTTTAGTGCTGCATAACAGTCTCGCTGGACATATTTATTTGGCAAATACTCAAACTGTTACTATTTCATCAACTGAAATCAGAAATAAAATCATTAACAACCAATCAGTTAAAGAAAATTTACCCACTAAGGTAGTCGATTATATTCACCAACATAAGCTCTATCAGCCAAGGACTGATTTCTGTTAAACTACTCACACTCAATTCTATACAACTCAACCAAAAGGAAAGTCTTTGGATCACCAACAGTTAAAAGCCTTCGTTATCGAAAAGGTCGAAGACCTAAAAGGCCGCGATATCATTGATTTAGATGTTGCAGAAAAATCATCCATTACCGAAACCATGCTAATTTGTTCGGGTAACTCTAAACGTCATGTAATTTCAATTGCCGAAAACGTGGTCGTTGAAGCCAAACAAGCAGGCAGCGCACCACTGAGCGTTGAAGGACGTGAAACCGGCGATTGGGTATTGGTCGATTTAGGTGACGTGGTACTGCACGTAATGCAAGACGAAGCGCGGGATTTCTATCAGCTGGAAAAGCTCTGGGGCTAAACCAGTGCGCATTCAAATGATAGCAGTAGGCGTTAAGATGCCTGCTTGGGTCGAACAAGGTTTTGCAGAGTATTGCAGGCGCTTTCCTGCCGATATGCCTTTGCAGCTCACCGAAATTGCAGCCGGTAAACGTGGCAAAAATGCTGATATCAAACGTATCTTGCAAAAAGAAGGTGAGTTGACCTTGGCCGCTATTCCCAAAGGTAATAGAGTGGTCACTTTAGAAGTGACGGGCGCACCTTGGGATACCCCCAAATTGGCGAAAACCATGGAAAGCTGGCAAATGGATGGCCGCGACGTTAGCTTGTTAATAGGTGGCCCAGAGGGATTGGCCCCAGAATGTATAAAGATTGCGGAACAAAAGTGGTCATTGTCGAGTCTGACTTTACCGCACCCCTTAGTGCGTGTCATAGTTGCTGAGAGCCTGTACCGAGCTTGGTCAATAAACAATAATCATCCATATCATAGAGAATAAATTTGCCATCACCGCGTATCCTTATCAAAGACCATTCTGCGGAAGCCAATCTATTTGCGAGGCGCACTTTTATTGGACTGCTGGTGGTTTTCGTGATGATTGCTATGGTGTTAACCAATTTATATTATTTACAAATAAATCGATTTGAAGATTATCAAACCCGTGCAAACGGTAACCGCATCAAAGTACTACCGGTCGCCCCAAACCGAGGGCTTATCTATGATCGCAATGGCCTTTTATTAGCAGAAAACCGCCCCGTTTTTAGCCTACAAGTCATTCCTGAAGAAAGCGAGGACCTCGATTTAACGATCAAAGAGTTAAGCATCTTATTAGATATAGACAAAGAAGATGTAGAAGACTTTTATAAAGACTTATTAGGCGCTCGGCGTTTCAAACCTGTCAACCTTATTAACCACTTAACGCCTAAGGAAGTCGCACTTTTTTCAGCTAAACAACATTATTTCCCAGGAGTGTCTGTTAAAGCGCGGCTCGCCCGTTATTATCCTTATGGTAGCGCGCTAACTCATGTACTGGGTTATGTCGCCAAAATAAACAAGAAAGACTTACAAAAACTCAGTGAAGCGGGCTTTGAAGCAAACTATGCGGCAACATACGACATTGGCAAGCGAGGCATTGAAAAGTATCACGAAGAAATACTCCACGGAGAAGTGGGTTATCAAGAAGTAGAAGTCAACAATCAAGGCAGGATCATTCGTATATTGGACTTCAACCCTCCCATTCCAGGACAAGATATCGTATTAAATATCGATATGAACCTGCAATTAGAAGCAGAAAAAGCTTTTGCTGGTGAGCGGGGTTCAGTGGTAGCCATAGATCCTCGAGATGGTGGTGTACTAGCGTTATACAGCAGTCCAAGTTATGACCCTAACTTATTTGTGCATGGCATTAGTAGTAAGAACTACAAAAAACTACTGACCTCTGATCGACCTCTTTTTAACCGCGCCACCCAAGGGCAATATCCACCGGCCTCCACAGTGAAACCTCTATTGGCGTTAGCTGGGTTAGAAGAAAAGGTTATCACCCCTGACAGTCGACTTTATGATGTAGGTAAATATCAATTAAAGAATGTTGAACGAGTGTGGCGAGATCACAACCCCTATGGCCATGAGTGGGTTAATGTCACCAAAGCGATTGAAGTTTCCTGTGACATTTATTTCTATGATATGGCCTATAAGTTAGGCATAGACAGGATCAGTGAAAGCATGTACCAATTTGGTTTTGGTGATTATACCGGTATCGATTTACATGAAGAAGCCGACGGTATTATGCCTAGCAGAGGCATTGTTAAAGCGCTATTTAATCGCCCTTGGTACATAGGTGACACCATTAACATTGGCATAGGTCAAAGTTACTGGACAGCCACACCTATCCAACTAACCCAGGCAATTGGCACCTTAGTAAATAAAGGTAAACGTATTATTCCGCAAATTATTCGCGGCAATATGCAAGATGGCACAATAGTGCAACAAGCCTTAAAAGAAAGGCGCCCCATAGAGATTAAGGATCGACATAATTGGGATGTAGTGTTAGATGCAATGTACGGTACGGTTAACCGAAAAGGAACCGCTCGGACTGCGTTTAAAGGCGCCCATTACATTTCGGCAGGTAAAACAGGCACAGCGCAACTAGTGTCTATCGCACAAGACGAAAAATATGATGCATCGAAACTGTCCAAGAAAAACCACGACAACGCCATGTATGTAGGTTATGCCCCTTACGATGCACCTCAAATAGCCCTTACAGTAGTATTAGAAAATGCCGGACACGGCGGTGCTCAAGCCGCACCGATTGCCCGCAAGATGATGGACAATTATTTTAAAGATCAAACTTTTCCGAAACACCAAATAATTGAGTATTTAGGGCAAGAAGTGGAGCCTAAAGAACTAACCCAAGCCGAGGCTGTACACTAATGCTAAGAACAAAACTTATGCCAAACCGACGCTCTTTTTGGGACAGAATACATTGTGATGGCACACTGTTACTTGGCTTACTTGTACTTATGGCAGTAGGCCTTGCAACCATTTATTCTGCGGGTGGCCAAGATCTCAGTTTGATTCAAAGGCAAGTTACCCGTCTAGGGATAGCGTTAGGAGTAATGTTAGCTGTCGCGCAAATACCACCTATGGCATATCAAAAGTTGGCTATTTATTTTTATGTGATTGGCATTGCCATGTTGATTGCAGTGCTAGTTGTAGGGGTATCCAGCAAAGGTGCCCAGCGCTGGTTAGAGTTAGGCGCGATTCGCTTTCAACCTTCAGAAATAATGAAGCTAGCCGTACCTATGATGGTTGCTTGGTATATCAGTCGATTTAATTTGCCGCCGAGAACATGGCATATATTGGTTGGCTGTCTCTTAGTTGCTATCCCTACCCTATTAATTGCACGGCAACCTGATTTAGGCACCTCTTTACTGATTGCAAGTTCTGGGGTATTTGCTCTATTTTTATCCGGCATGAGTTGGCGCTTTATTTCATTTGTAGCCGTTGCGGCTTCCGCATTCACTCCTATTATGTGGATCTTTTTGATGCAAGATTATCAAAAGCAACGCGTGCTGACGTTTTTAAACCCTGAAACGGATCCTTTAGGTTCTGGGTATCATATTATTCAATCTAAGATAGCTATAGGCTCTGGAGGAGCACAAGGTAAAGGTTGGCTGCACGGCACTCAATCTCAGTTGGAATTTTTACCAGAACGTCACACCGATTTTATTTTTGCAGTATTCAGTGAAGAATTTGGATTTTTAGGGGTGGTGGTGCTTCTTGCTATTTATGCCTTCATTGTTATCCAAGGGATGCTGATTGCGGTCAAGGCGCAAGATGCCTTTAGTAAAATTTTGGCAGGTAGTATTACCCTTACCTTTTTCGTTTATGTATTCGTCAATATGGGCATGGTATCTGGGATTTTACCCGTAGTAGGCGTGCCATTGCCGTTAGTGAGTTATGGTGGCACTTCTATGGTGACCCTACTAGCTGGCTTTGGTATTTTGATGGCAATCAGTACCCAGAAAAGAATTATGTCCCGTGAATGATCACCTAAAATACCTAAAGGAGAAGCCGTGAAGTTGTTTAAACCGTTTTTAGTTTTTATGTTGAGTATGTCTGGCTTTGGTGTTTGGGCCTCCCCTATACAACTACAAAAACAATTTGTTGACCTCATGGTAAATAAACATCAGTTCAACAGGTCTGAGGTAGAAGCAACATTAGCACAAGCCAATAAAAATGAAGCAATATTAGCGGCTATTGCAAAGCCATGGGAGGCTAAACCTTGGCATCAATATTACCCTATATTTCTCACTGAAAAGCGCTTGGAAAAAGGGCTGAAATTTTGGCAGACTCACCAAGACACCTTAGCCCGTGCCGAGCGAGAAACCGGAGTACCAGCAGAAATCATTATCGCCATCATTGGAGTTGAAACTTTTTATGGCACATACCAAGGCAAGTATTCAGTATTAGATGCGCTGGTCACACTAGGCTTTCATTACCCCCCTAGAGCGAAATTTTTTCGCCGCGAACTCGCGCAGTTATTTTTATTAGCCAAGGAAGAAAATTTCGATATTACCGCCTTAAAAGGCTCCTATGCCGGGGCTATGGGTTGGGGACAATTTATTTCCTCGAGTTACCGTCATTATGGAATTGATTTTAATGGTGACGGTATACGAGACTTATTAAACACCCCTGAAGATGCCATTGGCAGCGTGGCAAACTATTTTAAGAAGCACCGTTGGCAAACAAATGCTGACATTGCATTTAAAGCGCGGGTAACGGGCACGCAACACCAAGCTTTAATATCGAAATCACTCAAATATTCACACCAATGGTCGCAGTTAAAAGATGCGGGTGTCAGTATAGATGCGCAAAGTTTAAGTCCAGATAGCAGAGTTAAGCTGTTGGAGTTTACTCAGCCTGATCACCAGGAGTATTGGGTAGCTTTGCCTAACTTTTATGTGATCACTCGCTATAACCATAGTCCGCTTTATGCCATGGCAGTATTCCAGTTTAGCCAACAGCTAAAACAAGGATTTAGGACTCAATCATCTATTCAAGCTGGCAAGTAATTCAGTGATGAAATATGTTTGCCATTGTTTGGTTGTCATTATGGTTTTCCTAGCTGTAGCGGGTTGCGCTCCAAGGGGACGTTATTATCAACATCAAGACTCGGCACCTAACATCATCCCCCAAAATGTTACTACTGAAGATGCCATACCTAGATATGAACCATACGCGCCAGCGAATATGCGTCCATACACCATAAGAGGAATAAGATATCGGCCGCTTAAAACAGGTAAAGGGTTTAGCGATGCCGGTAAAGCCAGTTGGTATGGGCAGAAGTTTCATGGACACTTAACGTCTAATGGTGAAATCTACGATATGTACCAAATGTCGGCCGCCCACAAAACCTTACCATTACCTTCCTTTGTACGAGTCACTAACGTACAAAATGGTAAACAAGTTGTGGTTCGAGTAAATGACCGAGGCCCTTTTCATAGCGGGCGAGTTATCGACTTATCTTATGCGGCCGCGTTAAAATTAGATGTGCTTAAAACTGGGGTAATCGATGTCAAGATTGATGTCATTCACGTTGATAAAACGGGAAAAGTTACAGTTGGACGCCTACCTATCATCCCTAAAAAAGCCCCTAAAAATATTAGCCAGCAGCTCTATATTCAAATTGTGGCATTACAGAATAAAACCCAAATTCTCAAACTAGCCAAAGATTTACAAAATCTGTATTCAGGTCCGTTCAAAACGAAATTCGAAAAAGGTATCTATAAGTTGCACCTTGGCCCATTCAACAATAAGCATGAAGCAGATAGATTACTGATTAAACTTAAAAGCAATCACCACCCAAGTGCTTTCAAGATTTATTCTGATTGAGATCAAAGTTAAACTTTTTAGAGTAATTCGAGTCTCACAACACTGAAGCTCACAAAAATCCCCTATTATGGAAGATTAATTCTGTGTAGGGCAGCAATTTACCCCTCAAAGTGCTATATTGCAGGGCAAAATTTGAGGTCATGAGTTATCTCTTTCTGGAGCTATCTAAGACCTCTATCCTTACAACATTTTCAATAACGGTAGTTTAATGCGTAAACCTAAAACCTTTTTCAGCTCTTTTATAAGCAGCATTGTCCTGTGTTTCTTCACTTTGTCAGTCTTTGCGGCTGTGGTTATTCCACCTGCGCCAAGTGTTGCAGCGAAAGGCTTTATTTTAATGGACTTTCAAACAGGTAATGTCATAGCAGAGCAAAATGCCGATATTCAAATACCACCCGCTAGCCTAACTAAAATGATGACTAGCTATGTGATTGGCGTGGAGCTCGCAAACGGTAATATCAAAGAAACCGATTTAGTGACGATTTCTGAAAATGCTTGGGCTAAAAACTTTCCTGACTCTTCAAAAATGTTTATTGAAGTGGGTAAAAAAATATCAGTCGCCGATCTCAACCGCGGCATTATTGTTCAGTCTGGTAATGACGCATGTGTTGCCATGGCAGAGCATATAGCCGGCAGTGAAGACGCCTTTGCTAGCATGATGAATATGCACGCAGAAAAACTCGGTATGACCTCAACCTACTTTGTAAACAGTCACGGGTTGCACGATGCACAACACTTCACTACACCAAGAGATATGGCCATTTTGTCGGCAGCTATGATACGAGATGTACCAGAAGAATACGCCATATACTCAGAAAAAGAATTTACCTTTAATGATATTAAGCAATACAACCGCAACGGCTTATTGTGGGATAAAAGCTTAAATGTAGACGGTATTAAAACAGGCCATACATCCGATGCAGGTTATAGCCTGATCACCTCAGCAACCCAAGGTGATATGCGCTTAATTTCTGTGGTCATGGGCACTGACAGTGAACGCGCCCGCAAAGTTGAAAATAAAAAACTACTTAAATATGGTTTCCGCTTTTATGAAACCATCACACCTTATAAAGCCGGTGATAGTTTTGTTTCCCAGCGTATTTTTATGGGCGACAAAGACACCGTAGACCTTGGTATATTGCAAGACACCCCAATAAACATTCCTCGAGGTCAAAGCAAAAAATTACAAGCGAACTTTAAGCTAGACAAAAATCTACAAGCGCCCATAGCCAAAGGCGAAGTGGTAGGTACCTTATTCCTTCAAATTGAAGGTGAAGACATTGCCGAATACCCATTAGTGACATTACAAGAAGTCAAAGAAGGTGGATTTATTGACCGCATGGTTGATTTTGTTAAGTTACAGCTTGGCTTTGATAGCTAACCTAGCCTTTATAGAATATTTGAGATGAAAATGGACACTAAATTTGATCAGCTACTGGACTTTCCCTGCCAGCAAACCTTTAAAATAATGGGGATTGCCCATGAACGTTTGCCTCAAGATGTTATATCTTGCTTGCAAGCCCATGCCCCAGGCGACTATGTTCCTAAGGTAAAACCCAGTTCGAAAGGTACATATCACTCGATTTCACTTAGCGTAACTGTCACCAGTAAAGCGCATATGGAAACGATTTATGTGGAACTCGCCAAATTAGAACTAGTAAAAGTGGTGCTATAGAGAGTCTGCTTTATTATGTCTACTCAATTTATTGTAAGGCAGCTAGGTTTACAAAACTACTCGCCGATCTGGCAGGCCATGCAAGATTTTACCAATCTAAGAGATGCTAACACGCCAGATGAAATTTGGTTTGTAGAGCATCCTGCGGTATTCACACAAGGGCAAGCAGGTAAAGAAGAGCACTTACTATTTCCTGGCGATATTCCGGTTATAAAAGTCGATAGAGGGGGTCAAGTCACCTACCATGGCCCTGGACAACAAATGATGTACCTGTTAGTTAATCTGAAACGTCACAAGTTAGGGGTAAGAACCTTAGTCACTGCGTTAGAACAAAGCGTAGTGAAAACACTCAAAGACTATGGCATCGATGCTTATCCAAAGGCCGATGCTCCTGGAGTATATGTTGATGATAAAAAAATCTGCTCCATTGGTTTAAGAATACGTAAAGGCTGTTCGTTTCACGGTTTAGCGTTAAACGTCAACATGGACTTAAGCCCGTTTCAACGAATAAATCCCTGTGGTTATGCTGGCCTGGAAATGGTAGATTGCGCACAACTTAATGGCCCCGCCACACTTGCTGAGGCTAGCAGCAAATTAACACAATATTTATCTGCCTTACTAGGCATAAAACACACAAATTATAGAGAAGGCTTTGATGACTAGTGCACGCTCGCAAGCCGGAGTGAAACTTCGGGATGACGAAAAACTTAAACATATCCCCATCACAATAATGCCCACGGAAAAGGCCGAAATGTTGCGTAAGCCCTCGTGGATTAAAATAAAGTTACCTAGTAATACTGATAAGATTGACCATATTAAAAATACTCTTCGCAAAAATAATTTACATTCTGTGTGTGAAGAGGCCAGCTGCCCTAACCTAGCCGAATGTTTTAACCACGGCACAGCAACCTTTATGATTTTGGGCGACATTTGCACCCGAAGATGCCCATTTTGTGATGTCGCACATGGTAAACCTTTACCACCAAGCGCAGAGGAGCCTATAAAACTAGCCAAAACCATTGCTGAGATGAAGTTAAAATATGTGGTCATTACCTCAGTCGATCGTGATGATCTACGAGATGGTGGAGCGCAGCACTTTGTTGATTGTATTAACGCTATTCGGGAGCACAGCCCTGCCACCAAGATTGAAGTGTTAGTACCAGATTTTAGAGGACGAATGGACAGAGCTTTAGAAATTCTCAAAAAAGGCCCACCTGACGTTTTTAATCACAACCTTGAGACCATCCCCAGGTTGTATCGAGAGTGCCGACCGGGTGCAAACTATCAATGGTCGTTAGACTTGTTGAAAAAATTCAAACAACAACACCCAGATATCCCGACTAAGTCTGGATTAATGATGGGTATGGGCGAAGATAAACATGAAATTACTGAAGTATTAAAAGATTTACGTAATCACGATGTGGAAATGTTGACCTTAGGCCAATATTTGCAACCCAGTAAACATCACTTCCCATTACAGCGTTATGTTCACCCAGATGAGTTTAATGAACTGAATGATGTAGCGACAGATTTAGGCTTTAGCCATGCAGCTTGCGGCCCTATGGTACGGTCTAGTTATCACGCAGACAAACAAGCGGCTGGTGAAGAAGTCAAATAAAGCAACACATACTTAGACAGGGCAGCCCATTAACTTGGGCTTCACTCAAGTAGCTGCTTTACCTATATGTTGGTTTGTTTAAAATTTAGCAAAAAATACTCTTTTCTCAGTATCCATTATTTAATGTTACAGTAGATACATTAAATATCTTCAACGGCTAGAACTGATTAGTATGCGAAATAAAAATGTCCCCTTCACAACTGCAGTTATTTTAGTCGTCGCTTTTTTTTGTAGTTTTGCACTTGCTCAATCAGCAGTAGATTATGAAAAAGCCTTAACTAGTTTCAATCAAGAAAAATACGATGAAGCCTATATTC
The DNA here is from genome assembly GCF_937123705.1 of uncultured Paraglaciecola sp. Classification (GTDB taxonomy): domain Bacteria; phylum Pseudomonadota; class Gammaproteobacteria; order Enterobacterales; family Alteromonadaceae; genus Paraglaciecola. The sequence continues at coordinate 14,157 of NZ_CAKZKO010000020.1, read as the reverse complement.
ATTTAAAAAATGCACTTAAGGATAATCCATCTCACTTGCAGTCAAAATTAATGATGGCGGATATTCTTCTAAGGCGTAAAAATCCACACGCAGCTATTATAGAATTTGAAGAATCACTGGAATTAGGCGCAGATGCCGACATCGTCCTTTTTTCTTTAGCCAAAGCCTACACTTGGGTAAATGACTACGAGAAAGTCATACTGCTTGAGACTGACTCACTCAATAATAAAAATAAATTTGAAGTCACCTTACTGCAAGCCATTGCATTTGAAAACCTCGACCAGCCAGAGAAAGCGCAGCAAACCCATTTACAAGCATACGATATTTTGCCCAGTAGTATTAAAGCGAACAATAGCCTAGCGAGATATTACTTAAGATTAGGTATGCTGGAAAAGTCACAGGACTTGGTAACTAAGGCACTATCTATAGATACAGAAAGCGCCGACTCCCTGCACATTCAAGGGCAAATTAAAGAGCGCCAAGGCAATATTGAACAGGCATTAACTTTTTTTCAAAAAGCCAATCAGCTTTCCCCTATCGATGCTTTTATTAGTCGCTCATTAGCGAACGCCTATGTTGATTTAAAACAAAACGACAAGGCTAGACAGGTTGTCAGTGAAATACTCGCGATTACTCCTGACGAGCCTTTTATCATGTTATTGAATGCACGGTTACATAGTTTAGATAATAACAATGAATTGGCGATAAAGGCCTATGAAGAACTAAGTCAAAAATTGGCACTTATTCCCAACGAGTTGTTGATAGAGCAAACTGAGTTATTGTTTTTGTCTGGTTTGGCATCTTATATGACTGGAAATTTTGAATCCGCTCGCAATAAACTTATTAGCTATATTACCCAAAAACCCGATAATTTATACGCTATAGAGTTGTTAGTTGACACTCACAGTAGGTTGAATGAACATAAAAAAGCCCTTATAGTTATGGAGAAGCACTATCAGGCGATTAAAGATAATTTATCCCTTTCAATGACCCTATGCGACTTATATCTAAGTAACAACAAACCCCATAAATGCTACTTCCTTATTTCAGAACTTAAACAATCTCACCCTAAAGCCATTCGAATATTCAATTTGATGGAAGTAAAAATCCTACAAGCACGGGGAAAATATCAAGAAGCATTAGCCTTTTTCGAGAAACACTTTTCAGATTTGCACGGACTAGAAGTGAAAAAAACCGCAGCTATCTTATATATGCAAAACAGAAAGATAGACCAAGCGCAGGGCGTAGTAGAGCAGCTTATATCTCTTGAACCAGAAAACATCGCTCACTTATTGCTTAAAGTAGAAATTTTAATTTATCGCCAAGAATTTAATGACGCCCAAGAAATTAATGACAGTATCTTAGCGGCAACCAAAGATATTTTCGCTCCATTATACAACCAAGCCTATTTACAGTATTTAAAACAAGAATATAAGCAAGCGCAAAGGTCAGCCAAAGCGCTGTTGCCTTTATATGTCAAACATGTCAAGGTGCATATACTATTAGGCAACATTCTTATTGCTCTTGACAAACTATCAGAAGCAGAAGAAAGCTTTAAATCCGCAAAGTTATTTGATCGAGACAATGTTTTACCCTATGAAAAGCTGGTACATATTTATCGAAAATTAGACGATCTGCCCGCTGCTTTAAAACAACTAGATAGGCTACAAAAAAGTCACTTTCTAGAGCCCAAATACATTCTGATTCGAGCTGAGATCTATCTTCAGCAACGCAATATGGAAGGTGCTGCCGCGCAGTTTAAGAAACTGTCGAATTTATGGGGAGACAATGCCCAGCAGCTATTATTTGTCGGTCAAAAGCAACGACTTGCCAAGCTATATCCAGATGCTGAGAAAACATTATCACTTACACTAAGACTTTCTTCAGATTACTTATTCGCAAAAATTGAATTAATGCGATTATATATGGACATGAAACAATTTGATAAAGCTCAGAAACTCGTTAGTTCATTATCAAAACAGCAACAAAACAACCCTAATATCCAAGTCATTCTAGGTGATATTGCCCTGTCTCAAGATAAGCTAGACCACGCAAAGACGCATTTTTCCAAAGCAATTGAATTAGACAACAATTACCACGTGGCCATAGTCAAATTGTATCAATTAGCGACTCAGAACGATGTAGGGGCTGAATCATTCTTAAAAACTATCAACGCTATAATTGCTAAACATCCTGAAGCGCACCTTCATCGACATATACTCGCTGATTTTTTATATGATCAAGGTGATATTAACAAGGCGACTGAGCATTATTATCAACTTATTAAAATAGACAACTTACCTAAAAAAGAATTTATATTTAATAATCTCGCCAACATCCTTATAGAGTCCGATATAACGTCAGCACTTAACTTTATTGATAAGGCTATGGCGTCACCTCAACCCAACTCTACTTTTATAGACACAAAAGGCTGGATATTAACCTTGCAAGGCAATTACATTGAAGGGTTAGACTTGCTGCGAGAAGCCAATTCTATGAATGCCAATAACCCCAGCATCCTCTACCATATTGGCTACAACTTAGTAAAAGTTGGACAAATAGAGTCTGCCAAGATTGAACTCAAAAAAGCACTATCCGCCAAAACAACTTTTGCAGAAAGAAAACTGGCCCAAACACTAGTGAATTCAATTTAACGACTTTTCCCAATTATAGAGACAGCTGTATTAACTGTGTTTTAAGAGCAACAATTACACACAATTTGTGTCAGCTATATTTACATTTAATTAACTTAACATTTTTAGAAACAACGCAACCAACTGAAAATTAATAACTTTTTATTTATGGCTTCATTATTGCACATTAGAATTAAGCTTTAAGTTAAACACCTTAATTTTACGGATACTAAATTATGTTTAAAAAAATATTAGTTACCGCTGTTGCTTCTATATGCAGCTTGTCAGCACAGGCATCCAATAGCTTTACCTATGACGGGCATTATGAAGCCAGTGAATACGACGTCTCCTTTTCCATTGATTATGATCTTGGCAATGGTAAAAAGGCTGACGGTGGAACCCTCGCATTCGCTAGCCATGACGGTAAACAGTATATGTATATTGCTCATCCTTTAGGATTTAAAGATTTGTCTTATGGTAAAGACGACAAATACTTGGTTGGATGGGATGGCTCGAAACAAGATAACGCTGAAAAAGCCATGAAAAGTGAATATTTTACACTTTCATTTGATACACCAAATGGTATTGAAACTTTTAAGTTTGATCCAAGAATTCCTGGAATGAGTGATTCAGATAATCGAAAAGGTGTTGAAGAAAATAAAATAAATGGTATTAAATTTGATTTAGAAAACGGATCTAATCCTTCTCAAGTAAGTGAAACGATTAATGGTTTGGATATGACTTTCTTATCAACATTAAATTACAATTCTAGTTTGCTTAATGAGGGGGATTTCTTTGGTTCTCTAGGTGATTTTTACAAAGAATCACCAGAAACCGTAGACTGTGGAGATGAATCAAGCAGCGCGGCGTCTTGTTACCAAATAGATAATAATGTAGCCCGTAATAGTAACGTACAAGATTGGGATTTTAACTTTGGTATTGAAGTAGAGATCACCAGTGGCAATCTTTTTGGTGACGGCTTTGACATTATGTCGTTGTTGCCTGAGCACTTCGGTGTTAATCAAGATAAAGATACACCAGAAGCAGGTATTGGGGATGTTTTGGTATCGCTAGATGACTTACATGCTTCAGATCCTAAAATTCGCTGTTCCGAAACGGGAATAGCAGGGGATAAAACGCCATGTGATGTCATTATTTCTGAAAAGCCACCTGAAAATCCATCTACCGATATTCCTGAACCTTCTGCATTAACCTTAATCGCACTTGGTTTAGTTGGTATTGGTTACAGACGTATGAAAAAAGCTTAGTTAATAAAATCCATACAGATTAAAAAACTCGCCATTTGGCGAGTTTTTTCGTTTTACAACTTTAGTTACGCTGAATGAGCACATATTTTTGGAGATTGGTATTAGTTCAGCAAAGCCAACAACTCCTTGGTTTTTTCTTCCATTAAGACCACATCCCCTTTAGATTCAACATTAAGTCTTACCACTGGCTCGGTATTGGATTTACGTAAATTAAAGCGCCAGTTTTCAAATTCTAATCCTATGCCATCGGTATAATCCACTTCTAACGCTTGCTCTTGATATTTATCTAGAATGAGTTTAATTGAAGCATCTGGATCGGCCAAAATTGAGTTAATTTCACCTGATGAAGGGAATGCAGCAATTCGTTCTTTTACTAAATGGGACAATGGCTTTTTACTGGTACACAACAACTCAGCCACCAATAACCAAGGGATCATGCCCGAATCACAGTACGCAAAGTCCCGAAAATAATGGTGAGCACTCATTTCACCGCCATATACTGCGTCATCTGCGCGCATACGCTCTTTAATAAAAGCATGGCCAGTTTTACTTTTGATGGGTATGCCACCAGCCGAAACAACGATATCTTCGGTGTTCCAATAAACTCTAGGGTCATAAATGATCTTTGCCCCGGGATCTTTACTCAAGAAAGCTTGAGCTAACAAACCTACAATATAATAGCCTTCTACAAACTCACCATACTCATCAAACAAAAAACATCGGTCAAAGTCGCCATCCCAAGCAATTCCCATATTGGCACTATGCTCAATTACGGCATTAGCGGTGTCTGCCCTACTCTCTGGCAACAAAGGATTGGGTATGCCGTTAGGGAAAGTACCGTCAGGGTTGTGATGCACTTTAATAAACTCTATGGGTACTTGGGCTATGTGCAGTGCCTTTTCGATAGCGTCTAAGGCATCGCCTGCTGCGCCGTTACCTGCGTTTACAACCAGTTTTATTGGTGTGATATTTGCCGCATCAATATAAGACAACATATGTTCTACATAAGCCTGCATATTGTCTAAGGTGTTATACTTGCTGCTTTCGAGGAGTTTACTTACTAAGACAGAGCCCTGCCCTTTAACAAAGTCTTGTTCGCTGACTAAACTATCTGAGTAGAACTCGAGTCTTGCTAGCACCTCATCAGCCTTGTAAGTTTCTGCCAAATCTCGAATAGCAAACAAACCCGTGTCGCCGCTAACGGGTTTGGCATCCTCTTTTACTAATTTCATGCCATTATAATCTATGGGGTTATGGCTTGCGGTTACTTCTATGCCACCATCTACCCCTAAATGTTTAGTGGCAAAATAAATCTCTTCGGTGCCTGTCATCCCTAAATCGGTGACTGTTGCTCCGCCATCGATTAATCCGGCGGCTAAAGCCAACTTTAACGGCTGGGATGTCAGCCTTACATCGCCACCTACCACCACGGTTTTGGCTTGCATATATTCTGCAAAGGCTTTACCAATACGATAAGCAAGGGGTTCGTCGAGTTGCTCGATTAACTTACCGCGAATGTCATAAGCCTTAAAGCATGTAATGTTCATAATTTCTCTTAGCTAGATTTCAAGTTCGACCGTTTTTACTTGGCTTCAACACGGCCGTAACGATCAGAAAAGCGCACAATATCGTCTTCCCCTAAATAGGTACCAGACTGCACTTCTATTAATTCCAAAGGAATACGACCAGGGTTTTCTAAGGCATGAATTACGCCAACCGGAATATAAGTCGACTGATTTTCGGATAATAATAAGGTCTCATCACCATTGGTCACTTTTGCGGTACCTGATACTACTATCCAATGTTCGGCTCTATGGTGATGCATTTGCACCGATAATTTTTCACCGGGTTTTACGGTAATATGTTTAACTTGGAAACGCTCGCCGTTATCAATTGAATCGTAGCTGCCCCAAGGCCTAAACACTTCTCGATGGAACTCCCATTCAGGGCGATGTTCAGCTTTAAGTTTATTCACTACCTTTTTGATATCTTGTACTTTCTCTTTGTGCGCGACTAATACCGCATCTTTGGTTTCGACCACTACAATATCATCTAAACCCACCACAGAAATAAGTCGTTGTTCAGAGTTTATATAACTGTTATTTACACCTTCCAAAATAGCATCGCCTATGACGACATTATTGCGTGGATCTTTTTCTTTAGCGGTATCCCATAAAGAAGACCAACTGCCTACATCACTCCACCCTGCATCAAGAGGAACAACACAGGCTGCTGTGGTGTTTTCCATAACGGCGTAATCAATGGAATCATCTGGACAAGTAGCGAAAACATCGGCATCGACCCGTACAAATTCTAAGTCAGTTGATTCGGTTGCTATGGCTTGCTTACATATTGCCAACATCTCAGGGGCATATTTTTCAAGCTCTTCTAGGTAACGGCTGGCTTTAAACATAAACATGCCGCTGTTCCAATAAAACTCACCAGAATCTACATATTGCTGCGCGGTAGCTAGGTCGGGTTTTTCAACAAAATTGCCCACATCAAAACCCAACTCAATGCCATCAACTTTAGCGCCGCGCTTAATGTAACCATAACCGGTATGCGCTGAGTCTGGCACTATGCCAAAAGTTACGAGTTTTCCCTGTTTAGCTAATACTTCTGCCTGAGAAATAGCATGATGAAATGCTGGCGCGTCATTTATCAAATGATCAGCAGCTAAAATGAGCAAGATAGGATCTTCCCCACTAAGTGAAGCATGTAAGGCAGCCAATGCTATTGCTGGCGCCGTATTGCGCCCCATTGGTTCGAGTAATATACCGCCATGTTGTACATCTTGTTGGCGCAATTGCTCAGCCACCAAGAACCGATGCGCTTCATTACAAATAACGATGGGTTGCTCAGCCCCTGAGCCATCTAAGCGAGTAATGGTATCTTGCAACATAGTTAAATTGCTCGTCAGACTCAAAAACTGCTTAGGCAAAGCCGCTCTAGATTTTGGCCATAATCGACTTCCACTTCCACCAGCTAAAACAACAGGTTTCATCGCACCTTCCTTTTTAATTTTTATAAATGTATTGGGACAACAAAATTGCCGATGAACTAATTAACCTGAATAGTATTAAAGCCAGAGCGGTTATTCAATCGAGAACAGTAAAGAAGCCTTATTAAATCATCTCTTATCATGCGTTAAGCGAAGTAATTGGTATATAATCCTGCGCCACTAAAGTTAAATGAAAAAAGATTTATGGATCAAAAGCAACGGTTTGGCGGTACCCAACGCCTTTATGGCGCATCTGGAACCGATATTCTACGCCAATCACATGTATGCGTTGTAGGCATTGGAGGCGTAGGCTCGTGGGTAGCCGAAGGGTTAGCAAGAACAGCACTTGGACATATCACCCTAATTGATTTGGATGATTTGTGTGTCACCAATACCAACAGACAAATCCATGCGTTACAAAATACTGTTGGAGAGGCTAAAGTTGCGGCCATGGCAACACGAATAATGCACATAAATCCTGAATGCACAGTGACACAAATTGAAGATTTTGTGACACCTGATAACGTAGCAGAACTACTAAATAATAATTTTGACTATGTGGTAGACGCAACTGATAGCATCAAAGCGAAAGCCGCTATGATAGCGTACTGCAAGCGCAATAAGATACCTATGATTACTATTGGTGGCGCGGGAGGACAAATTGACCCAACTCAAGTTGCCGTAACCGATCTCAGTAAAACCATCCAAGATCCCCTAGCCGCAAAATTACGGTCAGAGTTAAAACGATTTTACAATTTCAGTAAAAACCCAAAGAGACGTTTTGGTGTAGATTGCGTTTATTCAACAGAGCAACTACGTTACCCTCAAGCCGATGGCAGTGTATGCTTCAACAAGTCCCTCACAGATGGCAGTGCTAAATTGGATTGCAACAACGGGTTTGGTGCCGCTGTCGCTGTTACAGCTACTTTTGGTTTTGTCGCCACAGCAAGAGTAATAGATAAATTAATCAGTAAACATAAGCCAGCATCCTAGCGTCTATACTAGCGACGGCCATCAAACTACATTTCTAATCGACAAATTAGTAAATAAACAACACAATAGTCATATACAAGAAAAAGAGATAAAAACTATGCAAATGACATCGGCAGAACTAAAAGACTTAATGATCGACAGCGCCCAAAATGCCATCACCACAACCGAAGAAGAGTTTAATATTGTGTTGGACGGCTCTGATCAAAGCATTGATTTAGTGGACGATGTCATTTTAAGCTGGTTAGGTCGATACAAAGATCAAGCCTTAGAAGAAAACGCGGTATTCACCATTTGTAATATCTATGGCGCTTATGTGGGCGAAGTATTTCGCAACAAGGTTGGTGGTAATTGGGCCTACGACGAGTCAAATCCCGACGCCCCTTATGTAGTTCTTAACTATGCCGGCCGCAGTTATGTATTTGCAGGTATTTGCTACCAAAGACTGGTGAATGATAGCCAAATAAGTATCAGAAGTTATTATGACCAAGCCTTGGCAAATAACCTCCAATAATCTTTTAATTTGAATTGTTGGTTGTAGAGCTTGGAGTAATGTGTTTCCAATCACTGAGCATCAACTGAATATGTTTATCTTTTATCAAAAAGTAGAAAAATAGCCAATCCACTAATAGAGTCACGGCAATTACCCATGAAAATTGCCAATGCTCTATGCTAGCCAGCCGAATATGTAAGCCCAAATCTGCCAATACCGCAATAATCAATAAGGGCTTAATCCCCAAAAACAGCCATCCTCTATTTGCTTGCCAAATTTTTTCCCGAAAACCTAAAAGTAGTAGAGCCAAAAAAGCCATAAAAGCAATGACGAGGTTCATATACAAATATTGTCTTTCAGGATAAAACAAGGCCAATAATTGTTCGCCATTATCTCTAACAGACACAGAGCCGATCAACACTAATAAGCTTCGACACAACACCGCGATACACAAGTATAAAGCTGTTGGGGGCTTCACTCTGCCCGCATCGTCGTAGTATTTTAATGGGAGTAATAACTTCATTTAGTTAACTGGTACAGTGAATACATCATGCCTTGTGATGACGTAAAGCTTGACGTATTTCCGCTAATACATCTTCCACATCTGACAAGCTGTTGACCGAACTATACATATGCATATTGGCGCGAACATCAACGGTTTCTCCACTGCCAATTTTGAAAGTGAGATCCCCTAGCGCATTTTGAATTCTTGCAAATAGCTCAATGGCGATATTCTCTTCAATATCAACTAAACACACAATAAACTGATCAGTACCAACGCGTCCAAGAATGTCTTGGTCGCGGGTAACATGTTTTAAGCAATCCGTAACCTGTTGTAGCGCCAAATCAGCTGTTTTGTATCCGTGCAATTCACTCATGGAAGTAAAATTACTCACATCAAACAGCGCGAGTGTATTGACATTTTCATAGCTAGGAGCTTTTACTTTCTTTATTTTTGATAACACTGAGTGTTCATTTGGCAATCCCGTTAGTGGGTCGGTCGCCAGTCTAAGCAAATACTGTCTACCAAATGTTAGATACCCCAACCCGAGCATAGCTAAAATCGTCATGACAACCAAAATAACCACTTGAATACGCTGTTCCTGTACCTTAGCTAAACTCGTTTCTAGCCCAATAATTTCATTATGAAGCTTAGCTACACCTAACACCCGCGCCGACTTTTGTTGTTTTCTAATCTTCTCAAGAGAAATCTCTGTATAGCGTTCAAAACTTTGTTGGGCTGCTTCAACATTGCCTAAAAATAAGTGCGCTTTGACCAAAAAGCCAGTGTAGTGCAAATGTTTTGATAAACTTTTGGGCATAGCCAATTCGGTATTGTTTTGCCTTTCAAGAAATTGACGTACACAAGCTCTGTCTTCATCATATAAACATAAAGCTGCAACATACCATTCATACAAAATATGCATAGTTTGGTGGGAAATTTGTTGTAAAAACACATTCCAGCTACGCAAACTTTTCCGTAACGATTCAAAATCATTGGTTCGATAAGCTTGGCGGCTTTGGGCAAAATGATACCAACTATTGGTTAATGGAGTATTAACCTTTAGATTACGTCTACCCAATTCTTCAATCATCAATTTAGCGTTTTCATAGTCACCACTTCCTGTATATGAAGTAATAATACTAATCAAAGGCGCCACCTGATTTTTTTCTTCGTAAACATTTAGCCCAATCTGGTAGGTTTTTTCATACTGCTCTGCGGCTAAAGCTCGCTGGCCAATAGATGCGTACAACAGGCCTATATTATTATGGATATGGGCAAGAGATTTTTGATCATCTCTGTCAGAATAATACTTAACCAAGGCAAACATACGCCCCAGTTTTATACCTATGTCTTGCTTTTCTTGATCGCAAACCGTGATTAGCCCAAGCTGAGAGCTCAGATAAATATCCCCAAACTTGTCTTTAGAAAGGCGTTGAGATTGACGGTAGTAGTCACATTTCTGTGGTTTTTCTTGAACATCAAAAATAAAACCAAGTTGATAATGCACACTGGCAAAGCTCCGTGAATTTTTATCCATGCTAGGATCAGATAATAAGCGTTCGAGTATGGCTTGTGCTTGATTATTTTTGCCTACACAGATCAACCAGTGCGCTTTATGCACTTTCATTTTCAGGATCTGCTGCGGCAAAATAGTGGCGTCCTTAAAATACTCATCCACCTGCGGCATAAACTGGTCATCAGGGCAGTCATAAGTAGAAACCTGAATATTCTGAATAAAATCGTCAACGTCATTCGCTAACAGGTTTTGTGAATAAAAAGCAAAACCCAGCCCCCAAAAGACAGCGCTTGCGCAACAAAATGATTTCAAGCTTTGAATGCGTGTCATTTTAAGCAACCTAAGGGGTAACCACTGTATATAAAGGAAAAGATTGTTAACACCATCCATAAGTAAGTGGCTAGAAAACCATAGCCTTGCCCCGTCCATTGGCCTCAGACGCAGCATCAATTTCACCGTTTTTATGTAAAATTACATGCATATCACCAAAACGATTGTTACGCATAATATAACCCATTTTCTCTAATTCTGAGAGCACCGCAGGCTTTATGCCATTATGGTGGCGAATAACATTTTTGGGCAATAGTTGATGATGAAACCTTGGCTTATTCACCACATCATGGGCACTCATTGAAAACTCAATGGCATTTAGAATTGATAAATATACCGAACTAAGGATAGTTGTACCGCCAGGTGAGCCTGTCACCATAATAACCTGACCATCTCTTAACAACATACTAGGAGTCATCGATGACAGCATACGTTTTTTAGGTTGTATTTCATTGGCTTGACCGCCCACAGCGCCGAATACATTCGCCACGCCCGGTTTCGCACTAAAGTCATCCATCTCATCATTCAATAAGAAACCAGCCCCTTGCACGACCACACTGCTACCATATCCAAGATTAATGGTAGTGGTGTTTGATACGGCATTACCCCATTTATCCAGCACCGAGAAATGTGTGGTTTCCTCACTTTCTTTTAGTCCGGGTTTAATCTTTTCAGTTTCTGAAATTTTGTCTTTCAAAACGCCTTGGCTACGTTTCTTAACATATTCATCTGCCAATAAGTGCGTAACAGGCACTTTCACAAAATCAGGATCGCCAAGATATTCAGCACGATCCGCAAATACTCGTTTACCAATTTCGGCTAGTAAATGTAAGTAGGCTGCAGAATTATGCTCAAGCTTGTCTTGCCCTTGGGTTAATAAATCGTACATTTTTAACCATTGGGTGATAGCCACGCCACCAGAACTTGGTGGAGGTGATGTAAGTATTTGATAGTCACGCCATGGGTTTTCAAGAGGAGTTCGAGACTTAGCTTGGTATGACAATAAGTCTTTTTCTGTAACCAAGCCATTTTCTTTGCGCATAAAGTCACTGATGATTTTCGCGGTTTCTCCTTTATAAAACCCATCTCTACCTTGATCACGAATTCGCCGTAATGTGGTAGCTAGTTCTGGCTGTTTAAAAACTTGATTGGCGATCGCCCCTGCAAAATAATCTTTAAAATTCACATCGAAACCAGCTTTATCTAATCGCTGTATATGTCGTTTAATAGATCGCGCAAGATTTGGATGAACCTTAAACCCTTGTGCTGCTATCGTCACCGCGGGTTGTACTAATTCTTTCCAAGATAATGTGCCATGTTTTTGATGGGCTAACCACATGCCCGCCACGGTTCCTGGCACACCTGAAGCCAAAATACCGATAACCGATTGATTTGGGATGACATTACCGTTTTCATCTAAATACATATCGCGATGCGCTAACAAAGGAGCCTGTTCACGGTAATCGATAAAATCACTTTTTTTATCTTTATACACCAACATAAAGCCCCCACCGCCAATATTGCCAGCTTCGGGTAAGGTTACGGCTAAAACAAATTGTGCGGCAATAGCGGCATCCACCGCATTCCCGCCTCTTTGTAAAATGCTTTTGGCCGTATCTGCGCTGTAACTATCAGGCATAGCAACCGCGGCTTGTTGCATAACTGGTGTTGGTTTGGCTTTTACCTCAGCTCCACGCTCGGCACATGCAAAAAAACAAACACTGATAACAGGTAGAAAAACACGACCCATTAGTTTATTTACAGTTAACCCTGTAGGCATAATTATTTTTCCTTGGTTTTAAATCATAATTAGACTGGCAATAAAGTAGGCGACAAATGCTAAAGTTCCGCCAAACAACGCATAAGGCATTTGAGTACGTACATGGGTTAATAAGTCACACCCCGATGCGATTGATGATACTGCTGTGGTGTCAGAGATAGGCGAGCAATGGTCTCCAAATACCCCTCCACCTAAAATTGCCGCGATGACCAGTGATGGCGGCAATCCTAATGTTTGGATCAAAGGCACACCTATAGGAATAAGTATTGCAAATGTCCCCCAAGAGGTGCCGGTACTAAAAGACATCAAACCGCCGGCGATAAACAAAACCGGCACAATCAAACTCACGGGTAAATAGTCTCCTACCATACCGGCGACAAACACTCCAGTTCCTAGCTCTTTTAAACTTGCGCCTAAGGTTAATGAAAACAACACAATAGCGACTAAAGGTAATATCTCGCCCATACCTTTAAATCCTGTATCAACTAATTCTTTGTGGCTGAATTGTTTCGAGGTTAGCATTAAAATATAGGCAACAAAGCAGCCAAACAGGGTGGCATACAACACAGATTTACTGCCATCACCGTTTGCCAGCTCACCATTCCCTGTCCATAACATAAAGCCAATCATAGCCACAATCATACTTACCAAAGGCAATACCATAAACCGTGCTTTTGTCGCAGCTACGGCAACTTGTTCACCCTCTAGCTTGGCTAGCTCTTGCTCAGCCTCTTTCATTGGGCCATGAACTTTGTCTGCCAAAATCGTATACAACACTATTGCCAAGGCAACAATGGCGTAGAAATTTAGCGGGATTGTGCCCCATAAAATAGATACCGCACTTTGCTCAAACTCATAGTTGCTCAAAAGCGCCAGAATAAATGCCCCCCAGCCATTGAGTAGTATAAGAATACAAATCGGAGCGCTGGTGCTGTCGATGATATATGCCAGCCTTGCTCGGCTCATATTAAATTTATCGAATAACCCTCGCGCCAATATACCCGATGCCAACACGCTTAAATTAGACTCAATAAACACCACTATGCCGGTAAACATAGTGAGTAGACCAACTTGCTTCTTACTCTTTGCAACGCCTTTATTGATCAACATTTCAACAGTAGCGGTTACGCCTCCAGAATGTCGCATATAAGCCAATAAGGCGCCAATTAACACACTGAACAATAAAATTCGGCTATTACTGGCGGATACCACAATTTCGATCACTCGCTCTATAGAGCCAATAGTGCCGCTAAATAACACTTCGGTTTTATTTTGATAAGCGAGTAACCACTCAGCAGATAATATGGCGGCCAATAGTGCCAAGATGACTTCTTTGCGCCAAAATACAATGATGATGGCAATAATCGGGGGCAAAATAGAATACCAATGCATGTACATACCTTATTTAGATGACAGTTTTTATTAAACTTTAAATATTCTTAGCCCTTAGTAAAAGTGCACTCGAATTAAGACATTTCAAATCTTCATATTTTGCCAGAAAAATCTAACCACTCCAGACTTTCTAATAAAATACATCAAAGGCGTGCATATTAGCTACTACTACTTAACCCGAATTCGGGATAAGGAATGTCGAAAAATACAGATTTACATTTATATTTCAAAGACTTACTTTTATTAAAA
>NZ_CAKZKO010000019.1 GCF_937123705.1 uncultured Paraglaciecola sp. | reverse complement strand
AGCTACACTTGGAGACTGAGCATCGCCGCTTCGTGTTAGCACACGGAAATTGCCGTTTTGTAAATTTTGTTTGGCGATATGCAATCGAGTTTGTTGTAACGATTGGGAAAAGGATAGCCCTTTACGTTGCAACTTTTGTTGTAAAGATCTGGGGTGGATTTCTAGCGCATTGGCTACTTGGTTTATAGTGCATTCACCGCTAGATAATAGGTTGATGATAGTAGAGGTAATTCTGGTTTCTAGATCTTTAGGATATTTTGATTGCAATTGTTGAACTCGGTCCATAAGCAGACTTTGCAAGGCGTCTGAATCCCGCTGCGGTTGCTTCTTTAACCAGCTAGAGGGAAAACATACACCGTCATAATCGCTGTTGAAATTTAGCCGATTGGCTATTCCTTTCTCTCGCCACTTTAAGCCACTGGGTTGAGGTTGTTGTAATTGAATACGTAATTGCGGGTCGTTAGTTTGCGTGAGGTATTGAATTAATTGGAAAGTCTTTATCACTTGTAACTGGGTGATTTGTTTAACACCAGTATTACTGTCGAAATCGAACACAACTTTCATCTCTGTCATGTTGTCATGTTGAAAGCGCTCTATTCGCACCCCGAGTATGAAAAGATTTCTATGTGTTTCAATGTAGTCAAGGGCAGCGAGTACTGTCGCTTGCTGACTGGTAGACATGCCTAATTCCCCTAACATTCGAAAACCTTGTTCGCTGGCAAACTTCGCTCCAAATAGTGGTTCGTTGCAACTTTGAGCCGTGAGTTCTAGTAGCTCTGTTACCGCTGTGAGCGATAGATAAACATTCGACTCACGCAGTTGAACTTGGCTAATTCCCACTTGTGACAACAAGGAAATAGGGTTCGCCCCTAAACGCTTAACGAGTTTTTCGTATCCAACTAAGGCGATTCTGTGAATGTGGAACATAGGTTAGTTCTCAAACTGCCATTCGTAAATAATCAAATTAAACTCGCAATTAGTCAAGCTGTTATAGAGATACTATTATATATTTTAGTTGTGAAAGGCGTAGCTGTGCAGGATCAGTTTTGTCGTCGCCTTAAAATATTCTTTAAATTAACCCTATTTGGAGTAAATAAATATGACTGCTTTATCTTCACACTGCGATGGACGTGTTATTCACGATGCCGATAGCCACATAGTCGAAGGCGTTGGCTTTATGGAAAGCTTTGCCAGTAAATATGTTTTAGACAATTTAGATCCACCATTTTTTGATTTTAATAACATGGATGCTTTAAAGCCATTTTTCCAACAAGCTGAAAAACGTTTAAAAGGCGAAGATCCAGAATTAACCGCAAAATTAAAAGCCAATGTATTAGGCGATCCTCAAAAAATCAATATGTGGGCCGCTTATGGTGCCAAAGACAACGCAGAGCGCCGCGATTCGTTAGATCTTATTGGAATTAATAAACAGCTTGTTTTTCCTGGGCTAGTGTTTGTATCGCGATTTGCGAAATCAAATGATTTAGAGGTTATTTACGGCGGCAGTGAAGCACACAATCGCGGTATGGTTGAGTTTTGTTCTGAAGATCCTGAACGTTTATTAGCGGTAGGTTATCTTTCTTTAAAAGATCCGGTAAGAGCATTAGCCAGTGCTAAACAATCCATTGAGATGGGGGTCAAATCATTGTGGATACATTCAGATGCTTACGATGATCGTGCGCCCTCTCATATTGATTACGATCCTATTTGGGCACTAATGGAAGAAGCAGGTGTGCCTATTAGCTTGCACATTGGTAGTGGAGCGCGTTTACCCGCCGCTTATGCTAATACAGGTGTTAAGCGCGAGTTTGGCTCAGGAAAAGTGATTAATGTAGAAACCACTAGCCCAAAAGATGTACCTATTTTGCACCATTCAATTGAACGCTGGTTAATGTGCATGATATACGACGGTGTGTTAGAGCGCTTCCCTAAACTTAAAGTGGGCTTAATCGAACTAGGCGCCAACTGGCTTCCAGCTTGTATGTTCAACCTAGATATGGGTGCTAAGGAATTAGGTAAGTTTGACCTAGGTTTGAAAAAACTATCTTTAAAACCTTCTGAATATATCACTCGCCAAGTACGTGCTACACCTTTACATTTTGAAGATACCGGTTGGATTTTGCGAAACGTAGGTAAAGAAGTGTTGATGTTTAATACCGATTATCCACACCCTGAAGGCGGTGCTGATCCCTTCGGTGATTTCCAGCGTAGCCTTGATGCGGTTAACGCAACAAAAGAAGAGCTTGATGCGTTTTATTCGAAGAACTTCGAAGATTTGATGGGGCTTTAATAGCCTGTTAATTCAAATATAAAAACAAAAAAACGAGCTTCGGCTCGTTTTTTTGTTTTTACGAATAAATAATTGTCGTTATTACATATTATTGCAATTTGAATGTAAAGATTAATGGTTAGTGCTCTTTTATACGTTGATATAGGCTTGTAGCACTAATAGTTACACTCATTGCAAGTTTAACCTGTCAAATAAGTTAAAGTCACTCTAAATAATTGATTTAAATATAATTTATGTTGTTCATAGACAAGGTTTATGAATATTAATCAATCTATAATACTTGTCTGCTAGCTCGTTATTGTGTAATGTTTCAATAGTGAGTAATTTGTTTCTATTGATTAGCCATTTTAGGCCAGTGTGAGATGTATTAGAAGCGCTCTTATTTTCCTACAAACTAGTGAGAGAAACATGATTAATTTTAAACGTTTTGCGAAGGTCGGTTTGATCTGTCTAGCGTCATTGACGTTAATGCAGTGTTCCAATGTGGCGATGGATCTGCAATCTAAGCAAGCAGCTAATGCTGCGCGGCAAACTATTGATTTTAACTTTGATTGGAAATTCACTAAAGATGAAGTGGCCCAAGGCGAGTCACTCACCTTAGATGATAGCCAGTGGCAAGATGTTCGCTTACCCCATGACTGGAGCATCGAAGCCGGCTACACCCAAGAAAAAACGTCTGGCGCTACAGGGTATTTACCGGGCGGCGAAGGTTGGTATAGAAAACATTTCTCAACCCCTGCTTTGGCTAGTGGTAACACCGGCAAAACTCAGATTTTATTCGACGGGGTGTATAACCATTCAGAAGTATGGATCAACGGTCACTCCTTAGGAAAACGCCCATCGGGTTACGCTCCCTTTTATCATGATTTAACCCCATTTTTGAATTCAGATGGCACAGATAATGTTATTGCGGTGTATGTGGATCGTACTCGTTATATCGATACT
Organism: uncultured Paraglaciecola sp.; assembly: GCF_937123705.1. GTDB lineage: Bacteria > Pseudomonadota > Gammaproteobacteria > Enterobacterales > Alteromonadaceae > Paraglaciecola. The sequence goes on along the minus strand of NZ_CAKZKO010000019.1, from coordinate 4,320 downwards.
CGTTGGTATCCGGGTTCGGGCATTTATCGTAACGTAAAGTTGATAGTCAGTGGCCAAGTGCATACACCAATTTGGAGCACAACTGTCAAAACCCTCGATGTAGAGCCTGCTCAAGCAAAACTCTTGATTGAAAGCCAAGTTAACAACCAAAATGTCGAGGCACAAAACCTAAAGATTACCACCTCTATTCTTGATGAATCGGGTAAAACCGTAAGCAGTAGCAACACTCAGTTAATGGTGGCAGCAAATAGCAAAAAGGGATATGAGCAAGAATTGAGTTTATCTAATCCGCAATTGTGGGATCTTGATTCACCTTCATTATATTATGCAAAAATCGACATCTTTAACGGCAAACAATTACTCGATAGCACTAAAACACGATTTGGTATCCGAACGTTAAGAAACGATGTTAATTTAGGATTTTTCTTAAATGGCAAAAACGTAAAAATTAAAGGTGTTAACCTGCATCATGACGCGGGTCTGGTAGGTACAGCCGTTCCAAAAGGTGTGTGGCAGCGCCGCTTACAAGTGTTAAAACAGGCTGGCGTTAATGCCATTCGTACCGGTCACAACACAGCTTCTAAAGAATTTATTGAATTGTGTGATGAAATGGGATTTTTAGTGCAAGAAGAGTCATTTGACGAATGGCTGATGCCAAAAGACAAACGCCGAAACTTCAGTCAAAAAGGCCCAGTTGAATACATCACCAAAGGCTATAGTAATGATTTTGCCGAATGGGCAGAGCGCGACCTAAAAGCGATGTTAATGCGTGACAAAAACAACCCTTCTATTTTCCAATGGAATATTGGTAACGAAATTGAATGGTCTTACCCTAACTATTTTTTTGCTACAGGGTATTTGAAAAACGGCAAGATTGCTGCGCCTATGTCTGAGCCACCACCAATCAAGCCAGAGCAAAGTAAAAAGATTTTTGAAAGCATCAAAACCAACAAACCAAAATTGGCCGATACAGCGGCAGAGCTAGCAGCTTGGGTGCGTGATATAGATTTAACACGCCCGGTTATTGCCAACTTGGTAACGCCTTCTGTTAGTCATTATTCAGGTTTCACCGATGCCCTAGATATCGTAGGTTACAGTTATCGCACCGGGCTTTATGAGTACGCTAGGGAGTTGTATCCAGAAAAAATATTAATGGGTACAGAAAATGTAGCGCAATGGCATGAGTGGAAAGCCATAAAAGACAAACCTTATATTTCTGGCATGTTTATTTGGACTGGCATCGACTACCTTGGTGAAGCGACCAAACGCTGGCCAACTAAAGGTGCTGCCTCAGGTATGCTTGACTTTGCAGGCTTCAAAAAGCCGGCGTATCACATGATGAGATCTCTATGGGATGAGCGCCCCAACATTTACATCGCTACTCAACAAAAAGATTATTCAATCTACAAGCTTGACGGTGACAATGTGGTTGAAAAACTACCGGGGCGTTGGAAAAAAGCCACTTGGGGATGGCACAATGTGAATGATCACTGGAATTACGACACAGACGAATTAGTGATGGTTGAAGTGTATACCAACGTTGAAAAAGTCGAATTGTTTCAAAACGGCCAATCCCTAGGTGTGCAGACGTTAAGCGACAACGAAGATCACGTTTTGAAGTGGGCAGTGCCTTTTAAAGCAGGTGAACTGGTTGCTAAATCTGCTGTGGCAGGAACCAATGCTTCTTACTCAATACAAACCACATCAGAACCGGTTGCCGTTGCGTTAAGTGTGGACAAAAAAGCACTTACTGCCGACAACTATGACGTGGTGCATGTCACGGCTCAGATAGTCGACAGTAATGGGATTGCAGTGCAAGATGAAGAGCGCGCATTTACTTTTACAGTGGATGAAAAACTCAGAAACTTGGGTGTTGATAATGGCGATGCGCAGTTTGTAGACGCCCATAAAACCAATACAGTTGTGAGTAAAAAAGGCCGCGCACTATTGATAGTGCAAGGTAAAACACTACAAGGTCTTGCCAACATCAAAGTGACGGCAGATGACTTAAAAGGTGACAATATTAGCTTGCAGCTGAATAATTAATTTAGCGGTATCACTTAAACCAAAACCAATGCCTCTTTGCTTAAAAGGGGCGTTTAGTTTCTAAACATTTTTAATCGAGATCATATCTATTATGAATAGTCGCAACCTTGTTAAGTCTGCTCTTATTATTATTTTACCATCGCTGTTTTTAATAACAGCTTGCGAAAACGCGCCCACACCAGTCGAAAGTACCAAAGTGACTATCGAAACTGGTGAGGTAAGAGGTAAAGAACATTTAGCCGATACTTATGCTTGGTTAGGCATTCCCTATGCTGCACCACCTATTGGAGATTTGCGCTGGCGTGCGCCGCAACCAGCTATTCCTTGGGATGGTGTATTGGATGCGTTGGAATACGGCTCGTTGTGTACTCAACCGCCTAATGGGCTTTCTGGCGATGTTGCGCCTATGGCAGACCGAGTAATGGGATCAGAAGATTGCTTGAGCCTCAATGTGTACGCCCCTAAAAGCGCGTTAACCGCAGACCAGCCGCTGCCTGTGATGTTTTGGATCCACGGTGGTTATAATCTAACCGGCTCATCGCAAACTCAAGAAGGTGCCTACCTTGCTGCTACTCAGAATGTGATAGTGGTATCTGTAAACTATCGTTTAGGTTTGTTAGGTTGGTTTCGCCATCAATCCCTCAGAACGACCGCAGCAAATTTGGAAGATGCATCGGGTAATTATGGCGTGCTTGATTTGGTTGCGGCCTTGAAATGGGTGCAATCGAATGTCAGTAGTTTTGGTGGCGACCCAACACGAGTTACGGTTTTTGGCGAATCAGCAGGTGGGCGCAATACTTGGGCCTTGGTGCAAACGCCTTTGGCAAAAGATTTATTCCACGGTGCGATAGTGCAAAGCGGCACGTTACGCATCAGCGATCCTGATAAATCAGAAGCTTATGACAAAAACCAACTAGATTATCCGGCCTATGAAAATAACAGTGCTGAAGTGGTCGCAAAATTGGTGGATAACGCAGACTCTAAGTCAGCAGTTGAAGTGGCAAATGCCTTAAGACAAGTGTCGGCTAGTGATTTATATGCCACAACAGCCGAGGAAGGCAGCGAAGGCGATATCGATTCTTTTTCCTCCCCTAAAGCTTTTCTTGATGGTCACGTTTTTGTCGCGCAACCATTAGCGTTATTTAAAGACCCTTCTCGTTATAATTCGGTGCCTATTATTACCGGTAGTAACCTTGATGAACTTAAAATAGCAATGGCATTTGATGACCGTTGGGTGGACAAATCCCTAGGATTTTTACCCGAAGTAAAAGACCCAGGTCGTTACGCCAATGCGGGACGTTACAACGCCGAAAGTTGGCGGGTCACAACTGTCGATTTACCTGCAGAAATTATCACCAAAAACGGTGGCGCACCTATTTATAACTACCGCTTAGATTATGACGATTTGCTTGACTGGCCGGTTGACTTGCCAACACTTATTGGTTCGATGCATGGCCTTGATATTGCGTTTATATTTGGTCTTACCGAAGAATTCCCGTTTAGCATGCTACTAGGGGATGAAGATGAACGACTAGAGTTATCAGCCTCAATGATGAACTATTGGGGAGAGTTTGCTCACACCGGAAAACCCGGACGTGGCAGCCAAGAGAAAGGCCCAGAATGGAACCAATGGCAAACCCAAGGCGAACATCTTATGTTGTTTGACTCTACAACAGGCGGCGGTGTGCGTATGGTAAAAGACAGGCTCACTATGGCTAAAATTAAACAGCGCCTTAAAAACGACCCGTTGTTTACCCCAGAAGAAAAATGCACCTTCTACCGCAGCATTTTTCTAAATGGCTACAATGCAGAGTTTGCCTTTGATAGGGAAGAGTATCGAGAATTCGCGGGTGAACCTTGCCCTATGACGAATCCAGATGAAGAGAACGCAGACTAAAATAATTGTAAACACCAGCTCTTTGACAATGCCTGTGTGATTTATTGTTTCGCTTTTAACAAGGCGTTTTGTTCTTCCATTAATTCAGTTAAATGAGATAATAACTCAATATCCTTTGGGGTAGCTACCGTTTCATCTTTGGTGTCTTGTGCCTTGTTTCTTAATCTATTCATAAACTTTACAACCAAAAAAACAGTGAACCCTATGATTATAAAATCTAAAAATACTTCAGATAGTTTTCCATAAGCTACAGCAACTTCTCCTGTTGTAACTTTACCAGCACTATCTATAACTGCATCGCGTAAAACCAACTTTTTATCACTAAAATTTACACCATCAGTTAATAATGATACTGGTGGTAGTATAACCTGCTTAGC